>NZ_JBVIKO010000042.1:0-78146 GCF_055580905.1 Streptomyces sp. NPDC031497
CGACCTCCTGGAAGGAGTCCGGGTCCAGGAGCAGCTCGATACGCTCCCGGGCCGTCAGCTTGCCCTTGGCATGCTGCGCCTCGGTCGCCTTCTCGCTGGGCCCCGCCACGGCCACCGCACGGATCTCGTGCAGCTCGGCGACCCGCCCGCGTGCGTCCGTCGGCTCACCGGTGGGCTCACCCGTCGTCTCTTCCAAAACGGTCATGTAGCGACCTTACGAAGGACACCAAGGATTACGAGACGTCGACTCCGTACAGTCTCCGACCCGTTTTCCTGGAACCAGTGAACAGAACCAGAACGACATGCAGCCGTTCCGACTGCTCAGAGGGCTGTGGCGTTGTAGGGGTGCCACAAAGGCGACGCCTGAGACGCGCCTCACATTCGCCGGTGGCCCATACCACCCCCGGAGTGAAGGGGCCCCCGGACGGCGGGTCCGTCGGCCGCTTCGTCCGCAGCGTGACCCGCTCACCACCGAGCCTAACCCGCACTCTCGCCACACCCTCCCGTCACGTCGCGGTCCGGCACACACGACGTTACGCTGCGTAATAAGCGCGACACAGGAACGGATGATGTTGAAGGTTGTACGGAATAGGGCTACGGTGGGCGCCGTTGAGTTCGTTGAACGTTAAACATCAACGGTCCGCGCCTTCGGCAGCCACCGCTCCCAGGCCGCGACCCGTCCCCACAAGGAGCACGTCATGGGCATCTTCGGCCGCAAGAACGACGACACCACCGCCGCCACCGTCCCCGGTGCCGACACGGCCACGCTGACCGGCGACTACACGATCGACCCGGCGCACACCACGCTCGGCTTCGTGGCCCGGCACGCGATGGTCACCAACGTCAAGGGCAGCTTCCAGGAGTTCGAGGGCTCGCTGCACCTGGACGGCGCGGACCCGGCGAAGTCCACCGCCTCCCTCGACATCAAGATGGAGAGCATCACCACGGGCAGCCCGGACCGTGACGGTCACCTGAAGTCGGCGGACTTCTTCAAGACGGACGAGTTCCCGACGATGGCCTTCCGTTCCACCAAGGCGGAGGCCCTCGGCGGCGACGACTACCGCATCACCGGCGACCTCACGATCCTCGGTGTCACCAAGCCGGTCACCATCGACCTGGAGTTCAACGGCGCTGCCAAGGACCCGTTCGGCAACGAGCGCGTCGGTTTCGAGGGCAAGGCCGAGATCAAGCGCTCCGACTGGGGCGTGACCTGGAACGCGGCGCTGGAGACCGGTGGCGTGCTCGTCTCCGACAAGATCAAGCTGAACTTCGACATCTCCGCGATCAAGAACGCGTGAGCCCACGGCGCCGGACCGCCGGCCCCGATCACGCCCGCTGAGCGCCCGCCCTCGACTCCCCTGAGGGCGGGCGCTCGGCCGTCTCCGGACTCCTGCGTGTGTCCTGGGCCCTAGTAGTCGGTGGTCGGGTACCAGTCGCCGCGCCCTCGCGGGGTGAGGTCGAGGAGGTGCCAGACGGGTGTCAGCAGGTCGATGCCGCGCTCCTGGATGTCGCCGGCCATGCGCGGATGGGCGGAGTAGGTGTGCCGGACCGTGCCGTCGCCGTCGCGGGTGAAGACGGAGACCGTGGAGTCCTGGGCGCCGTCCTCGTCCTCACTGCCCAGGTCGTACTTGAACGTGCTGTCACCACAGCTGAGCAGCCGCAGCCGATGCCAGCCGCGATCGCGGGCGTACCGACGAAGGGTGGGCGGGTCGGCGGCCGCTGCGATGACGAAGTCCGCGTTCCGGGCGACGTGGTGGGCGATGCCGTTGTAGCCGTCGATCCACATCCTGCACATCGGGCAGGGGCTGGTCTGGAGCTTGCCGTACATGAAGTGATAGACGATCAGCGGGCGTTCGGGAGCGGTGAACAGCTCGCTCAACGCGACCTCACGGACCGGGGTGTCACCGGCGCCGAGGTCGCCGGGCCCTTCGAGGAAGACGTAGTCGTCGACGGCCGGCCCCTGCGGGAGCGCCCGGCGCAGCGCCGCGACCTCCTCCCGGCGCCGCATCAGCTCGATCTCGGCCAGCCGCAGCTCCTCGCGGGCACCGAGATACTCCCCGGACTCCCCGGCCAGCCTCGTCTGCCGCACCATCGCGTCCTCCTGGAGTGGGGCCCCTCCCGGGCCTCAAGTCTAGGCCGGTGACCTGGCTCACTCACCTTCGTAGAGACGCGCCAGGTCGACCAGCACCACCTCGCCCCGTTCACCCACGGCCCGGAGGTCGTCGGTGAACCCGGCTCCGCTGTAGCAGGCGAGCCGGACGGCGGAGATGTCCACACCACGCCCGGCCAGCAGCGCGGTGACGTGACGCAGCCGCTCCAGGTGCCCCAGGCCCATGACCTGATCCCACTTGGCCTCTCCCAGGGAGAGCAGGACTCCGCTGTCCTGGCCCACAGCACCTCGGACAACCACGTCGATCTCGTGTCCGGTGCGCTCCGCCTGGTCCGGGACGGTCCCGTACGAGACATCGATCGGCATGCCCCCGAAAGTCTCCGGAGCCGCGAAGTGGTTTCGGGAAGCACGTTTCCCGGAAGTACGTTTCCCTTGACGAGAGCGGGCGGGAGCGGTCACTCACCGGACAGAGACGGCCGGTCAGCCACTCGCTTTCCACCGAGGTCGTCAGATGCCGTGGTCCAAGATGAGCAGTACTCAAGGGGGCAGAGAGCTGCGGGGAATCCGATGGACAGTCACGATCACATCGACTTTCAGAAGGCCACGTTCCACGGACCTGCGGTGGGAAAGGCGGAGCACCACCATCTGCCGGCTCGGTGAGTGGTACGACGTGGGCAGAGTCCGCTGGAACATCGCACGTCTTCATGAACGGCAAGGCAAAGCCCTCGACGCGCAAGCGGCCTGGACCGCCAGCGCCGAGGCATACGAGCGGGCCCAGGTCCCCGAAAAGGCCGCCAAGGCTCGTCGGAACGCTCAGATGTAGTCACTCCCGCACCGCGAACTCGCACCACACCACCTTCCCCGGCTCCCGCTCCCCCACCCCCCACTTGTCCGCGAGCAGGCTGACCAGCAGCAGGCCCCGGCCGTGTTCCGAGTCCGGTGACATGTCGCCGTAGCGGAGTTCGCCCGGGCCGCTGTCGTGGACCTCGGTGCGGAGGACTCCGTCGGGGTGCAGGGTCAGCCGGAGGCGGAAGCCGCGGCCCGGGGGTACGCCGTGGAGCACGGCGTTGGTGGTCAGTTCGCTCACGCAGAGCAGTACGTCGTCCGCGCGCGGGCCGACCTCCCAGTCGGCCAGGACCGTGCGCGTGAAGTCGCGGGCCACGCCGACGGATCTGCGGTCCCGGCGGTAGAACGCCTCGCGGATGTGGGGGTGTTGAGGTTCGGGGTTCATGAGGCGAGTGTCACTGTGAGTGATTACCATGGATCAGTGAGTGAAGTCGTAGTTCTGACTTCTACGAGTCCACTACGAGCGGTTCGGGCGGGCACGGGGGAAAGGGACACGCATGCACGTGGCGAGGAAGCCCAAGAAGGTCGGTTCGTGGCACGCGGTCGGAGCGCTCGTCGCCCACTACCGGAAACAGGCCCGGCTCACACAGGAGCAGTTCGCCGAACTCGCCAACCTGCATGTCGACACGGTGGGCTCGGTCGAGCAGGGGCGGCTTGCCCTTCAGCCGGATCGGGCGGAGCAGTTCGACGAACTGCTGGGAACGGGCGGGGCGTTGGGCGTGCTGGTGGCGAAGATGCCGGTGCGGGAGCGGATCGTCCAGTTCGCGCAGGGGCTCATTGATCACGAGCAGGAAGCGCTGGGAGTTCTGTCGTACGAGATCCAGCTGGTGCCTGGACTGCTCCAGACCAGGGAATACTGCCGCGCCACCTTTGACTCCCGCTATCCCGCGCTCGGGACCGAGACGGCCGAGCAATGGGTCAACGCCCGAATGGAAAGGCAGTTGATCTGGCAGCGGGACCGCCCGCCCGTGGGGCACTTCATCCTGGAGGAGAGCATCCTCAGGCGAGAGGTCGGCAACCGTGAAGTGATGCGGGCACAGGTCCGCCAGATCCTGGAGTACACCGAACCCATCCACATGAGCGTGCAGATCATGCCCATGAACCGCATGCCGCATGCGGGGCTCGCGGGCCCCATGACACTACTGGAGACACCCGAGCACAACTACCTCGTCTACCTGGAGGTACAGCGAGCGAGCTTTCTCGTCGACGATCCCGACGAGGTCAGCGACTATCACCACAAGTATGGAATGCTGCGGTCGCAGGCCCTCTCGCCCGAGGAGAGCGTGCGCTACTTGAATGGACTGCTAGGAGAGTCATGAACACCGCAGCGTCGCTTGCCTGGTTCAAGTCCAGCTACAGCAGCAACGAGGGCGGCAACTGCGTCGAGGTCGCCTCACACACTTCCGCCATCCACGTCCGCGACTCCAAGACCCCCGCCGGACCGATGCTCACCCTCTCTCCCTCCGCCTGGAGCGACTTCCTCGAGCGCCTCGCCCGCTGAGCAGATCGACTGGGTCCTCGTCGCCTCGTACCTGAACCTGCCGGGGCGTCCGACTCCCCTTGCCGCCGCGCACGGTTGACTGCGGGAGCGTGGGATCGACCGGATGCCCTTCGTGATCGACGAGGTGCGGTGGGAACTCGCGTGCGGGAGGGGGGACGACGGGCACTGGTGGGGGAGGTTCGGTGCATTCGTCGACGCGCGGGCGCTGGTCGCGCTCGGGTTGCATCCCGGGCAGGCGTCTGCCGTTGCCGGCGATGCCCGGGGCGCCGTCCTCGTAGGTGTGGCCGGATCACACCCCTTGTGTGAGCTCTCACAGCGTTCCCATAATCCAGCAACAGAATTTGACGAGCTCATGCCAGTACATGGGTTTTCCTTTACGGCGGCCCTCGTGATGTCTTGTTTGGCATGCGCATGTCACATACTCCCCACCTCCACGGAAGGCATCACGTGAAGAAGCTCCTCAAGGCGCTCAGGAGATGCGCCCTCGCCGGTGCGGCCGTCCTCGCGGTCGTCAGCCTTCAGCCCGTCTCCGCCGCGCAGGCCGCCCCGCAGCCCGTCGTCGGCGGAACCCGTGCCGCGCAGGGCGAGTTCCCGTTCATGGTCCGGCTCTCCATGGGCTGCGGCGGGGCGCTCTACACCCCGCAGATCGTGCTCACCGCCGCGCACTGTGTGAGCGGCACCGGCGCCAACACCAGCATCACGGCCACCGCCGGTGTCGTGGACCTCCAGTCGACCACCGGCCGGGTCCAGGTCAAGTCCACCTACGTCTACCGGGCCCCCGGCTACAACGGCAACGGCAAGGACTGGGCGCTCATCAAGCTCGCCTCGCCCATCAACCTGGCGACGCTGCCCATCGCCACCACCACGACGTACAACACCGGCACCTTCACCATCGCCGGCTGGGGTTCGGCCTCCGAGGGCGGCGCCCAGCAGCGCTACCTCCTCAAGGCGACCGTGCCGTTCGTCAGCGACGCCACCTGCCGCTCCTACAGCGGCTACAGCGGCCTGGTCGCGACCGACGAGATCTGCGCCGGCTACGCGGCGGGCGGCGTCGACACCTGCCAGGGCGACTCCGGCGGACCCATGTTCCGCAGGGACAACGCCGGTGCGTGGATCCAGGTCGGCATAGTCAGCTGGGGCATCGGCTGCGCCCGGGCCAACGCCCCCGGTGTCTACTCCGAGGTCTCGACCTTCGCCTCCGCGATCGCCGCGGCGGCGGCCACGCTCTGACTCACGGCTCGTACACCTCGTACGCCTCGTACGCCTTGTAGCACAGCCACGGGCACGGGTCCGGCGCCGCCACGTGCCGGGCCCGTGCCCCGTACGTCAGAAACCGCCGCCGAAGTCGCCGCTGTCGCCGCCCCCGCCGCCGAAGTCTCCTCCCCCACCGTCCCCGAACCCGCCCCCGAAGTCGCCCGGGTCGAAGTCCGCGCCCGACACGTCGCCGCCCTGGTAGCCGCCGGTGTTGAAGTCGCCGTAACCGGTGCCGTAGTCGGCCGCGTAGGCGGGGGCGGACATCCAGCCGCCCAGGGCCGTGCCGATGAGGAGGCCGGGGAGGATGCCGCCGCCGAAGTAGCCGCCCGCCCAGGGACCGTAGGCCGGGCCCGCGTCCCAGTAGGGGCGGCGGCCCTGGTCGGTGTCGACCTCGCGGATCGCCGGGTCGCGGCCGTCGGCCAGCCGGGTGGCGTCGGCCGCGCAGACCGGCACCTCGCGGGGCGAGCCGCCGGCCGGGGTCCAGGTGGCGTCGGTGACCGAGGGGCCGTGCCGCGGGTCGAAGAAGCACGGCGGGCGGCGCTCGGGAAGCGGGCGGCCCTCGCGGCGGGCGGCCAGCTGGGCCAGCGAGAAGCGGCCGTCCTCCAGGGCCTGGGTGACCCCGCGCACGTCCTCCGGTCCCCGGGCGTCGGCCATGTACTGCTTCGCCTGGTCGTAGGCGTTCAGCGCGCGCTCGTAGTCCGCGCGCATGGCGTCGTCGGCGCCCGGCTCGGCCGGGTGGAAGTCGAGGCGGTCCAGTTCCTCGCCGAAGGCGGTGATGTCCTCGTCCACGACCACCCGGAGCCGGTCCAGGGCGGCCCGCTGCTCCTCCTGGTGGCGCCGGCGGTTGCGGCGGACCAGGGCGTAGGCGCCCGCTCCGCCGGCCACGACCACCGCGCCGATCGTGATCAGCGCCGTGGTGGAGACGCCGGAGCCGTCCGCGCTGCCGCCGCCCCAGGACGCGGGTGCCTTGCCGCCGAGGTTGGTCAGGGCGCGGTTCGTGAAGTCGGTCAGCTGGGTGTTCGCCTTCTCGCCCTGGACGCTGGTGACCAGGTTCTGCACGGCCGTCCGGGGCAGGACCGAGGAGTCGGCGCGGGCGTCGAAGCGGTCGCCGAGCCGGACGGCGTACAGGCCGGTGATGCCGGTGGCGGTGCGCAGGTTCGTGAAGAGGTCCGCGGTGGGGTAGTCGGCCGGCAGGACGGCGATGAACAGGGGTTTGTTCGCGTCCTTGATCTGCCGGGCCAGGGTGTCGGCCTCGGCCGTGGACAGCTGGGCGGCGGCCGCCGGGTCGACGTACACCGGGCTCTTGCGCAGGGCGTCGGCGATCGTCGAGACACCGGTGGCCGCCGTGGCCTGCGGAGCGAACGCCGTGAGGGCGATCACCAGCAGGGCCAGCAGCAGGCCTGGGAGGCTTCGGGTCCGGGTCCGTAGCACGGCCTTCATGTTTCGCAATTTACCCGAAGCCTCCCATAACCAGTCATTTCTTATGCTGCTTCGTACGCCTCCGTCAGCTTCTCCACCGCCGCCGCGTACTCGCCGGTCAGCAGCAGGTGGTCGGCGTCGGCGAAGGGCTTCGAGACGGCTGCCGTGATCGACTGTCCGATCTCAGCCTGCACCAGCAGCCGCGCCTTGGTGACCAGTTTCCGGCCGGCCGAGGCGGCGCCCGTCCGCTCCGCGGCCTTCGCCGCGACGCCGAGCGCCCGCAGGGTGGCCTCGCCGCCCTTCGACGGCTTGCTCAGGGTCGTCAGACCCCAGCCGTACGGGTACTGCGGGTCGTACGACGCGTCGCCCACGTTGATCGGCAGCTGGGCCTCGGACTTCGGCCAGGTGACCGGGAGCTGGCCGGTGAAGGCCTCCTTCCCGTAGAGCACGTCGGCCACGCCGTCGCCCTCGGTGCCCGGCAGCCAGGACGCCACCAGGGCGTCGATCTCGCCGAGCCGGTCGCCGATCAGCTGCGGGCGCCCGGAGACGATCAGCACCGCGCACTTCATGGCCGCGCACACCTTGTCCACGGCGGCCTGGTCGGCCGGGGTCAGCGCCAGGTCGTTGCCGTTGCCGACGTCTCCGATGCCCTCGGCGTACGGGGTCTCGCCGACGACGACCACACCCACGTCGTAGCCGCTCGTCGGCGCCGAGGCGTCCTTGGAGTAGGTGACGTCTCCGCCGGCGTTCTTCATGCCCTGCAGGATGGTGGTGCCCGTGGTGTGGGTGCCGGAGGCGCCCTGCCAGGTGATGGTCCAGCCACCGGTCTGGTTGCCGAGGTCGTCGGCGTTGGACCCGGCGACGTACACCTTCTGCGACTTCTTCAGGGGCAGGACGCTGTCGGAGTTCTTCAGCAGGACCTGCGACTCGGCGGCCGCCTGCCGGGCCACCGCCCGGTGCTTGGCGGAGCCGATCTTCGAGGCGCCGGAGGTGTCGGCGTACGGGTGCTCGAACAGGCCCAGCCGGAACTTCTGGGTGAGGATGCGGGAGACCGCGTCGTCGACGCGCTGCTCGCTGACCCGGCCGGCGTTCACCTCGTCGGTCAGGGTCTTGGTGAAGTCCTGGTAGCTGTACGGGACCATCATCATGTCGACGCCCGCGTTGACCGACGTGCTGACGTGGGCCGCGTAGTCGCCGGGGAGCTGGTCGATGGCGTTCCAGTCGCTGATCACGAAGCCGTCGAAGCCCATCCGGCCCTTGAGCACCCCGTTGATCATGTCGGCGCGGGCGTGCATCTTCACCGGGCCCTGGCCGTCGCCGAGGATGTCGAGCGAGGAGTACGAGGGCATGACCGTGCCGATGCCCCGGTCGACCGCGGTCTGGTACGGCGCCAGGTGGACCGCCTCCAGCTGCTGCCGGGTGACCTTGGTGACGCCCTGGTCGATCGTGTACGACCCGGTCGTGGAGGAGCCGTACTCGGTGCCGCCGTCGCCGACGAAGTGCTTGGCGGTGGCCAGGACCTTGTCGTCGTCCTTCAGGTCACGTCCGTCGGCCCGGCCCTGGAGGCCCTGGATCATCGTCTCCATGGACTTCACCAGGGCGGGGTCCTCGCCGAAGGACTCGTAGGAGCGGCCCCAGCGTTCGTCACGGGTGACGCAGAGGCAGGGGGCGAAGTCCCAGGGGATGCCGGTGGCGCGGACCTCGGCGGCCGTCACCGCGCCGGTGTCCTCGGCGAGCCCGGGGTCGCGGGTCGCGCCGATGCCGATGTTGTGCGGCATGATCGTGGCGCCGGCGAGGTTGTTGTGGCCGTGCACCGCGTCCACGCCGTAGATCAGCGGGATCTGGAACCGCGTCGCCTGCGCCCGGAGCTGGAAGCCGTCGATCATCTTCGCCCAGGCCGCGGCGGTGTTGGGCGTGGGAGTGGAGCCGCCGCCGGAGAGCAGCGAGCCGAGGTCGTAGGCGGCGACGTCACCGCCGTTGCCCACGGCACCGCGCTCGGCCTGGGTCATCTGGCCCACCTTCTCGGCCAGGGACATCCGGGAGAGGAGGTCGGTGACCCGCTCCTTCACGGGCAACTTGCTGTCCAGATACGGCAGTCCGTGCGCGTCGATGACGACCTGCGGGGTCTCGGCGGGGGCCTTGGCGCCGGTGACGGTGAGCTTCAGCGGGATGGTCTCTGCCGATTCGCCGGACCGGTCCTTGAGCGTGCGCACCTTGATGGTCTGCGTGGCCCCGGAGACCGTACCGGCCGGGAAGGTGAGGGTGCCAGAGACCGGGGTGTAGTCCTTGCCGGAGTCGGCGGTGCCGGTCGTGGCGGTCTCGTAGGCGACGGTCACGGGCTCGTCGAGGGGGGCGGAGCCGGTGGTGCCGAGGGAGACCTTGACGGAGGCGGTACGGCCCTCCTGGACCGGGTAGACGGCCGCGTCCGTGGTGACGGAGGCGCGCAGGGCCTGATCGGCCTTGCCGTACAACTCCACGTCGTCCATGGCGAAATGGCCCTGGAGCCCGACGGGGAGGGTGAGCGCGTAGCCCCACATCTGGGTCAGGCCGAGGACGTGGTCGATACCGCCGACGGGCTGGTAGTCCGTGCGGTAGACGAAGTCACCGAAGGGGATCTCGACCTGCTTCCAGCCGGAGAAGTCGTCGGTGAAGGACGTCGTCCACAGCTCGGAGGCCTCGCCGTTGGCGCCGCCGTCCTTGATCTCGAAGTTGATCTTCTTGCCGTTGTCCTGGCCGTCCCACCAGAAGCGGATGCCCTTGTGGGCGGACCAGTCGTGGGCGGGCTCGGTGGCGGCGAAGTCGTGGGTGAAGCCGCCGTAGCCGCTGATGTTGTACGTCCCGGAGAGGACCTTGGTGCCCTCGGGGGCGTCGGCGCGGTCGGCGAGCTGGAGGGCGGGCGGGTCGTCGCTGTCGCCTCCCCAGGTGAAGATGCCCTCGGCGGGCTGGGCGGCGAAGGGGACCTCGCCTTCGAAGCGGTCGACGGGAGTGGGGGCTGGGTCGTCGGCGGCGCGGGCCGCCGACAGGGGCATCAGGGCTGCGAGTAGGGCGGTGGAGACGAGCAGGGCGGCTCTTGGCATGGACCTTCCCTCGACTCTCTGGTTCACTCAGGGCTCTCACAGTTCACTCATGGCTTAGATCACGACGTGAGTTAACTAACGGCTCGCACCCCCGTCAAGACATCCGTCAGGAAGGGCGATGTGTCCATGAGAACCACCCCCCACACGGTCCGGCTGTTCTTGGCCGGGCTGCTCACCGTGGCCGGCCTCGGCGCGGTCGCGCCGTCCGCGCACGCGGCCGGCGAGCAGGTCACCGCGTACCTCACCACCACCGACGACTCCGGCGGGCGCCATGTCACCCGCGGACTCCAGGCGCAGACGCCGTTCGCCTTCCAGTCCGGCAGCGGTGGCAGCGGCGAGAACATCACCGTCGACGAGAACACCCGTTACCAGACCTTCACCGGCGGCGGCGCGTCCTTCACCGACACCGCGGCCTGGCTGATGAACAGCAGCGGGGCGCTGTCGGCGGCGACCCGGAACGCGACCATGCAGAAGCTGTTCTCGCCGACGGACGGCATCGGACTGTCGTTCCTGCGCAATCCGATGGGCGCCTCGGACCTGGCCCGGTACGGGTACACGTACGACGACATACCCGCCGGGCAGACCGACCCGAACCTCAACAGCTTCTCCATCTCCCACGACCTCGCGGACGTCGTCCCGCTCACCAAGCAGGCGCTCCAGCTGAACCCCTCTCTGACTGTCATGGCCTCGCCATGGACGGCTCCGGCCTGGATGAAGGACAGCGGCTCGCTCAACGGGGGCTGGCTGAAGTCGGAGGACTACGGGGCCTACGCCTCGTACTTCGTGAAGTACCTCCAGGCCTACCAGGCGCAGGGCGTGAAGGTCTCCTACGTCACCCCGCAGAACGAGCCGACCTGCTGCTCCGGCTACCCGTCGATGAGCTGGAACGCCTCGGGCCTGCAGTACTTCCTCAAGAGCGAACTGCTGCCGAAGCTCCAGGCCGCCGGGCTCTCCACCAAGGTCCTCGCGCACGACTGGAACTGGGACGTGTACGACTCCTACGCGGCCGCGAGCGTCGACGACTCGGCGATCCGCAACCACCCCAACTTCGGCGGGATCGCCTGGCACGGCTACGGCGGTGACATCAACAAGCAGACCACCGTCCACAACCAGTACCCCACGCTGGACGCCTTCGGCACCGAGCACTCCGGCGGCACCTGGATCGCCAACCAGCAGCGCGAGGACATGAACAACATCATCGACTACACCCGCAACTGGGCGAAGTCGGTGACGAAGTGGTCGCTGGCCGTGGACCAGAACATGGGCCCGCACAACGGCGGTTGCGGCACCTGCACCGGGCTGATCACCGTGCACAACGGGGACGGGGCGAGCGGCACGGTCGACTACACGGTCGAGTACTACACGATGGGGCACCTGACCAAGTTCGTCCGGCCCGGCGCGCAGCGGATCGCCTCCACCGCGTCCAGCGCCGTGCCGAACGTGGCCTGGCGCAACCCGGACGGGTCCAAGGCGCTGATCGCCTACAACGACTCGTCCGCCGCCAAGACCGTCACCATCAACTGGGGTTCCCAGCACGCCACTTACTCACTGCCCGGCAAGACCTCGGCGACCTTCACCTGGTCCGGCACCCAGTCGGGTGGCGGCAGCCAGACGGGCGCCTTCGTCGGGCTCGCGAGCAAGTGCCTGGACGTGGCGGGCGGTTCGAGCACGAACGGTACGGCCGTGCAGCTCTACGACTGCAACGGATCCACCGCCCAGCAGTGGACCGTGCAGTCCGACGGCTCGGTCCGCGCGCTCGGCAAGTGCCTCGACGTGACGTCGGCCTCCACGGCGGACGGGGCGAAGGTGCAGTTGTACGACTGCAACGGCACCGGGGCACAGCAGTGGTCGTACAACGCGTCGACGGGTGACGTGGTGAACGCGGCGGCGAACAAGTGCCTGGACGTCACGGGCAACTCGTCGGCGAACGGGACACGGGCCCAGATCTGGACGTGCACGGGCGCCGCGAACCAGAAGTGGCATCTGCAGTAAGGCGGTACGGCGGAACGAGCCGGGGGCTGTGAGCCCAGCCCCCGGCTTCACCGCTGTTACTCCGCCGGCTCCACGCCCGCCCGGAGCAGGCCGTACGTGTACGCGTCCTCCAGGGCCTGCCAGGAGGCGGCGATGACGTTCTCCGCGACGCCCACCGTCGACCACTCGGCGCTGCCGTCGGAGGTCGAGATCAGGACCCGGGTGGTGGACTCGGTGCCGTGCTTGCCCTCCAGGATGCGGACCTTGTAGTCGACCAGGTCGAGCTTGGCGAGCTGCGGGTAGATCTTTTCGAGGCCCACGCGCAGGGCCCGGTCGAGGGCGTTGACCGGGCCGTTGCCCTCCGCCGTGGCGACGATGCGCTCGCTCTTGGCCCAGAGCTTGACCGTGGCCTCGTTGGCGTGGGTGCCGTCGGGGCGGTCCTCGACGATGGCCCGCCAGGACTCGACGCGGAAGTAGCTGCGCCGTTTGCCCTCCACCTCGGCGCGCAGGAGGAGTTCGAAGGAGGCGTCGGCGGCCTCGAAGGTGTAGCCCTTGAGCTCGTACTCCTTCACCCGCTCCACCACCCGGCCGACCAGTTCGCGGTCGCCGCCGAGGTCGATGCCGAGTTCCTTGCCCTTGAGTTCGACGGAGGCGCGGCCGGCCATGTCGGAGACCAGCATGCGCATGGTGTTGCCGACCAGCTCGGGGTCGATGTGCTGGTACAGGTCCGGGTCGACCTTGATCGCGGAGGCGTGCAGGCCGGCCTTGTGGGCGAAGGCCGAGACGCCGACGTAGGGCTGGTGGGTGGAGGGCGTGAGGTTGACGACCTCGGCGATGGCGTGGGAGATGCGGGTCATCTCGCGCAGCCGGCCGTCGGGCAGGACCTTCTTGCCGTACTTGAGCTCCAGGGCGGCGACCACCGGGAAGAGGTTGGCGTTGCCGACGCGCTCGCCGTAGCCGTTGGCCGTGCACTGGACGTGGGTGGCGCCGGCGTCGACGGCGGCCAGGGTGTTGGCGACCGCGCAGCCGGTGTCGTCCTGGGCGTGGATGCCGAGCCGGGCGCCGGTGTCGGCGAGGACGGTGGAGACCACGGCGTTGACCTGGGCGGGGAGCATGCCGCCGTTGGTGTCGCAGAGGATGACCACGTCGGCGCCCGCCTCGGAGGCGGCCCGGACGACCGCCTTCGCGTACTCGGGGTTGGCGCGGTAGCCGTCGAAGAAGTGCTCGCAGTCGACGAAGACGCGGCGGCCCTGGTCCTTCAGGAAGGACACCGTGTCGCGGACCATCTCCAGGTTCTCGTCGAGGGTCGTGCGCAGCGCCAGTTCGACGTGGCGGTCGTGGGACTTGGCGACCAGGGTGATCACCGGGGCACCGGCCTCCAGCAGCGCCTTGACCTGCGGGTCCTCCGCCGCCTTGGCACCGGCCCGGCGGGTGGCGCCGAAGGCGACCAGCTGGGCGTGCTTGAAGTCGATCTCCTGCTGGGCGCGGGCGAAGAACTCGGTGTCCCGGGGGTTGGCGCCCGGCCAGCCGCCCTCGATGAAGCCCACGCCGAAGTCGTCCAGGTGCCGTGCGATGGCCAGCTTGTCCGCGACGGTGAGGTTGATGCCCTCGCGCTGCGCACCGTCGCGCAGCGTGGTGTCGAAGACGTGGAACGAGTCGTCCAGCTCGTTGGTTGCCGTCTCGGTCATGGTCACTAGGCTCCTGATGTCGAATCTCGGTCGTACCGGAATGACCGGCTCCACCGTCCCTCCATGGTCCCTCGCGCTGGCCTTCCGGCTGAAGGTGGGCCGGAAAACGAAAAAACCCCTCGCGGGTGCGAGAGGTCTGCGCGCGGGTCGAGGACGACGATGGCCACCCGTACCTGGTCGTACGTGGTGGTCACTGCGGACCGGCGCGCCTGCTGCCAATAATCATGGCGAACGAGAGCACGGGGGAAGTCTGGCACAACCCGCCCCCGGCTCACCGACCGTCTCAGGATGCGGTCGTCACGGTGGATGGATCCTGAGACCTCATCCGTGCCAGATCCAGGTCCTTCGTCTCCCGCATGGTGACGTACACCACAAGCGATACGGCGGCACAGCCCGCCACGTACCAGTAGAAGCCGGACTCGATCCCGGCGTTCTTGAACCACAGGGCGATGTACTCCGCCGTTCCGCCGAACAGGGCGTTGGCGAGGGCGTAGGGCAGGGCCACGCCCAGGGCGCGCACGCCGGTCGGGAAGAGCTCGGCCTTCACGCAGGCGTTGATCGAGGTGTAGCCGGTGACCATGACGAGGGCGAGCAGGGAGAGGCCGAGAGCGGGCCAGTATCCGTTCACGTGTTTGAGGAGGGTCAGGATCGGCACGGTGAGGACGGTGCAGCCGACCGCGAAGGTGATCAGCAGCGGGCGGCGGCCGATGCGGTCGGAGAGGGCACCGGCGAGCGGCTGGAGGCAGGCGAAGACGGTGAGCGCGGTGAAGGAGACCAGGGTGGCGGTCTCCTTGGACAGGCCCGCGGAGTTGGAGAGGTACTTCGTGAGGTAGGTCGTGTACGTGTAGTAGGCGACCGTGCCGCCCATCGTCAGCGCGACGACCAGGAACGCCGCCCGCCGGTGCCGCCACAGCGCGCGCAGGGTGCCGCGCTCGGCGGTGTCCGAGGTGTCCTCCGCGTAGACCTCGGTCTCCAGCATGGTCCGGCGCAGGTAGAAGACCACGGCGGCACCGAGCGCGCCGACGACGAACGGGATGCGCCAGCCGTAGTCGTGCAGCGCGGTGTCGGAGAGGGTGTGCTGGAGGACGATCAGCAGGCCGAGGCCGGCGATCTGGCCCGCGGTCATCGACACGTACTGGAAGCTGGAGGCGAAGCCGCGCCGGCGCGGGTCCGAGGCCTCGGTGAGGTAGGTGGCGCTGGCCGCGTACTCGCCGCCCACCGACAGGCCTTGCAGCAGGCGGGCGACGAGCAGCACGAAGGCTCCGCCGTAGCCGGCCACGTCGTAGGTCGGGGCTACGGCGATGAGGAGCGCGGACACCGACATGAGGGTGACGGTGAGGGTCAGGGCCGCTTTGCGGCCCTTGCGGTCACCGACCCGGCCGAGCAGCCAGCCGCCCACCGGGCGCATGAAGAACCCGACGGCGAAGATGCCGGCGGTGTTCATCAGCTGTGCGGTGGGATTTCCGCTCGGGAAGAACGCCCCGGCGAAGTAGGTGGCGAAGCTCGCGTACACGAACCAGTCGAACCACTCGACCATGTTGCCCGCCGAACCGACCCAGATCTTCTTCCAGTGTTGTCGTCCCATGGGCCGTTCCTGCCCGGCGGGGGAACATGAGATTCCTTTACTGCAAATGCCGGACGAAGACGTCCTGTTCGTTGTTGGTGTCCCCGTGCGGGTTGAGGGTGCCGTCGTAGGACGTGAAGGCGACACGGCCGCCCGTGACCCCGCCGGGAGCCGCCCGCCCCTCCTCGGCGACCAGGACACGGCTGTGGTTCCTCAAGTCGCTCATGTACAGCGGGTATGCGGAACCCTCGTGGGTGGTGAGGGTGACGTACCGGCCGTCGGCGCTGACCGCCGCGTCCCGTCCGTAGCCCTGGATACGGTCGTTGACGCCCGTGGCGATGTGGTGGACGAACACGTTCCAGCTGTTGTCGGTGTCGGCCGGAACCAGATGGGTGTCGGCCGATTCGAAGACGACGGTACGGCCGTCCGCGCTGAGGGCCGGGTTCAGGGACTCGCGGGTGGTGGGCGAGCCGTCGGTGGAGCGGTCGATCTGGGTGCGCCTGCCGGTGGCGCGGTCGTAGAGCCAGATGTCGCTCCAGTCGTCGCCGCGCGGGCCGTTGGAGTAGGTGTACTGGTACACGATCCGGCGGCCGTCGTCGCTGACGGTCGGGGCGCCGGCGCTGCGCGGCTCCCAGGTCGGCTTCGGCGGGCTGATCCGCTCGGTGGTGTGCTTGTCGCGGTCGCGGAGGAAGACGACCGGGCCGTCGGCGTCGCTGGTGGCGGTGAAGACGGCGTAGCGGGCGGTGCCGCTCAGCCGGGCGTGGGAGCCCGCGCCGAAGCCCGCCGGGAGGCCGGTGTCCAGGCGCTCGGTGCGGCCGGTGCGGCGGTCGAGGAGACGCAGGCCGGTGCCCGCGGTGTAGGCGAGGCGACGGCCGTCGGCGCTGAGCGACGGGTCGGTGCCGTCGGCCGCGTGCGTGAGCTTTCCGGTCGTCAGGTCACGGACGAAGACCCCGCCGTGCGGGGCGCCGGGGAGCAGGTCGGTGGCGGTCGAGGAGAAGGCGACGTAGCGGCCGTCGCGGCTGACGACCGCACCGGTCGACGGGCCGTCGCCCGCCGCCCCGGAGGGCGTGACGCTGACCGGTTCGGTGCGCGGGGCCGCGGCGGGCGCGGCGACGGCCGTCGCCCCGGTCGCGGCCAGGGCGGCGGCCGCGAGGGCGGCGGCGAGGGCGGTGCGGGTACGGACGTTCAAGGCGGTGATCCCCCGGTGGTGTGCTGATCGGTGGTGGACGTGGAGCTGAACTCGGCGGGGCGAACGTGCCGGCGGGGCCGACGGACACGGCCCAGCGTCGGCTCGGCGTCGGCTCGGCGTCGGCTCGGCGTCGGCTCGGTGTCCTGTCACCTCGTCTTCCGTACGAAGACGTCGGCGACGCCGTTCGTGTCGCCCCGGACGAGGTTCGTGGCCGTCGAGGCGTAGGCGGCCGCCTTGCCGTCGGCGCTCAGGGCGGCGGCGGACGAGGCGCCGTCGGCCTGGCCGGTGCCGAGGCTGACGCGGGTGATCGCGCCGGTCCTCAGGTCCTTGACGAAGATGTCGGCGACGCCGTTCGTGTCACCGGGGACCAGGTTGCCGGCGGTCGAGGTGAACGCCGCGTAGCGGCCGTTCGCGCTCAGGCTCGGGTCCTGGCTGGGGCCGTCGGCCTGGGTGCCGTCGGCGGCGGTGCTGACGCGGACGGTGGCCTGCCGGGTCCGGTCGTAGACGAAGATGTCGGGCTGCCTGTTGGTGTCGTCGGGGACCAGGTAATAGAGGCTGGACTCGAAGGCGACCAGGCGGCCGTTCCCGCTGATCGAGGAGTCGTCGGCGTAGTTCTTGTAGGCGTACCGGGTGGGGCGGCTGATCTGCTCGGTGGTCTGCGTACGCAGGTCCCGGACGTAGACCGTCCTGGTCTTGGAGGTCTGTACCTGGGCCGGGTCCAGCTGGGCCGGGGTGTCGAAGGTGACGTAGCGGCCGTCGGCGCTGAGGGACGGGAAGAGTGCGTCGGCGTCGGCGAGCACGCCCGAAGTGGTGTACTGCACCAGCTGGTCACGGCCCGTGCGGCGGTCGTGGACGATCACGTCGGCGCGTTCGTTGGTGTCGCCTGGCGCGGCGTCCGGGGCCGAGGTGGCATAGGCGACGACCCGGCCGTTCGCGCTGATCGCGGGGTAGGAGTTGGCCAGCCAGTCGGTGGGGTGGCCCTTGCTGATGCGTTCCGTTCGGTGGGTGCGGCGGTCGTAGAGGTAGATGTCGGCGACACCGTTGTCGTCGCCCTTGGCGAGCGCGGCCGAGGTCGCGAAGACGACGTAGCGGCCGTCGCCGCTGAGGGCCGGGGTGCTCGCCGGGCCCTTCGCGATCCGCTCGGTGCGGCCGGTGCGCAGGTCGCGTACGAAGACGTCGGCCACGCCGTTGCGGTCGCCGCGGACCAGGTTGCCGGCGGCCGAGGTGAAGGCCACGTAGCGGCCGTCGGCGCTCAGCGCGGGGGCGGCGGAGGCGGCGTCGGCCTGGGTGCCGTCGGTGGCCTTGCTGACCCGTTCGGTGCGTGGCGCGTGGGCGGTCGCGGCGGCGGTCGGGGCCGCGGTTCCTGTGAGCGCGAGCAGTGCGGCACCGCCCAGCGCGGTGGCGACGGCTAAGTGCCCGCGTGTGACTGTGGACATGATTACCCCCGGAATCGTGTCGTTCCCCGTGCCCCCGGCCCGTGCCGAGGGCTCAACGGGATGCAACCGCACCACACAACCCGGGTCAATCGCCCATATGGCGTACAACCGGGTCGGAAGGTCACGCGTCCGCGAGGAGATCCGCTTCCAGGAACTCGCGTACATGGCCGAGAACCTGTGCCCGGTCCGTGCCGCGCAGGCCGATCGCCACATGGATGGAGAAGCCGTCGAGCAGGGAGCGCAGCCGCGCGGCGAAGCGGTCGGCGTCGACGGGCCGGAACTCGCCCCGCGAGATGCCCTCCGCGAGCAGGGCCACCAGGTCGCGGTGCCAGGCGCCCTCGATGGCGGCCTGGCGGTCGCGGGCGGCCTCGTCGGCGTTCTGCGAGCGGTTCCACACCTCCAGCCAGAGCGTCCAGTGCGGGTCACGGTGGCCGACGGGGACATACAGGTCGACATAGGCGTCGAGGCGCTCGCGGGCGGTGCCGCGGCGGGTGAGCAGCCGGCCGCGCTCGGCACCCAGCCGGCCCTCGCTCCACTCCAGGGTCTGGAGCAGCAGTTCGTCCTTGGAGCGGAAGTAGTAGAGGAGATGGCCGCTGCTCATGCCGACCTCGTGGCCGAGCGCGGCCATGGTGAGTTTCTCCAGACCGCGCTCGGCGATCATGTCCATGGCGGCGGCGAGCACGTCCTCGCGGGGCGGGGCCTGTCTGCGCCCACCGGCCATGTGCTGCTCCTCGTACTGCTAGATCTTCGGCTGCTGTTGCGTGATGCAGTGGATGCCGCCACCGCCGGAGAAGATCGTACGGGCGTCCACCAGGGTCACCGTCCGCTCGGGGAAGAGACGGCGGAAGATCCCGGCGGCGATCTCGTCGCGCGGGTCGTCGAAGCCGCAGAGCACGACCCCGCCGTTGCAGAGGTAGTGGTTGATGTAGGAGTAGTCGGCCCAGTGGCCGTCGGCCTCCAGGACGGTCGGGGCCGGGACCTCGACGACCTCCAGCGTGCGGCCGCGCGCGTCCGTCTGGGACCGCAGCAGGCCGATGACCTCCTTGGTCACCTCGTGGTCGGGATGCGCGGGGTCCGGCTGGGAGTGCGCGACCACGACTCCCGGGCGGGCGAAGGCGGCGACGATGTCGACATGGCCGAGGGTCCCGAAGCCGTACGGAGGGTAGTCGCCGGTGAGGCCGCGGGGCAGCCAGACGGCCTTGCGGGTGCCGAGCATCGCGTGGATCTCCGCCTCGACCTCCGCGCGGCTCCACCCGGGGTTGCGCTCGGGCCCGAGCTGCACGGTCTCGGTCAGCAGGACGGTCCCCTCGCCGTCGACGTGGATCGCACCGCCCTCGTTCACCAGCTTCGAGGCGTACGTCTTCGCGCCCGCGAGGTCCGAGACACACCCGGCGATCTTCGCGTCGTGCTCCCAGCGGGCCCAGTGCTGGGCGCCCCAGCCGTTGAACGTCCAGTCCACGGCGGCCAGTTCACGCCCGTTGGTGAGGAAGGTGGGCCCGATGTCCCGCATCCAGGCGTCGTCCAGCTCGCGCTCGACGGTGTCGACGCCCGGGCCGAGCAGCGCCTGGGCGGCCGCCGACTGACCGGGGCCGCACACCATCGTCACCGGTTCGAAGCGCAGGATCGCGCGGGCCACCGAGGCCCAGGCCATCCGGGCGGCGAGGAGGTCGTCGGGGTCGTCGAAGGTGGGGTTGGGACCCGGCCACGCCATCCAGGTGCGCTCGTGCGGGGTCCACTCGGCGGGCATCCGGAAGCCGTCGGCGGCAGCCTTGTCCATGGTGGGGGTCCTTACAGACTGTGACATTTACAAGAAATACAGGCGGTTGAGGGAGACGGAGTCGGCGGGCTCCGAGCGCAGAGGCTCGCCGTCGAGGGTGACCAGGCCGGTGCGCCGGTCCACGTCGACCGCTCCGGTACGGGAGTTGAGCCGCAGGTCGGCGGGGCCGATGCCACGGGTGCCGCGGACCGCCACCCGGCGGCGCCGGGTGGGCATCGTGTCGTTGCCCTGGTCGAGCGCGGCCTGGGCGACGAAGGCCACCGAGATGTCGGCGGGGGTCGCCCCGTGGGCCCCGAACTGGGGTCCGAGGACCAGGGGTTCGCAGGTGTCGGTGGCCGCGTTCGGGTCGCCGGTCACGCCGTAGGCCGGGAAGCCGGACTTGAGGACGAGCTGCGGCTTGGCCCCGAAGTACTCGGGCGACCACAGCACGATGTCGGCCAGCTTGCCGACCTCGATCGAGCCGACCTCGTGCGCGAGCCCGTGGGCGATCGCCGGGTTGATGGTCAGCTTGGCCATGTACCGCAGCACGCGCTCGTTGTCGTGGCCGTCGTCCGGGGCGCCGAGCTCGGCCTTCATCTTGCCGGCCATGGCGAAGGTACGGCGGACGGTCTCCCCGGCCCGGCCCATGCCCTGCGCGTCGGACGAGGTGATGCCGATCGCGCCCAGGTCGTGCAGCACGTCCTCGGCGCCCATGGTCCCGGCGCGGATCCGGTCGCGGGCCATGGCCGCGTCGCCGGGCAGGTCGGTCTTCAGGTCGTGGACGGAGACGATCATCCCGTAGTGCTCGGCGACCGCGTCCCGGCCGAAGGGCAGGGTGGGGTTGGTGGAGGAGCCGATGACGTTGGGGACGCCGGCCATCTTCAGGACGTTCGGTACGTGTCCGCCGCCGCAGCCCTCGATGTGGAAGGCGTGGATGGTGCGGCCCTCCAGCACCCGGAGGGTGTCCTCCACCGACAGGCACTCGTTCAGCCCGTCGCTGTGCAGGGCGACCTGGACGTCGTGCTCCTCGGCGACCCGCAGGGCCGTGTCCAGCGCCCGGGTGTGGGCGCCCATGTCCTCGTGCACCTTGAAGCCGGACGCCCCGCCCTCGGCCAGCGCCTCCACCAGGGGGGCCGCGTGGGACGACGAACCCCGTCCGAGGAAGCCGATGTTGACCGGCCAGGCGTCGAAGGCGTTGAACGCGTGCTTGAGCGCCCAGGGCGAGTTGACGCCGACGCCCCACACCGGGCCGAACTCCTGCCCGATGACCGTGGTGACGCCGGAGGCCAGCGAGGCCTCCATGATGCGCGGCGACAGCAGGTGGACGTGGGTGTCGACGGCCCCGGCGGTGGCGATCAGCCCCTCGCCGGAGATGATCGAGGTGCCGGTGCCGACCACGACGTCGACGCCGTCGAGGGTGTCGGGGTTCCCGGCCCGTCCGATCGCGCAGATCCGCCCCTCGCGGATGCCGATGGACACCTTCCGGATCCCGAGCACGGCGTCGATGACGACGACGTTGCTGATCACGACGTCACAGGTCTCGCGAACGGCGGCGGCCTTGAGGTGCAGCCCGTCCCTGGCCGTCTTGCCGAAACCGGCCAGGAACTCGTCGCCGTAGCGCTGGGAGTCGCCCTCGACGCGGATCACCAGCCCCGAGTCGCCGAGGCGGACCCGGTCGCCGGCGCGGGGGCCGTGGGTGGCCGCGTATTCGTACGGGGTGAGGCGGCGGGCCTCGGCCGGGTGCCCTCCGGGACGGCTCATCGGTCTGCCTCCTGGTCGCGGATGTCGTGAACGCCCAGGTAGCCGCAGGCGGCCGCGCGGCGCAGCGCCTCCTCGCGGGCGCCGGGCGCGTCCAGCGGCCCGTCGACCAGGCCGGCGAAGCCGATGGCGACCCGGGCGCCGCCGATCGGCACCAGGCCGACCTCCAGGGACTCCCCCGGCCCGAAGCGCACGGAGGAGCCGGCGGGCACGGCGAGCCGCAGGCCGTAGGCGGCGGCACGGTCGAAGTCGAGGCGCGGGTTGGCCTCGAAGAAGTGGAAGTGGGAGGTGACGGAGACGGGGACGGTCGCGGTGTTGGTCACGGGCAGCCGTACGACCGCCTCCGGGTCGGCGTGCTCGGGCCCCGGCAGCAGCGCGCCGGGCGCGTCCTCGCCCAGTCCCCCGCCTCCGATCGGGTCGGTGACCACGGCGAGCCTCGACCCGTCGTCGAAGACGGCCTCGACATGCACCTCGGTGACGACGTCGGCGACACCGGGCAGCACGTCGGCCGGGCCGAGGACGGAGCGGGCCGCCTCGACGGCCTCGGCGAGCCGCCTGCCGTCCCGGGCGGCCTCGCAGACGGTGTCCGCGATCAGCGCGGTGGCCTCCGGCACGTTCAGCCTGAGGCCCCGGGCGCGGCGGGCGCGGGCCAGCTCGGCGGCTCCGAAGAGCAGCAGCCGGTCACGTTCCGTGGGGGTCAGTCGCACGTCCCGGTACCTCCTTCGCTTCCTGCACTTAGAACACCACTCTAAATGCCGGATTACGAGAAGGGAACCATTGACATCAACCGCCTGGTCACCCACATTGAACGTCGCTCTAACTCTCAGCCATACGTCTCAGGTGGCCGTCGAAGGAGACCAGCCATGCCGATAGAACAGCGCGGAGTCGACACCATCCCGGACGAGGAACGCACCAGCGGGCCCAAGGACCTGGTCTCGATCCTGCTCGGCTCCAACCTCTGCCTCGGCGTGATCATCTTCGGCTGGCTGCCGCCGTCCTTCGGGCTCGGCTGGTGGGCGTCGGTGAGCGCGGTCGTGGCGGGCACGCTGGTCGGCACGGTGTTCACGGCCCCGCTGGCCCTGGTCTCGCTGCGCACCGGCACCAATCTCTCCACCTCCTCCGGCGCCCAGTTCGGGGTGCGCGGGCGGCTGGTCGGCTCGGTGGTGGGCCTGCTCCTTGCCCTCGGCTACACCGCGCTGACCGTGTGGATCGGCGGCGACGTCATGGTGAGCGTGCTGGGCCGGCTGTTCGGACTGCCCGCGGACGGGGTGTCGTACGCCGTGGTCTACGCGGTGCTCGCGGCGGCGACGGTGGCGGGCGCGGTCTACGGCTACCGCGTCCTGCTCGCCATGTCCAAGGTCCTCGCCATCGGCATGACGGCCCTCCTGATCCTCGGGATCTTCGCCTACGCCCCGCACTTCACCACCTCTCCGCTTCCGGAGGCGGGCGGCTATCTGCTGGGCGGCTTCTGGCCGACCTGGTGTCTGGCGGCGGTCGCGGCGGGGCTGTCGGGCCCGGTCGCCTTCATCACCCTCCTCGGCGACTACACGCGCTACATCTCCCCCGCCCGGCACTCCTCCCGCCGGGTCCTGCACGCGACCTGGCTGGGTCTGGTCCTGGGCCTGCTGGTGCCGCAGCTGTTCGGCACGTTCACCGCGTACGCGGCGCGGGCGGCGACGGAGTACGCGGGCCCGCTGGTGTCGGCCTCCCCCGCCTGGTACCTGGTCCCGCTGCTGCTCTCCGCCTCCGCGGGCTCGGTCGGCAACGCGGGCCTGATGCTGTACTCGATGGGCCTGGACCTGGACGCGATCCTGCCCCGCGCGTCCCGCGCCCGCGCCACCTACACGGTCGCGATCGTCGCCACGGCCTGCGTCTTCGTCGGCCACTACGCCTGGAACGCGCAGTCCGCGATGACGTCCTTCGTGCTCCTGCTGACGGCGATCGGCACCCCCTGGGCGGTCATCACGCTCATCGGCTTCGTCCGCTGCCGGGGCCGGTACGACGCGGACGCCCTCCAGGTCTTCAACCGCCGCTCGCACGGCGGGATCTACTGGTACCGGGCCGGCTGGAACATCCGGGCCGTCGTCTCCTGGACCCTGGGCGCCGGAGTCGGCCTGCTGGCGGTCTCACTCCCGTCGTACGAGGGCCCGCTGCTGTCACTGACGGGCGGGGTGGACTGTTCCTTCCTGCTGTCGGGCCTGACCGGCGGCCTGGTCTACCTGGCGCTCACGGCTCGCCGTCCGGTCGTGCCGGTCAGCCCGGCCCCAGCCCCGGCAGGAACTCGCTCGCCCCGAACGCCGGTTTGAGGTCGGTGAACCAGGTGGCGCCCTCGTCGTAGGCGGCGAAGAACGGGCGGTCCACCAGGTCAGGGTCGCGGGCCTGGATCAGGTGCAGGACGAAGACCTTCTCGCCGTTCACCTCGGCGACGCCGTCCACGCAGACCTTGCCGGGCATCGCCGACATGACCGGGCCGCGGACGGTACGGGCGAGGCCGGAGACGCGGGCGTAGGCGTCCCGGAAGACCGCGTGGCCGCGGGCCAGGGGGACGGCGAAGTAGCCCTGGGGGCCGGTGTCCCGCTCCACGAACTGGTAGTACGGGACCGCGCCCAGCGTGGTCGTCTCCTCCCACAGCTCGGCCCAGGCCGCCGCGCTGTCGTTGATCCCGGCCACCAGCGGCCCCTGGCAGCGGATCACGGCACCGGTGTCCCGGACCCGGCGCATGGCCTCCCGTACAACCGGCGGGCGCAGCTCCTGCGGATGCGTGAAGTGGGCCATCAGCGCGAGGTGCCGGCCACTCGCCACCACCTGCTCGAAGAGGCGGAGCAGGTCGTCGGCGTCACGGTCGGTGGTGAAGCGGTACGGCCAGAAGGCGAGCGACTTGGTGCCGATGCGCACCGAGCGGACCGTGTCGGTCTCCAGGAGGGGTTCGACGTAGCGGCGCAGCACGTCGGTGCTCATGACCAGGGGGTCGCCGCCCGTGATCAGGGCGCTGCTCACCTCGGGGTGGGCGCGCAGATAGGCGGTCGTGGCCGCGATGTCGTCGGTGGCGATGCGCAGGTCGGCCTCGCCGACGAACTGCGGCCAGCGGAAGCAGTAGGTGCAGTAGGCGTGGCAGGTCTGGCCCTGGCGCGGGAAGACCAGCACGGTCTCCGGGTACTTGTGCTGGAGGCCGGTGAGGCGGCGGCCCTCGTGCACGGGGACGTTGGCGTCGAGCTGGCCCGAGGGGTGCGGGTTGAGCCGCATCCGGATCTCGTGGGCGGCGCGCTGGACCTCGGCCCGGGGCGCCTGACGGGCCAGCAGGCCGGCCATCCGGCGGACGTCGGGCCCGGGCAGCATCCCGGACTGCGGGAAGGTCAGCCGGAAGACCGGGTCCTCGGGCACCGCCGACCAGTCGATCAGCTCGTCGACGACATAGGCGTTGGTGCGGAACGGCAGGACCGAGGAGACCGCCCGCATCGCCAGCCGCTGATCGTCCGTCAGGGAGACCCGCCGCAGCAGGCCGTCCAGGTCGCGGGGCGTGAAGGCGCGGAAACGGGGGTGGTGCGCTGAACACATGTGTGGCGGGGCCCTCTATTCCGTGACCAGGACCGTGGACGGCCGCAACTCCACGAAGGCGGCCGCGTGCGCATCGTACTTCTCCCCGAAGTGGTGGATGAGCCGCCGGTGCAGCTCGCTCTCGTCGTCCACGACGATCACCTCGTGCGGCCCGGTCCCGGTCAGCGCCTCGCTGTACGCGCTGAGTTGGTCCAGTCGGCGGCGGGCCAGATAGGTGACGAGGTCGGGCGCGGCGACGTACAGGCGGTCGTCGAGGAAGACGAAGCGGCAGACGAACTCCCGTCTCCCGTCGGTGGCGTCGACCAGGGTGACGGGGAGCCTGGTGAAGCGTTCCATCGGCTTGCCCTGCTCCCACAGTTCGTCGAAGCGCTGCTCAACGAAGGTGCCGAGCGGGGAGCGGACCGCGACCTCCAGCTGGACGCCCTCGCCGGAGAGCCGGCCGACGGTCAGGAAGGAGACCAGGCAGCGCTCGTCCCAGCGGTAGAGGGTGACGCCGGGGGAGGTCGAGCACAGCCGTACCTCCAGCAGATGCCGGGAGGTGTCGTCCAGGCGGCGGGCGAAGGCGTCCAGGGTGCGCAGGTTGCGCATGATGTCGCGGCGGATGTCGGCGCTCTGCTCGCCCAGTTCGCGGCCGCGCAGGATGACGGCGAGGGAGTCGGGGTCGAGCAGCAGGATCTGGACGCGGGCGCCGCTCGCGGTGGCGGATCTGACGCCGCGGAAGAGACGCTCGGAGAACTGCGGGCCGAACAGGTTGGAGAAGGTGTCGAGGACCTTCACGTTGGACGTCGAGCCGTACACCTGGGCGGCGAACCACTCGTAGTCGAGGCGGGTGTGCTCGCGGACGCGGCCCTCCTGGGCCCGGGATATCAGCGGGCCGATGACGAAGACGGTGACGACCACGCCGACGATGTCGGTACCGAGGTTGAGGGCGAGGTTCTGCCCGTAGTTGTCCATCGTCGAGGCCCGCCACAGCAGCACGGCCGCGACGGCGGTGAGCAGTCCGAGCACGGTGAGGCTCTGCGGGCGGCGCGGTGTCCGTAAGGTCCGCATCAGCCAGCGCAGCCGTGGCATCGGCGACCGTCCGCTCACGCGTGTTCCCTCCCCCGTGTGGAGTGAGGTGATACCCGTACGGGGGAGGCGATACGCGTCGAACGGACGGCCGGGGACCGGTCAGCCGAGCTCGTGCATCCAGCCGTGCTTGTCGGCCACCTTGCCGCGCTGGATGTCGAGAAGCGCCTCGCGGAGCCTCATGGTCACCTCGCCCGGCTCGCCGCCCGACTGCCGCCACTCGGCGCCGCTGCGCTTGACCGTGCCGACCGGAGTGATCACGGCCGCCGTGCCGCAGGCGAAGACCTCGGTGAGGGTGCCGTTCTCCGAGTCGCGCTGCCACTGCTCGATGGAGACCCGGGCCTCCTCGGACTCGTAGCCGAGGTCACGGGCGACCGTGAGGAGGGAGTCACGCGTGACGCCTTCGAGGATCGAGCCGCTGAGGGTCGGCGTGACGATCTTGTCTCCGTAGACGAAGTACAGGTTCATGCCGCCGAGTTCCTCGACCCACTTGTGCTCGACCGCGTCGAGGTAGCAGACCTGGTCGCAGCCCTGCGCGGCGGCCTCGGCCTGGGCGAGCAGGGAGGCCGCGTAGTTGCCGCCGGTCTTGGCGTCGCCCATGCCGCCGGGGACGGCGCGGACCCGGTCCTCGGAGGCCCAGATGGAGACCGGCTTGACCCCGCCGGGGAAGTAGGCGCCGGCCGGGGAGGCGATGACCAGGAAGAGGTACTCGTTGGCCGGCTTGACGCCCAGGCCGACCTCGGTGGCGATCATGAAGGGGCGCAGGTAGAGGGATTCCTCGCCGCCGTGGGCCGGGACCCAGTCCTTGTCCTGCTGGACGAGCAGGTCACAGGCCTCGATGAAGGTCTCCACCGGCAGCTCGGGCATGGCGAGCCGGCGGGCGGAGCGCTGGAAGCGCTTGGCGTTCTGGTCGGGGCGGAAGGTGGCGACCGAGCCGTCCGGGTGGCGGTAGGCCTTCAGGCCCTCGAAGATCTCCTGGGCGTAGTGCAGGACGTTGGTCGCCGGGTCGAGGGGGATCGGCGCGTACGGGACGAGCTGGCCGTCGTGCCAGCCGCGGCCTTCGGTCCACTTGATCGTCACCATGTGGTCGGTGAAGTGGCGGCCGAATCCGGGGCTGGCCAGGATCGCCTCGCGCTCGGCGGCGGCGAGCGGGTGCGCGGACGGCTTGAGCTCGATCGTGGGCGTCGTCATGAGTGGTTAGTCCTTCACCGGTTGTAGTGATGGGCCGCGCTCACGCCCGTACGCCGGTGTCCAGTGGTTGGACGTCCGAGCATTCCCTCACAGCGCGGCTCCGCGTTCGATTATCGCGCGGGGGCCGGGATGAACGGAATCGGGGTGAATGCGGACCCGGGGTTGATGGTGGCACCCGGCGGCGGACAGGGGGAAGCCGCCGGGCGCGTGTGCGACCCGGCGGCTTCGAAGTGATCGGCGGCGCGGCGGGTCAGCCGGCTACTCGTACGGCGAGCGCGTCGCCGATCTCCGAGGTGGAGCGGGCGGGCTTGCCCTGACGTTCGGTGAGGTCGGCGGTGACGGCCTCGTCGATGCGGGCGGCCTCGGCCTCGTAGCCGAGGTGGCGGAGCAGCAGGGCGACGGACAGGACCGTGGCGGTGGGGTCGGCCTTGCCCTGGCCGGCGATGTCGGGCGCGGAACCGTGGACCGGCTCGAACATCGAGGGGAACTCGCCGGACGGGTTGATGTTCCCGCTCGCGGCGACGCCGATGCCGCCGGAGACGGCCGCGGCGAGGTCGGTGATGATGTCGCCGAAGAGGTTGTCGGTGACGATGACGTCGAACCGGCCGGGGTCGGTCACCAGGTAGATGGTGGCCGCGTCCACGTGGATGTAGTCCGTGGTGACCTCGGGGAACTCCTCGGCAACCCGGTTGAAGACGTTCGTCCACAGGTGCCCGGCGAAGGTCAGCACGTTGTTCTTGTGGACCAGCGTGATCTTCTTGCGCGGGCGGGCCTGGGCGCGGGCGAAGGCGTCCCGGACGACCCGCTCCACGCCGTAGGCCGTGTTGACGGACACCTCGGTGGCGACCTCGTGCTCGGTGCCCTTGCGGATGGTGCCGCCGTTGCCGGTGTACGGGCCCTCGGTGCCCTCGCGGACCACGACGAAGTCGATCTGCGGCTCGCCCGCCAGCGGGGTGGCGACACCCGGGAGCAGCTTCGACGGACGCAGGTTGACGTGGTGGTCGAAGGCGAAGCGGAGCTTGAGCAGGAAGCCGCGCTCCAGGACGCCGGAGGGGACGCTGGGGTCGCCGATCGCGCCCAGCAGGATGACGTCGTGGTTCTTCAGCGCGTCGAGGTCGGCGTCGGTGAGGGTCTCACCGGTGGCGTGGTACCGCTGAGCGCCGAAGTCGTACTCCTTGGTCTCCAGCTTCACGTCCTCCGGGAGGACGGCGGAGAGGACCTTGAGGCCTTCGGCCACGACTTCCTGCCCGATGCCGTCACCGGGGATCACTGCGAGATCGATGCTGCGAGACATGTCGGCACCCTACTCCCCGTCCCATGGGATGACACGATCTGTCCGCCATACGGACACCGCGCGTCGTTCCGTCAACTGGCGTTCACCCGTACGTGTGACCGGTGTTGGCCTGCGCTGGGCACGTTCCCCCCTATGACTGCACCTTCCAGGGGGACACCCCCCGGACCCCCCGTCCCCGACTTCGGCATTCCGCCACGGCTCGCCGCCCGGATGAGCATGGCCGAGCAGTACGAGTACCTGCGCGGCCGGCTGGTGAGCCGCCGCACCCTGGTGACGGCGGGCGCGGTGGCGGGCACCATGGCGGGCGGCAGTCTGGTCGCCGGCTGTGCGAAGAAGTCGGCGGACCCAGCGCCGGCCACCTCGGCGATCCGGGGCGCGGCCGTCGTGCCGTTCGGCCGCCATCTCGCCTTCGGCGCCGACCCGAGGACGCGGATGCGGATCTCCTGGCAGGTGCCGTTCGCGGTGCGGAAGCCGTTCGTGCGGATCGGGACGCGCCCCGACGACCTGGGCCGGCGGGTCGGCGCCGAGATCCGGCATCTGCACACACCCGGGGTGCGGGGGGTGCGCCCGGTGGTCGAGCAGTACTACGTGCACGCGGCCCTGGACGGCCTCACCCCCGGTACGACGTACTACTACGGCGTCGGCCGCGAGGGCTGGGACCCGGCCGCCCCCCACCACCGCGCCACCATCGCCTCTTTCCGCACCGCGCCCGCACGCCCGGAGAAGTTCGTGTTCACGGCCTTCGGCGACCAGGGCGTCAGCCAGGCCGGCAGGGCCAACGACAACGCGCTGCTGAAGCAGAACCCGGCCTTCCACCTGCACGCCGGCGACATCTGCTACGCGGACGGCAACGGCTCCGGCCGTACCTCGGACGGCTACGACGCCCGGGAGTGGGACCGGTTCCTGCGCCAGAACGACCCGGTGGCGCGGTCGGTCCCGTGGATGGTGACGACCGGCAACCACGACATGGAGGCCTGGTACTCCCCCGACGGCTACGGCGGCCAGTACGCCCGCTTCGCCCTTCCCGACAACGGCTTCGACCCGCACGGCGCGCCGGGCGTGTACGCGTTCACCTACGGCAACGTCGGCTTCGTGGCGCTGGACGCCAACGACGTGTCGTACGAGATCCCCGCCAACCTCGGCTACAGCGGCGGCCGGCAGACGGCGTGGCTGGAGAAGAAGCTGAAGGAGCTGCGGGCGGCGCCGGGCGTGGACTTCGTGGTCGTCTTCTTCCACCACTGCGCGTACTCGACGTCCGCGCACGCCTCCGACGGCGGGATCCGGGCGGCCTGGCAGCCGCTGTTCACCAAGTACCAGGTGGACCTGGTCGTCAACGGGCACAACCACGTCTACGAGCGCACGGACGCGGTGCAGGGCGGCGGGGTCGGCCGTGCGGTCCCGGTCGGCGGCTCGACCGACCCGACCCGGGACGGGATCGTGTACGTCACGGCGGGCGGCGGCGGGCGGGACCTCTACTCGTTCCCGTCCGGGGTCAGGGACAGCTACGAGGGGCACGTCACCCGGCACGGGGCGGTGCGCAGCTTCCACTGGACCGAGGGGCAGCACAACGTGGCGGAGACCGTGGAGTGGTCGCGGGTGCGGTACACCGGCTTCTCCTTCCTCAAGGTCGAGGCGGAGGCGGGTACCACCCCGAGGCTGAGGGTGTCGGCGCTGGCGCAGAGCGGGGCGCGGATCGACCACTTCGAGATACGGCGGGGCGGCTGACACGGGAGTACGTCCCGAGGCGCGTCCCCGGAGTACGGCGCGGCTGTCCCGGCCGCGCCGTACTCCGTGCGGGTGCGGCTCCCGGTCAAGGGGGTGTTACACGTGTTACCGGCGCTTCCCAGGTGGGTTCAGTGGCCGGTCTCGCCGCCGTTGTCGCGGCGGTCGAGGGCGCGCTGGAGGGCGGCGGCGGCGTTCTTGCGCTCGGACTCGCTGGTCCGGGACACGTGGCGGACGCGGCGGCGGACGGTCGTCTCGGCCATGGGAATCGACTCCTTCGACATACATGGAGTACGGCAATGGGGGGTTACGAGACGCCGGAAGGGGCGGGGAGCGCGGTGCCGCAGGGGTTGCCTGCACGGTGCCCGGCTCACGACCGCCATTCGCTTGATCGAGCGAGACGTTCGGCTCCTACAAAAGTAAGGGAGCGGCCCGCTTCTGTCTGCACAATTACTTGGGCTTCCTACTATCTGAGACGGCGCACCGGGGCAGACGGCTGTGAGCTGGGCTTTTGACAGCTGGGGCGGATGGGACCACCGGGACGGATGTCACCCAGGAGACGGACGGGTTACATGACATCGCCGTCCCGCCAGTCGAAGACCAGCTCGTGGGCGGGGTCGAGGACGTCCCCGGCGAGGCCGGGCCACACGTACACGTCCCCCTCCTCGTCCGGCAGGCGCACGATCCCCTCCGCCGGGGAGACCGCGCAGACCGGACCGGCCCAACGCCCCCAGCCCCGGGCGGTGTAGAGCCGGGCGCCGTCCTCGCTGGCGGACAGCGCACCGAAGTCGTACGCCCGCTCGACGATTCCCTCAAGGGCCGCCAGCACCTGGCCGCCCAGACCCCGGCGGCGGGCGTCGGGCCGGACGCCGACGGCCTCGACATAGCCGACGCGCAGCCAGCGGCCGCGGTGCCTGGCCCGGCGCATGACGACCGAGCCGTGGGCGGCGAGCCCCTCGTCGTCGTGGACGAGGGCGTGCAGGCCGCCCAGACCGTGCTCCCAGTCGCTGTCGGCGAAGTCCCCGCCGAACGCGTCGTGGAGCAGGCCGCGGGCGGCCCGGAGGTCGGCGGGACCGAGATCGGCGGTATGAGCGACACGGAGAGACATGGCCCAAGTGTCGTACGGGACGTCCGGTCGGCCCGCACATGGGAACGGGCCGGGAAGCCTGCTCGTGGGTCAGGCTTCCCGGCCCGTGCTCGGGTGGGCCGTGGGTCAGCCCATGTGCGGGTAGGAGTAGTCGGTCGGCGCGACCAGGGTCTCCTTGATCGCGCGGGTCAGCGTCCAGCGCAGCAGGTTCTGCGGGGCGCCGGCCTTGTCGTTGGTGCCGGAGGCACGGCCGCCGCCGAAGGGCTGCTGGCCGACGACGGCGCCGGTCGACTTGTCGTTGATGTAGAAGTTGCCGGCCGCGTACCGCAGCTTCTCCATCGTGTACGCCGCCGCCGCGCGGTCGCCGGCGATGACCGAGCCGGTGAGCGCGTACTCGGACACCGACTCCATCTGGGTCAGCATCTCGTCGTACCGGTCGTCCTCGTAGACGTGCACGGCGAGGAACGGGCCGAAGTACTCGGTGCGGAAGACCTCGTTCTCCGGGTCGGAGCACTCGACGACGGTCGGGCGGACGAAGTAGCCGACCGAGTCGTCGTAGGAGCCGCCCGCGACGATCGTGCAGGTCGGGTCCTCCTTGGCGCGGTCGATCGCGGCCTTGTTCTTGGCGAAGGCACGGTCGTCGATCACGGCGCCGATGAAGTTCGACAGGTCGGTGACGTCACCCATGGTGAGGTACTCGACCTCGGCGGCGAACTCCTCCTTGAAGCCGGAGTTCCAGATGGACGCCGGGATGTAGGCGCGGGAGGTCGCCGAGCACTTCTGGCCCTGGTACTCGAAGGCACCGCGGGTCAGGGCGGTCTTGAGGACCGCGCGGTCGGCCGACGGGTGGGCGACCACGAAGTCCTTGCCGCCGGTCTCGCCGACCAGGCGCGGGTAAGTGCGGTACTTCTCGATGTTGTTGCCGACCGTCTTCCACAGGTGCTGGAAGGTCTTGGTGGAGCCGGTGAAGTGGATGCCGGCGAGGTCGCGGTGGACGAGGGCGACCTTGGAGACCTCGATACCGTCACCGGTGACGAGGTTGATGACGCCCTTGGGCAGCCCGGCCTCCTCCAGCAGGCGCATCAGCAGGACGGCCGCGTGGGTCTGGGTCGGCGACGGCTTCCACACGACCACGTTGCCCATCAGCGCCGGCGCGGTGGGCAGGTTGGCCGCGATCGCGCTGAAGTTGAACGGCGTGATCGCGTAGACGAAGCCCTCCAGCGGGCGGTGGTCCATCCGGTTCCAGACGCCCGGGGAGTTGGCCGGGGGCTGCTCGGCGAGGATCTGCCGGGCGTAGTGGACGTTGAACCGCCAGAAGTCGACCAGTTCGCAGGGGCTGTCGATCTCGGCCTGCTGGGCGGTCTTGGACTGGCCGAGCATGGTGGAGGCGGCGATGGTCTCGCGCCAGGGGCCGGAGAGCAGTTCGGCGGCGCGCAGGATGATGGCCGCGCGGTCGTCGAAGGACATCGCGCGCCAGGCGGGCGCGGCGGCGAGGGCCGCGTCGATCGCGTCCCGGGCGTCCTGCTGGGTGGCGTGCCGGCCGGTGCCGATGACGGACTTGTGGTGGTGCGGCTGCACGACCTGGAACTGCTCGCCGCCGCCGAGCCGCTTCTCGCCACCGATGGTCATCGGCAGCTCGATGGGGTTGTCGGCCAGCTCCTTGAGCTTGGCCTCCAGGCGGGCGCGCTCGGGCGAGCCGGGGGCGTAGCCGTGCACCGGCTCGTTGACGGGGGTGGGGACCTGGGTCACAGCGTCCATGAGATCCGTAGCTCCTTGTACGTGAGCGGGTGTTGCCGGGCGGGCGGGAGAAGGGCGGGCGGGAAGGGTACGCCTCAGCCCTTGCTGAGCATGGAGCGGACGAAGAAGCGCAGGTTCGCCGGCTTCTCCGCGAGCCTCCGCATGAAGTAGCCGTACCAGTCGGTGCCGTAGGCGGTGTAGACACGCATCCGGTGGCCCTCGGCGGCAAGCCGCAGGTGCTCGTCGCTCCGGATGCCGTACAGCATCTGGAACTCGTACTCGTCGGGCTTGCGCCCGGCGCGCCGGGCGAGTTCCTGGGCTATGGAGATGAGGCGCGGGTCGTGGGAGCCGACCATCGGGTACCCCTCGCCCTCCATGAGAGTCCCGAGGATCCGCACGTACGCCTTGTCGATCTCGTGCTTCTGCTGGTAGGCGACCTCGGCGGGCTCCTTGTAGGCGCCCTTGACCAGGCGGACCCGGCTGCCGGCCGCGGCCAGGCGGCGGGCGTCGGCCTCGGTGCGGAAGAGGTAGGCCTGGATGACGCAGCCGGTCTCCGGGAAGTCCTTCCGCAGCTCCTCGTGGATGGCGAACATCGAGTCGAGGGTGGTGTGGTCCTCGGCGTCCAGGGTGACGGTGGTACCGATGGCGGCGGCGGCCTCGACGACCGGACGGACGTTCGCGAGGGCCAGCTCGTGGCCGCCCTCCAGCGCCTGTCCGAACATCGACAGCTTCACCGACATCTCGACGCGCTCGCCGAGGCCGAGCCCGCGCAGCCGGTCGACGAGTGCCAGGTAGGCGTCCCGGGCGGCGGTGGCCTGCTCCGGGGTGGTGATGTCCTCGCCGACGACGTCCATGGTCAGCTCCAGGCCGCGGCCGGTGAGCTCCTCGACGATCGGGACGATGTCGTCGACCGACTCACCGGGGATGAAGCGGTCGACGACCTGCTTCGTCACCGGGGCCGCCGAGATAAGGCGTCGTATCCGGTCGCTGCGCGACGCGGCGAGAATCACGGGACCCAGCACGGGGCACCTCCACAACACATGCCAGAACGGCCGCGATCCGACGGTGTGGATACGGCACGGAGAACCACCGTGAAAGTTAGGGATCTCTCCGATCGTGAGCCATCGACAGCTGTCACGCATCCGTGCCGGAGATCTCAGACAGATGTATGAAGGCGTTCGGGAATTGCGGGAGAATGCCCGGGTGACGTCCGAATTCAAGGGTGACTACCAGGAGCTGGTCGACGAGATCTCCGAGCTGCTGGGCGTCCCGGCGACCCTGGAGAACCGGGACTTCGAGCTGCTCGCCTTCGGGGCGTACGACAGTGAGGGCGACCTCGATCCGTCGGAGCTGGACCCGGTCCGGACCCGCTCGATCCTGACCCGGCGCTCCACCGCGGCGGTCCGCACCTGGTTCGAAAGCTTCGGCATCACCCGGGCGACCGGGCCGGTCCGTATCCCGCCGACGCCGGAGGCGGGGGTGTACCGGGGCAGGATCTGTCTGCCGGTACGCCATCGGGGTGTCGTCCTCGGCTATGTCTGGCTCCTGGACGACGATCCGGGTCCGACGGACGCCCAGCTGGCCGCCGCCATGGAGGTGGCGGGGCGGATCGGCGCGCTGCTCGCGGACGAGGCGCAGGCGGGGGCGGGTCTTGGCCGGGAGCTGCGGGCGGTGCTGGTCGCGGAGCGCGGCTGGCAGCGGGACATGGCGGTGGCCGAGTTCCGTACCGCCCTCGGCGCCCGTGCGGACGGCCCGCACACGATGGTCTGTGTCGCCCCCTGGCCGTCCGCCGACCCGGACGACGCCCCGTCCCCGCGTACGGTCCCGCACGCCACCGCGCTGTGCACGCTGCCGTGGGGGACCAGCGGCCACAGCCTGGCCGTCCTGGTCCGGCTGCGCAGCACGGACACGGCCACCCCCGCCCTGACGGCCGCCGCGCGGCTGCTCAGGGAGGCGCAGGAGGCCCGGTCGGCGTCGGCACGCGGGGCCGGGGCGCGCACGGCCGCCGCCGTCGCCGCGGGGTTCACCGGCGCGGCCGCGGCGGCGCGGGGCTGCGCCGCGGGGGTGGGCGAGCCCCGGGCCGGCCTCGCCGAACTGGGCACGGTCTGGCAGGAGGCCGCCGCGGCCACCCGCGCCGCGCTGGCCGAGCCCCGGTTCGGGCCGGTCGCCGAGTGGGCGCACATCGGCCCGTACCGGTTGCTGACCGCGCTGCCGCCGGATGCCTCGCACGACCCGGCGGTGGCCGTTCTGCTCACCCCGGCCCACCGCGAACTGGCCCGCACCGCCGAGGCGTACCTGGACTGCGCGGGCCAGGCGGGCCGGACGGCCGCGGCCCTCGGCATCCACCGGCAGACCCTGTACTACCGCCTGTCCCGCGTGGAGCAGCTCACCGGACTCGACCTGGACGACGGGGAGGACCGGCTGGTGCTGCACATGGCGCTGAAGAGGGCGCGGCTGTGACCGCCGGCTATCTGCGGCCCTTGCCCGGGGCCTTGCTGTAGCCGCTGACGCCGTCCTCGTAGGCGACCGCCCCGGCCTGCCGGGGGGCCGTCGGCATCGCCACGTCGTCCACGTTGCGGACCAGCTTGATCTTGCCGAACAGCTCCTCGGGGACCACGAGTTCGTCGGAGCCGTGGAAGGTCATCACCGGCTCGCCGGCGGCCGAGCCGCCGCCCTCGAAGGCGAACCCGTCGTCCGATTCGTCGTAGTGCTCCCCGACCTGGACATCGTCGGCGACATAGACGGCGACCAGGAACTTCCCCCACATCCTGGCCTCCTTCTTCGCTCCGGAGGTGCCGGGGGACTTCCCGCCGGGCGGTCCGACGACCGGGGCGACATAGAAGCCGCGGCCCTTGCCGATGCCGTGGCCGGTGGCGATCCGGGCCACGTCGGGGCCGTCGATGATCAGGCCGCCGACGTTCTCCGCGTTGGTGCCGTGGAAACCCACCAGCCGGTAGCCGGACAGCGTCCGGCTCAGCGCCCGCTGCTGCTCGGCGACGTCGTCCCCGGGCATCTCGCGCCGGAACTCCGCGGGCTCCGCCATGCCGTACTCGTCCGTGTCCCAGTGCCCCGCATCCCAGTCCTCGCCCGTCTGGGACGCGGTCTCCGACTCCTCGTCACTGCTGCTGTCGCTGTCCCGCCGGGTCGGGGCGGAGCGGAAGAACCCGCCTTCGCCGTCGCTGTCGCTGCTGCTACTGCTACTACTGGCGGTGGTCACCGTCCGTGCGACGACCGCGCGGACCGCGGCCCAGACCGTGCCGTGGTCGACGGTCCCTCCGGACGTCTCCAGCCGGGCCAGCACCCGGCGCAGGATGTCGGGTTCGGCGTAGTTCTTCGGCGCCGGACGCGTCGGGTGACTCATCAGCCACACCAGCAGGTCGGAGGCGGAGCGGACCGTCGTGGCACCGTCGTCGCCCTGGATGACCAGTTCCTTCCCGTCCGTCTGGCGCTGCACGGACGGCCCGTCAGGGCCGGAGGACTGCCCGGTGCGGCGGAGCATCTCCACGACGGCGGCGTTGCCCGCCGTGTGCCGAAAGTCCATCAGGCCGGGTGACGGCGACCGGTCCTGACGGACGGACGGCCGGACCGGTGAGCGCTCCTTCCGGGTCTCTCGCGCACCGGTGTCGCCGTGAGCGTGCATGGGGTACCTTCCGCCGGGATCAGAAACGGTTCTCCATACGTCGATAGCCGTCGGCGCCGGCGGACACCAGATCCCGCAGGGCAGCACGGGGTGCCCGATCAGGCAGCGCGGCGAACACGGAGGGCATGGCGGAGATGAGCGGACGTCCCGGGTCACGCCGTCGGCCGGGTCGCCTCGCAGCCGTACCGCTCGTCCTCGCGGTGCCGGCCGGCGGGGCCGTCCGGCTGCTGCGGGGCGTACACCCTCGGCTGACGCCCGGTCAGCTCCGGGTCGCGGCCTCGACGATCTGACGCAGGCCCTCGGTGAGCGCCTCGCCGTCGGGCGCGGTCTTCGGGTCGAAGGTCCACTGGGAGATGAGGCCGGACATCAGGGTCATGTAGAAGCGGCCCAGGGTGTCGGCGGTCTCGTCGGAGACCTCCTCCTCCGGTACGCCCATCAGCAGCGAGGTCAGCCCCCGGCCGCCCTCGCGCTGGGCGCGCGCCAACTGGTCGCGCACCTCCGGCAGTTGATCGCCCATCGTCACGATCTCCACGCTGAGCCGCCACAGTGAGCCGGGCCCGCGCATGCTGTCGACGATGTTCGACCACACCTCACGGAACCGTTCGAGGGAGCCGGGCGCTCCGGTCAGCCCCCCGTCGCCGCCCTCGAAGGACATCTCCTCCACCAGCGCGATGTAGGCCTGCGCGAGCAGCGCGTCCTTGGAGCCGTAGTGGTAGCCGATCGAGGCGAGGTTGGTCCCCGACTCCTTGACGATGTCGCGCGCCGTCGTCCGCGCGAACCCCTTCTCCAGCAGGCAGCGCTTGGCGCCTTCCAGCAGATCCTCACGGTGTCCCATGCCGGCCAGCCTACCCCGGGATCCATACAACCGTCCTAGACGCATGACTTACACAAGCGTTCTAGACAAGCGTTTAAGACGCCCGTACATTCCTTGGCATGACGAACCCGACGAGCACGACCACGAGCACACCCGAGACCAACTCCCGTGCGGGGCGCCGCGAATGGACCGCGCTCGGCGTGCTGATGCTGCCGCTGCTCCTTGTCTCCATGGACGTCTCGGTCCTGTACTTCGCCCTCCCGGCGATCGGCGCCGACCTCCGCCCGACCGGCACCCAGCAGCTGTGGATCCTGGACATCTACGGCTTCGTCCTGGCCGGTCTGCTGATGACGATGGGCGCGCTGGGCGACCGCATCGGCCGCCGGCGACTGCTGCTGATCGGCGCCGCGGCCTTCGGCGGCGCCTCGCTGCTCGCCGCGTACGCCGACAGCGCCGGGACCCTGATCGCCGCCCGCGCGGTCCTCGGCTTCGGCGGCGCGACCCTGATGCCGTCCACGATGGCCCTGCTGCGCACGATGTTCACCGACCCCGGCCAGCGCGCGAAGGCGATCGGCCTGTGGTCCGGCGTGATGACCGGCGGCATCGCACTCGGCTCGGTGATGAGCGGGATCCTCGTGGAGCACTTCTGGTGGGGCTCGGTCTTTCTGGTCAACCTGCCCGCGATGGTGATGCTGCTGGTGCTCGGCCCGATCCTGCTCCCCGAGTCCAGGAACCCCTCCCCCGGCCGCTTCGACTGGCTGAGCGTCCCGCTGTCGATGGCCGCCGTGCTCCCCGTGATCTACGGCGTGAAGGAGATCCCCTCCGAGGGCTGGCACCCGCTGTACGTCGTCTCGGCCACCGTCGGCCTGCTCTTCGCCGCGCTCTTCGTCCACCGCCAACGCACCAGCGCCTCTCCGCTGATCCCGCCGGCCCTGCTGAAGGGGCACGGCTTCACGCCGGCGCTGGTCCTGAGCCTGGTCGCCTCGCTGGCCATGATGGGCTCGGCGATCTTCACCACGCAGTATCTGCAGGCGGTGCTCGGCAAGGGCCCCCTGGAGGCCGCGCTGTGGAGCCTGCTGCCCTCGGTCTTCATCGGGGCCGCCGGTCCGCTCACGGCACAGCTGGTCCAGCGGGGCGTCGACCGGGGCCACGTCGTCGCCGGTGGCTTCACGGCCATGGCGGGCGGGTTCGTCCTGCTCGCCCTCGTCGGCACCGACTCGCTGTGGCTGGTGCTGACCGGGGCCGGCGTCCTCGCCTGCGGGATGGTCGCGATCATGTCCCAGCTGACGGACCTCGCGATGACCGGCGCGCCGGTGGAACGGGCGGGCACGGCCTCCGCACTGCTGGAGACCGGCACGGAGTTCGGCGGGGCGCTCGGCATGGCCGTCCTGGGGTCGATCGGCACGGCCGTCTACCGTCACCGGATGCCGGCCACGGCTCCGGCGGAGGCCCGCGAGACGCTGGGCGGCGCGCTGGCCACGGCGGGCCGGCTGCCGGAGCCCGCGGGAGAGACCCTGCTGCGGACCGCACGGGAGGCGTTCACCGGCGGGATGCAGGGGGCGGCGATCGCGGGGGCGGTGCTGCTGGCGCTGGCAGCGGTGGGGGCGGGGGTGACGCTGCGGAGAAGGTGACCATGCAAACGCCGGACGGGCTGACTTTGTCAGCCCGTCCGGCGTTTGAGGACGAACGAGTCCAGCCCTCCAGCCGACCGAGTCGGGTGGACGGGTGGGAAAAGATCAGACCAGGTTCACCGAACGAGCCGAGGTGGCCCCGATCTCCGCCTCGACCTCGGCCAGCACACCGGAGGCAACCGTGTCGTCGACGGTCAGCACGGCCAGCGCCTCGCCGCCCGCGATCGACCGGGCGACCTGCATACCGGCGATGTTGATACCCGCCTCGCCGAGGATGCGGCCGACGGTGCCGACGACGCCCGGCCGGTCCTCGTAGCGCAGCACCAGCAGGTGGTCGGCGATCGCGAGGTCGACATCGAAGTCGCCGACCGCGACGATCTTCTGGAGGTTCTTCGGGCCGGCCAGCGTGCCGGAGACCGAGACCTCCTCGCCGCTGCCGAGGGTGCCGCGCACGGTGACGACGTTGCGGTGGTCGGCCGACTCCGAGCTGGTGGTGAGGCGGACCTCGACACCGCGCTCCTGCGCGAACAGCGGGGCGTTGACGTAGGAGACGGTCTCGGCGACGACGTCCTCGAAGACACCCTTGAGCGCGGAGAGCTCCAGCACCTTCACGTCGTGCTGGGTGATCTCGCCGTAGACCTCGACGTCGAGGCGGACCGCGACCTCACCGGCGAGCGCGGTGAAGATACGGCCGAGGCGCTCGGCCAGCGGCAGGCCCGGCTTGACGTCCTCGGCGATGACGCCGCCCTGGACGTTCACCGCGTCCGGGACCAGCTCGCCCGCGAGGGCGAGGCGGACGGACCTGGCGACCGCGATGCCCGCCTTCTCCTGGGCCTCGTCGGTGGAGGCACCGAGGTGCGGGGTGCAGACGACCTGGTCCAGCTCGAAGAGCGGGGAGTCGGTGCACGGCTCCTTGCTGTAGACGTCGAGGCCGGCACCGGCGACCCGGCCCTCCTTGAGCGCCGCGTACAGCGCCTCCTCGTCGACGATGCCACCGCGCGCGGCATTGACGATCCGCACCGACGGCTTGACCTTGCGCAGCGCCTCGTCGCCGATCAGACCGACCGTCTCGGGGGTCTTCGGCAGGTGCACGGTGATGAAGTCGGAGACTTCGAGCAGCTCGTCCAGCGACAGCACCTTGACGCCCATCTGCGCGGCCCGGGCAGGCTGGACGTAGGGGTCGTACGCCACGACCTTCATGCCGAAGGCGGACATCCGCTGCGCGACCAGGGCGCCGATGCGGCCGAGTCCGACGACACCGAGGGTCTTCTCGGCGAGCTCGACACCGGTGTACTTGCTGCGCTTCCACTCGCCGTTCTTCAGCGCCGAGTTGGCCTGCGGGATGTTGCGGGCGGTGGCCAGCAGCAGACCGCAGGCCAGTTCGGCGGCGGTCACGATGTTGGAGGTGGGGGCGTTGACGACCATCACGCCGGCCTTGGTGGCGGCGGAGACGTCGACGTTGTCCAGGCCGACGCCGGCTCGTGCGACGACCTTCAGCTTCTTGGCCGCGGCGATGGCCTCGCCGTCGACCTTGGTGGCGGAGCGGATCAGGATCGCGTCCACGTCGGCGATGGCCGGGAGCAGCTCGGCTCGGTCTGCTCCGTTGGCGTGCCGGATCTCGAAGTCCGGGCCCAGCGCGTCGACGGTGGCGGGCGACAGCTCTTCAGCGATGAGTACGACAGGTTTCGAGCTCACGTGAGTCCTCACAAGTCCAATGCGGACGGCCGTCCCGACGGCCGCTGGCGGTGGAGGTTGGCTAGCCGCGTGGAGACGCACGACGCTGTGGGCCTGACGCGTATGTAGTACGGCAGTCTAGTGGCGTGGTGGTGGTCGTCCTGCGCCTCTGCGGAAGGATCACCCGTCCGAGATTCGACGGGGCGGACAACGGGGCCGGGGCGGCTCGCCCCGGCCCTGTCACCTGGGGCTCACGCGTCTTCGTTGACCCAGGACATCAGCTTGCGCAGCTGCTTGCCGGTGGTCTCCAGCAGGTGCTCGGAGTCCTGCTTCTTGTACTCGTTGTACTTCTTCAGACCGCCGTGGTACTCGTCCATCCAGTTGTTGGCGAAGGTGCCGTCCTGGATCTCGGCGAGGATCTGCTTCATCTCGGCCTTGGTGGCGTCGGTGATGATCCGCGGGCCGGTGACGTAGTCGCCCCACTCGGCGGTCTCGGAGACCGACCAGCGCATCTTCTCCAGGCCGCCCTCGTACATGAGGTCCACGATCAGCTTCAGCTCGTGCAGGCACTCGAAGTAGGCGATCTCCGGCTGGTAGCCGGCCTCGACCAGGGTCTCGAAACCGGCCTTGACCAGGGCTGCCGTACCACCGCACAGGACGGCCTGCTCACCGAACAGGTCGGTCTCGGTCTCCTCGGTGAAGGTCGTCTTGATGACGCCGGCACGGGTGCCGCCGATGCCCTTCGCGTACGACAGGGCCAGCGCGAAGCCGTTGCCGGTGGCGTCCTGCTCGACGGCCACGATGCAGGGGACGCCGCGGCCCTCCTCGTACTGACGGCGCACCAGGTGGCCCGGGCCCTTCGGGGCGACCATGCAGACGTCGACGCCGGCCGGGGGCTTGATGAAGCCGAAGCGGATGTTCAGGCCGTGGCCGAAGAACAGGGCGTCGCCGTCGTTCAGGTTCGGGGCGATGTGCTCCTCGTAGACCTGGGCCTGGATCGGGTCCGGAACGAGGATCATGATGACGTCGGCCTCGGCGGCGGCCTCGGCCGGGGTCACCACGCGCAGGCCCTGCTCCTCGGCCTTCGCCTTGGACTTGGAGCCCTCGTGCAGACCGACACGCACGTCGACACCGGAGTCACGCAGCGACAGGGCGTGGGCGTGGCCCTGGCTGCCGTAGCCGATGACCGCGACCTTGCGGCCCTGGATGATGGACAGGTCGGCGTCAGCGTCGTAGAACAGCTCGGCCACTTTGGGTTCTCTCCTTGGTGTGCGGATGGTGCGTCCCACCGTATGACGGCGGGCGGAAGGGAAGTCTCGGGGTCTCGGCATACGGGCGGCCGACAGCCGTCGGCCGCCCGTTTCCAGCCTTACGCAGATCGGTCGAGTGCGCGCAGCGACCGGTCGGTGATCGAGCGGGCGCCGCGGCCGATCGCGATCGTGCCGGACTGCACCAGCTCCTTGATGCCGAACGGCTCCAGCATCTTGAGCATGGCGGTCAGCTTCTCGCTGCTGCCGGTGGCCTCGACGGTGACGGCCTCCGGGGAGACGTCGACGGTCTTGGCGCGGAACAGCTGGACGATCTCGACGATCTGGGAGCGCGTCTCGTTGTCGGCGCGCACCTTCACCAGAACGAGTTCCCGCTGAACGGCCGAACCCGGCTCCAGCTCGACGATCTTGAGCACCTCGACGAGCTTGTTGAGCTGCTTGGTGACCTGCTCCAGCGGCAGGGCTTCGACACTCACCACGATCGTGATGCGGGAGATGTCGGGGTGCTCGGTGACGCCGACGGCCAGCGAGTCGATGTTGAAGCCCCGCCGGGAGAACAGCGCGGCGATCCGGGCCAGGATGCCCGGCTTGTTCTCCACCAGAACGGAGAGCGTGTGCTTGGACATGGTCTTTTACGTCTCTCTCGCTCAGTCGTCTTCGTTGTCGCCGAAGTCGGGGCGGACGTCCCGGGCGGCCATGATCTCGTCGTTTGAGGTGCCGGCGGCGACCATCGGCCACACCATCGCGTCCTCGTGGACGATGAAGTCGACGACGACCGGGCGGTCATTCACGGAGTTGGCCTCCTCGATGACCTTGTCGAGGTCGTCCGGGGACTCGCAGCGGATCGCGTAGCAGCCCATGGCCTCCGACAGCTTGACGAAGTCGGGGACGCGGGTGCCGCGGGCGTCCGGGTTGACGTCGTCGGGCCCGGAGTGCAGGACCGTGTTGGAGTACCGCTGGTTGTAGAAGAGGGTCTGCCACTGGCGGACCATCCCGAGGGCGCCGTTGTTGATGATGGCGACCTTGATCGGGATGTTGTTCAGGGCGCAGGTGGTCAGTTCCTGGTTGGTCATCTGGAAGCAGCCGTCGCCGTCGATCGCCCAGACGGTCCGGCCGGGCTGTCCGGCCTTGGCGCCCATGGCGGCCGGGACGGCGTAGCCCATGGTCCCGGCGCCGCCGGAGTTCAGCCAGGTGGCGGGCTTCTCGTACTGCACGTAGTGCGCGGCCCACATCTGGTGCTGGCCGACGCCCGCCGCGAAGATCGTGCCCTCCGGAGCGAGCTGCCCGACGCGCTCGATGACCTGCTGGGGGGAGAGCGAACCGTTGTCGGGCAGGTCGTAGCCCAGCGGGTAGGTCTCGCGCCAGCGGTTGAGGTCCTTCCACCAGGCGGTGTAGTCGCCCTGGTGGCCCTCGCTGTGCTCCTTCTGCACCGCCTGGATCAGGTCGGCGATGACCTCGCGGGCGTCCCCGACGATCGGCACGTCGGCGGCGCGGTTCTTGCCGATCTCCGCGGGGTCGATGTCGGCGTGGACGATCTTGGCGTGCGGGGCGAAGCTGTCCAGCTTGCCGGTGACGCGGTCGTCGAAGCGGGTGCCGAGGGCGACGATCAGGTCGGCCTTCTGCAGCGCGGTGACGGCGGTGACCGCACCGTGCATACCCGGCATTCCCACGTGCAGCGGGTGGCTGTCGGGGAATGCGCCGAGCGCCATCAGGGTGGTGGTGACGGGCGCTCCGGTGAGTTCGGCGAGGACCTTCAGCTCGGCGGTGGCACCGGCCTTGAGGACACCGCCGCCGACGTAGAGGACGGGCCGCTTCGCTGAGGTGATCAGCTTGGCGCCCTCACGGATCTGCTTGGCGTGCGGCTTGGTCACCGGGCGGTAGCCCGGCAGGTCCATGACCGGCGGCCAGGAGAAGGTGGTCTTCGCCTGGAGGGCGTCCTTGGCGATGTCGACCAGCACCGGGCCGGGACGGCCGGTGGAGGCGATGTGGAACGCCTGGGCGATGACCCGGGGGATGTCCTCGGCCTTGGTGACCAGGAAGTTGTGCTTGGTGATCGGCATGGTGATGCCGACGATGTCCGCCTCCTGGAAGGCGTCCGTGCCGATCGAGGAGGACGCGACCTGCCCGGTGATCGCCACGAGCGGCACCGAGTCCATGTGCGCGTCCGCGATCGGCGTCACCAGGTTCGTCGCACCCGGGCCGCTCGTCGCCATGCAGACGCCGACCTTGCCGGTGGCCTGCGCGTAGCCGGTGGCCGCGTGACCGGCGCCCTGCTCGTGCCGGCACAGGACGTGGCGCACCCGGGTGGAGTCCATCAGCGGGTCGTAGGCGGGCAGGATCGCGCCGCCGGGGATGCCGAATACCGTGTCAGCGCCGACCTCCTCGAGGGAGCGGATGAGGGACTTCGCACCCGTGACGTGCTCGACGGGCGCGGACTGCTGTCCTCCGGAACGGGGCCGCGGCTGCGGATGGTGGGCCCCCGGGGCCTGCTCGGTCATCGGCATTCTCTTCTCGATGCTGAGGGTTTTTGCGAGGTTCGTACGGATTTCTGCCGCCGTACGTCTGGTGCTGGTGCAACAAAAAACCCCTCGTGCCAAAAGGCAAGCGAGGGGAGCGCGCCGGTGTGGTCGCTGGGGTTCCGGATCCTTCTCCGGTGGTTCCCAGCTCAGCCGACGCGCTGTCCAAGTACGAGAATTCGGGTGCGCATGGAACTGACCCTCCCTCTGACGCGCACCACGTGTCAAGTGGGTGGGACGGGAGTCTCATTATGTGAGCGAAGGGCACTGCCGCCTCCGAACACGGCGGTCATCCCGCCGGCGACCGCGGGCACACCACCGGTGTACACCCCCGCGCCCCTGTCCATGGCCCGTTCGCCACCGGCGGCGCCCGCGAACGCCGGCTCGGCCGGTCCGTGCGGCACCGGATAGTGACCGGAACCGAGGGCCCGGCGCAGCCGGTACTCGTCCACCGGGCCGGAGAAGGCCATGCCCATCCCGTGCGTGCACCCCATCTCGCGCAGCGCCGTGACCTGCTCGGGCAGGTCCACGCCCTCGGCCACCGACTGGAGCCCGAGATCGCCGGCGATCCGCAGCAGCCCACTGGTGATCTTGTGCAGCCGGGGCGACTCGACGACCCCCTCGACCAGGCTGCGGTCGAGCTTGAGCAGGTCGACGGGGAGCTTCCGCAGGGCCGTGATCGCCGCGTAGCCGCTGCCGAAGCCGTCCAGCGCGATCCGGACACCGTGCCGGCTGAGCGCGGTCAGGCGCCGCTCCAGCTCGTCCAGCGGAACCCTGGGGTCGGTGTCGGACAGCTCCAGGACCAGCGCCCCCGACGGCAGCCCGTGCCGGGTCAGCAGGGCCTCCACGGAGCCGAGCGGCGAGGACCGGTCGAGCAGCCGCCGGGCGGACGTCCGGACGGCGACCGGCACCACGAGCCCGTTGGCGGCCCGCTCGGCGGCCTGTTCGACCGCCTCCTGGAGGATCCAGCGGTCCAGTTCGGAGGTCTTGTCGCTGTCCTCGGCGACCCGCAGGAACTCGGCCGGCGTGAACAGCACCCCCTGCGAGGAGCGCCAGCGCGCCTGTGCGGAGACCGAGTCGATCCGGCCGCTCTCCAGGCACACCACGGGCTGGTGCAGCAGCGCGAACTCGCCGTCGTGCAGTGCGGCCCGCAGCCGGGTGGCCAGCTCCGCCTTGCGTACGACGTCCTGCTGCATCTGCGGCTTGTACAGCTCGACGCGGCCCTTTCCGGCCGACTTGGCGCGGTACATCGCCAGGTCGGCGTTGCGCAGCAGCTCCCCGGCGCCGAGACCTGGTTCGGCGAAGGCGACACCGATGGACGCGTTGACACGGACATCGTTGCCGTCAATGGCGTACGGCTGCGAGAGGGTGGCCCTGAGGCGGTCGGCGAGCTCCAGGATGTGCCGCTCCCGGGCACTGCGGTCACGGGTGCCGTCACCGACGATCAGCGCCGCGAACTCGTCGCCGCCCAGCCGGGAGGCGGTGTCGCCGTGGCGGACCGCGTCCTGGAGTCTGCGCGCGGCCTGGACGAGCAGTTCGTCGCCGGCCTGGTGCCCGATCGTGTCGTTGACGGCCTTGAACCCGTCCAGGTCGATGAAGAGCACGGCCGTGTTCCGCAGGGCGGGGCCCCGGTCGGAGGAACGGCGGCCGGACAGGGCCTGCTGCACCCGCCGGGTGAACAGGGCGCGGTTGGGCAGGTCGGTGAGCGGGTCGTGCTCGGCGTTGTGCTGGAGCTGCGCCTGCAGCCGCACTCGCTCGGTCACGTCCCGGCTGTTGAAGATGAGGCCGCCGTGGTGCCGGTTGACGGTGGACTCGACGTTGAGCCAGCCGCCGTCGCCGGACCGGAAACGGCACTCGATACGGGTGGTGGCCTCCTCCAGGGGGCCGGTGGCGAGGAAGCGGCGCACCTCGTGCACCACGCAGCCCAGGTCCTCCGGGTGGATGAGGTTGCCCAGTTCGGAGCCGACCAGCTCCTCGGCGGGCCGTCCGTAGACCCCGGCGGCGGCCGGGGAGACGTACCGGAGGATGCCGTTGGGTGCGGCGATCATGATGACGTCGCTGGAGCCCTGCACCAGGGAGCGGAAGTGGTTCTCCTGATGCGCCAGTTCCTGGGTGAGGGTGATGTTGTCGAGCAGCATGATGCCCTGGCGCACCACGAGCGCGAGGACCACACAGCCGGCGGTGATCAGGACGACATGGTCCGGGCTGCGGCCGTTCAGCACGTTGTAGAGGATGCCCAGGGTGCACACGGCGGCGGCCAGGTAGGGGGTGAGCGCGGCCAGCGAGCCGGCCAGGGGGCGGCCCGCCGGGTACCGGCCCGGCTCGCCGCCCGGGACGGACGCCTGCCTGGGTACCGTGGCCCGTCCGCCGGGCACGTGCTCGTGGACCACGCGGGTGTGCCCCTCGGGCTCCCCCGTCGGCCGGGGCGCGGCCCAGGGCGCGTACGCCAGCAGCAGCGAGCCGGCGAACCAGCCCGCGTCCAGCAGCTGGCCGGAGCGGTAACTGCTGTGCAGCAGCGGCGAGGTGAACAGGGCGTCGCACATCACGGTCAGGGCGAGCGCGCCGATCGCGGTGTTCACCGCGGTGCGGTTGCCCGGCGAGCGCCGGAAGTGCAGCGCGAGCACCATGCTGACCAGGGCGATGTCCAGCAGCGGGTAGGCCAGCGAGAGCGCGGTGTGCGCGACGCTGGGCCCGTCGAGCCGGGCGGCCTGGGCGAGCGCGAGGCTCCACGACAGGGTGAGCAGCGAGCCGCCGATCAGCCAGGCGTCCAGGCCCAGGCAGATCCACCCGGCCTTGGTCATCGGCCGCTTGGCCAGTACCAGCAGACCGACGATGGCGGGCGGCGCGAAGCACAGGAAGAACAGGTCGGCGTAGCTGGGGCTGGGCACGGGCCGCTGGAGCACGACCTCGTACCACCCCCAGACCGCGTTGCCCAGGGCCGCCATCGCCGAGGAGAGGGCGAACAGCAGCCACGCGGGTCGAAAGCGGACCCGTGGGCAGCGGGCGTAGCAGAAGCACGACACGGCGGCGGTGCCGGCGGCCGCGGTCAGACCGAAGTCGCCCATGAACAGGGCGATTTGGTTCGAGCCCCAGTCGAACGCGGAACCGACGGCGTATCCCGCGCAGAGCAGGGCCAGGACGAGTTGGCGGACCACGCCGGTCCCGCCGCCGGTGGCCGGCGGCCGGGAGTGCGGCGCCCCCGCCGGAGGCTGTGCCCGCAGCGCTCCGGGGAGGGTGGTCGTCACAGGTGTCGACGCTGTCACCGGATGCTCCCGGTCCGCGCCGCTCCCGGATCCCTCGGGTCCCGGTGCGCTGGGTGAGCGTGCCTCCTGCGTGCGCTGTGCCTGCGGTGGTGGTGATGGCTGGTGTGGTGGCCGCGTCTGCGCGCAGCTGTGCGCCAGGGTCGCCGCCGGCGGCTCCGCCGCGTCGGATCGTTCGTCCATAGGCCGTGCATCGCCCGTCGCCCCCCTCACAAATCTGAAATGTCCATCCCCGGCGCCGAACGGTGCGCGGCGCAGCCCCTGTCGGGACGATACACCAGTCTCGTCACTCAGGGACATAGCTTCTCTACGCTCCGTGACGATCAGCGGCTGCGCGCGTACACACCGCGCCCGGAAGGTCGCGGACCGTACCGGAAGCGGATTACACGCGTGTTGCTGCGATTGTCAGTTGTCGGTGGATCCCGTCGTAAGGATCACGTTTCGCAACGGCTCTCGGTTCACGAAGCGGTTCAACTGGTCGGTGACGAGCCGCTTGGCGCGCGGCAGGAAGGCCGAGGTGGGACCGCCGACATGAGGGCTGATCAGCACGCCGGGCGCCTGCCACAAGGGATGTCCGGCCGGCAGCGGCTCAGGATCGGTGACGTCCAGGGCGGCGGTGAGGCGGCCTCTCTCCAACTCGGCGAGGAGCGCCTTGGTGTCCACGACGGGCCCGCGCGCGATGTTCACGAGCAGTGCGCCGTCCTTCATCCGCGCGAGGAACTCCGCGTTGACCAGGCCACGCGTGGTGTCCGTGAGCGGTGTGGCGAGGATGACGACATCGGCTTCCGGAAGCAGTTGCGGCAGTTCGGTGAGCGGATGCACAGGACCGCGCGCCGAAGCGCGCCCGGAGCGCGCGACGCGCGCCACCCGCGCAACCTCGAACGGCACGAGCCGGTCCTCGATGGCCGAACCGATGGCGCCGTAACCGACGATGAGGACGGTCTTGTCGGCGAGGGCGGGGTGGAAGCCGCCCTCCCAGTGCTCCTGCTGCTGGGCCCGCACGAACCCCGGGACACCGCGCAGGGACGCCAGGGTCAGGGTGAGCGCGAGCTCGGCCGTGCTCGCCTCGTGCACCCCGCGCGCGTTGCACAGCGGCACGCCGGGGACGATGAGGGCGCGGGCCGCGATCATGTCGTCGACACCGGCGGTGAGGGTCTGGATGAAGCGCAGGTTGCGCATCTCCGGCAGCGGCCGCGCTCGCACCTCCTGCGGCTTCGTGTAGGGGACGACATACACGGCGCAGTCGGCGGGATCACCGGGAAAGTCCTGGTCCCCGTCCCAGAAGAGATAGTTGAGCCCGTCGGGGAGCCCCTGGAACTCCTTCAGCGGGATGGGGAGCCATGCGTCTTGGGTCATGCCAGGAGGCTATGTCAGGGAGTGCGCGCGCAGAGGTTAGGTTGGGGGCTCTAGAAGGAGGTTCACGAGCTGGTGGAGCGCAGGACGATCGGCGCGGGGGCGCTCGCGGTGGGGGCCGTCGGACTCGGGTGCATGCCGATGAGCTGGGCCTACAGCGGGTCGCGGCAGCGCGGTGACGAGTCGGTGAGGGCGGTGCACCGGGCGCTGGACCTGGGCGTGACGCTGCTGGACACCGCGGACATGTACGGCCCGTTCACCAATGAGCTGCTGCTGGGGCGGGTGCTCAAGGAGCGGCGCGCCGAGGCCTTCGTGTCGACCAAGGTGGGCCTGCTGGTCGGCGACCAGCACATCGTGGCGAACGGCCGGCCCGGTTATGTGAGGCGCGCCTGCGACGCGTCCCTGCGGCGGCTCCAGACCGACGTCATCGACCTCTACCAACTGCACCGCGCCGATCCCGAGGTCCCCGTCGAGGAGACCTGGGGCGCGATGGCAGAGCTGGTGCAGGCGGGGAAGGTGCGCGCGCTGGGGCTGTGCGCCCTGGGGGCGCGCGGGGGGCGCAGGTCCGGCGCGCGGCTGCACGACGCGACCCTGCGCCAGTTGCAGCGGGTGCAGCAGGTGTTTCCGGTGAGCGCGGTGCAGGCGGAGCTGTCGGTGTGGTCGCCGGAGGCGCTGGAGGCGCTGCTGCCGTGGTGCAAGGCGCGGGGCGTGGGTTTCCTGGCGGCGATGCCGCTGGGCAACGGCTTCCTGACCGGGACGCTCACGCCGGGTGAGGGGTTCGAGCCCGACGATCTGCGGGCGCGGCACCCTCGCTTCACCGCGGAGATGATGGCGGCGAACCAGCCGATCGTGGCGGGGCTGCGGAGGGTTGCGGGCCGGCAGGGGGGCGACGGTGTCACCGCGGCTCAGGTGGCGCTGGCGTGGGTGCTGGCGCAGGGGCGGCATGTGGTGCCGGTGCCGGGGGCGAAGCAGGGGCGGTGGGTGGCCGAGAACGCCGGGGCGGTGGATGTTCGGCTGACTGCAGAGGATGTCGCCGAGCTGGGCTCGCTGCCTCCCGCACAGGGATCGTGGGATTAGCAGTCAATTGCCGTGATCTGCCCGTGGTTCGGTGCGGCGGCGTTGTGGCTGGTCGCGCAGTTCCCCGCGCCCCTGATAGGGCGCTGCACTACCGTCGGCAGGGAGGAGCCGGTGGAGTGTGTCGAAGGGATCATGATCGTGCAACGTCGAGGTGTGACCGCCGTGTTCGTTGCTGCCGGGCTCCTGCTGGTGGCGGGGTGTTCCTCCGGCGGCGGGGGTGGGGAACTGCCCGCGCCGTCCTGGGCCCGGGGTACGTCCGCGAGCGCCTCCGCGTCCGCCGGGGCGAGCGAGTCGGCCGCGCCCGCGACGGGGTCGGTGAAGGTGGTGCGCACGGTCGCCGAGGGGCTGAAGTCGCCGTGGGGGCTCGCGCCGCTGCCGGACGGTTCCGGGCTGCTCGTCTCCGACCGTGACGACGGGACGATCAGCAAGGTCGACGAGAAGACCGGGAAGAAGACCGAGCTGGGCACCGTCTCCGGGGTGTCCGCGGCCGGTGAGGGGGGTCTGCTGGGCATCGCCCTCTCCCCCGACTTCGCCTCGGACCACATGATCTACGCGTACTTCACCTCGGCCTCCGACAACCGCGTCGTACGCATGCTCTGGGACGAGGGCAAGCCGGCCGGGGAGCAGCTGGGCGCCCCCGACACGATCTTCAAGGGCATCCCCAAGGGGTTCATCCACAACGGCGGCCGGATCGCCTTCGGCCCCGACGGCATGCTCTACGCCGGCACCGGCGAGAGCGGGCAGCGGGGCCTCGCCCAGGACAAGGACTCCCTCGGCGGCAAGATCCTGCGGCTCACCCCGGAGGGCGAACCGGCCCCCGGCAACCCCTTCCCCGACTCTCCCGTCTACACCTATGGCCACCGCAATGTGCAGGGCCTGGCCTGGGACGACGACCAACGGCTGTTCGCCTCGGAGTTCGGCCAGGACACCTGGGACGAGCTGAACGCCATCAAGCCCGGCGGCGACTACGGCTGGCCGAACGCGGAGGGCCGGTCCTCCGACGCCAAGTACGTGAACCCGATCGCCCAGTGGCACACCGACGACGCCTCCCCGAGCGGCATCGCCTATGTCGACGGCGTGATCTGGATGGCCGGGCTCAAGGGTCAGCGGCTGTGGCGCATCCCGCTGAAGGGCACCGTCGCGGGCGCCGAACCCCAGTCCTTCCTCAAGGGCGAGTACGGCCGGCTGCGCACGGTCGTCGCGGCGGGCGGCGACAAGGTGTGGCTGGTGACCAGCAACACCGACGGGCGCGGCAAGCCGAAGCCGGGCGACGACCGGATCCTGGAGCTTCAGGTGCGCTGACCGGCGGTGGCACCGCGGTCCGTGCGGTCCGTGCGGTCGGTCCGGTCCGTGCGGTCGGTGCGGTCGGGCGGGAACAGCTCCAGGCGGTGGGCCACCGCCGCCGCCTCTCCCCGCCCCGAGACGCCGAGCTTGCCCAGGATGTTGGAGACGTGGACGCTGGCGGTCTTCGGGGAGATGAAGAGCTCCTCGGCTATCTGGCGGTTGGTACGGCCCGCCGAGACCAGCCGCAGGACGTCCCGCTCCCGGCTGGTGAGGCCGAGGCTCTCGGCGGGGTCCAGGGCCCGGCGTGGACTGCCGGTGGTGAGGCTGAGCCGGGCGCGCTGGGCGAGCAGGGCGACGGCGTCGGCGAGCGGGCGGGCGCCCAGGTGGCCGGCGACCGCCCCGGCCAGCCGGAGCAGTTCGGTCGCGCGGTCGCGCTCGTCTTCGCCGGACGCCTCCTCGAGCAGGACCTGGGCGAGGCGGCGGCGGACCCGGGCGAGGTCGTAGGGGCGGTCCAGGCGCTCGAAGTCGGTGACCACGTCCGACCAGAGCGCGGCGGTGTCGGTGCCCCGGGCACGGTGCAGTTCGGCCCGGGTCCAGCGTTCGTACGCCAGCCAGAGGGGCGCACCGGTGGTGAGTTTGCGGACGGCCTCGGTGAGCCGGTCGAGGAACTCGGCCCGGCCGTCGGCGCCCGCGGGCAGGGCGCGTGCGTCGGCCTCGGCAGCGGCGGCGGCCAGCAGCAGGGGCCAGCCGTAGCGCTGGGTGCCCGGCGGGAAGCCGCGCCCCAGGGCGCGGTCCAGCTCGGCGCGGGCGTCGAGGAACCGGCCCTCCTCGGCGGCGACGCCGATCGCGATCCGGGCGACGGGAAGCAGCGCCTGGGGCATCGGGTCGTGGGTGCCGTAGTGCTCGTGGGCGATGGCGAGTTGGCGGGCGGCCTCGGCGGCGTCTCCACGGGCGAGGGCGATTTTGGCGAGACGCAGAGCGCCGGCGCCCCGGGGCTTGGCGCTGGCGGCCGAGCCGAGGGCGCCCGCCGCGGCTTCGGCGGCCTCGTCCCACTGGCCGAGCGCGTACAGCGAGTCGGAGAGGTTGCCCCAGATCCACACCTCGGAGTCCAGCAGGCCGTGCCTGCGGGCGAAGACGAGGCCCTCCTGCAGGATGGGCACCGCCTCCGCGCTGCGGCCGACCGAGTCCAGCTCGGAGGGCAGGTTCACGTAGGCGCGGCCCGCGACCCCGGCCGCGCCCTCCCGAAGGGCGGCCTCCTTGACCCGGCGCAGTTCCGCCATCCCGTTCTCGACATCGCCCGCGTCGACCATGAGACAGCCCACGGTGATGCGGGCGTTCAGCTCGATCTCCCGGGCGCCCACCATCCGCGCGTACTCCACGGCCCGTTCGGCGGCGGCGAAGGCCTCGGGGCCGGGTTCGTGGAGCATGGACCAGTTGGCGACGTTGGCCAGCACATCGGCGTGCACCTCCGAGGGCGGCAGGCCGCGCACCAGCTCCTGGGCATTGCCGAGTTCCTGCCAGCCGTCGCCCCGGGCCAGATCCTGGACCAGGCGGGAACGCTGCACCCAGAACCAGGCCGCGCGCAGGGGATCCCCCTCGTCCTCGACCATCCGCAGCGCCCTCTTGGTGATCTTCAGGGCGCGTTCGCGCTCCCCGCAGAAGCGGCCCGCGACCGCCGCCTCCGCCATCAGGTCGAGATAGCGCAGCGGTGTGGTGGCCGGATCGCAGCCGCAAGGAGGGTAGACGTCGGTGTAGTCGACGGGGCGCAGGGCGGCGCGGATCTCCTCGGGAGCGGGGTCCCACAGCTCCATCGCCCGCTCCAGGAGCCGCAGTTGCTCGCTGTAGGCGTGCCGGCGGCGGGCCACGACGGAGGCGTGGAGGACCGCGGGCAGCGCCTTGGCCGGGTCGTGGGCCTGGTACCAGTAGCTGGCCAGGCGGGTCACGCGCGCGTCGGCCGGCACCAGCCCGGGGTCCGACTCCAGGGCCTCGGCGTAGCGCCGGTTGAGCCGGGAGCGTTCGCCGGGGAGCAGGTCGTCGGCGACGGCCTCGCGGACCAGGGAGTGCCGGAAGCGGTAGCCGTCGCCGGCGGGCGTGACGGTGAGGATGTTGGCGCCGACGGCGGCCCGCAGCGCCTCGATCAGGTCGTCCTCGGCGAGCTGGGCGACGGCGGCGAGGAGCCGGTACTCGACGGTGGAGCCGCCCTCGGCGACGATCCGGGCGACCCGTTGGGCGCTCTCGGACAGCGCCTCCACCCGCACCAGCAGCAGATCGCGCAGTGAGTCGGTGAGCCCGGTACAGCAGCCCTCGGCCCCGGCGACGGCGAGTTCCTCTACGAAGAAGGCGTTGCCGTCGGAGCGCTCGAAGATCTCGTCGACCTGGGCGGGGTCGGGTTCGGCGGCGAGGATGCCGGCGATCTGGCGGCCGACCTCCTCCCGGTTGAAACGGGCGAGTTCGATACGCCGGACGGTACGCAGCCGGTCGAGTTCGGCGAGGAGCGGGCGCATCGGGTGGCGGCGGTGGATGTCGTCGGTGCGGTAGGTGGCGAGGACGACGAGCCGGCCGGTGCGCAGGGTGCGCAGCAGATAGGAGAGGAGGTGGCGGGTGGAGGCGTCGGCCCAGTGCAGGTCCTCTAGGGCGACGACCACCGTGCGGTCGGCGGCGACCCGTTCCAGCAGCCGTGCGGTCAGCTCGAAGAGGCGGGCCATGCCCTGCTCGTCGTGACGACCGGAGGAGGCCTCGCCGAACTCCGGCAGCAGCCGGGCCAGCTCGTCCTCCTGCCCTGCGGCGGCCGCGGCCAGTTCGTCGGGCAGCGCGGCCCGCAGCGCGCGCAGCGCGGTGGAGAAGGGGGCGAACGGCAGCCCGTCGGCGCCGATCTCCACGCAGCCGCCGAGCGCGACGACCGCACCCCGGCGGCAGGCGGCCGCGGCGAACTCCTCGACCAGCCGGGTCTTGCCGACCCCGGCCTCACCGCCGAGCAGCAGCGCCTGCGGCTCGGCGGCCTCGGCACGGGCCAGCGCGTCGTTCAACGTCCCCAACTCGTCGCTGCGGCCTACGAACACGGGACTCACGGACCTGGTTTCCACAGGCCAGAGCATCGCATGCGGCTCGGAGCGGACGGCAGCGGTTTTCCACACCCCCGGTGCGCTTGTCATACGACCCCAAGACGCGCCACCCAGCGGCGAACGCCCCACGGGCACACCACCCGACGGCATCCCACCCCCCGGCTCACGCCCCGACGGCCCGCCCTCCCCCGGCACACGCCCCGACAGCGTCCCGCCCACCGGCAGACGCCCCGAAGCCGTGCGAGCCGACGGCAGTCCCGCAAACCGGTGGCCGACCCCCGTACGGCCACCGGTCTCCGGGTCCCCGGCCGGCCCCCGGGTCGAGTCCCCGGGCGGGTCCCCAGCCGAGGCCGCCGTCGGGTCCCCGACCACACCCCCGGTCGAGCCCCCGGTCGGGTCCCCGGACAAGCCCGCAGTCGGGTCCCCGGGCGGGTTCTGGGTTGCCGGGTGGGCGGTGCCGGCCGGCTTCCTGGTCACACCGTGCCCGGGAGTCGGCGTCGGCTGGGGCGGCCGGTATGGACTTCTTCCGGCACGGCGGCCTGGCGGGCCGCCTCCTCGCGGCGGGCGGCCCGGCGGGAGCGGACGGCCTCGCGGACCAGACGGGCGTCGTCGGCCCGCCGGCGCAGTTCGGCGGCGCGGATCTCGTGGAGTTCGAGCTCGAACATGGCGGTTCCCCTTGTGACAGACGGTGGTTGGGCTTCGCTTCTTGCGATGTCTCCACCTTCGTCTCCCAGAGGGGTCCGCCACATCGGGAGAGTTCCGCATCTTCGGACGGCCGCCGGCCCCCGGACGCGCGTAAGGGGCCTCAGGTCGTCCATAAGGTGCTTACGGACGTCCTAAGGCCCCTTCCGACCTGGGCTGTCTCAGCTGGTCGAGGGCAGTCCGAGCAGCGCGTCGGAGTACTTGAGGACGGCCAGCAGCAGGCCGATGACACCAAGCGCGACACCCGCCCAGGCGACAGACTTGATCCACGGCGCCTGCGGCCTGCCGGGGGCACCGAAGGCGGGCCGGGCGAGCACCACGACGCCGGTGATCAGCGCCACCAGCGCGAACGCGCCGGCCCACAGCGCGGTGGTCTGCCAGGCGTCGCCGTAGACCTCCTTGACCTGCGTGGCGACGCTCGCGGTCGACGAGGTCTGGAGCTGGCCGACGAGGGTCTCGCGGGCGGCGGCCACCGTACCGATCCAGCCACCCGTGAGGGAGACCAGGCCGAGCACCACGGAGACGACGGCGGCGGCGCCCAGGCCGACCCCTGACGGGCCCTCGGCCTCGTCCTCGGCCGGCTCTCCGGCAAAGTCGGCGTCGTCCTCCAGGTCCTCCGCGTCGAGGTCGGCGTCCGTGCCGCCGTCGGCCTCGGTCCCGGCGGCCGCCGCCTCCGGCTCGGCCCCGGCGTCGGCCTCGGGCTTGGACTCCGTCACATCGTCGGCGTCCTTGGTGACGCTCACCTTCTCCTCGTCGGTCGTGGCCTCGGTGCCCGTCTCGGCACCGGTCTCGTCAGCTGTCTTGGTTCCCATGTCCGGCACCGTACGGATCCTGTCTGAGAGGTCTCTTAATGATCGTTCTCTACGGCACGCGCGCGTGCTTCACGCCATTCCGGGGCGAGGATCGACCACACCTCCAGGTCGTGCCGTAGGCCACCATAGGGGTGCGCCTGGCGGCGTACGCCATCGCGGGTCATCCCCAGCCGCCGGGCCACGTTCAGGCTGGGCACGTTGCCCGAGGCGGCGACCCACTCGATCCGGTGGATGCCGCGCTGCTCGACCGCGAAGTCGATCAGTACCCGCATCGCGCGCGTGACGAGTCCGCGTCCGGTGCCGGCCGGCTCCAGCCAGCAGCCGACCTCGCAGTTCCCGTGCTCCGCGTCGAAGTTCAGGAAGAGCACCCCGCCGACGAGCGTGCCGTCGAGCCACAGGCCGTGCAGGGAGCCGGTGTCGGCGGCGCGCAGGTCGGCGTACCGCTGGAGCATGGCCCGCGCGGAGGGCACGTCCGTCTCCCTGGAGCCGAAGGCGATGAACCGTCCGATGAACTCCCGCCCGCGTTCCAGGTGGGCCAGGAACTCCTCGGCGTGCCAGGGCTCCAGCGGGCGCAGTTCGGCGCCGTCGTCACCCAGGGATATCGCGTACATCGTGCTTCTCCAGTTCCACCACGTCTTCGACCAGCCCTTCGAGCCTCTCATGCGCGGCGCGGCACTCGGGCGGCCCGATGCCGATCCGGGGCGGCCGGCGGTCCGGTGTGTGGGGCAGCCTCCGGTTGGCGCCGTCCAGGGTGCGCGGCACGAAGGCGTCGAGGGCGACGGCGGAGGCGGGCGCGCTGCCGGACATGGGGATCATCCGGTCGCCGCTGAGTACGAAGGCGAGGAGGACCGAGATCATGATCACGGCCGCCGAGTCGATCACCCGGCTGGTCTCGGCGAACCCGAGGCGTACGCCCGCCGCCCGCCGCGTACGCCCGCCGCCGGTCGCCGGCCACTCCTCAGTCGAACTGGTCTCCGAGAGCCATGACCATGACCCCCAGGATCATCAGCCACAGGGCTCTGCGGGTACGGCCCCGGGCCCCGAGTGCCCCCGCGGCCACACAGACGGCGGAGCCCACGGCATAGGCCGTCGGCACCAGCGCGGGCACGCCGCCGCCCAGTCTCATCAGGGAGGCGGTCAGGCCCATCAGGGTCAGCAGGGCCCCGGTCGCGGTGGCGGTCCAGCGGGCCCGACGGGCGTCCTCGTAGGGATCCTCTTCGTCCTCCGCGGCCTCCACCTCGGTTGTCTCCGGTGCGGTGTCGGATTCCGGGTGTCCGGTCATGGCGGGCGAGCGTAGTGCCCGCACCTGAGGAAACCAGCTGCGAACGATGTCGACAACTGCTAGCTTCCGCTGGTCAGCCTTGAGCGGCCCCTCGCCGACGACCGAAGCGGGTGCATTGTTTGAAGGTCCGAATGAGCTCCTACGCATCGCCTTCCACTACGAAGATCACAAGGAGCCCGTTCACCCATGTCCGACGCAAGGACCGGGGGCGACCGCCTCACTGACCGCATGACCCACCCCCGTTACCCGCTCAGCAACACCTACGACCCCCGCTGGGTGGTCGACAACCAGATGGGCCCGAACGCCCTGTGGCTGCTGGAATGGCTGGCCCCCGCCCTCGGTCTGGACGCCCTGCGCCCCTGCGCGCGCGTGCTCGACCTCGGCTGCGGCCGGGCCATGACATCGGTCTTCCTGGCCCGGGAGTTCCACGCCCAGGTCACCGCCGCCGACCTCTGGATCAAGGCCGACGACAACGCCCGGCGCATCGCTGAGGCGGGCTTCGCCGACCGGGTGCAGCCCGTGCACGCCGAGGCGCACGACCTGCCCTTCGCCGAGGGCGGCTTCGACGCGATCGTGAGCATCGACGCCTACCAGTACTTCGGCACCGCCGACCTCTACCTCCCGACCGTGGCCCGCCTGTTGCGGCCCGGCGGCCGGATCGGTGTGGTCGTACCGGCGCTGCGGGAGGAGCCCGCGGGGGTCGAACCGCCCGAGCACCTCAGGCCCTGGTGGGAGCCCGACTACTGGTGCTTCCACTCGGCCGACTGGTGGCGCCGGCACTGGACCCGCAGCGGCGCCGTCGAGGTCGAGGCCGCCGACTGGCAGCCGGACGGCTGGCGGGACTGGCTGCTGTGGTGCGAGGTGGTCGCCGAGGAGAGCCCTGAGGAGTTCCACCGCACGATGGCCCGCCAGGTCGCGGAGATGCTGCGCGCCGACGAGGGCCGCGCCCTGGGCTTCGTCCGCGTGGTCGCGCGCCGCAAGTAGCCGTACGGCCCCGGAGGCATCGCCTCCGGGGCCGTACCGCGTGCTGCTGCTCAGCCCTCGCTGACGCCGAGCCGCTCCAGGATCAGCTCCTTGACGCGGGCCGCGTCGGCCTGGCCGCGGGTCGCCTTCATGACCGCGCCGACCAGGGCGCCGGCCGCGGCCACCTTGCCGCCGCGGATCTTGTCGGCGATGCCCGGGTTGCCGGCGATGGCCTCGTCGACCGCCGTACCGAGCGCCGAGTCGTCGGAGACGACCTTCAGACCGCGCTTGTCGACGACCTCGTCCGGGGTGCCCTCGCCCGCGAGGACGCCCTCGATGACCTGGCGGGCCAGCTTGTCGTTCAGGTCGCCGGAGTTGACCAGCGCGGTGACCCGGGCGACCTGCTCCGGGGTGATCGCCAGCTCGTCCAGCGCCTTGCCGGACTCGTTGGCGCTGCGTGCCAGTTCGCCCATCCACCACTTGCGGGCGGAGGCCGCGTCGGATCCGGCGTCGATGGTGGCGACGATCAGGTCCAGCGCGGCGGCGTTGATGATCGCCTGCATCTCCACCGCGGAGATGCCCCACTCGGTGAGCAGCCGGTTGCGGCGGGCCAGCGGCATCTCCGGCAGCGCGGCGCGGATCTCCTCGACCCACTCGCGGGACGGGGCGACCGGGACGAGGTCCGGCTCCGGGAAGTACCGGTAGTCCTCGGCCTCCTCCTTCACGCGGCCCGAGGTCGTGGACCCGGTGTCCTCGTGGAAGTGCCGGGTCTCCTGGATGATCGTGCCGCCCGACGAGAGCACCGCCGCGTGCCGCATGATCTCGAAGCGGGCCGCGCGCTCCACGGACCGCAGCGAGTTGACGTTCTTCGTCTCGGAGCGGGTGCCGAACTTCTCGGTGCCGTTCGGGCGCAGCGACAGGTTCACGTCGCAGCGCATCTGGCCCATCTCCATGCGGGCCTCGGAGACACCGAGCGCCCGGATGACCTCGCGCAGCTCACGGACGTACGCCCGCGCGACCTCGGGAGCACGCTCGCCGGCGCCCTCGATCGGCTTGGTGACGATCTCGATGAGCGGGATGCCCGCGCGGTTGTAGTCGAGCAGCGAGTGCGAGGCGCCGTGGATGCGGCCGGTCGCGCCGCCCACGTGGGTGGACTTGCCGGTGTCCTCCTCCATGTGGGCGCGCTCGATCTGCACGCGGAAGGTCTCGCCGTCCTCCAGCTGGACGTCGAGGTAGCCGTTGAAGGCGATCGGCTCGTCGTACTGGGAGGTCTGGAAGTTCTTCGGCATGTCCGGATAGAAGTAGTTCTTCCGGGCGAAGCGGCACCACTCGGCGATCTCGCAGTTCAGCGCGAGACCGATCTTGATGGCCGACTCGATGCCGATCGCGTTGACGACCGGGAGCGCGCCGGGCATGCCGAGGCAGGTCGGGCAGGTCTGCGAGTTGGGCTCGGCGCCCAGCTCGGTCGAACAGCCGCAGAACATCTTGGTCTTGGTGCCGAGTTCGACATGGACCTCAAGGCCCATGACGGGGTCGTACGACGCCAGCGCGTCCTCGTACGACACCAGGTCGGTCGTGGTGGTCACGGTGAAACTTCCCTCTCAGCCCAGCAGGACGTCGTCGTCGCCCAGCCGCTTCAGCTCGCGGTAGAGGATGGCGAGGCCGGTGACGATCGCGACGGCGGACACGGTGGCATCGACCAGCCGGAGCGTGTCGTGCTCGGCGCGGGCCTTCTTGATCTGCTTGGCGACACCGACCGCGCCGAACACGGTGGTGGCCATCGACAGGTACGTACCGGACTTCGACTTCTTGAAGCCCTTGGCCTTGGACAGTGCGTTGCTCACAGCGACGGTGCCTCCTCAAGGAGCGGGTGACCCCACCTTTCCACGAAGGCGGCCTCGACAGCGGCTCCGACCTTGTAAAGGCGGTCGTCCTTCAGCGCCGGCGCGATGATCTGCAGGCCCACCGGGAGGTTGTCCTCCGGGGCGAGACCGCAGGGCAGCGACATGGCCGCGTTGCCCGCCAGGTTGGTCGGGATGGTGCACAGGTCGGCCAGGTACATCGCCATCGGGTCGTCGGCGCGCTCGCCGATCGCGAAGGCGGTGGTCGGGGTCGTGGGCGACACGATCACGTCGACCTGCTCGAAGGCCTTCTCGAAGTCACGCGTGATGAGCGTGCGGACCTTCTGCGCGGAGCCGTAGTACGCGTCGTAGTAACCGCTGCTCAGCGCGTAGGTACCGAGCATGATGCGGCGCTTGACCTCGGGGCCGAAGCCCGCCTCACGGGTGAGGGAGGTGACCTCCTCGGCGGAGTGCGTGCCGTCGTCGCCGGTCCGCAGGCCGTAGCGCAGGCCGTCGAAGCGGGCGAGGTTGGAGGAGCACTCGGAGGGCGCGATCAGGTAGTACGCGGAGAGCGCCAGGTCGAAGGACGGGCAGTCCAGCTCGACGATCTCGGCGCCCAGTCCCTTCAGCAGCTCGACGGACTCGTCGAAGCGCTGGATGACACCGGGCTGGTAGCCCTCGCCGCGGAACTGCTTGACGACACCGACGCGCATGCCCTCGACGCTGCCGTTGCGGGCGGCCTCGACGACCGGCGGGACGGGCGCGTCGATGGAGGTGGAGTCCATCGGGTCGTGCCCGGCGATGACCTCGTGGAGCAGGGCGGCGTCCAGGACCGTACGGGCGCACGGGCCGCCCTGGTCCAGCGAGCTGGAGAACGCGACCATGCCGTACCGCGAGACCGCCCCGTACGTCGGCTTCACGCCGACCGTGCCGGTCACGGAGGCCGGCTGGCGGATGGAGCCGCCGGTGTCGGTGCCGATGGCGAGCGGGGCCTGGAAGGAGGCGAGGGCGGCGGAGGAACCGCCGCCGGAGCCGCCGGGGATCTTGGTGAGGTCCCAGGGGTTGCCGGTCGGCCCGTACGCGCTGTTCTCGGTGGAGGACCCCATGGCGAACTCGTCCATGTTGGTCTTGCCGAGAATGACCACGTCGGCGGCCTTCAGCCGCTTGGTGAGGGTGGCGTCGTACGGCGGGATCCAGCCTTCGAGGATCTTCGAGCCGACGGTCGTCGGCACGCCCTCGGTGGTGAAGATGTCCTTGAGCGCGAGCGGGACGCCGGCGAGCGGCCCGAGCTTCTCGCCCCGGGCCTTCTTCTCGTCGACGGCACGCGCCTGGGCGAGGGCGCCCTCGCGGTCGACGTGCAGGAAGGCGTGCACCTTCTCGTCGACGGCCTCGATCCGGGCGAGGTGGGCCTCGGTGACCTCGACGGCCGTGAGCTCGCCGGAGGCGATCTTCGCGGCGGTCTCGGCGGCGGTGAGCCTGATGATGTCCGTCATGACTGTCTAGTCCTCCCCCAGGATCTGCGGCACCTTGAAACGCTGCTGCTCCTGGGCCGGGGCGCCGGAGAGCGCCTGGGCGGGGGTGAGCGAGGGACGGACCTCGTCCGCACGCATGACGTTCGTCAGCGGCAGCGGGTGGGAGGTCGGCGGTACGTCTTGGTCGGCGACCTCGCTGACGCGGGCGACCGCGCCGATGATGTCGTCGAGCTGTCCCGCGAAGTGGTCGAGTTCTTCGGGCTTCAGCTCCAGACGCGCCAGCCGGGCGAGGTGGGCGACCTCCTCGCGCGTGATGCCAGGCATGCAGCGTTCCTCTGGGGTGAGTGTGTGTGGTTTGGAGCCAATCCTATGGGGCGGGGCCCGGTGACCGTGAAACGGTTTCCCCGGACCCCGAAACCCCGCCGGCTCACCGGCTCAGTGACGCTGCTCCCAGGCCACGCTCTTCAGGTAGTGGTTGTCGTACAGCTCCTGTACCTCCAGGAGGCTCTCCAGGGTGGCCTCGCCCAGGCGCAGGCGCTGGAGGTGGCGGAAGTACTCGAAGCGCTCCACGCCCGGTGTGATGACGATCAGGATGTCCGCGGTGCTGCCGGGGACGGCGGCGAAGGCGTGCGGCGCGCCGGGCGGGATGACGACCAGGTCGCCGCGTTCGGCGGTGACGACGTCGTCGCCGGAGAGCAGGTCGGCGGCGCCGTCGAGCAGGTAGAACATCTCGGCGGAGTTGCGGTGCAGGTGCGGTACGGCACCGTCGGCGCCCTCGCCGAGGGTGACGCGCACGGTGGAGAGCGCGCCGCCGGTGGCACTGCTGTCGGCGAGCAGCCGGACCCGGGTCGGGTCACCGCCGACCACCTCGGCGTCGGCCTCCCGCACGATCACGGACTCATCGAACTTCGGTACGAACAACGACATTCCAGAACCCCCTGTTGATTGACCTGCCGTTCGCGCGAGCCGTTCACACGAGGAACAGCAGCGCCGCGCTGATCAGCACAACGATCGCGGTGGCGAAGTGAATCCCGTACGCGACCGCCTTCGTCCCGCCGTGGCGCAGCACTATCAGCGTGTCGAACAGCGGCACGAGTGCCACGCAGAGCATGAACCAGGCCTCGGCGCGGGCGCCGGCGAAGGCGAGCAGGGCGAGACCGATGACACCGTAGGCGCCGTCCCTGAGGCCCTTGATCGCGAGGTAGGCGGAGGCGTCGCCGTTCGGGTCGGCGGGGACGCCGTAGCCGACGGCGGATGCCTTGGGCTGGAGCAGGAACCGGGCACCGATGAAGAGGATGAACAGGTCGAGTACGACGGCGAGCGTGTAGGCGGTGATGGTCATGACGGCCCCCTGGGTGTTTTTCTATCAGCGCTAGGACTGAAATCGAAGCTAGCAGAGCGTTGGCAGATTGGCTAGCGTCGCTAGAATCTCTGGCATGTCGATTCGGACGCGCCGGGAGCGCGAGCGGGCAGAGCGGGAGCAGCTGATCGTCACGGCCGCGCGGGAACTCGCGGAGGCGGCGGGCTGGGACGCGGTGACGACCCGGCGCCTGGCCGCCGAGATCGAGTACAGCCAGCCGGTCCTCTACAGCCACTTCAAGGGCAAGGGCGCGATCATGGCGGCGGTGGCCGTCCAGGGCTTCGCCGACCTGGCGACGGACCTCCGGGCGGCGCGCGAGGGGACCGAGGGCAGGCGGGCGGCGCTGACGGCGGTGGCCGAGGGCTACATGTCGTTCGCCCGCCGACGCCCGGCCCTGTACGACGCGATGTTCACGCGCCGGGTGGACCTCCCGTTCGCGCCCCCGAAGGCCCCGGCAGCACTCCGGGACGCCTTCGGGGAGCTGTTCCAGGTGGTCGAGCCGATCGCCATGGCCGACGACGACGCGGGCATCCTGACGGAGACGTTCTGGGCAGGCCTGCACGGCTTGGTGACCCTGATGCGCGGCGGCCGCCTGCCGGAACACGCACACGAGGCGAGGCTGGCGCTCCTGGTGGGCCACTTCATGACGCCGTGAGTTCAGCGCCCCCGAAGGGGCGCTGGGGGCACCCCCGGCCGAAGGCTGGGGGAGGAACTGCGCGACCAGCCACCACACACCCGCGGCCCCGGCACCACCGCCCCCGTCGGCGGATGGCTACTCGGCCGCCGGCAACGCGGCCCGCGGCCGCTGCCACCCCCGCGACCCCCGCGCCAGCAGCCACGCCGTCGTCTCCTCCGGCGGCATCGCCGCGGCGACCAGCCACCCCTGCACGGCGTCGCACCCGAGGTCCCGCAACCGCTCCCACGTCTCGTCGTCCTCCACGCCCTCCGCGACGACCAGCAGCCCCAGCGAATGCGCGAGGTCGACCGTGCAGCGCACGATCTCCGCGTCCTCGTTGTCCACGGCCAGCCGGGCCACGAAGGACCGGTCGATCTTCAGCTCGCTCACCGGCAGCCGCCGCAGATGCACCAGCGACGAATAGCCCGTGCCGAAGTCGTCCAGCGACATCTTCACGCCGTGCCCGGTCAGACCCGCGAGGGTGTCGGCGGCCCGTTGCGGGTCCTCGAGCAGCACATGCTCGGTTATCTCCAGCTGGAGCGCCCCCGCCGGGACCCCGTGCCGGGCCAGCCGCGCCGCCACCGAGCCCGCGAATCCCGGGGTGTGCACGTCGCGCGGCGAGACGTTCACCGCGACCGGCACCCGCAGCCCCTGTGCGCGCCACCGGGCGACCTGGGCGAGCGCGGTCTCCAGGACGTACTCCGTCAGATGGGGCATCAGGCCGGACGACTCGGCGATCGCTATGAACTCGTCCGGCGGTACCTTGCCGCGCTCGGGGTGCACCCACCGCACCAGCGCCTCGAGACCGGCCACCTGCCCGTCGAAGCGCACCTTCGGCTGGTAGTGCAACTGCACCTCGTGCGCGTCCAGGGCGCGGCGCAGATCGCCCAGCAGCCCCAGCCGGTCGGGGGTGTTGGAGTCCCGCTTGGACTCGTACACCTCGACGCCCGTACGGTCCCGCTTCGCCTGGTACATCGCCACGTCCGCCCGGCGCAGCAGCCCCTCCGCGTCCAGCGCGTGGTCGGGGAAAACGGCCACGCCCGCGCTGGCCTCCAGGACGAGGGTGAGGCCGTCGAGGTCGAGCGGGGAGGAGAGGGCCGTGACCAGGCCGCGGGCGATGCGGGTCGCGGACGTGGTGGAGTCGGCGACCGGCAGTAACACCGCGAACTCGTCACCGCCGAGCCGGGCCGCCTCCGCACCGCGCGGCAGCGCGGCCCGCAGCCGGTCGGCTATCTGCAACAGCAGCCGGTCACCGGCGAGATGACCGAGCGTGTCATTGACCGAGCGGAATCGGTCGAGGTCGATCAGCATGAGGGCGGCGCGGGCGCCGATGCGTTCGGCGTCGTCGAGGGCGGTCCAGATCCGCTCAAGGAGCCACTGCCGGTTGGGCAGTCCGGTCAGCGGGTCGCGCAGCTGCTCCTCCGCGCGGGCCCGGGCTATCCACAAGGTGGAGTCGAGGGCGACCAGCGGGATGGAGAACAGCGGGAGCAGCAGCGGCTGGGCGACGGCGACCACGCAGATCAGCGGGGCGATGCCGAGCAGCGCGACGGCGACCAGGCCCTGCCGCATCAGGGCGGTACGGGCGACGGTGGGCACTCCGCCGCCGCGCGGTGCGTGCAGGTACCAGAGCAGGGCGCGGGTGACCGCGAGGTAGGCCACCGCGACGAGGACGACCTCGGGGGCGGTGGCGACGCTCCAACTGCCGGGGTTCCAGGGTGACTCGACGGTCGGTACCCGGCCGAAGAGGCCGAGCACCAGGGCGCCGGCGCCGATGCCGAGGATGTCCACCGCGCCGTGCAGGACGCCCTGCCGCCAGCGGTGGCGCCTGGCTATGCCGACCAGGACGACGACGGTGAGGCTGACCATCCCGGCTGGTACCCAGCCGTACAGCAGGAGTACGGCGAGGGTGAGGGCGGCGCCGGAGCCGGTGCCGCCCCACCAGCGGGCGCGGCCGAGCAGCACCAGGTGGCCGACGATGATGCCGGTCAGCACGGCCAGCGACCAGCCGACCGTGCCGGACGGGAAGAGGGCGTGGTTGTCGGTGAAGGCACGGTAGAAGCCGGCGCCGAGGGCGAACGCGGCTGCCGCGACGACTCCGGCGGGCAGCGCGGGCCAGGACAGGTGCCGTTCGTGCTCGTGGCCGGGCAGGTCGGGCGGCGGCTCGACGGCGGCCAGCGGCAGCGGGTCACGCGCGTCCAGTGCGAGGCTCATCCCCGGTATGCCGACGCGCCGGTCGCCCCGTACCGTCCGCCGAGCCCCCCGCCACGCGCTCGCCCGGCGGCGCAGCGGCAGCCGCGCTTCCGGGGCGGCGCTCTCGGTCGGTTCCATTCCCGTCCCTCTCACAGCCGGCGGTGCCCACGCCATGCGGTCCGTGCCCTGCGGGAGCACGGGAATGCCCCAACCGCATTTGGGCACGGCAGGTGCACATCTCAACAGTAGGCCGCAGAAGGCTTTCACGGGCAGCGGTCGTCGACGGTTGCCCGATTGCGCACCGGCCACCCGTATGCATCTGGTATGCGCCGAACGGGTGGCCTTCAACCGCTACTCGTCGGTCGGAAGGGCGACTTCGGCCGCCGCGTCCGGTCCCTGCTCCAAAAGGACGACAAATCCGTCCTCGTTCAGAACCGGAACCTTGGCCTGCATCGCCTTGTCGTACTTCGATCCGGGGTTGTCACCCACGACCACGAACGACGTCTTCTTCGATACCGAGCCGGTCACCTTGGCTCCGCGGCTCTGCAGGGCGTCCTTGGCGCCGTCCCGGGTGAAGTGCTCCAGGGTTCCGGTCACGACGACGGTGAGGCCTTCCAGCGGACGCGGCCCCTCGTCCTCGCCGGTGGACTCGTCCTCCAGCGGGACTCCAGCCGTCTTCCACTTTCGGATGATCTCGCGGTGCCACTCCTCGGCGAACCACTCCTTGAGCGCCGTCGCGATGATGCCGCCGACGCCGTCGATGTTCGACAGCTCCTCCTCGGTGGCCTGCTCGATGCGGTCGATGGAGCGGAACTCACGGGCCAGTGCCTGCGCGGCGACCGGGCCGACGTGCCGGATGGACAGGCCGTTGAGGAAGCGGGCGAGCGGACGGGTCTTCGCCTCCTCGATCTTCTGGAGCAGGGCGAGGGTGTTCTTCTTGGGTTCGCCCTTCTGGTTGGCGAAGACCGTGACGACCTTCTCCTCGCCCGTCTTGGGGTCGCGCTTGGGCAGCCCGCTGTCCGGGTCCAGGACGTACGCCTTGATGGGCAGCAGCTTCTCGATGGTGAGGTCGAACAGATCGCCCTCGTCGACCAGCGCCGGTTCGGCGGGCTCCAGCGGCCGGGTGAGCGCCGCCGCCGCGACCCCGCCGAAGTGCTCGATGTCCAGGCACTCGCGACCCGCGAGGTAGGAGACCCGCTCACGCAACTGGGCGGGACAGGTGCGGGCGTTGGGGCACCGCAGATCGATGTCGCCCTCCTTCATGGCCCGCAGCGGTGTCCCGCACTCGGGGCACTCGGCCGGCATCACGAACTCCCGCTCGCTGCCGTCCCGCAGGTCGACGACCGGGCCGAGGATCTCCGGGATCACGTCACCGGCCTTGCGCAGCACCACCGTGTCGCCGATCAGCACGCCCTTGGCCTTGACGACCTCCTGGTTGTGCAGGGTCGCGAACTCCACCTCGCTGCCGGCCACCGTGACCGGCTCGACCTGGGCGTACGGCGTGACCCGCCCGGTGCGGCCGACGCCCACCTTGATGTCGATGAGCTTGGTGTTGACCTCTTCCGGCGCGTACTTGTAGGCGATCGCCCAGCGCGGCGCCCGCGCGGTGGAGCCGAGCCGGCCCTGGAGGCGGATCTCGTCGAGCTTGACGACGACCCCGTCGATCTCGTGCTCCACGGAGTGCCGGTTCTCGCCGTAGTAGGCGATGAACTCCCGTACGCCGTCGAGGTCGTCGACCACCCGGTTGTGCGGGGAGGTGGGCAGACCCCAGGTCTTGAGCAGGTCGTAGGCCTGGGAGAGCCGGGTCATGCCCTCGAAGCCCGCCAGGGCGCCGATGCCGTGGACGACCATGTGCAGCGGGCGGGAGGCGGTGACCCGCGGGTCCTTCTGGCGCAGCGAACCGGCCGCCGCGTTGCGCGGGTTGGCGAACGGTTTGTCGCCGGCCGCGACCAGCCGCTCGTTGAGCTCGGCGAACTTCTCCATCGGGAAGTAGACCTCGCCGCGGATCTCGACCAGATCCGGCACCGTGTCGCCGTGCAGCCGGTCCGGGATCTCGGCGATCGTACGGACGTTGGGGGTGATGTCCTCGCCGGTGCGGCCGTCGCCGCGGGTCGCCGCGCGGGTGAGCCGGCCGTGCTCGTAGGTGAGGTTGACGGCGAGACCGTCGACCTTGAGCTCGCACAGGAAGTGGTACTCCTGGGCGCCCAGTTCCTTGTGGATCCGCTCGGCCCAGGCGGCGAGGTCCTCGTCGTTGAACGTGTTGTCCAGCGACAGCATCCGCTCGCGGTGCTCGACCGCCGTGAACTCCGTCTCGTACGCACCCGCGACCTTCTGCGTCGGCGAGTCCGGGGTGCGCAGCTCGGGGTACTGGTCCTCCAACGCCTCCAGGGACTTCAGGAGCTGGTCGAACTCCGCGTCGCTGATGACCGGAGCGTCCTTCACGTAGTACCGGAAGCGGTGCTCCTCGATCTGCTCGGCGGTCCGCGCGTGCTGTTCCCGTGCCTCTGCGGGCACCGCCGTCTCCGCCTGCTGCTTGTCGCCGGCCACCGTGTTCCTCCCGTTACTCTGGGTTGTCCGCGAGTGATCTCGCCGCCCGGACGCAGTGGGCGAGCGCCTGCCGGGCATAGGCGGGGGAAGCACCCGCCAGCCCGCACGACGGGGTGACCGTCACGGCCTCCGCGAGAAGCCCTGGTTGCAGCCCCAGCCTGCGCCACAGCGTCCTGACACCCATGACGCTACCGGCAGGGTCTGACAATGCCGTGTCCGTGCCCGGCACGACACCGACGAACAGCTGGGTACCGCCCTCCACGGCCTCGCCGATCGTGTCCTCGTCACGTTCGGTGAGGAGCGAGAAGTCGAAGGAGACGGCGGCGGCCCCGGCCCGGCGCAGCAGCGCGAAGGGCACGTCGGGGGCGCAGGAGTGGACGGCCACCGGGCCGCCGGCGTGGACGCCGATGACGTTCCGCAGCGTCGACTCGACGACCTGGCGGTCCACGGCCCGGTGGGTGCGGTAGCCGCTGGCGGTCCGCACCTGACCGCGCAGTACGGCGGTGAGGGACGGCTCGTCGAGTTGCAGGACGAGCCGGGCGCCGGGGATCCGGCGCCCGACCTCGGCGAGGTGCAGGCGCAGGCCTTCGCCGAGGGAGGCGGCCAGGTCGCGGCAGGCGCCGGGGTCGGAGAGAACGGCCTCGCCGTTCCGCATCTCCAGAGCGGCGGCGAGGGTCCAGGGGCCGACCGCCTGCACCTTGAGCGGCCCCTCGTAGTCCTGGGTGAACTCCTCCAGCGCGTCCAGGTCCTGCCCCAGCCAGGAGACGGCCCGCCGGGTGTCCCGGCCCGGCCGGTCGCCGAGCCGCCAGCCGCTGGGCTCCACGCGCGCGTAGAGCTCGACGAGCAGGCCGGCGGTACGGCCGATCATGTCGGCGCCGGGACCGCGGGCGGGCAGCTCGGGGAGGAAGGGGAAGTCCTCGAAGCTGCCGGTCGCGGCCTTGGCGGCCTCTCGGGCGTCGGTACCGGGGAGAGACCCGATGGCTGTCGCGGGGCCGAAGAGGGAGTTTGCGTTCACGTGAGGAGCTTAGGTGGGGTTGGCTGACGGGGTCTCGTTGTCGGGTGCGGGTGCGTGGGGGCCGGTCGCAGTTCCCCGCGCCCCTGAAGGACGCTCAGGCGAATGACGCCGGATCAGACACCCGGGCGGACCGTCAGGTCGTTGATCTCCGCGTCCCGCGGGAGGTCCAGGGCCGTCAGGATCGTGGTCGCCACCGACTCCGGGTCGATCCACTTCGCCGGGTCGTACTCCTTGCCCTCCTGCTGGTGGACCTTGGCCTGCATCGGGCTCGCCGTGCGGCCGGGGTAGACCGAGGTGACCCGGACGCCGTTGCCGTGTTCCTCGTGGCGGAGGGAGTCGGCGAGGGCCTTCAGGCCGTGCTTGGAGGCCGCGTACGCCGACCAGCCCGCGTTGGCGTTGAGGCCGGCGCCCGAGTTGACGAACAGCACGTGGCCGCGGGCGGCGCGCAGTTGGGGCAGGAAGTGGCGGGTCAGCTCGGCCGGTGCGACCAGGTTGACGTTCAGCTGGTGGCGCCAGGACTTCGGGGTCAGCTCGCCGATCTCGCCGAGGTCGACCACGCCCGCGATGTGCAGCAGCGAGTCGACCCGGTCCGGCAGCGTCTGGTGCGAAAAGGCCCAGGAGAGCTTGTCCGGGTCCGCCAGGTCGCCCACCAGGGTGCGGGCGCCGGGGAGCCCGGCGGCCAGTTCCTTCGCGCGGCCCGCGTCGCGCGCGTGCAGGACGAGGTCGTCCCCGCGCGCGTGCAGGCGGCGGGCGACGGCGGCGCCGATGCCGGAACCGGCACCGGTGATCACATGAGTTGCCATGAGGGCCATGCTCGCATCAGTCGGCGTTCCGGGCCGCCTCCAGGTGGGCGAGTGCCTCGGCCGGCTCCTCGGCGAAGAACATCAGCTCCGCCAGGGGGCGGGGCAGGAACCCCTCGGCCTCCATGCGGCGGAACTGTTCCTCCAGGCCGTCGTAGAAACCGGCGGTGTTCAGCAGGACGACCGGCTTGTGCGTGCGGCCGTGCTTCTTCAGCTCCAGGATCTCGGTGGCCTCGTCCAGGGTGCCGGTGCCGCCGACCATGATCACCACGGCGTCGGCCTTCTCCAGGAGGAGCCGCTTGCGCTCCGCCAGGTCGGACGCGATCACCATCTCGTCGGCGCCGGGGCGGACCTTGTTCGCGAGGAACTCGACGGAGACGCCCAGCAGCCTGCCGCCGGCTTCCTGGACACCGTCGGCGACCACTTTCATCAGGCCGACGTTGGAGCCGCCCCAGACCAGGGTGTGGCCGCCCTTGCCGATGAGTTTCGCGAAGTCTCGGGCGGGGCGGGTGTAGCGGTCGTCGAGATCTGCCGCGGAGAGGAAGACACAGATTCGCATGGGGTCAGGGTAGGACCCGTGGTGTGGCGGCTGCGGGTGCGTGGGGGCTGGTCGCGCAGTTCCTCCCCCAGCCTTCGGCCGGGGGTGCCCCCAGCGCCCCTGAAGGGGCGCTGAAGCAGGCGTCGGGAACAAGTGGGCGTCCGTCAGCGTCAACCTCGTATGGCCTCTGGACACACGATCACCATCGAGCAGTCCCAGCAGCACGTCCGCGTCACGCACGGGGACCTCGTCCTCGCCGAGAGCGACCGGCCCCTCGTCCTGCGGGAGACCGGGTCGCCCATGCGCTACTACATCCCCGCCGAGGACGTCCGCCTCGACCTCCTCACGCCCTCCGAGACGCACACCGTCTGCCCCTTCAAGGGCACCGCCTCCTACTGGTCCCTGCCGGACGCGCCGGACCTGGTGTGGGCCTACCCCGACCCCAAGTCCGACGTCGCCCGGATCAAGGACCACCTCTGCTTCTACGACGTCGAGGTCACGGGCTGACGCCTGCCGTGTCCGCCGTCCGGACGGTCGACGCGATGGTCGCGGAGCCGACGACCCGGGTGTCGTCGTACAGGACGATCGCCTGGCCGGGGGCGACGCCCCGGACCGGCTCGGTGAACGTGACACGCAGCTCGCCGTCGACCGGTTCGGCGCTGACCTCGGTCTCGCCGCCGTGCGCGCGGAGCTGGGCGGTGTAGCGGGCCGGGCCGGTGGGGGCGGTGCCGCACCAGCGGGGCCTGATCGCCGTCAGTGCGCTGACGTCCAGGGCGGCGGCCGGGCCGACCGTGACCGTGTTGTCGACCGGCGAGATGTCGAGCACGTAGCGCGGCTTGCCGTCGGCCGCCGGGGTGCCGATCCGCAGCCCCTTGCGCTGGCCGATGGTGAAGCCGAACGCGCCCTCGTGGGTGCCGACCTTGGCGCCGGACTCGTCGACGATGTCGCCCTCGGCCCTGCCGAGCCGCCGGGCCAGGAAGCCCTGGGTGTCGCCGTCGGCGATGAAGCAGATGTCGTGCGAGTCGGGCTTCTTCGCCACCGCGAGGCCCCGGCGCTCGGCCTCGGCGCGGATCTCGTCCTTGGTCGTCAGGGTGTCGCCGAGCGGGAAGAGCGCGTGGGCGAGCTGCCGCTCGTCCAGGACGCCGAGGACGTAGGACTGGTCCTTCGCCATGTCGGAGGCGCGGTGCAGCTCGCGGGAGCCGTCGGGGAGCGTCACGATCTTCGCGTAGTGGCCGGTGCAGACCGCGTCGAAGCCCAGCGCGAGCGCCTTGTCCAGCAGGGCCGCGAACTTGATCTTCTCGTTGCAGCGCAGGCACGGGTTGGGGGTGCGCCCCGCCTCGTACTCGGCGACGAAGTCCTCCACGACGTCCTCGCGGAAGCGGTCGGCGAGGTCCCAGACGTAGAACGGGATGCCGATGACGTCGGCGGCACGGCGGGCGTCGCGGGAGTCCTCGATGGTGCAACAGCCCCGCGCGCCGGTACGGAAGGATTGGGGGTTCGCGGAGAGCGCGAGATGGACGCCGGTGACGTCGTGGCCCGCCTCTGCCGCACGGGCGGCGGCGACGGCGGAGTCCACGCCGCCCGACATGGCGGCGAGGACGCGGAGGGGGCGGGTGCGCTGCGGGGTGTCAGTCATAGCCCCTCCAGGGTAAGGGGACGCGGGAACCAGGGCCCGCGAGTATCCGTTGGGGATCACATGGGGGCGACGAGTGGTGATCGGGACCGGCGGATCGGGCGGCGGGCGCTGCTGGTCGGCGGGGCGGCGGCGGCCGCGGGCACGGTGGCGCTGACCAGGGACGAACTGACACGGCTGTACTGGCGGCTGCCCGGGGTGCGCAAGGCGCGGGTGGCGGGCGCGGTGGACTTCAGGAGTGCGCGCTGGGTGGCCGCGTCGCCCGCGAACTACCGGACGGCGGACCGGCCGGACGACTATCCGATCGACCGGGTGGTCATCCATGTCACCCAGGGCGGCTACGCGAGCGCGGTGAAGGTCTTCCAGGACCCGGCGCACGAGGCGGCGGCGCACTACATCGTGCGCAAGGACGGGCGGATCACCCAGCTGGTCCGCGAGCTGGACGTGGCGTTCCACGCGGGCAACCGGTCGTACAACGAGCGCAGTGTCGGCATCGAGCACGAGGGTTTCGTGGACCGCCCGGAGGACTTCACCGACGCGATGTACGCGGCGTCGGCGCGGCTGACGGCCGCGATATGCCGGCGGTACGACATGCCCATGGACCGGGAGCATGTGATCGGTCATGTGGAGGTGCCGGGGACGGACCACACCGACCCGGGCAAGCACTGGGACTGGGATCGCTACATGGGTCTTGTGCGGCGGGTCGGACAGGCCTGACCCCAGGTTCCGCATGTGACTGAATCGTTATCCTGTGCTCGCTCTGCGTGCCGCCTGTGTCCGTTGCGTCCCCCACCCCGGGCACTAGCTGCACCTGGTCAACTCCGTCTCCTTTCACGGGAGTTAAGCATCACCAGCATCCACGGCCGCCTCACAGTCCCCCCGCTCTCTTCCTAACTTCACCTCAGATTTCACACAGTCCTCAGGTCAAACATCCCCGCCATGACCCACACCTCAGAGCCCTCCTTCGAGACGGGCGGCAGCGAAGAGCAGGACACCCGCGGCAGGCGCCGGCGCGCCAAGGGCGCGGAGCACTCCAAGGCCGAGCGCGTCACCGGGGCCGAGCACTCCAAGGACGCGACGGCCAAGCGCGGCAAGGGCGTTCACCGGCGGAAGTTCCTCGGCGGCATGGCCGGCGTCGGCCTGGGCGCCGTCGCCGCGGGCGGCGCGACCTTCGCCCTGCTGACCGACGCGAACGGCAACAAGGCGGGCGCCGCGACCAACACCGCCACCCTGTCCATCCCGGACCTGCTGGAGGGCACCACCTCCGACAGCACCACCACCTACACGATCGAGGCGCAGACCGGCAGCGCCGAGGTGATCAGCGGTGTGACCAGCACCACCGCGGGCTACAACCAGTCCTTCCTCGGCCCGACCATGAAGTGGACCAAGGGCAACACGGTCCTCCTCAACATCACCAACAGCCTGGGCGAGGACACCACGGTCCACTTCCACGGCGCGCACGTCCCGGCCAAGATGGACGGCGGTCCCCAGGTCGCCTTCTCCGACGGGGAGACCTGGTCGCCGACGTTCGAGGTCCTCGACGAGCCCATGACGCTCTGGTACCACCCGCACGCCCTGGGCACCACGGCCAAGCAGGCGGTGCACGGCCTGGCCGGCATGATCATCGTCGACGACAGCGACAACACCACCAGCGCCGCACTGCCCACCACCTACGGCACCGACGACATCCCGCTGATCTTCCAGTGCCTGGCCGTGGACGCCGACGGCGACATCAAGTACGACCTCACCGGCTACCTCGGCGGCGACCTGACCTACCCGCTGCTGGTGAACGGCACCAACGTCGACGACACCACGCTCACCTTCTCCGCGACCAAGACCCGGACCCGGTTCCGGCTGCTCAACGCGTCGCCGTCGGACATCATCACCATCCAGCGCAGTGACGGCGGCACGATGTCGCAGATCGCCACCGACCAGGGCTATCTGTCCGCGGCGGCGGACGTGACCGAGATCCGGCTGGTGGCCGGCGCCCGCGCCGAGATGGTCATGGACCTGTCGGACGACGTCACCCTCCAGGCGGTCGTCACCACCGGCTGGGTGCGCGGCGGCAGCGGCACGTACGACTTCCTGACGGTCGCCGCCGGCGGCACCGACACCCCGGACGACCTGCCCACCTCGCTGCGGACCATCGACCGGTACGACACCAGCGACTTCACCGCGCGGACCATCACCCTCGGCCAGTCCGGCACGACCATGACCATCAACGGCTCGGCCGGCACGAGCATGAGCTCGATGGCCATGATCAGTACGACGCTGGGGTCCAAGGAGATCTGGACGATCAAGAACGGCACGCAGCTGGAGCACTCGTTCCATCTGCACGACGTGCCGTACCAGCTGATCTCCATCAACGGCGAGGACCCGACCGGCGTCGAGCTCGGCTGGTACGACACCTACGAGGTGGTCGGCGGCGGCTCCATCGAGATCGCCATGGAGTTCACCGACTTCACCGACGACACGTACATGTACATGCTCCACTGCCATCTCCTGCAGCACGAGGACGAGGGGATGATGGCGTCCCTCATGGTCACCGAGAGCTAGCCTGAACCTGGTTCTCGGGAAGGCTGCCGCCGGCGGTGGAAGCGCCGGCGGCAGCCTTTTGCCGTGTTCCGCCCGCAGGGGGCGGGGACCGCCGCGCTCACACCCGACGCACGAAACACCGGCCCGGTGACCACGACCGAGTCGGTCACCGGGCCGCTGGTGGTGTCGACTCGCCTTCTTGGAAGCGACTTGGGCCCGATTCCGCGTGTCGCGGAGCACCGTCGGGGTGGCCGGGATCAGCTCAGTCCGGCGGCCCGGGCCCGCTCCACCACCGGGCCGATCACCTTCGCGACCGCCTCCACGTCGGCCTGGGTGGAGGTGTGGCCGAGCGAGAAACGGAGGGTGCCGCGGGCCAGGTCCGGGTCGGTCCCGGTGGCCAGCAGGACGTGACTGGGCTGGGCCACCCCGGCCGTGCACGCGGAGCCCGTCGAGCACTCGATGCCCTGGGCGTCGAGCAGCAGGAGCAGCGAGTCGCCCTCGCAGCCGGGGAAGGTGAAGTGCGCGTTGGCCGGGAGGCGGTCCACCGGGTCGCCGCCGAGGATCGCGTCCGGTACGGCCGTACGCACGGCGTCGATCAACTGGTCGCGCAGGGCGCCGATCTCGCGGGCGAACCACGCGCGGCGCCCGACGGCGAGGTTCGCCGCGACCGCGAAGGAGGCGATCGCCGGGACGTCGAGGGTGCCGGAGCGGACGTGCCGCTCCTGGCCGCCGCCGTGCAGGACCGGTACGGGGGTGTACTCACGGCCGAGGAGCAGGGCTCCGATGCCGTAGGGGCCGCCGACCTTGTGGCCGGAGACGGTCATCGCGGCGAGGCCGGAGGCGGCGAAGTCCACCGGGGTCTGGCCGACGGCCTGGACCGCGTCGGCATGCAGGGGGATGCCGAACTCGCTTGCCACGTCGGCGAGTTCGCGGACCGGCAGGATCGTGCCGATCTCGTTGTTGGCCCACATGACGGTGGCGAGGGCCACGTCGTCGGGGTTGCGGGCGATCGCCTCGCGCAACGTGTCGGGGTGGACCCGGCCGTAGGAATCGACGGGGAGGTACTCCACCGTCGCGCCCTCGTGTTCGCCGAGCCAGTCGACCGCGTCGAGGACCGCGTGGTGTTCGACGGGGCTGGACAGGACGCGGGTACGGGCGGGGTCGGCGTCACGGCGGGCCCAGTACAGGCCCTTGACCGCGAGGTTGTCGGCCTCGGTGCCGCCGGAGGTGAAGACGACCTCGCTGGGGCGGGCGCCGAGTGCTTCCGCGAGGGTCTCCCTGGATTCCTCGACCGTGCGGCGGGCCTTGCGGCCGGAGGCGTGCAGGGAGGACGCGTTGCCGGTGACGCCGAGGGTGGCGGTGAGGGTTTCTACCGCCTCAGGGAGCATCGGGGTCGTGGCGGCGTGGTCGAGGTAGGCCATGGTGGGTCGATTCTACGGGGGGCGGGGTGAGGGTCGCCCAGCGCCGTAGGGGTCGAGGCCATGGGCGGGTGCGGGCCGCCGGTGGCCGGTCGCGCCCACGCGGCGGAGCCGCACATGGACACAGCCCCGCGCCCCTTGGGGGCGCACTGTCCCGAGCCCTGCTCACAGGCTCCAGGACACCGTGTTCGAGATCTCCATCGCGATCGCGAGGACGGCCAGGTCCGCGACGCCCAGGGCCAGGCCCAGGTAGGCGCGGCCCTTGCGGCTCGTACCGCGCCACAGGGACACCAGGGCCAGGACGATCGCGATCGGGCCCAGGAACAGGTTCAGGACGAGGAGGCCGAGGAGGCCGAGGATGAAGGACGCCACGGCCATGCCGTCGGCGTCGCGGGTGCCGGCTTCGGGGCGGGTGGTGGCCGGGGCGGTGAGGTGCAGCATGGCTCAGCTCCTGGAAGTCGTGGTGGACGGTCAGTTGGCCGAGGTGCGGCGCCGGCGGGCGATGCGCTCGCGGAGCGCGAAGACGGCCAGCCAGACGGCGATCACGGCGGCGAGTCCTACGGTGACGTCGAGCGGCGTGTGGGCCACGGTGCCCAGCACCACGCCGAGCAGCATGAGTGCGGCGACGAGGAACAGCATGGGATTCGATCCCCCCTCCGTTAAGTTTGGGTGAACGGTTGTAGTAACAGTTGTTCACTGACTTTTAGTCTAGCAACTCCCACGGCTTTCCAATTCCGGAGAACAGTTGTTAACTGGATGACATGAGTCACACCCTCGGCATCCGACAGGCCCAGAAGCAGAAGACCCGCCAGGCCTTCCTGGACGCGGCGCTGGGGCTGTTGGAGGAGCAGAGCCTGAGCAGCCTGGGACTACGCGAGGTCACCCGGGCCGTCGGTGTCGCCCCGACCGCCTTCTACCGGCACTTCCGCTCCACCGCCGACCTCGGCGTCGCCCTCGTCGACGAGGCGCTCGGCAGCCTGCACCCCATGGTCCGCACGACCGTCTCCACGCCCGGCCCGGAGCGCATCACCCGTGCCGTACGGCTGATCGCCGACCATGTGGCCGCGCACCCGGCGCACGTGCGGTTCATCGCCCGGGAGCGGCACGGCGGGGTGCAGCCGGTGCGCGAGGCCATCCGGGACCAACTGGCCCGGTTCGCCGAGGAGGTCAAGACCGAGCTGGCCAAGGACCCCGAGGCCGCCGGGTGGAACGACGACGACCTGCTGATGCTCGCCCACCTCTACGTGGACCAGATGCTCATCACCGCGTCCCTGTTCCTGGAGACCCTGGAGTCGCCGGAGCCCTCGGAGGCGGAGCGGCAGCGCGTCACCCAGGTCGCCGCCCGCCAGATGCGGCTGATCAGCCTCGGCCGGCAGCACTGGCTGGACTAGGGCCTGTCTGACAATTCCCGTCGTCGCCCGGAGGGCGGCCACGCGAAGGGGCGGTGTGTCCGGTCGCCGGACGCCCCCCCCCCCTCTTTCCCCACCCCGTTTTCACTCTTCTTTTCCCCCCTGGTTGGAGACCCCCTTGGCTCCCCCCCCCCCCCCCCCGGGCCCCCCC
>NZ_JBVIKO010000043.1:0-72671 GCF_055580905.1 Streptomyces sp. NPDC031497
AACCAGCTGGTGCCCCACGGAGCACCCCACCGGGCGCCCACCTCGATCGGTCCGGGCTCGGCCGCGAGCCCTTCGTCGACCGGCACGGGCTCGCCTGGCGCGTGCCACACGGCGACGTCGAGCGGCACGGACTCGGGGTACACGGCGGGACGGATGCGCTCGTCGAGGACGCGCTTGAGGCGGGCTTCAACCAGGCTACGGTCGTCATGCATGCGGGAAGCTCCACGGGTTGTACATGAGCGGGTGGTTACCAGAGTGGTGGACAGGCAGGGGCCGGGTCACTCCCGGCCGTCCCGGACCGGTGTGCGCAGCACCTGTTCGGCCGTGACGACCTCGGTGATGCCACGCGCGCGCAGCTGGCCGGGGTCTTCGGCACGGGCGTCGAGGACGGTGGTGGGGCGGGCGCCGTCGGCGGTCAGCCGGAAGAAGGCGTCGTACACTGAGCCTCCCGGGGCCAGCACCGAGCGGTGGGCCGGATCGGCGGGGACGACCAGTGCGGTGGTTCGCGGCGGCGGGGCGTAGGTGTTCTGGCGTGCGGCCCGGCCCAGGGCGTGCGCCAGCTCCTTGGGCTTGCGGTCGTTGGTCAGCAACCCCAGGCCGTACTCCAGCTCGGGGAAGTCGGCGAGGCCTCGGGAGACGTCGTGGGAGCACCACCAGGTCACGCCCCACAGGCCGGGGCAGTCCAGGACGTTCGCGACGGTCGCCTCGGTGAAGGCGGCGGCGTGTTCGGCCGGGATGAGCGGCGCTGGTGCGCCGACTTCCTGCAGCCACACCGGCCGGTGCGGATCGTCTGCCCAGGCTTTGCTCAGCTCGACCAGGTAGGCGGCGTGGTGCTCGGTGGGGACCGAGGTCCGGCCGTGGCGCTGTGCGGTGCCGTTGAACACCCAGGAGTGCACGGCGGTGACATCGCCGAGACGGGCGGAGTGAGCGGGGGTGAAGGGCTGGTCGTGCTGGTACCAGGCGGCGTCGTACTCGGCGTGCAGGTGCAGCCGGCCGGGCGCGCCCTCCTCGCAGGCCGCGAGCATGCGTTCCAGCCAGCTGTCGATCTGTTCCGGAGTGGCCCTGTCGGGGTCGGGGTGCGGGTCGGCGGAGAACTGGTTGACCTCGTTGCCGACGGTCATCCCGATGAAGTTCGGCCGGTCCGCGAGCGCGGCGGCGAGGGTACGCAGATAGGCGGCCTGGCCGTCGACGACGTCCGGGTCGGTGAAGAGGTTGCGCCGGTGCCAGGTGCGGGTCCAGGCGGGAAGGAAGTCGAAGCTGCTCAGATGCCCTTGCAGGCCGTCGACGTTGACGTCGAGGCCGCGTTCGGCGGCCGCGTCGGCGAGGGCGACCAACTGTTCCACGGCGCTGGGGCGGATCAGGGTGCGATTGGGCTGGAAGTAGGGCCACAGCGGGAAGACCCGGATGTGGTCCAGGCCGAGCGCGGCGATGGAGTCGAGATCGGCTCGCACGGAGTCCAGGTCGAAGTCGAGCCAGTGGTGGAACCATCCCTCGCTGGGCGTGTAGTTGACGCCGAAGCGCACGGATGAAGGCATGCGGAGTCCTAGGTGGTGCGGTATGTCGGGGCGGTTCGGGAGCGGAACGCTCAGCCCTTGACGGCGCCTTCCCCGACCCCACGGAAGAAGTAGCGCTGGAGGCAGGCGAAGAGCACGATGAGCGGCACGACGGCGATCACCGTGCCCGCGGCGACCAGCCGCTGGTCGTTGGCGAAGGTGCCGTGCAGATAGTTGAGGCCCACGGTCAGGGTGAACTTGGAGGAGTCGCTGAGCACGATCAGCGGCCAGAGGAAGTCGTCCCAGGCGCCCATGAAGGCGAAGATCGCGACGACGGCGAGAGTGCCCTTGACCGAGGGCAGCGCGATCCGCAGGAACCGTTGCCAGACGTTGGCGCCGTCGACGTAGGCCGCCTCCTCGATCTCGTAGGGCAGGTTGAGGAAGGCGTTGCGCATCAGTAGCACGTTCATGGCGGCGACGCAGCCGGGCAGCACCACGCCGATGAGCGTGTTGTTCAGCCCGAGTGAGCGCATGGTCGTGAACTGGGCGATGATGATGCTTTCGGCGGGCACCAGCATGGCCAGGATGAAGACCACGGTGGTGGTGCCGCGGCCCCGGTAGCGCAGCCGCGCCAGGGCGTAACCCGCCAGGGCTGAGCCGACGCAATTGGTGACCACGTTGCCGACGGCCACCTTCAGCGAGTTCAGCGCGTAGTCCCACACGGGGATGATGTCGGCCACCCGGCTGTAGTTGCGCAGTGTCGGATGCCCGGGCAGGAAGGACGGCGGTGAGGAGTAGATGTCGTCCGCCGGACCCTTCAGCGAGGTGGACAGCTGCCACAGGAACGGGCCGACCGTCAGCGCCAGTACGGCGAGGAGCAGCAGATAGCGCCCGACGAGTTCCCAAGCACGCAGGCGCCGGCCGTTCTCGTCGGTCCGCCACGAGCCGCGGTGCGGGGTACGGGTCTTCTCGCTCATGCCTGTACCTCGTCCTTCCGGTCCGCGCGCAGCACCAGCAGCATCAGGACGACGGTGATGACGAACACGACCACCGAGATCGCCGAGGAGTAGCCGACCCGGCCGGACAGGCCTGTACCGGTGCGCTGGACCAGCATCACCAGGGTGGTGTCCTCGCCGGCCGGACCGCCGTCCGGCCCGGCCATCAGGTACACCTCGGAGAAGACCTTGAACGCGGCAACCGAGGAGAGCGCGGCGACCAGGACCATCGTGGAGCGTACGGCGGGCACGGTGACAGTGAGGAAACGGCGTACCGCGCCGGCGCCGTCCACGGCGGCGGCCTCGTGCAGTTCGCGCGGCACATTGGCGAGCGCCGCAAGGTAAATGATCATGTAGTAGCCGAGGCCCTTCCAGACCGTGACCGCCATCGCGCTCAGCAGAAGCAGCCACTGGTCGCTGAGGAAGCCGACCGGCCCCGCGCCGAGCATGCCCAGCAGTGAGTTGACCAGCCCGCGCTCGTCCAGCAGCCACACCCAGATCAGGCCGACGACGACGATCGAGGCGACGACCGGGGTGTAGAAGGCCGAGCGGAAGAACGCGATGCCGGGGATGTTCTTCTGCACCAGCAGCGCCAGCAGCAGCGGCAGGACCACCAGCGCGGGCACCACCCCGAGCACATACAGAGTGCTGTTGCGCAGGGCGATCCAGAACATGTCGTCGTGCAGCAGCTCACGGAAGTTGGCGAGTCCGACGAACCGGCCCGGGATGAGGGTGCGCCGGTCGGTGAAGGAGTTCACCACTGTCGACACGAACGGGTACAGCACGAATGCGCCGGTGACGAGGAGACCCGGCGCGGCGAAGAGCCACGGGCTGGCGGCCAGCTGGCGCCGCACCCGGGAGCGGGCGGCTCGCGGCGCGGACGGTGTGGAAGGTGACCCGGCCATCGAGATCAGTCCTGCTGGAGGAGCTGGTCACACGCCTTGACAGCGTTGTCGAGAGCTGTCTTGGGGCTCTCCTTGCCCTGGAGTGCCTTGGCGACCTCGTTGCGCAGCGCGGTCTTCATCTGGTCGCTGAACAGTACCGGCGTGTAGTTCGCGGCTGTCTTCAGCGACTTGGCGGCCGCAATGCGCACCCGGGTCTCGTCGGTGCCGTCCTCCTTGGTGAAGTACGGGTCGTCCAGGGAGCCGGTGGTGCTCGGGAAGATGGCGACCTTCTTAGCGAAGGACATCTGGTTCTGCGCGTCGGTCACGAAGTGCGCGAACGCGACCGCGGCGGGCTTCTGCTTCGACTGCGAGTTCACCAGCAGGCCCATGACGTACATGTTGACGTGGCCGGTGCTGGTGATCTGGTCGGTGATGCCGATGTTCTTGTACAGGTTCGGCGCCTGGGTCTTGAAGTTCTTCAGGTCCAGCGCGCTGCCGGGGTTCATGGCGACCGCGCCCGTGAGGAACTTCTGGCCGGAGGACTCCGGAGTGGCGGTCAGCGCCTGAGGGTCCAGTGCCTTGGCGTCGTACAACTTCTTGTACTCGGCGAGGAGTTGCACACCCTTCGAGTCGTTGAAGGTGAAGGCGGTGCCCTGCTTGTTCATCAGCTCGACGCCGTAGCGGCCGAAGTCCTCGATGGTGGGGATGTTGGCGAGGGTGGCGACCTTGCCGTCGGTCTTCTTCGCGATCTCCAGGCCGTCCTGGAACAGCTCGTCGTACGTCGTGGGCGGCTGATCGGGGTCGAGCCCGGCCTTCTTGAAGAGGGCCTTGTTGTAGAACAGCGGCCCGGTGTTGAGGTACCAGGGGAAGGCGTACGTGCCGGACAGGCCGGGCAGCTCGGTACTCGCCCATGCGCCGGGCAGGTACTCACTCTTGAACTTCGCCGCGGCCTTGTCCTTGCCCAGGTCGAGGGCGAGGCCCGCCTTGGCCAGTGGGGCCGCGAGGTCGGGGGATACGTTGACGACATCGGGGAGGGTGCCGCCGGCCGCATCGGCGCTGATCTTGTCCGCGTAACCCTCGGCGGGCTGGTCGACCCACTTCACGTGGGTGTCGGGGTACTTCTTCTCGAAGTCCGCGATCAGGCCCTCGAAGTAGGACTTGAAGTTGGCACGCAGGTTCCAGGTCTGGAAGGTGATGTCGCCTTCGATCTTGCCCGAGCCGTCGCTGGACGAACCGCCGCCGCCTCCGGAGCCGCAGGCGGTCAGCGGCAGCAGGACCGCGGTCACGGCAGCAGTGGCGAGGGCTCTGCGGGATATGCGCACGGCTGGGGCTCCTTCACACGACGGGCCGCGGCGACGATGCCGGCCACGGGGGTACAGGCGCAGACCTTGCAACGCCTCGGTCGTAAAAGTCAATGGATTTCTACTTGATTTGTGCGACAGATTGCTGAACAAGCAGGTCAGGGCGTTGGTGGAGTCACTTGCACATCTTGGCTAATGCGCTTTAGTCTTGGTCCGCTCAAGCGCATTAGTTGTTATAGTCACGAGAGGTGGGGGCAGTGACGGCCAAGCGGTCCGCGGCGCGCAGGCCGACGATGAAGGACATCGCCTTGCGTGCCGGGGTCTCCGAGAGCGCTGTCTCCTTCGCCCTGAATGACCGGCCGGGTGTCTCGGAGGTCACCCGTGCCCGGGTGCGCAGGGTGGCCGAGCAACTTGGCTGGCGGCCGAGCACCGCCGCCCGCCAGCTCTCCGGCGAGGGCGCCGCCACCGTCGGCTTTGTGCTGGCCCGTCCCGCGCACACGCTCGGCGTCGACTCGTTCTTTCTTCAGCTGGTCGCGGGCATCCAGGAAGTGCTGGCGGAGCGGCATCTCGGGCTGCTGTTCCAGGTGGTGGAGGACATCCCGGACGAGTGCGCCGTGTACCGGGCCTGGTGGGCGGAACACCGGGTGGACGGCGTTCTGATGGTCGATCCCCGTTCCGAGGATCCGCGGCCGGAGCTGCTGGAGCACCTCGGGCTGCCCGCTGTGGTCATCGGCGGAGGACCGCAGGAACTGGTTTCCGGTCTGTCGGCGGTGTGGGCGGACGACGCCGGCGCCATGGCCGCCGTCATCGACACGCTCTACCGGCTGGGCCACCGCCGGATCGCGCACATCGCCGGGCTGCCGGACCTCGCGCACACCCAACGCCGTGTGCGCAGTCTGCGGGACGAGGCTGAGCGGCGTCATCTGACCGAGGTGCGTTCGCTGACCACCGACTACTCGGACGTCGAGGGCGCGGCCGTCACCCGGCGAGTGCTCGCCGGTTCCGAACCGCCCACGGCACTGATCTACGACAACGACGTGATGGCGCTGGCCGGCATCGCCGCGGCGGCCGGTCTCGGCTTCGCGGTGCCGCGTGATCTTTCGGTGGTCGCCTGGGAGGACTCCGCGTTGTGCCGCATGGTGACACCGCAGTTGTCGGCGCTTTCCCGCGACAGCGTGATGTTCGGGCGCAGTGCCGCGCGCGAACTGGTCCGGCTGCTGGACGGGGCGGATCCGCGTACGGTGCGCGTTCCGCTGCCCGAACTCATCACGCGCGACAGCACGGCGGCCGTCGGCGGCTGAAGAAGGCCCGGGGTGTCTCTCGGGCACCGGGCACGGCACGCGGATGTCCCGCCGTCCCGGTCAGGAACGCACCTGTGAGCCGGTCGCACGACGCCAAGGGCCAACCGCCACCAGTTCGTCGACACCCCGGCCCCCTGAACCGCCGGGCCTCCTCCCGGTCACTCGTCCCGGCCTCAATCAGGCCAGCGGCTGCCGACCGGATTTGCTCACGCCCAAGTCGCTCCTCGGCCGTCAGGCCACCACCATCGGCGTACCTCATCCTCCCGGCACACGAGCGGGAGTAGTCGCGGTACAGACCGTGCCGTTCAGATGGCTCATGACCAGGCTGCAACCGAAGGTTCGGCGATCACATTATCCGCCGACACTTGCTTCACCCTCTTTTCCTTCCAAAACCCTCTCCTGCCAGTACGCAAGTTTGTGACGGGTGGCGAGGGTGTCGGGGTGGTCAGGACCCAACACCCGCAACCGGTCATCCAACAACTCCGCGAACACAGCGACAGCGCCGCCCGGATCCCCCGACTTCCCCCGCCAGCTGGCGAGGCTGTCACGGGTGGCGAGAGTGTGAGGGTGGTCAGGACCCAACACCCGCAACCGGTCATTCAACAACTCCGAAAACGCGACGGTGGCGCCGGCCGGATCTCCCACCTCCCCCCGCCAGTAAGCAAGATTGTGACGGGCGGTGAGTGTGCGCGGGTGGTCAGGACCCAACGTCCGCATGCAGTCGTTGAGCAACTCGGCGAACGCGGCGGCGGCGCCGGCCGGATCTCCCGCCTCCCCACGCCAGTAAGCAAGGTTGTGACGGGTGGCGAGGGTGTCGGGGTGGTCAGGACCCAACACCCGCAACCGGTCATCCAACAACTCCGAAAACGCGGAGGCGGCGCCGGCCGGATCTCCCACCTCCCCACGCCAGTAAGCAAGGCCGTGACGGGCGGTGAGTGTGTGGGAGTGGTTAGGACCCAACACCCGCATGCAGTCGTCCACCAGCTCAGCGAACGCAGCGACCGCACCAGCCGCATCCCCCGCATCCCCCCGCCACAGGGCGAGGTTGTTCCGGGTGATGAGGGTGTGGGGGTGGTCGGGGCCCAACATCAGCGTGAAGTCGTCCACCAGCTCAGAGCACGCGGCGGCGGCGCCGGCCGGATCTCCCGCCTCCCCCCGCCAGGAAGCAAGATTGTGACGGGCGGACAGGGTGTCGGGGTGATCGGGGCCCAGCCGGAAGGTCGTCGTGCGGGTGAGGTGATGGAAGTAGTCACGGGCAGCGGTGACCTGGCCCGCCTCTCCAAGACTGCGGCCAGCCCGGAACAACACAGCATGCGCCTGAGGCAGAAAGAGCGTGTCTTCGGCTCGGGCGGCAAGGGCAGTGGTGTTGGCGCGCAGGGCCTGGGCCAGCCCGGTGTCGTTCTCGATGCTGGGCCAGGCAGCGAGCAGAGCAGCGGCTGCAGCACGGACGATCTGTTCGTGCCGATCAGGAGCGAGGGCATCGCGGACCGTGCGCTGGATGAGCTGGTGAACCCGGACCGCCTGGTGCGAAGTAGCGGGGGTGTGGTCGATCAGGCTAAGCCTGTACAGCGCCCTCAACGCACGCCGAACCTCCGCAGGGGTGACCCGGCCAAGGTCATGGCCTGAGGCCATGGCCAAGAGGGCGAGAGTCGGCGGGCTGGTGAGGACAGAATCGGGGATGCCGCTGGGATCAAGGAACGCGGCGAGCTGAAGCAACGGCCGGGCAAGACCAACGGGTTTGAGGCTATTGGCGCGCTCAATGGAGACCGTCCAAGCAGCCGCCGCGGTGTGAGTCTGCCCGTCAGGCAGGGCATCGGGAGAGGCGTCGGCCAATTTCGTGGCGCGATCAGTGAGCAGGGTCCGGTAGTCGGCACAGTCCATGCCGGTGTCGATGAGATAGGCGGCAGCCTGCGACAGCGCAAGCGGCAGATAGCCGAATTCGCTCGCCAGAACAGCGAGCTGCCCGGCAGGCTCTATACGGTCACGGGTGGCCAGGGCGGCGGTGAGGTACTCCACCGACTCGCCTTCGGTGAACAAGCCGACCTCGATCAATCGCCGGCCATCGTTGGTGAGAGCAGCGTCCTTGCGACGGGTGGTGACCAAAATCCGCCCATGCGGACTGGCCGGTGGCCACAACCCATTCAAATCGCCAGGATCGGCAACATCGTCCAATACCACCAACCACCGCCACGACCGTCCCCCCGGTCCGGGCTCCAGCCAGGACAAGAACGCCTGCACCGCTTGTTCGGGTTCAGCACCAAGGATCTCCATGCCGGCCTGCGCATACCCCGACGCGGCTTGTGTGGCGTTGCTGGCGGTGATCCACACCAGCACGTCCAGCTCACCCGCCCGCCACGCGGAACGTGCGTAGTCAGCAGCCAACTGAGTCTTACCCACCCCGCCCATGCCTGACAGCACCCCACCCGCCAACACCCCATCCGCAGAACTGACGACCGTGGCCCCGCCCCCGTCCAGCGCTTGGCGCAGTCGAGCAGCTTCGGCCCGGTCCTGGAAACAACCGGCCTGAGACGGGATCACCCCGACCTGATGCGGCAACGCGGCCGGCACCCGGGACATCCCGAAGTAGATGTTCTGAGTCCCCTTGCCCTGCACCGGCCCACGAATCTCGCTGCCCCTGAAATCGACGTGGTCGCGGTCGCCAGTGTCGGGACGGTCTTCGGTGCCGCTCACTTCGATGGGCCCCCGTGGTTGTGCTGGGTGCCCTTGCCCTGGACCGGCCCGTGAAACGTGCCGTACCGGAAATCGATGTGATCCCCCGCCGGAACATCAGCCCCGGTGTCCGCAGCCCGCAATTGTTCAACGAGCTGCGCCAGCGCCGCCGCGAACTCCCCGTCCCGCTCGACAGCGTCCTCCAGAGAGTCCGTCAGCCTGCGCCGGGTACGCTCCGACAGCTCATCCTGCCCGCTCTCCGCTTCCTCCTGGGCCCGCTCCAACGCAGGGTCCGCACCCAGCTTGCGACTGACCAAGTCATGCAATCGATCCATCCCGGCATCCAGCGTCCGGTCGACCTCACCATCAGCCCGCCCCGCCACCCGACGCGCCTTACCCACCAACCACGCGCACATGTACCCGACCGCAACCTCAACACCCGTCACCTGCAGCCCCCTCCCAGCACGCACATGGCATTCCGACCATAACGGTGTGCTCCTGTCGGCACACTCCAAATCGGGAAGGCTCGCCCCATGGTCACGGCCGAGGCTGCACAACCAGACCCAAACGCAGCCCACGGCGGCCGTCACAACTCGCGCCGTAAAGACCTCAGCCCCGTCCGGCACATACCGGGCGAGGCTTTGTGATGCGGCGACTGCCAAGATCAGCCGAACTCCGAGGGATCACGCGATACAGTGCGGTTAACGAGCGCTCCCGGTCGGGACGGCGGGACATCCGCGGGAGCGTCAGGCGACGACGAGAACGGTCTTGCCGAGGGAGGGCTTGGTGGACTGGGCGGTGGCGGCCTGGTCTAGCGGGAACGTGGCGGTGACGGTCGGGACGAGGCGCCCCTCGGCGGCCAGCGCGGCCAGCGCCGACATGCCGCCCCTGTCCGCCTCGACGAATATGCCGGCCAGCCGCACGCCGCGCTCGGCGGCCGCTGCGACGGCGGGAGCGAGTGTGGGCGGCAGGGTGGAGACCAGGATCCCGCCGGGCTTGAGGACCGAGACGGCCTGGACGGGGTAGTCGCCCCCGATGCTCTCCAGCACCGCGTCCAGGTCCTTGGTGGCATCGGTGATGCTGGTGGTCGTGTAGTCGATTACCTCGTCAGCGCCGAGGGACCGTACGAAGTCGGCGTTGGCTGCGGAGGCCACCGCGATGACGTAGGCGCCGTGAGCCTTCGCGATCTGGACGGCGAGGTGACCCACGCCCCCTGCGGCTCCGTTGATCAGCACCCGGCTTCCCTCGCCGATGTGGGCGGTGTCGACCAGGGCCTGCCAGGCCGTGAGACCGGCCATGGGCAGAGCGGCCGCCTGAACGTGGTCGAGACGCTCTGGCTTTGCCACGAATGCGCGGGCTGGCGCGATCACGTACTCGGCGTAGCCGCCGGGGCCGTGGGGGAACGGCAGCATGCCGAAGACCTGATCGCCTGCCTTGTGCACGGTCACGCCCGGGCCGACGGCCTCGACGGTGCCGGAGACGTCCCAGCCGAGGACGAACGGCGGCTTGCCGGTGAACAGCCCCGACGTGCGGTTCATGATGTCGGCCGGGTTCACCCCCGCGGCATGTACCCGCACGAGGATCTCACCGATGCGAGGAGTGGGTCGCGCGGCGGTGCCCTGCCGGAGAACCTCGGGGCCGCCGAGTTCGTCCTGGGTGATGGTCTGCATGGTGGTGGACTGAGTGCTGTCGTTCATGACGTCCATGGTGGACGCGCCCTTGGGGCGCGGCCACGGCTGAGAGGCCAAGAGGCGATGGAAAACGGCCACGGCCGAGGCTGCCGAAGTGACCGGGACCGTTCTCAACAATCGTGCAAAACTAACGTGTCAACCCGGCGAATGATCAAGCGCGTTAGTAAGGTAGCGTCATGACTATGTCAGCCACTGCGAACGACCGCGAGAAGGTCGTGTCCAAACTTCCCGGATGGCTCCGGCAGAGCCTGAAGATCAGAACCGCCCAGCTCGGTATCGAGATCCAGACCGCCGTCGAACAGGGAATCGACGCCTGGTGCGGCCTCGCCTCTGCCATCGCGTCGGTCGAGACCGGAGGGGCCGAGTCGTTCTCGACCTTCCTGCCCGCCGGACAGTGGGAGAGCTTCCGCGGTATCACGGAAGACCGCCGGATCTCTCTGATCCAGGGACTCGCCCAGTCCGTCCAGCTCTGGCTCGACACCAACCCGGCCCCCGAGACGCAACGCCCGGACATCACACGCCGTATCGTCGTGTGCAACCAGAAGGGCGGTGTGGGCAAGACCGCCATCACGGCCGGTGTGGGCGAAGCCCTCTCGGAGAGTCCCGAGCGCCTCTATCCCGTCCGGGTCGCCAAGGCGCTGGCCACCGCGCTGCGAGCCAGCGAGTCCGGCGGCGAAGCGGACAGCGGCACCTCGGACTCGCTCGAGGTCGAAAAGCTTCCCGGCCTCGGACTGCGCGTCCTCCTTGTCGACTTCGACCCCCAGTCCCACCTCACCAACCAGCTCGGCGCGGCTCCGCTGGCGATGAACGGGGACAGCCTGACCAATCACATGGCCGGCGACCCCAAGGGCAATCTGCGCGACCTGATTGTCTCCGTCGACGACGACCACTTCGGCGGCCGACTGCATCTGCTGCCCTCGTGCCACGACGCGTTCCTGCTCGACGTCCGTCTGTCCGCCGTACGGGCCCGCGAGGCCGCTCTGGAACGAGCCCTGCTGCCGCTCGAAGCGGACTACGATGTGATCATCGTGGACTGTCCGCCCAGCCTCGGCCTCAGCATGGACGCCGCCGCCTACTACGGCCGTCGGCGTGACGGTGAACTGCCCGGCCAGTCCGGGGCCCTCATCGTCGTCCAGGCGGAGGACAGTTCTGCGGACGCGTACGACCTGCTGACCAACCAGATCGAGGACCTGCGCAACGACCTCGGCCTGGACATCGACTACTTGGGTATCGTCGTGAACCTGTACGACGGCCGCCGTGGCTACATCGCCACGTCGTCCTTGCAGGGGTGGATCGACATAAAGGATCCGCGGGTCGTGGGTCTGGTCAGTGACCTCAAGGAACAGAAGGAAGCCGTCCGGATGAAGCAACCGCTCCTGAGCTACGCCCCCTCCTCGCAGCAGGCCGTGGGCATGCGTGCCCTGGCGCGGGAGATCTCATGAGCAAGGCAGATCAGCTGGGTTCCGGACGGTTCGGGGGCGCCGCCCGGCCGGTCAGCGCCCGTCGGACCGCCATCGGCGCCGCCACCGGCGTTCCCACCGAAGGCGTCGCCCCTCCGGCCCGGCTTCCGGTCACCCGCATCAGCCCCAACCCAGATAACCCGCGAACCACGCTGGGCGACCTGAGTGAACTTGCCGCCAGCCTCAAGGAACACGGGCAGAAGCAGGCCATCACGGTCATGAACCGTGACGCCTTCGTCAAGGCCAACCCCCGACTCGAACCGGATCTCGACCCCGACGCCACCTACGTGGTGGTGGATGGCAGCAGCCGCCTGGCTGCCGCACGCGAGGCCGGCTTGACGCATCTCAACGTCATGGTCGACGACGACCAGGGCGCCGACGGCGACGGCATCCTGGAATCCGCGCTCGTGGCCAACATCCACCGTAATGACCTCGATCCCCTCGACGAGGCCCGCGCACTGCGGCGCCTGCTCGGCATCCACGGCTCTCAGGTCAAGCTCGCCAAGCGGCTGCGGAAGTCCCAGGGATGGGTCTCCCAGCGCCTGGCCCTGCTGAACCTGACACCCGAACTCCAGGCTGTGGTCGGCGAGGAACCCGTCGAACTCCTGCGCTCGGTCGCCAAGGAACCCGAGGAACACCAGCAGGCAGCCCTCGAACGACTCAAGTCCGAACGGGCGCGCAAGGAAGCCGAACGGAGAGAACCCGTCCAGGCCCCTGCACCGGCGGCGGAACCTGAGGCCGAGCCCGTCTCCCCGGCCTACGCGGCTCCCGAGGCCGCGCTGCCTGTCGAGCCCCGTCCGGCCGAGGCTGAGGTGCCGGGCATCGAGGAGTCCGAGCCGAGTGCGTTCACGGCCATCGCCGCCGAGACGGCCGTCCCGGTCGCACCCGCCTCCAAGCCCCCCGTCCGCCAGGCTCCCCGGGTGGCGGCCGACCGGAACGACACCGTCCCCGAACCCCGGACGGACGTCGAAGCCATGGCCGCAGGCAGCTGGCCGGTAGACGGCGAGCTGCCCTACGACGACGGGGCTTTTCTCGCCCTGCACCTCATCCGTGAGATGAGCGACCTCGAGTTCGACCGGATGCTGGAGATCCTCAACAAGCACCACGACGGCCGCCGCCAGGGCCGGACGAGCGGTCACTGAACCCCGGCCGCCGCCTTCGGAACGGTACTGGAGCCAGCAAGCCCGTGGCGTTCGGCTATTACGGCGCAATAGCCTGACCTCCGATCGGGACAACCCCGGCCGCCTTCCTGGACTGCGGCCGGCCCCGCCCGGGTCGCGAACAGCGACCCAAGCGACCGGAAATCGGACAACGGTCCGCGTCCGGGCCCGACCGCCGCTCTGGACTACCGCTCCGTGCTGTCGCCGAATTCGCTGCGAGGGAACCTCCGTCCCCGCTTGACGGTCAGAGTGATGCTGCGCAGATGTTCGATGTCATCGAGCGGGTTCTGGGCGAAGACCGCGAAGTCGGCCTGTCTGCCGGGCTGGACCGTGCCCGTGACGTGCTCCACGCCGGCGCTCCGCGCGCCGATCGATGTGGCCGAACGCAGTACGTCCTGGGCGGGGATGCGGCACCGCTGCGCCAGGAAGGAGAGTTCCTCGTAGAGCGCGGGGAACGGCTCGTGGGGGAGGGTCTCGTAGTCGGTGCCCGTGGCCAGGGCCACTCCGGCGCGATACGCCTGGGCCGTCAGGGCTGTCGACAACTCCGTTCCGAGGGCGGAGCGCGTTCGGGACGCGGCGTCGTGACCGGTGAACTCGGGGCTCTCCCAGAGCCTGGCGGTCGCGTCCAGCACGACGCCCTGCTCCCGCATACGGGCGAAGAGTGCCACCATCCGCGGGTCCGTGCCGGTGACCAGGCTGTCGTGGTCCACATCCGGCATGTCCTCGAAGGCGGTTAGGGGGCCGGTGGCTGCCTCGTAGCCCAGCAGTGTCACATGGGAGACCGTGTCCACTCCGGCTGCGAGGACCTCGCCCGGCGTCGCCGGAAAGACAGCCGCGTGGGCCCACACGGCGATGCCCTGCCGGTGTGCCTCGGTGGTGATGGCCTTCAGCAGGTCCGCGTCGAGGTCCGCGTAGGCCTTGATGGCACGGGCGTACGTCCCTCTTGCCATGGCCACGGCCAGGGGAAGGTCGGTGGCCTTCGTGACGGACTGCATCCAGGGCACTGCGCCGGGGACGGCGCCCTGTGTCGCCTGATGGGTGCGGGGGTCGTCGAAGAAGCCCGGTCCCGCCATGAGAGCCGCGTAGTGGATGTCGGGGGCCGGGATCTCCCCGACCCGTGCGGCACGCGTGAGATCGCCGATCTGGCGGAGGTCGTCCGCCATGTCCCGTATCGCGGTGACTCCGCTGTACACGAGACGGCGCAGTACGGCCTCGGCGGTCCGGCGGTTCGGTGGGGTGGCGAGGTGCTGATGGGCGTCGACCAGCCCCGGGGTGATGAAGTGGCCGCTGAGATCGACCACCTCGGCCTTGCCCGTGTGTAGAGCGGGCATTTCCGTATCGTCCGCGACCGCCCGGACGACGGAGCCGTCCACGACGACGGACGTCGCGGGTCGGAGCGGTGCACCCGTTCCGTCGAACAGCGTGGCGCCGCGATAGACGACCACGGTTCCGGACTCGGGAGGGGCATAGGGGGTTTCCGCCCCGCCGCTGTAGTTCGTCAAGATCGCCTCATTCTGTCCGGTCCGGCTTGCAGGAGTACACGGTGGATGTGCATGCTGCTCGCCAGGTTGCTCCAGTCACTAAGGTCATATGAAACCTCAAATCAGAAACATGTTTTGTAAAGGGGTGATACGTGTTTGTGTGTCATGAGTGTCGGCAGGTATGTTTGTGCATCACCTGGGCCGGCCGGGAAGCAGTACTGAAGGAAGCGGCTTGAGGATTGATACGGCTCGGCGCACGGAGAAGCCTGTGACCCCACCACGTGACGAGTCTGCATCCAACGCGCCGAGCTTCGACCTGATCACGCGGCCCTGGATCGGCGTCCTGCGGGCCGACGGGCGGCAGGACGAGCTGTCGTTGCGGCAGCTTTTCGGCCAGGCCAGTGAGCTGCGAAGGCTCGTGGGCGATCTCGCCACCCAGGAATTCGCCCTCTTGCGGCTGCTGCTGGCCATTGTCCACGACGCTCTCGGCGGGCCGCAGGACATCGAGGACTGGAAGCACCTGTGGGCTGACGAGAAGTGCTTCAGCCCTGTCGGCCCCTACCTGGACAGACACCGGGACCGGTTCGACCTCCTTCACCCGGCGGAGCCGTTTTTTCAGACCGCGGAACTGCGTACGGCGAAGAACGAAGTGTTCTCATTGAACCGGTTGGTGGCCGATGTGCCCAACGGGGAACCGTTCTTCTCCTCCCGGATGCCATCGGTCGAGCGTCTCACCTTTGCCGAGGCCGCCCGATGGCTCGTCCACGCGCATGCCTATGACACGTCCGGGATCAAGTCGGGTGCGGTGGGCGACGAGCGGGTGAAGGCGGGCAAGGGGTACCCCATGGGTACCGGCTGGGCCGGCAATCTGGGCGGTGTCTTCGTCGAGGGCGCCACGCTGCGCGAGACGCTCCTGCTGAACCTGATCGCCGCCGACAGCAGGTCCGCGGAAGCGGCGGCCGATCGGCCGACCTGGCGGGCGGAGCCCTGCGGCCCCGAAGGCACTGAACGCACACCGACGGGGTTGCTGGACCTCTACACGTGGCAGACACGGCGGGTGCGCCTGCACCACAACGGCGATCACGTGTATGGCGTCGTCCTCAGCTACGGAGATCCGCTGACGCCGCGCGACCGTTACCGTCTTGAACCGATGACAGCCTGGCGACGCAGCCCAGAACAGGAGAGGAAGTTGGGCCGGTCCCCGGTATATCTGCCGCGGGAACACGAACCTGCGAGACCGGCCTGGTGGGGCGGCAGCGTCCTTGTGGTCGACTCGGCAGGGCCGGAGCGCGACGGGGAAGCGGCGCCCCTTCTGAGGCCGGCCGTCCTGGAGTGGCTCGGTCGGCTCGTCAGCGACGGCGCTGTGCCGCGTGACCGGCTTGTCAGAGTCCGTCTGATGGGTGTCAAGTACGGGACCCAGCAGTCCGTCGTCGACGAGGTCATCGACGACCACCTGGACCTTCCGGTGGCGCTGCTGGACAGGCTCGACTGCGGTCCGGCCGAGGAAGCTGCCGGAGCGGTCCGCAGTGCCGAACTGGGGCTGCGGGCCCTGGGAAATCTCGGCGGCGATCTGGCCCGGGCAGTCGGCCGGGACGCAGACGAGGCCCGGTCGTCCGCCAAGGAGCGTGGGCTCGCCGCGCTCGACAGCGCCTACCGGGCCTGGCTCGTCACGCTGGATGACACCGGCGACCCGGCCAAACGCCGACGGGACTGGGACCAGGTGGCCCACCGCCTCCTCACCGGGGTCGGAAAACTGCTCGTTGAAACTGCTGGAACGGCGGCCTGGCGGGGCCGGACCGTGGCCGGTACCCAGGGCGTGTACTGGCTGACCGCGGGACTGGCCGAGAGGTGGTTCCGCGAGCGCCTGGCCGAGGTCTTCGGTTCTCCGCCCGGCTCGGCGCCGGTTACCGGTGAGCAGCTGGACACCCCCGATTCCCGCGAGCGCACCGCTTCGGCGCCGGCGTTCACCGACTTGAAGGTGCCCGTATGACCACCACGCCCCCCCTGGACACGGATTCCGGGCGCATCGCTCAGCTCGCCGGATCGCTGATCGCGGACCGTCAACGCGGCTACTTTCTCGGTGTCGCCAAGGACGTTGAAGCGGTGGCCCGTCTGCGTCGCGGCGCGGGCAGGAACCCCGCGGACACGCCCGACCTGTGGGATCTGATCGACACCAGCTCGCTGTACGCGCCATCGGAGGGCCAACGCCGATGGCGCGAAGCGGAGCTGTGGCGTGCGGGTGAGGCGCTGCACGCGGCGCTCACGTTGTGGGCGTTTCACCAGTGGGGGCGTGTCTGGCGCATGCACCGTCCCACCAGTTTGGGGTGGCCCACGGGACTCGGCGCCGCCGCCCGGCGCCTGATGTCGGCCGGCGAGGTCGACGAGGGCGTCCGCAAGAGGCTCGTGCGGGCCGGATCGGCCCCCGATCTGACGGTTCTGGCACAGCAGCTGCGCGGTCTTGTCGTCCTGCTTCGTGCTGCCGGTGTCTCGCTGGACTACGGGCTGCTCGCCGGCCAGATGTATGCCTGGCAGACGCCCGAGGGTCCCGACAGCGTTCGCCGCGAATGGACTCGGTCCTTCCATAGCCCCTGGTACACCGCGGACTAGGACGCGCGGGACCCGACACCACCTGTTCCTCGGACTCCGAGAAGGACTTTTTGTGAACCGCATTTTCCTGGACGTGCACGCGCTGCAGACTGTTCCGCCCAGCAATCTGAACAGGGACGACACTGGCGCGCCCAAGACGGCCCTCTACGGTGGAGTGTCGCGCGCCCGGGTCTCCAGCCAGGCGTGGAAGCGCGCCACGCGCACCTACTTCGGTGACGCACACCTGCTGGAGCCGGACGAGCTCGGGGTGCGGACGAGGAAAGTCGTCGAAGTGCTGGCCACGCGGATCGTCTCCCTCGACGACTCCATCAGCGCCGAGGTGGCACTTCAGCTGGCCGACGGAATGATCAAGGCGGCCCGTTTCAAGACGGAAGTCCCCAAGCGGAAGGCGGACCAGGCCAAGGAAGCGGGGAGCGCGCCGATTCCGGAGTCGAAATACCTTGTCTTCCTGAGCGCGCAGCAGCTGGACGGTCTGGCCCGGCTCGCCCTCGATGGTGCGGGGGATGTCGCCGCGCATCTGAAGAGCAAGCAGACCAAGGAACTGGTCAAGGAGATCGCGGACAGCCGCCACTCGGTGGACATCGCCCTGTTCGGCCGTATGGTCGCGGACGCCGCCGACTACAACGTCGACGCCGCGGTGCAGGTCGCCCACGCCCTCAGCGTGCACCGGGCGGAAACCGAGTCGGACTACTACACAGCGGTGGACGACGAGAACACCGAGGACGAAACGGGTGCCGGAATGATCGGCTTCATCGACTTCAATTCCGCCACTCTGTACCGCTACGCGGCGCTCAGCGTGCATCAACTGGCCGCCAATCTGGGCCAGGGCCTGCGCGCGGACGCACCGCGTACCGAGCCCGTGCGAAGGGCCGTCGAAGCTTTCGTGCACAGCTTCATCGCCTCTCTGCCAAGCGGGAAGGTCAATACCTTCGGGCATCACACCCTGCCGGACGCCGTCGTCGTCAAACTGCGCACCACCCGCCCGATCAGCTTCGTGGCCGCCTTCGAAGAGCCCGTCCGCAGCGATCAGGGCGGCCATGTGCGCGCTGCGTCCGACCGGCTCGCCGCCTTCGTGCCCGATATCGAACGTGCCTACGCGGACGACGAGTCCACCCTGACCTGGGTACTGCGCGTCGGTCCCAACACCCTCGCGCTGGCCGACCTCGGTTCCGAAGCGGACAGTCTCGGCGAGCTGGTCGCCGCCGTCGGCGCGGCGGTGGCGGAACGGTTGGAGATGACCGCGTGAGCGTTCTGCTGCTCCGCCTCGCGGGGCCCTTGCAGTCGTGGGGCGCGTCATCTCACTTCGCCCGCCGCACGACAGGACCGGCCCCCACCAAGAGCGCCGTGATCGGGCTGCTTGCGGCGGCCGCAGGAATCGAACGCGACGACGACACCCGGCTCGAGCCGTTGGCGGCCCTGCGCTTCGGCGTCCGCATCGACCAGCCCGGCACTCCGGTCAGGGACTTCCAGACCGCCCACCACCCGCGGACTGGCAAGGCCATGCCGCTGTCCGAGCGGTACTACCTCGCGGACGCCGTTTTTGTCGCCGCGCTCGAAGGGGACCGCGACCTCCTCGCCGGATTGCACGCCGCTCTGAAGACGCCGGTGCATCCGCCGTTTCTCGGGCGCCGGTCCTGCCCGCCGGCAGCCCCCGTCGAGCTGGGCCTTCATGACGCGGGGCCGTTGGAGGATGTGCTGGCCGGCGTGGCGTGGCAGGCCTCCGACTGGTACCGAAGAAGCTACCCGGAGCCGAGAGCCGACGGCCTGGTCATCCTGCGGGAAGCCGCAGCGGACGAACAGCACGGGGCGGAGTGGCAACGGGATCAGCCGGTGAGCTTCAGCGCCGCACACCGGCGGCACGCCTGGCGCGCGCTGGTCGCCTCCACGGTGCCCGTCCCGGGTGCCACGGTTGTATCGACGCCCCACGAACCGTTCGACGCCCTGGAGGAGGAGAGCGCCTGATGTCCTTCCTCACCCGCTTTCGCATGAACACCGCACGCGCCGGCGCCCGTCGCCTCCTGTCCTCGCCGCAGGCCATGCACGCGGCGGTCATGGCCTCCTTCCCCGCACTGATGCCCACGGACGCCCCGGCCCCCGCAGGACCCCGTGTGCTGTGGCGTCTGGATCACCGAGCACGCGCCGAGGTGCTGCTTTACGTCGTCAGTCCTCACCGGCCGGATCTGACCCACCTGGTCGAGCAATCGGGCTGGCCTGCGGTGGCCTCCCCGGACAGTCCCGGCTGGCAGACCCGGCCCTACGACCCGTTCCTGGAACGCCTTGGCCAGGGCGACCACTGGGCCTTCCGGCTGACCGCGAATCCCGTTCACACTGTGCGCCGCGCCGGTGACGAAGCAGGCAAGATCACTGCGCATGTGACCCCCGCGCACCAGAAGCGCTGGCTGCTCGAACGGCAGGAGAAGTGTGGGTTTCGCGTCGTGGAGAAGGACGAGAACCTAGGAGAGAGTCACGAACTGTCCGTCGGCGCCCCGAGGACTCTGGCCTTCGACAAGTCACCGGGCGCCCGTCGGCCACGGGGCAACGCGGTCACCATCTTCACCGTCACCTACGGCGGCCGTCTGGAGATCACCGACCCCGTCCTCCTGCGCCGCACTCTCACTCAAGGGGTCGGCCGGGCCAAGGCCTATGGATGCGGGCTGCTCACCCTGGCGCCGCTTCCCGGTATCCCGGCCACGGTGTCGCGGACGTAGACACCGGCCGCGTCGTACGCATGGTCCTCTCAGCGCGACCGGAACCCGGCTCAGTAGGCTGGCTCCTCATAAATGAGGATGATCCTCGCGCCAAGGTGGGAGGAAGCGTGAGCACCGCCTGCTCCTCCGCCCGGGGGATCGAAGAAGAAGACACCACGACCACACACCAGGGAGCATGCGTCACATGCCGTCGCTCTTTTCGCGGATTCTCGCCGGCGACGTGCCCGCGCGGTTCGTCTGGCAGGACTCCGAAGCAGCTGCTTTCCTCAGCATCGCCCCGCTGACGCCCGGCCACACGCTGGTGGTGCCCCGGCAGGAAGTGGATCAGTGGACCGATATGGACAGCGGTCTGCTCGCCCACTGTGTCACTGTGGCGCAGGCGATCGGCCTCGGAGTACGTTTCGCGTGGCGCGCACCGCGCGCCGCCCTGGTCATCGCCGGTTTCGAAGTACCCCATCTGCACATCCACGTCGCTCCCGTGTGGGACATGTCCGACCTGGACTTCACCCAGGCCGGGATCGGAGACGAAGCCGCTCTGGACGATGCGGCGGAGCGGCTTCGTAGCGCACTGCGGCAGCTGGGCTTCGCTGACAACGTCGCGCCGATGTGACCGAGCCCGGCGCCCGAGGCCGTCCGATATTCTTGAGCCCCCGGCGGGACCGGCGGGCGAGAGGGGGTCGGTCCCGCACGGCTGAGGAGACATCGGTGCCGGAGAGGAACAACGAGTCGGCAAGTACGGGGCCAGCGGCGCCAAAGGGTATGAAGCGGTGGCCCGTCGGCTGGACGCATTGGCCGGCTTCGTCGCCACGCCGATCACACAGCGCCGCGGACTACTGGCACGGCTGCACTTCTGACCCGAACCGACCGCGCCCGGCAGGCGGCCCGAGAGGCGGGTCTGTCGGTCACCGACCGTACGATTAGGGCCTGGCTGGACGGCAGACGGAACCCGTCGACGAAGAACCTCCAGCTCATCGATACGGTGTACCGTGTGGTGCGGCGTCAAAATGTCGCCCGCTATCTTGTCGCCCGCCTCAATCGCCAGGGCCGCGGTACCCGCGTCGAGTTCCACCCGATCAACCAATCGCAGGTGCTCCGACCGCGGCAGCGCGACGTGTCGTTCCGCACCCTCAATGTGCGCCACTGGGATCGAGTGGTCGGCGCCTGGGCCAATGACGACCGCGATGCCCTGGACGATGCTTGGTTCAACGACATCACCGTCGAACTGGGCTCGCAGTACGGGCAGTACGAATACGTCACCAGCATCGGGTTCGCTGCCTGACACGGTCGAGTGAGGACCGTGTTATGGATGGAAGGCCGATGCCGCCCCACCAAGGAGCAGTCGTGTCTCCCCGCCGCACCACCCCCCGGATAGTGCCCCACCCCGAGATGGCACAGGTATCTCTTCAGCAGGTCATGGAGGCCTTGACGGATCCGGTGCGTCGTGAGGTGGTGCTGCAGCTGATACTGGCGGGTGAGGACATGACCTGCGGGGCATTCGACGTGCCGGTGTCGCTGTCGACGCTCACGCATCACCTCAGTGTGCTGCGCGAAGCGGGCGTCATCCGTCAGCACTACAGGGGGACGGCGAAGCTCAATACGCCCCGAACCGAGGAACTGGAAGAGCGTTTCCCGGGGCTGCTCACGGCGGTGCTCGCCGCGAGTGCGGAGCAGTACCCGGCAGGCATCCGCCGACCGGGCAGCGCCTGTTCCCGAGTACCGGGAGAACTGGCGGGCTAGCAGCATGACTGGTTTGGGATGCGGCACACGTTGCTGTGCCGATGCCTTAGTCCTTGAGTGTCAGCTCCAGGATCAACGTGGGGCGCCGTCCGGTCAGAGCGCAGCTGAAACCAGCGGGAACATAGAGCACCTCGCCCGGCAGGAGCCGAAGACGGAGCTCGCCCATCTCGGCGAGCCAGCCGGGGCCCAGCGGTGAGAGCTGCACATCAACGGCGCCACGCAGAGCCACGAAAAAGGTGTCGGCACTTGTGCGAGGCTCCTCCTCGACGTACTCGAAAGGGGCGGGGCGATACTTGATGCCCACCCGCCGGTCGAGCATGGAAACCAGCTGTTCGGCCAAGGCGCGGGCGGGGTGCTCCTCGCCTTCCTCCTCCTGATGAGCGGTTTCGAGGGCCGCCACCACCGCCTCGTCTCCTTGCGGCCAGACCACGGCGGCGCTGCGATCACCGTAGGTGTTGAAGGTCAAGACCATGTCGGCGACGAAGTTCTCCAGGTCGACCTGGAAGGGTGCTGTCACATTCATACATCTCTCCTGCGTGGGTGCGATTCCCGGAGGCACCCGCCGGTACATCGGAGTGCCGTTCTCCTCGTCGGGTACGTGATGCTACGTTCCCCCGTGCACCGTTGCCGCCGTGCAGGGAGAGACATGCCTCTCAACCCCTGTGGGAGAAACCTGTCTTAGCCACGAACGGCCAAAAGTGGCCGACTCGGGTGCACACACTGGCGGTTGTGAGGGACTCGGGTCAAGATTTCCACCAAACACATGGATTGCGCACACCGCGTGGAAGCAGCCGCCACGTTTCAGCACTACTGGACCAGATTAGGGTCTCGCATGCGACTGATGACAACACTCGACGCACAGTGCTCGGCGGGGCCGCGGCAGGAGGTGCGGCACGGTCGGTGTGCACCTGTCGCTCGGAACGCCGTCGTGATCCGTCCCTAGGAGAGCCGCCATGCCCACCCTCGACCGCCACGACGACATCTTCGTCCTCGACCTCGGTGACAGCGAGAACCTGTTCCATCCAGGCTGGATCGCCGCCCTGGACATCGCTTTGGCGGAAGTGGAGAAGGCTCAGGGTCCGCGGGCTCTGATCACCACTGCCACTGGGAAGTTCTACTCCAACGGCCTGGACCTGGCGTGGCTGTCCACCCATACCGAGACGCGCCGGGAGTACACGGAACGGGTGCATGAGGTCTTCACACGCCTCTTGTGTCTGCCCGCCGTCACGGTGGCCGCGGTGCAAGGCCACGCCTTCGGTGCCGGGGCCATCTTCGCCCTCGCCCACGATTTCCGGGTGATGCGTGCCGACCGAGGTTACTGGTGCCTGCCCGAGCTCGCCATGGGTCTCCCCTTTCCGCACGGCATGGCCGCCCTGGTCCAGGCACGCCTGACACCGCAGACCGCTCATGAAGCCATGATCACCGGTCGCCGCTACGGCGGCACGGAGGCCGAGGCCGACCGCATCGCCGACCGCGCCGTGCCCCTGGACGCCGTACGCGACACGGCACTGGAGATCGCCCGCGCTCAAACGGCCAAGGCCGGTGACGCCCTGGGCACCACCAAGGCCCGGATGTTCGCCGACGTCGTGGCCGCCCTCCGGGGCTCGTCGGCCTCGCCGGAGTGACCTGACGGAACGGATCGGCTGCTCCCTGTGGACGGGGAGCAGCCGACGCAGACATGAAGAGGAGACACCCGGATAGAGACCATCCCCGTGCCGGGAGGGGGACTAACGGGGAGCAAGGACGCGGCCTCACCCGTTCTCAGGGTACGGAGGGTGAGATCGTGTGAGACCGGGTTCCTCCGTGCGCAACATTCCCGAAGGGGCAGGTCTTCAGAACCTTTGGGTAAAACATGGCGGCGATGTACCCACGGAATGTGACGGGCCGTCGGTCCCCGGAGTGTGTGCATGTATCTGATGGAACGTGTATGCCCAGATCGTCCGGTCGGCTTTACGGGTATCTTCAACAACCAGTCACCAACCACAGGTTTCGACGAGGCTGACATGTGTCTCGACATGTCGCTGACACGAAGTAACATCCTTGCCGTTAGGAAGCGGGCCTCCGTCGGCGGATTCCTCCCCTGGCCGACGGAGGCCCCGTGGCGTGTTGCCCCGCTGATGTGACGCCCTGGAGATAGGCGATATGAACCGCAGAAGACTGGTGTTGCCGACGGTGGCCGGGCTGCTGGCCCCGTTGCTCGCCGCCTGTGGTGCCTCTGGCGGCGGTAGTGGGAGCTCCATTGTCGTCGGCACCACGGATCGGTTTACGGCGTCCGAGGACGCTCCCGCACCGCTCGATCCGGCATATGCCTACGACATCGGCACCTGGAACATTCTCAGGCAGACCGTCCAGACGCTGATGACCGAACCCAAGGGCGACGGCGCCCCGGTCCCCGACGCGGCGCAGAGCTGCGCCTTCACCGACCGCGACAGTGAACGCTATGTCTGCATGTTGCGCCGTGGGCTGACGTTCTCCGACGGCACCCCCGTCACCGCCGGCGATGTGAAGTACTCGATCAACCGTGCCCGGGCGATCAAAGCGGACAGCGGTGTCTTCGCTCTCCTGTCGACCATCGACACCGTAGAGGCCGTCGGCGACCAGGAGGTCGTCTTTCATCTGACCACGCCCGACGCCACCTTCCCGTACAAGCTCTCGACGCCTGTTGCGGGGATCGTGAGCCGTAAGTACTACCAAAGGGACGGGCTGCGCGACGGCTTCCGGGTGGACGGGTCCGGTCCCTACAGCATGCAGCCGGTGGTCAAGAACGATGAGCTGGTAGACGCTGTCTTCACCAAGAACCCTTCCTACAAGGGCGCGTACCGCCTCGGCAACGACAAGACCGAACTGCGTTCCTTTCCTGACGCGGACGCCATGGGCGACGCGCTCGCGAAGGGCGACATCGACGTCATGACGCGAACCATGTCACCGCAGCAGATCCGGAAGCTCTCCGAGACCGCCGACGGCGACATCGACCTCGTCGAGATGGCGGGCCTGGAGATCCGGTACCTGGCCTTCAACACCGACGCCCCTTCGGTACGCGACCGGGCGGTCCGGCAGGCGATGGCTCAGCTCGTCGACCGTGCTCGACTCGTCTCCGAGGTCTACGGCGACCAGGCCGAGCCGCTCTACTCCATGGTCCCGGCCACGGTGACCGGTCACTCCAACTCCTTCTACAACAAGTACGGTGACCCCAGTGTTTCGGCCGCCAGGAAGATCCTCCTTGAAGCGGGCATCACGGCACCCGTGAAACTGACTCTGCACTACACGACCGACCACTACGGCGCGGCTACCGCGAAAGAGTTCGCGATTCTGCGTCAGCAGCTCAACGCGAGCGGTCTGTTCGACGTCCGTGTGCAGGGCAGGCCGTGGTCGGCCTTCAGGCCGGCGGCCCGCGACGGTGCCTTCGATGTCTACGGTATGGGCTGGTTCCCTGACTTCCCGGATGCCGACAGCTTCATCACCCCGTTCCTCGACAAGGACAACACCCTCAACACCCCCTATGCCAATGGGGAAATCCGCAACGAACTGATTCCCCAGTCCTTGCGTACAGCGAACCGGGGCGAGGCTGTGGCCTCCCTGACGGCTATCCAGGACATTGTGGCAACCGACGTACCGGTCCTCCCGCTGTGGCAGGGGAAGCAGTTCGTGGCTGCTCGCGACGACATCACAGGGATCTCCTATGTCGTCAACTCGTCGGCGACCCTGCAGCTATGGGAGCTGGGAAGAGGACTGGGCGGCTAATACTCCAGTCGCAGTTCTCCATTTCCGCTGGTCACGGTGCCTGTTTCGAGCGTAATCGCCTGACAGCCCGTCAGGGTGACGGTGGTTCGTGACTCACCCGATCGGGGTGTGTGCGGCGCTTGTAGTGGAAGCAGCGGGCGACAGCCTGGTGGAGGCGTCTCCAGCGGGACCAGCGGAGCCCGTGTTCATGGCGCGGAAAGAGGGCTGCTGGAGAAGGGGCAAGATCCATGAGCCGCCGCACTTCTGCCAGGGAGAGGGGCACGAGGGTGCTTGAACCGTTTCTTCCACCCCCCTTTCGAGTGCCTGGGCAGCCATCGCGGCGAGGAATGAGTGGGCGAGCATGGCCAGGGTGATGTGGCGATACCAGCCGACGTAGCGCCGGACCTCGTACTGGTCCAGGCCGCACTCGTTCTTCGCGGCCTGGAAGCACCCCTCGATCGCCCAGCGGGTGCCGGCCACGCGGACCAACTCAGCAACGGCTGCCTCCTGCGGTGCGTAGGCGAGGTAGTAGGCGATCTCTTCGGGGCGGACCAGACTCCGGCGGGCCAGGACCCAGCGATGGTGCGTGGACGAGGCACCGCTGGCATCCTCGATCACAGGCATTCGCGCTGCCGCCCAGTCGTAGATCCGTGGACCCTTCGCGCCGTCCCCGCAGGAGATCTGCTCCCACGCATCGTCCGGGGCGCCGGCCAGGACGTGATCGAAGGCGCCAGCTCCCCGCAGCCGTCTTGACCTGCTATGACTTGGGCACCGCCAGGACGTAGCCCTCGCCGGCCTCTTCCAGCGTCTGCCGGAAACGCCCTTTCTGCCCGTAGGCCGCATCCGCGGTCACCCAGGCGGTGGGCAGCGCGGAGTCCAGCGCGCGCTGGACCATCGTCCGCGCCAGTTCCGGCTTTGTCGCGAAGGCTTTGCCCTCGGGGATCCTCGCCGTCCGGCACCGATCCGGGTCGTCGGTCCAGGACTTGGGCAGATACAGCTCCCGGTCCACCAACGCACGACCACGGGTCGAGGCGTAGGCGGCGAACACACCGGTCTGGCAATTCTCGGTGCGGCCCGGGGCCCGTAATTGAATAACTGTCAGCGAAGGGGCTCGATGGGAGTCGCCCGGGCATGCAGTTGTTCCAACGTGCGGGCTGCCGAGCCGGGTAGAGGCGCGACGACAACTCGGTGCAGGTCCAGGAGCCGGTTTCCGTCTTGGAACTGGTTGGACAAGTTGGTGCGGGTGACGCCCAGCAACTGTGCCAGGAATGTACTGGTCACCGCTTTGCGGCGGCGCAAGATGGCTGCCAGGAGTCGGTGGGAGTGGTCCAGGCTGCTGGTTTGCGGGTGGAGGTAGCTGCGTGGGCGGTGGAACCGTCGCTGGAATGCCGCCTCGGCCATGGCGTCCCAGTATGGTTCCGAGATCGCCACCAGGTGTTCGAAGTCGGTCCGTGGCATGCCGGTCAGGGCCGGATTGGTGAGCATCGTGATCAGGTCTGGGTCGATCCGGCGGCCGACTGTCAGCACCTCTGGCGTTCAAGGTGGGACAGGAGCCAGTGAGTAGTTCCAGTCGCCGTGGAAGGCCTTGGTTGTGATCGCCAGGGCGTGGAATTCAGCAGGTGTGACACTGACGCCCAGGTCGTAACTTCCTGTGTCGAGCTCGGCCCCGATGGTCAGCCCGGTCTTGGTGGTTGTGGCGGCGATGGTCTCGATGACGACCTGGTAGCTGGTCAGTGGTCGCCCCCGCCAGTTCGCGGTGATGTGGCAGAACATTCGATGTTCTATTTTGTTCCACTTCGAAGTCCCGGGAGGTAGGTGGCAGACCGTGATCTCCAGGCCGCTCTCCCGTGCGAATGCGGCCAGGTTGTTCTTCCATGTCCAGCGGCGGGGGTCGTTGGAGCCGCCGGCGTCGGCGGTGATCAGGAGCCGGGTGGCATTCGGGTGGTCTGCTCGCCCGCGGTTCCGCCACCAACGGCGGATGGATTCCACCGCGAACTCGGCGGTGTCGTGGTCGGTTCCGACGTTGACCCATCCGGTGTTGTTGGCGACGTCATAGATCCCGTAAGGGATGGCCATCGGCTGGTCGTTGGTGGTGAACGTGTGGCAGTCCACCTTGATGGCATCTTTGCCCGGACGCCAGGTGCGACCGGGCCCTCACCGGTTCCCGAGCCATTCCTGGGCCTTGGTGTCGACGCTGATCACCGGCTGGATGTCGTTGGGGAAGGCGGTGGCGGTGGCGTTCAGGTGGGCGAACTGGGCATCGCGGTCCGGATGCCTGACGCCCTCGGTCGTCTTCGCGGTTCCCTGCAGGCTGTAGCCCATGGCGTGCAGCAGGTGCCCCACGGTTGAAGCGCTAACCGGGTGGCCCTGTGCGGCAAGGGTCGAGGCCAGTGCTCGAAGTGGCAAAGTGGTCCAGCGCAACGGAGAGACGGGATCACCTTGGGTGTGCGGCTCGATCAGTACCTCCAGTGCCGGAAGCAGACCGGAGTCGGTGTCCGTCAGCCGCTTACGGCCAGCGCCCGGAGCCCGGATCCGTAAGGTCGGCGCGGTGCAACCGGCCAACTCGGCGATACCACGCGCGATGGTGGCGGTGCTGGTGCCAGAGGCAGCGGCGACTCGGGCGATCCCGCCGCGGCCGATAGCGATGGCCTCGCTGGCCAGGTACAACCGACGGCGACGCTCATCGAAGTGCGGCAGGATCTGATCGAACTTGGCCCGCAGCGCCTGTGCAACGAGGCGGCCTGGCAGACACGCAGTCATATCTCAGACTCCCACCAACACCCCGCTACCGAGCACTTATTGAAATGCGGGCCCCCGGCCGGATCGAGAACAGCCAGGTCGGCGTCTTCCTCGCCTACGCCTCCAACAAGGGACGGGCGTTGATCGACCGTCGGCTCTACCTGCCCGACACCGCCTGGCGTCAGGACTCGCAGCGCCGCACTCGTGCCGGGGTGCCCGACCAGACGCAGTTCGCAAGCGAGCCCATGCTGGCCGGGCAGATGATCGCGGCAGCGCTGGACGCCGGGATCGACGCCTCATGGGTGACCGGCGACGAGGCATACGGCCAAGACCCGGGCCTGAGTGCCCTGTTGGAGTCCCGCCGGATGCAGCTACGTCCTGGCCGTCGCCTGCAGCATGCGAGTACGGATCAACCAGGGACGAACCGCTGTTCGCGCGGACGCCGTGGCCGACCGCCTGCCCGCCTCGGCCTGGCACCGGCAGAGCGCCGGAGCCGGAGCGAAGGGACCGCGCTACTACGACTGGGCCTGGATCGAGATCAGGCCGACCGGCACCGGCACCTGCTGATCCGCCACAACCCGGGCAGCAGCGAACTCGCCTTCAACCTGGGCTGGTCACCGAGGCGGGTCCCGCTGTCCGGGCTGGTCAAGGTGGCCGGGACCAGGTGGTCGTTGCGGCTGCCGGGCAGTGGCGTGCCGATCGCCACGACCAGGCGGCTGTTGGCGTCGATGACGACCCGGACGTCGGTCGAGTAGCGGTAGTTCTTGCTGGACGCGGCGACGGAGCGGTCGCGGATGGGCGCCAAAGTGCCGTCGACGATGTACACGGTGTCCTAGCGAGGCCGGCGGCCCGGCGAGAGCGCCAAAAGCGGCGCGAGGTGATAGAGGATGCGGTCAGCCGCCGACTTCGACACCCCGAACAACGGCCCTACCTGCCGCAACGTCAGGTTTGTGCGCCTGTACGTCGCTACGAGCAGCACGCGGTCCTCCAGCGACAGCCGCCAGGGGCGGCCACGCTGGACGTCACGTCACCGCCACGGCGCCACCAGCCTGGCGAACTGCACCTCGGACAACCCGGAGAACGGCTCGATCCACCTCGGATTGCCTAGAAGGCAGGCAAGGACGACCTCTGTCGACCCATCGGACAGGCTCTAGACTCGGCTGAGGTCGGCTGGCGGCGTCCTCGGCGGACGGTATCTCGACCCTGCCGATGTACACGTCGAGCGCGTAGGTCCCCCGGTCTGGGTCGGCTCGCCTATGATGCCGCGCCGGTCAGCACGCTGCTTGTCCCTGCTCGAACCGGAGGAGCGGTTGCTGGTCAACCCAGCCGGGTCAGTTTGCACCCTGCTAGAGTCCGAGGCGCTGGCCGGAACGGCGGCAGGAGACCGGCCTCCGGCGGAGAATGAGCAGCCCGCAGGCTGAGTCACCATCTCTCAGCAGCGGAGATTTGGTCAGAAGCTGAACCTTCGTTCAGGAAGGGGTGCTCCGCTTTCAGGGATGATCCGAAGTGGCTGGAGGATTCGGCCGTGCTCCCCGTTTCTACGGGGATGATCGCCCAGTGTGCTTTAAGGAGACGAATTTTGCAGGGTGGGCTGCGCGGCAATTTTCGCGTCGGCATCCTGTCCGAAGAACTCCCGCACATGACACCGATGATGAATCGCTGTTCTCGTGTGTGATTAACGATTGGCGGAGCAGCAGGCGCCCTGCTTGCTGTTGATCGTCCGGTTTCTCTTGACGGCGTTGTGAGCTGCAGGAGTTGTTCCGGGGCCCCTATGTCCTTGGTCAAGGGAAACGGGGGTGCGTTGGTTCTGGGAGCTGGGCAGCATGGCGGGGTGGCTGATCTGTTGTGGGATGACGTGAGCTGCTTCTTCGACCCGTCGCACACCACCTAAAAAAGCAGGTCAGGAGCCCTTTGCGGCAGGCTCATGGATTGCGACACACTCAACGTGGTGCGTCATCGGAAAGATGTCGACCTGAGCGCAAGCAAGGAAACGAGCAGGTCAGAGGCCATATCCTGCACCGGCAAAGAACACGTGAGGCGCTCGGGCGTCAAACGAGCGTCATTTCCGGTTGGGTGTATTTCATGCTCACTGCCTCTCTCCGGCGGCAAACGTGGCGGGGAGCAACGGTGCCATGACCACAGGGTCGCCTGGGGAAGCCACAGACCACAGTCCACCATCGAGCTCCACGACCGGCCTGCTGCCCGATGGCGCGGCCGGTGCGACCCGAGCGCTTACGAACTCCCCCTCCAGGGGAACAACGAGGCCAAGCTGACGGGCGACCTCCTGGTGCGCACTGTTGTCGCCCATGATAATGATTCCCTCGTTCCGAAGTATCGAGCGCGCCCCGCCGTTTCCACGGACGCGCTTCATGTAGTCCTGTTGCTGAACCACGGTGCGGACCACGTTGCGTCCGATCCGACGCTGCTGGACTCGGCGGAACAGTTCGTTGATCCGGGCCTGTCCGGAAGAACTCTCGAAAACCGCGTCGCGGTCAGCGGCCGGCATGTGCAGCAGGACGTTCTCCGGAAGATCCACGTCACGCCAGAGCCAAAAAATCTTGTCGCGATGCTGGGCCTTGATCGTCAACTTCAGGTCCCGGTTGCTACCAGCATTGAGCCATTCCCTCCTGATGCGCAGCAGACCAGCACTCCAGAGGCCCTTGTAGTCGTCTGCCCAGACCAGCAGACATATGTGTCCCTGGACTTCGGGCGGAATCATCCATCCACCAAACTGCTGCGAGTACTTGCAATCCACCTCCACCCCACCGATCCGGTAGTCCATCTCGGTTCCGTCCATGAACCTGAACTCGCGCTGGATGGCGATCTCCACCTGGGTTCCGAAGTGCACCTTCTCCGTCTTGAAAAGGGTCGTCCAGTCGTAACGGCCAGTACGGGGGCCATCGAGCGCCGCGTCGATGGTGTCCCTCAGGACATTCCCCATGCGGATGCCGCCCGGGTCCAGAGCCAGCACGGCTTGGGCGACCGCGGTGAGCTCCTCGTCGTCTGCACTGGTGCCCACCAGTCTGTTGAGCACGTCTTCCGCGTCAGCCGGCCGGTCCGTGGGATTTGCGGCGAGCAGTTCGGTGACGAGCACGTCGAACGCGGGAGGAAGACCCGACCGGAGGTCTGGGCGGAGGTGCCGCATGCCGTGCGCCCACGCATTGCGCAGTGCGCGGGCGTCCGGGGCGGGTGGGGCGCCGGTGGCCATCGCGTAGAGTAGGCAGCCGAGCGAGTACAGGTCACTGCGATGGTCGGCTGACGCGCCGAAAAGCTGCTCGGGCGCCCGATAAGCGAGGAGTGGGCCGGACAGGTCGAAGGCGCTCCTCCGGTAGTCGACACCTTTCATGTCCGGCAGAGCGTGGATGCCCAGGCCGGGATCGGTGACGGCCACTGTCCCGTCCCGGTGCACTACCAGGGCCGACGGACTGAGGTCGAGGTGCAGCAGGCCGTTCAGGTGCAGCTTGGCAAGCGTCCCAGCGATCTGTCCGCCGATCGCCCTGACCGTCTCCGGAGGCAGTCCCCCGGGGGCGAGCGTCAGCCGTTGCTCAAGGCTCTCTCCGTCGACCAGATCCGTCACGACGTAGGGACGGCCGTTGTGGAACCCGAAGCCACCGACCCGTGCCAGCCCCTGGATGTCGAGCCCGGCCAGTCGGTCCGCGTCGGCGAGGAACCTGCGCCTCCTGGCGTCATCCGTCATCGGTGCGTGGAAGAGCTTGAGGGTTGCTTCCCGGTCCAGTTGCTCGTCCATCACCCGCCAAATATCGGACGTCGGTCCTGCGTGGCGTCGCTCGTCCAAACGGTAGCGTCCGTCAACGAGGGTGCTCATGCCGCTGGCGGCCGAGTCTGTCTCGTCTGGTCTCCTGCCGGAGCCGCCGCCCAGCCTCCGTAGCGTCTCCTCGGTCACCACCGCCAGGGGCTCACCAGAGGGGCGGCTTCCCGCTTCTTCGAGGCTCCCGGTCGGCACTACGACAGGGAGCTCTCCCGCCCGGTAGCCGGCGTGGTGCTGAATGACGGCGCCGATGCGCGCGACCGTCGACCGGGGCAGAGCGCGCAAGAGCACTTCCCGCACACCCGGGCGGAACGCGTAGTGGCCCGAGGCGGCCGCCTTCCCGGGGGCTGTCGTGAGCAGGCCGCTGAGCACCACCTCGGCCAGGTGCTGCGGCTCCGGCCGTTCTTCCGTGGCAGCCTGGATCAACCGCATGACAGGGAGGCTCGGTTCACTCGTGGCCAAGTGCGCGGCGAGACGAAGCGCTTGTGGTGAGGCGTAGGCGCGAAAGTTGAGGATCAGTTCCTCGGACGAGAACGACTCGGACGTGCTTCCCGGCGGTACGAGAGGGGCTGTTGACAGATCGGCGGACAGCGTCGCGGCCACCCCCGGCACCTTGGCACCAGGGTGTCCCGCCACGAGCTCCGCCCAGTGTGTGAACCAGCGAGCGGAGGGCGCCAGCAGCGGCAGCGGCAGCCCGGTCACCTCTGCCTCAGGTGTGTCGTACGGCGTGAATCGCAGTGCCGTGTTGGCTGCGGCAGGTGCGCCCGCGGTCAGCAGACCCGCCGAACCGGGAAGTGCGGTACGCCGCCAGAGTCGCTCCGGGAGTGGCTGGACGACCGCCACCGGCATCGTGCGGGCCCATCGGTCCAGCACTCGGTACCAGTGCGCGGTCGCCTCGCTGCCGGTGTACCAATGGGGGCCGCTGCAGTCGCTGAGGACGAGCGTCACGGAACGGCCGTCACGCGGGGGCAGAGCGGCTGGCCGTCCGCCGGGGGACTTCCGCAACTGCCCCTCCTGGGTGAGGGTCAGCAACCTGATCTCGCGGAATGCGCCTGCCTGGCCGATGACGCGGTGCAGCTCCCGCCACAGCGGGTGCCAGATGGGCATCGTCGGCCCCGCGTCGTAAACGAGGTACAGGGTGAGCCAGCGCTCGGGCTTCGCACGGAGTACGGGTAGCCAGGTGCCTGGCAATGCTCCGTGACGGGCGATTCGGTACGCCGTGCTCCGCTCGTCCAGCTCCGTCTTCCGGTGCGACGGCACCCGCCGTCGCAGCGACGCAGGGCCCGCTGGAGCGGGAGCGGGTGCGCCAGCATGGGTGGCAGCGGGGCCAGCAGGGACGCATATGGGCCACGCTCCAGCGACTCGGCGTCGGACCGATGAGACAGCGGAAGGCCAGGACGTCCCGGCGCCGGTGGCGGGTCCGGATGGCTGACGGGGGGCGCGGACTGCGCGGCGTCAGCAGATACGGAGGGGGATGCTTCACCCGCCTGCTGCGAAGCACGCACGGGCGTGCTGCTGTGGCGCGCCAGCCAGATCAGCTCGGCAAGCTCAGTCGCGTTCGTCTCGCCATCGCCCGCCCGGCCAAGGACGCCGAGGAGGCGCCTCACTTCAGAGGGGGACGACGGCTGAGCCGGATCAGAAGTCATGGAACTCCGCGGCCGGGCCGAGATGGGTCATGAGGCTGGCGGCCAACGCCTCGCGGGATCTGGCCTCCAAACCGGGGATCCTCGAGAGGTAGATGGCGTTGAGCAGCTGGTCGGTTGCCAGCTCGCCTGTGCTGCTGCGCTCCAGGAACGTCGTGATCATCCGTTTCGTGTCCCCATCCAGCTCGCCGAGGTGCGCTCGCACGATCGCTTCCAGGTGGTCCGGCTCGGGCCGGCGGAGGTGCAGGGGCACGCATCGGCGCAGGAACGCGGGCGGAAACTCCCGCTCGCCGTTGCTGGTGAGCACAATGAACGGGAACGCGCGGCAGCGCACGAGCCCCCGGTCGACAGTGGCACGGTCCGCACTGCCTGAGACCATCAACCGCGCCGCGGGCGCATGCTCGGCGGAGCGGACCAGCTCCGGGATCTCGAACTGCCCTTCCTCCAGTACATTCAACAAGTCGTTCGGTAGATCGAGGTCACTCTTGTCGATCTCGTCGATGAGCAGTACGCGAGGCCGCTCATAGGGGAGCAGCGCGGTCCCCAACGGGCCGAGCCGCAGGTGGTCCTCGATGGCGGCGCCCGCGGATTCCCCTTCGCGGACCTCCTCCGGCCGCTTGTGCCCCGCACCTTTACTGGCCGCGTAGAGGCGGGCCATCGGGTCGTACTGGTACAGGCCATCCTGGAGAGTACTGCGGCTGGTGATGTTCCAGCGCAGTACGGGGCCCAGCTTCAGCTCTCTGGCCACGGCATACGGCAACGACGACTTACCACTGCCCGGAGGACCGGTGACCAGCAGCGGCCTGCGCAGGACCAGGGCGGCATTCACCAACTCAATGCTTTCCTGGGTTGCCTGGTACGTGCCCGCGCGGTGTTTCCGGTCTGGCGACGCGGAGCCGTCCTCCTGCGGCGGCAGGGGCAGCGGCGGTCCGCCGTCGAAGGCCCGCCAAGGCGGGGGGTCGGGCAGCTGGGACACACCGTCGTGTGGCCCTTCCGTACCGGTGTACACAGGCCACATGGGCATGGGAGTTCTCCAGATCATTCAACTGCCGCTCAGCCGACCGGGGACTGCGGGTAGATGCTCGCTGCCGGGAACCATCGCGGGTCCTCCCAGATCAGGGCCAGGCCAGCGGCCCAGTGCGGTTCCTCGGCCAGATACGCCTCGCTCCGCAAGTCACGGACGTAAAGCGGGAGATCTGCCAAGGGCAGCGACGCCAGACGCCCCTTCAGGGCGTCAAGGAAGTGAGCACCAGTGCAGGAGTGTTCGGCCGTGCTGTCACCGTCATGCCGGCTCGAACAGCCCGAACGTGGCCAGACGATGACCGGCGCCGCCGCGTTGAGGCCGGCCTGCAGCAGCCCGCGCGCCTGGTCCGTCTCAGGGGGCGACCCGTATCCCACGGCCGTCGGGACTCCTCTGAGCCGGACAGTGAGCTTGGCCGGGTCCTCAGGACTGCCGCACTTGACCAAGTGCCAGTCGGTACCTGGCCGGCCGTCGAGCTTCTGCCAGACCTTCTCAAGTTTAAACTGGAGCCTTGACTCCCGACGTCGAGCGAGATCCATCACCACGACAGGTGAGGAACATCCGAGCGGAGTGGCGTCGTCTGCACCGGCGTGCCATTCGTCGACGGGTTCGCCAAGCCAGTCTCTCGGCAACGCGAAGGCTATGAGCTCGTCCCCGCTTCGATCGATCTGCCGGAAGGCATGGTCGAGGCGTTCTCTCACGTACTCCTGCATGTGCTGCCTCGCAAGGGTGTTGCTGGCCACGAGCTGCGCGCGTCCATCGCGGATTGCGTAGACCGAGACCAGGTAAGCATCACGCTCGGCTCCGCTGCGTTCGATCTCGACAAGGATCGGGGACCACTTCGTGACCCCGTCTGCTACCAGGCGGGTCTCCCGCCCCTGACGCGTCGTTCCCGACCTGTGGTCTCCGGCCCATGCGTACAGCGCGCGCCGGACGGCCGCGTCCTGGGCACGGTCGGCGAGGTATGCGGCGAAGTCGGCCCAAGGCGCGGTGCCCGGCATCGGGTCGACCTCTGTCAGCAGGAACCAGGCGACGTCCCACAAGGACAGGAAGCCGCCGGCAGGCGGGAGCGGGGGCAGCGGAGTCAGTGGTTCCATGACACCGCGATACACGTCCTCCGGGGTGCAGTCGTCCGCGTACCGCTGGACGAGGTCACGCAGCCGGGCCACCAATCCAGGGCTGTGATCGGGTACGGGCACCAGGTCCGCCGCATCTGGCCAGTATCGGACCAGCGCCCGGGAGGGGAGCATCCTCCCGCCCCCACCTGCCGAGTACCTGGCGGTGACCATGCCCACTACCTCACCGGTGTCCTCCCGTACGACCGCCGCACCGCTGAACCCCTCTTCCAAGGGTGAGCCGTGGCTCGTCCACGCCTCCAGCTGAAGCCACTCGCCCGCGATCAGCTGGTCGCTGGTGCTCCGGAATTCGCCGAGGATCCCCTCGTCGTAGCCGCGGGGAAAGCCGTACGCGGTCAGCTTGGCCGCCGGATTCGCGTACGACGCGTCGACGGCGGCGAACCTGGCCGGCGGTACGCCCACGGGTCTGTCGAGCTCAAGCACTGCGACATCGCCCCGGCTCTGATCGGCTCCACTCCAGCCGCCTCCGGCGATCACAGTCGCTTCGAGCTGGCCAAGGTCTGGGTACTGGGCGAACATCACCTCAGCGCGCTCCGCACCGTCCACGACGTGGGCGCAAGTCATCACATGACGGTCAGTCACCAGGAAGCCGGAACCGACACCGAGCGCAGAAACCCGGACCTGCCAGGACTGGGAGCCCATCAGACTGTCGAGGTCCCCCCAGCAGCGCTCGGCGTCCAACTGAGCTTCACCACCAGGTGGCCTTCCATCGAGGTCTTGGCAATGACCGCCCCTGCCTCGGCGGTGAGTTTCACGCCGAACTCGATCTCGACGGCGTCAGGCTTGAGCTGACCGTCGCGAAAGACACGCAGTGCCGACTCGGCCGCGGTGTGGATGCTCTCCAGGGCGCCGTTGAAAGTCTGCCCCGCCTGTCGCAAGACCCCGTCCCCGCGAGACACAGGCTGGGCTCCGCGACGCTCTTCGTCAATGGCGACCACGACGGAAGCACCGCTGTCCGTCTTGAACTCGACCAGTTCGTCCATGTATCCCCCCGTGCCCCTCTTCGGTACAGCAGCATCAGTCTAGGACCTCCGCCACCAGGCGAGCCGAGCACTCCTCCACTGGCTGTCGGCGTGAGAATCCCGACCCGGAAACACCGCATCAGCGCTCGGGCACCAGTCGGGCACCCGTCCCCCAACCGTCCTCGCCCCGCAGCAAGCCGGGCGTCCGCCGATAACCGGCAATGACCGGGGGACACGCGCGCGACTCAGCTCTTGCGAGCCGTTCCCTCGGGCCAGACCATGTCCACGGGGATGCCCGCTGCCTGCGCTTCGAGGACCGTGTCCGCGGTGCCGCCGCCCTTACCCGTCGGGGGTTCGCCGTTCCATACCGCGACGAGCCGGTCGGCGCGTTCGATGAGGACGGTGTTCGCGGCTTCGTATGCCTGCCGGTTGGCGGTTTCGTGGGGGAGGACGAGCACCTCTTCGGCGGCTTCGACGAGGTGGTTGAAAAGGGCGGCGTGGTCGGGTTTGACCTTGTTGTGGCGGTAGTCCTGGGAGGGGATGACGATGGTCAGGCGTCCGCCGGCGGCGAGGACGGCTTCGGCGAAGAGGGAGTCGGCGCCCTTGGCGATGCAGGAGACGCCGACGAGATCGTCGGCGTACTGCTTGAGCAGGTCGTCCAGGGCGGTGCGGACCAGAGGGATGCTGTCCTCGGTCAGGTCCATGTGCCCGGTCACCGCGATGGTCGTCACGGTCGTCGTTCTCCTTCTCAGGCCGACAGCAGGTCGCGGATCCTATCGGGAGCCTCGCGCACGGGGCGGGCCGCGCTGTTGCCCACGGTGTACGGGTACAGCTCGCCCAGCTGGGCACGGACCCTGTTCGAGCGGGTCCCGCTCGCCGCGTCCACCGCTCGGTGGGTCTCCGCCACGGCACCGGTCAGGTCACCGAGGAGGAAGTGGCACTGGGCCAGGCCGATGGGGTCGAGGGCATGGCTGCGGCCGGCTTCGGGACCGCGCCGGGCGAGGGCGTGGCGGATCTCTCCGGCTGCGGCTTCGGCGTGTTTCTTCGGGTTCTGGCGGGCGAGTTCGAGGAGCCTGCCGCCGGTGGTGCCGGCGAGTTCGGCCTCGTTGAAGTAGGCGATCCAGTACGGCTCTTTGGCCGCTTGGCATCTGTCAGCGCCTCGGTGGCCTGGGTGGTGGCGCGGTGGAAGGCGGCGGTGCGGCCCATCGCCGTGTACGCCCATGCCTCGCGAGTGTGGAGCATGGCGCGCACTCTGGGGCGGGCGACCGCGCGGGCTCCATCCTGGGCCAGACGGACCAGTTCGAGGGCGTCCTGGGGCTGCTCCCGGTAGAGCATCTGGCGGGCCATGCCCGCAAGGACGTTGGCACCGAAGACCATGTCGCCGCCGGCGTGGGAGGCGCGAAGGGCCAGGAGGTAGTAGCTCTGGGCTCGGCGCTGGAGTCCTTTGTCCCGGGCCATGGTGGCTGCTGTGCCTGCCAGTTGGGCCATGACCTGGTACAGGCGCCGTTCGACCTTGGATACCTGGTATTCGTTGAGATGAGCGGCGACCTCACTGAGCTGGCCCAGGACCGTCTTGCGGCGTAGGCCACCGCCGTACTTGTGGTCCCAGGCACGGAAGGTACGAGCGGTGGACTCCAGTTCCTCGACCTCCCGTACGCCCAGTCGGCCTCGGTGGCGCGGCCGTGCGGTGGGAGCCGTTGGCTGGAGCCAGCCCTCCAGCGGGTCGAGTAGGGCGGCGCCGGTGATGGCGGCCCCGGCCAGGGCGCGGGTCGCCGCGCGTCGGTCCATCACAAGATCGCTCCTCGTCAGATGTGCGGCCAGGTTCACTTCGTTGTGCGTGGCGACTGATCGTCCGCTTCGGGGAGTTCGCTGACACGGCCCTGCTCCGGGACACGCTGACGTCCTGAGTGAGCCCGGGTTGCGTGATCGATGGGCCGGGGCTACTGGTTGCGGGTGCGCGGGCCGTTGTACTGCTGGTCGGTGACCGGCTCGGCCCAGGTGGTCTCGGGGCTGGCGTCGCCTGTGCCCTCCCACATGGCGATGTGCTCCATGAACCGGTCGGGGGCGGCGCCGTGCCAGTGTTCCTCGTTCGGCGGGCAGGCGACGGTCTCGCCGGGGTGGGCCTCGAAGACGGTGCCGTCCCGGGTGCCGATTAGGGCGATGCCGGAAACGATGTGCAGGGTCTGACCCACAGCGTGGGAGTGCCAGTTGGTGCGGGCACCCGGGGAGAAGCGGACCAGGTTGGCGCGCATCCGGGACGGCTCCTGGCCGGCCACGATGACGTCCCACCACACGTCGCCGGTGAACCAGTTGGCCGGGGCCTTGCTGCTGGGCTGCTGCTTGACGAATTCCATGATGTCTTTCTCCAGTCTCTGTCGTGCGTGAGCTGTCCCTAGCGGGCGACGTAGCCGCCGTCGACGGGGAGGGCGACGCCGACGACGAAACCCGCTCCGGGGCTGCACAGCCACAGGACCGCCTGGGCGATCTCCCCGGAGGTGCCGAGCCGGTTGATGGGCTGGTTGGCCTCGGCCTCGGCGCGGTCGATCTCCCCCTTGTCAATCATGTCGCTGGCCATGGGGGTGTCGACGGTGCCGGGGCAGACGGCGTTGATGCGGATGCCACGCGGGGCGTATTCGAGGGCAGCGCTGGAGGTCAGACCGATCACACCGTGCTTGGAGGCGTGGTAGGAGGCGCGGCCCGGGAGACCGACGAGGCCGCCAAGGGAGGAGCAGTTGATGATGGCGCCGCTGCCCTGGGCGCGCATGTGCCGCAGTTCGTGCTTCATGCACGCCCAGACACCGTGGAGGTTGATGGCGTTGACGCGGTCGAACCGTTCGGCGGGTTCGTCGGCGGCGTCGCTGGGCGGGATCTGGATGCCGGCGTTGTTGTAGGCCGTGTCGAGGCGGCCGAAGGTCTTCACGGTGCGGTCGACGGCGGCGGCGACCTGGTCCTCGTCGCTGACGTCGCAGGTGAAGGCGAGGACCTGGTGGCTGGCGTCGGTGAGTTCCTTCGCGGCTGCGTTCAGGGCTGCTTCGTCGATGTCGGCGAGGGCGACGGCGGCTCCGGAGGCGGCGAAGGCTCGGGAGGTCGCCAGGCCCATACCGGCCCCGGCCCCGGTGACGAGGGCGACCTGGCCGGTGAAGTTGTAGCTGGGGTTCATGTCGCGTTGTCCCTTCGAGCGCTGGGGTGTGGCGGTGCGAGTGGTACTGGGGTATTGAGGCTGCTTGATGAGCTGCGGCGGCACGGCGCCTTGGCGGGCCGCCGTCAGACGGTTTGGCCGCCGTCGACGACCAGGGCGTGGCCAGTGCCGATGACACGGTCCCACTCGTCCTTCGCGATGTCCGCGGCTGGCTTGACCGGCTGCTCGACGCCCGCGTTGTTGAAGGCGGCGTCTATTCGTCCGAACACCTGGAGGGTATTGCCCGGGGCGGACTTCACGTCGTCTTCACGGGTGACGTCGCAGGTGAGGGCCAGGGCCTGGCCGCCCGCTTCCTCGATGAGGCGTGCGGTCTCCCGCAGGCCGTTCGGGGACCGGTCGGCGAGGGCGACGCGGGCGCCCGCGCGGGCGAAGGCGACGGTGGTCGTGCGGCCGATGCCGGAGCCGGCTCCGGTCACGAAGGCCACCTTGCCGGTGAAGGCTGCGCTGCTCACGGTCATGGGCAGGGTCCTCTTGCTTGCTGGTACGTCCATGGGTACGTGTCGGCAGTACGCGGATCCGGGCTTGAGTCAGTGCTGCGAGGGCACCTGCGCGGGTTCGTCGCGTCGCACGTGCGTGGGGGCGGTGCGCTGGGCGACGATCCGCGTCCTGCGCGGCGTGCCGTGGACGGCGAGGACGATCAGGGGGAGGAGGGTGAGGGCCGCGATGACGGTGCCGATCAGGGGCGGTCCGGTCAGGCCGAGGGAGGAGTCCAGGGCCGCACCGGCGATCGCCGAGCCAGCGGCGACGCCGACGTTGAAGGCGGAGGTGGTCAGTGCCGAGGTGAGGGTGGGGGCGTCACCCGCGAAGCGCATAGCGAGGGCGGTGACAACCGGGTTGACCGTGAAGCCGGTCAGGCCCATGAGGAAGACGAGAAGGGTGGCTGTCACCGGGTTGGTGGACAGCGGGATCATCAGGAGCAGGACCAGGGCGGTGGCCGCGGCGGCGGTGAGGGTGGTGGCCATCGGGCGGCGGTCGCCCAGGCGGCCCCCGGTGGTCGTGCCGCCCAGGGCGCCGACACCGAAGGCGATGAGGACGAGCGGGACGGCGCCCTCGGGGATCCCGGCGCGGTCGGTCAGCAACGGGGTGACATAGGTGTACGTCGCCAGGACACCGCCCATGATCAGCATCGCGGCGCCGAGCGCCAGCCACAGCCGACCCTGACGGAGAGCCCGGACCTCGGCCCGGATGGACACCTCGGCGCGATGCTCCCGGGCCGGGATCAAGCGGCCGATGAACGCCGCGGCGATGCCGGAGAGGGCGGCCAGGGCCCAGAAGGGGCCACGCCAGCCGGTGAACTGGCCGGCGAAGGAACCGATCGGCACGCCGACGACGTTGGCCATGGTCAGACCGCCGATCATGACGCCCGTGGCGCGGGTGGCGTTGTGCGGCCCGCCGGCGGTGGTGGCGACGACAAAGCCGACGGACCAGAACGCTCCGGTGGCCAGGGCCGTGACGACGCGGGCGAGGAGGACGATCGTGAAGGAGGTACTCAGGGCTGTGACGAGGTGTCCGAGGCAGAACACGGACAGGGCCAGGATCAGTGTCTGGCACTGAGGAAGGCGCAGGGTCGCCATGGCCATGGTCGGCGCGCCGATGATCATGCCGATGGCGAAGGCGGTGATCAGCAGGCCGGCGTGGGAGACGCTGACTCCGAGGTCACCGGCCAGCTCCGGCAGCAGGCCGGCGACGACGAATTCGGTAGTCCCCATCAGGAACGTGCCGGCGGCGAGCACCCAGACGACGAAGGGAAGCCTGCCGGGGGTGGTCCCGGATGCGGAAGGCATACGTGTGTTCTCTCCTTGAGTGGAAATCGGCGGATCATGATGGCGGCTGGGCCGTCGCGGCGGACAGCGTGAAGGGGCAGCCACGTCTTTCACGGTTCCATGGACAGAACCGGCCGGAAAGGGGAGGATCTCCTCCCCCTTCTCGCGTGGGCGTCCGCGTGAGGCCAGCGGTGCGGTCGGGCGGGTCAGGGCGCGGCTTCGATGGTGATGCGGTCGGCCCCGGAAAGCCGGTCGGTGTCGGTGTCGATGTGGCCGAGGCTGAGCAGGTCGGCGTTGGCGGAGTCGCCGTCGCGGTAGAAGAGGGCCAGGTTGCCCCAGGGCGCGTAGTAGGCCAGGTCGCCGACCTTGGGCGCGGCCGGCTCGGGAGCCCCGGAGGTGGTCAGCCTGCGGGGCAGGTCGGCGATCCGCTCCGTCTGATGGAAGTCCTCCAGGTCCAGGGTGAGCGGAAGCAACTCGGCGATGTCACGGGCGGCAGGGCTGTCGTTCAAGGTGGCGTCGACGGGGCGGCCATCAAGGGTGACCCGGATGTCCATGGCGGTGTTCCTGTCGGAGGGTGCGGTTGGTGCTTCGGCCGTCGGTATCTGCTGGCGGGCGGAGGCTGACGCACGGGGGAGGCCGGCGAGGTGTCGGTGCAGGCCGCCACGGTCAGCAGGACAGCGGTGGCCGTGGCGACGCGGGCGAGGACACGGAGGGCGGCCGGGTTCATGGGCGTCGTCCAGTGGCTAGTCGGGCAGGGGCTCGGCGTAGTGGCGGAATCCGTCCCGCTGCAGGTGGATGTCGTACAGCCGTTGTGCCAGCACCTCGGGGCTGCTGTGCTCGGCGTCGGGCCGGATAGCTCCGGGGATGATCAGCTGCGCGGCGTGGATGTTCTCCCCGGCGAGCGTGTCGTGCAGCATGCTGGCGTAGGCGCTTTCGGCGGCGAACGCGATCGAGGTACCGGCGACGTTCGGGTTCGGGCGTACGGCGCTGGAGCCGTTGACGAACAGCACGGTGCCGCGGCCGAGGGCACGCATGCCGGGCAGGACCGCGTTCACGGCGGTGACGGAGAAGGCGAGCGGGGCGTCGAGGTCGTCGGCGCTGCTGTCGAGGACCGGCTTCATGAAGTCGGCGCGCGGCACCGGGCTGTACTGGAGGATCTCGATGGGGCCCAGATCGGCCGCAGCCGCGTGCAGGGCCGTGGTCAGGGACTCGATGTCGAGGACGTCGGCGGTAAAGCCGCGAGCCTGGATGCCGTCACGGGCCAGCTCGGCGGTCATCTCCTCCAGGCGCTCGGCGTTGCGGGCGATGAGGGCGACGGCGTGGCCGGCGACGCCGAAGCGGCGGGCGGTGGCCAGCCCGAGATCGGGGCCGGCGCCGATGAGCACGAAGGTCGTCATGGGATTCGTCGTTCCTTGTGTGAGGCGGTGGCTTCCGCCCGCAGACGCGCTGCCGGTGATGCGGCCCAACGATGTGGGTGCACGGCGGGAGGGGGCTGAGGGCCGGTGACGATGTGCGCCAGGCGCCGTCCGGTGCGGCCGTACGCGGTGCGCGGCGTGCGATCAGGCCAGGTGATTGCTGAAGAACTCCTCCAGCTTGTCGAACGGGATCAGGTCCGTCTTGTCGTAAAGATCCGTGGCCGGCGTTCGGGACGACGTGGAACTCCTTCGGCTCGGCCGCGAGTTCGTAGGCATCCTCGCTGAAGTACCGCGAGTGGGCGTTCTCGCCGACGACGAACAGGATGGGCCGCGGCGAGATCCACTCGATCTTCGACAGCAGCGGGAAGTTCATCAGCGACATGCCGCTCGTGCGTGAACTGGGTGATGGAGTTCGGGTGGTAGCCACGAGGAGTGGAGTAGAACTCGCCGAACTCACGGCCGATCGGGTTGGTGTTCTCGTCGAACCCGATGGGCGCGCCGCGCGGGGTCAGGGCGGGGGTGTGGGCCTCGAAGTCCGCGTACCGCTGCTCGGCGATCGCGTCGAGCATGGCGCCTCGCTCCTCCGCGGTGAGGGAGCCCTGCCAGCCCTCGGTGGAGATCCGGGCGATGTCGTAGATGACGACCGTGGCGACCGCCGTGATGCGCCGGTCGACCTGGGCCGCGCTGAGCGCGAAGCCGACGCTGCCGCACATGCCGACGACGCCGATGTGGTCCCGGTCCACGAAGTCACGCGTGCCCAGGTAGTCGACGGCCGCGCTGACGTCCTCGGTGAAGACGTCGGCGGAGGAGACGTGTCGCGGGCCGCCGCCGCTGTAGCCGTTGTAGGAGGGGTCGAAGGCGGGTGCCACGAAGCCGCGCCGGGCCAGGTTCTGGGCGTAGACGCCCGGGCCCTGCTCCTTCACGCCGCCGTACGGCGCGCCGACGATGAGCGCGGGGTGTTCCTGGGAGGCGTCGAAGTCATTCGGCTGGTAGAGGTCTGCCGAGAGGGTGATCCCGTACCTGTTCTCGTACGACACCGGCTTCCGGGTGACGTTCTCGTCCAGGCCGAAGATGTAGTTGTCTATTGCAGGCATTTCTTGTCTCGCTTCTGTGGTGCTCGCCAGGGGCAGCCGGTCACCGGGCTGGGGTCAAGGCTTGAGGAGTGCCTTGATGGCACGGCGCTCGTCCATCGCCTTGTAGCCCTCGGCGATCTGCTCCAGGGGCAGGGTGAGGTCGAAGACCTTGCCCGGGTTGATGCGGCCGGAGAGGACCCGGTCGATCAGGTCGGGCAGGTAGCCGCGTACGGGGGCGGGGCCGCCGCGCAGGCCGACGTGGGAGAAGAACAGCTCCTGGCCGTCGACGGCCACATCGTGGGGTACGCCGACGAAGCCGACGTTGCCGCCGGGCCGGGTCGAGTGCAGGGCCTGCCGCATTGATTCGGCGGTGCCCACGCACTCCAGCACGGAGTCCGCGCCGATGCCGCCGGTGAGGTCCTTGACGCGGGCGATGCCTTCGTTGCCGCGTTCGCTGACGATGTCGGTGGCGCCGAACTCCAGGGCGAGCTTCTGCCGGGATTCGTGGCGGCTCATGGCGATGATCCGCTCGGCGCCGAGTTCCTTCGCGGCGATGACACCGCACAGGCCGACCGCTCCGTCGCCGACGATCACGGCGGTGGAGCCGGGCTTGACCTCGGCGGCGAGGGCGGCGTACCAGCCGGTGCCCATCACGTCGGAGACGGCCAGCAGGCCGGGCACCATCTCGGCGTTCGGGTGCTCGTCGGTGGCGACCAGGGTGCCGTGGGCGTTGGGGATGCGCACGTAGTCGGCCTGACAGGTGCTCATGAACTCGCGGTGCAGGCAGTTGGACTGCCAGCCGTTGCGGCAGTTGGCGCAGGTGGTGTCCGAGGTGGCGAAGGAACCGACCACGAACTGGCCCGGCCTGACGTTGGCGACCTCGCTGCCCACCTCCTCGACGATGCCGACGTACTCGTGCCCCATCGGGTGCGGGTCGCCGATGGGTTCCGCGCCCCGGTACGGCCACAGGTCCGAGCCGCACACACAGGTGGCGACCGTGCGGATCACCGCGTCGGTCGGTCGGAGGATCTTCGGGTCGTCGAGGTTCTCGAAGCGCACGTCGCCGGGGGCGTAGATGACTGCTCCGCGCATGGGGGTGCTTCCTTCGGTGCGAGGGTCGGTGTGCCACAGCCGTTGGTCATGATCGGCTGCTCGATATCGAGCCTCACAGGCGAGGGCGGGCGCGAAAAGCGGAGAAATCCATCCCGGGAGGGGAACATCCTGGGACTAAATTCTCCCCCCTTTCCCAGGTGCGACTGGTGTCATGCTGGGAAGCATGACCAGCAACGTTCCCCTCAATGAGCTGGGAGAATTCCTCAAGAAGCGCCGCTCCGAGCTGAGCCCGCGCACGGTCGGACTGCCGGAGACCGACAGGCCCCGTCGGGTGGACGGCCTGCGCCGCGAGGAGGTCGCCCAGCTCGCTAGCATCAGCACCGACTACTACACCCGCCTCGAACAGGGCCGCATGCAGGCATCGGCGCCCGTGCTGGACGTCCTCGCCCGGGTACTCCACCTGGATGACGACGAACGCGGCTACCTCTTCCAGCTCGCCGGAAAGACCACCACCCGCACCCGCCGCCGCGGCCGGCAGAAGGTCCAGCCGCAACTGCAGCGGGTCCTGGACGACCTCACCGCCACGCCAGCCATCGTGCAGGGCCGGCGCGGCGACATCCTGGCCTGGAACGCGCTGGCCGCTGCCCTGGTCACCGATTTCTCCCGCATCCCGGAAATGCACCGCAACTATCCCCGGATCCAGTTCACCGATCCGGCGATGCGCACCCTGTACGCCGACTGGGAGACGGCCGCGCAGATCTCCGTTGCCCAGCTGCGTATGGAGGCCGCGAAGTATCCGGAGGACCCCCGCTTGATCGAGCTGGTCGGTGAACTGTCCCTGCGGGACAAGCAGTTCGCCCGGTGGTGGGGCGATCATCACGTCGCCGCCCGCACCGTGGGCACGAAGACCCTCAACCATCCGGTCGTCGGCGAACTCGTCCTGGACTGGGACACCCTCACCGCCAATACCGACCCTGATCAGAACCTGACCGTCTGGACCGCAGCCCCGGGCTCCCCTACCCACGATCGGCTGCGCATTCTGGCCTCCTGGGCCGCCGACCAGAACCTGCCGGCCTCCTCCCCCCACAGTTGACCGCGACGGGCCGCGGCCATGGGAGGCGGCCGGTGGACCGTGCCGGTGCCCTGAGGCAGGCCCGTGCCATGGTTTCCGTCCTCGGCACCAGGCGGTGCGCCTCGACGTCGAGGAGCCGTTGAGGGACATGGTCAGGACCGGGCCGTCGTAGCACTCGTCCGATGTGGTCACCGAACCGGCGCTGCCCTCAGGGGAATCGGAGCAGGGCGTGAACTCCTGTGCCACGGAGGAGTCCTGGGTGGTCCAGCCGTCACCCACCCAGGACGACTGGGCCTGGGTGTTGGCCGTCTTCCCGTCCACGTTGCCGGAGTCGTAGGACAGCGACGCGTCCGGTGCAAGTGACGTCGAAGCCGCCGGTGACTCCACCTTGTAGGTGTAGGTGAAGTCGCCCGAGGAGCCCGACTGGCCCCAGGAGCCCGCGGACGACAGGGTCGAGGCGTAGTTTCCTCCGGCCCCGCCCTCCTGACTGGTCGAGTCGGTGGATGCGATCACGGTGGCCGCGCCGGACGTCGAGGCCGTCTGCGCCGTTGTCGACGCGGGGCCTGAACCGGTGTAGACAGCCGAGACCGCCGCCCCGGCGGACACGACGAGGAGCCCGGAACTCCGGTCCCCTTCAGAGGCGTTCACGGCGGCAATGCATGCCCGGGAGTCAGGCTGACGGCTCCTCGTGTAGGCCGCCTCCGGCGAGGCGGGCGATCAGTGCGCGTCGGTCGATCTTGCCGTTCGGATTGAGCGGGATGCGTTTGACCAGCCGGAACTCGTCGGGCGACTGAGGTCCCAACTGGCTCCGGAGGTGTTGGCGCAGCTCCGTCAGCGGCAGCTCACCGTCGGTTTCCAGCGCGAGGACCACGGTCGCGCCTGCCTCCGGGGCCAACTGGAAGCAGCAGGCCAGGCGCACCGAGGGCAGGGCGAGCGCGGACTGTTCGATCCCTGCCAGGTCGACGAAGACTCCTCGCCGCTTGACCTGTGAGTCCATCCTGCCCTTGATGAAAAGGTCTCCGTTTTCGTCGATCTCACCGATGTCCTGGCTGGTGAAGGTGGTCAGGCCCGCGGTGCGGCGCAGTGCGGCATGGTCGGCCTCCGTCGCCGTGCCGTCGAGATAGCCCAGGGAGCCGTGCGGTGTCTCGATGGCCACCTGGAACGACGCGCCGTTGCCGGACTCGTCTGTGCCGCGCAGGGGCAGCTTCCGCAACCGGGCTTGGGGCAGCGGCCGTCCAACCGGCTGCGGACCGGGAGCCGGATCCGGGGGTACGGCGTACCAGAACTTCGCCAGGGTCGTCTCCGAGGGACCGTAGAGGTTGATCACCCTCGAATGCGGTGCCACATTCCGCCACGCCTCGACGTGGTGGGAGTGCAGGGGTTCGCCGGCAAACAACGTCCACCGGAGCCGGTCCGCCCGCCGCTGTGCCGCGGCCGCCCACCGGGCCGCGAGACTGGGCACCACGTGCACCACGTCGACGTCCTGGTCGGCCAGCCAGGCGACCACGGCTGCCGGATCTACCCGAGTCACCGTCGGCGCGACGACCAGCTCACCGCCGCCGCACAGCGCCAGTCCCAGTTCGCGGAAGATGACCTCGAACGACGACGGACTGATCATCGCCACCCGCTGGCCCGGTTCCAGGTCCAGCAGTTGACGTTCCCACTCCACGAAGTGCAACACGCCAGCTTCCTGGGAGACGATGCCCTTGGGCGGTCCCTGAGTGCCGGAGGTGAAACCGAGGTAGCCCGCGGCCTCCGGCAGGCTCCGCGGGTCGAACTCGGTGGGCGCGTACTCGGGCGTCTCCTCGACTCGCATCATGAGCGCTGGCCGGGCGGCGCGCAGTACCTGCGTGCGCCGTTCCACTGGCAGGTGGGGGTCCAGCATCAGCGGAACCAGACCGGCGGCCCGGGCGGCCAGGTAGGCGGGAGCGAGATAGGCGGGATCGGCCACACTCAGCGCGACCACGGTGCCGGGCCGGCCGCCGTGGCGACGGAGATCGTCGCTCCAGCCGATCAGCCGGTCATCGAGTTCGCCGTAGGTCATCGAGGTCTTCGCACCGGAGACCGCGCGGGCCTCCGGCCGCTGCGCCGCCACCTCGCGGACCCTCCGCACGAGAGCGGATTCGACGCTCGCACACGGATCAACGGTCCGGTCGTGTTCCGAAGCTGTCTGGCTCATGTTCATCCTTCTCGGCAGGAGGCGGTGGAGTGCAGGCCCGGTCCGGCGGAACGGTCCGCGACGTAGGAGAGTGCGGCCAGGAGACGCGTCGAGGACATTGCCGAGTCGTGGCCGGGCTGCGGGCGGACCGGCATGGCCCCGGCCCGCGACCAGGCCAGCCTTCCGCGCGCGTCGATGAACGACCGGGAGTTCCCGGCGTTGTCCGGGTGCAGGCAGTACGGCACGTCGAGCAGTCCTCCTCGCATGGCCTCGACGAGCGCCCGGCCGATGTCCTCCGACAGTTCGAGGACCGCTTCGACGAGGTCACATGCTTCTCGCAGCACCTCGTTGCCGTCGCCCATCGGCTCCGGCGCGTCGGCGGGCCGGCCCTCCGCGTCGGACCAGTGAGCCGCGGCGCGCAGCGCCTGGACGTTGTCCGCGACGGAGGGGATGCGATGCGCCTCGGCGACCGTCTTCACGATGAGCCGCTCGGCACTGCCCTCCGCCGCCAGCCGGACGGACTGTTCGGCCAGCCGCATGGCACCTGGCCGCGTACGCGGGAACAGTCCCATGTAGGTGTAGAGCACGATGTGCCAGTCCACGTCGGACAGGTGTCTCCCGGCGAGTGTCCGCAGTGCCGCCAGCGCCTGGAGATCCTGGTGGTGGTCCGTCTGCTGGGCATAACTCAACGACACACTGCGCAGTCCGTGCTGGCGGAAGAACAGGGCTTCCAGCACGCTGACGGCGACCAGCAGGGACGGCGGGCACAACTGGCCCAGCAGACACCCGCCGAACGTCTCCAGATGCGGCTCGGCACCGGGCCGGCGCAGTGCGGCGAGCGCCTCGCAGCCACGGCGCCAGTTGTCGACCGCACGGCGTACAGGGAGCCGGCCGTACGGAAGGCAGTAGGACAGCGGGCCGCCTTCCGTCGCGTAGAGCTCGACTCGTGACATCGCCCGGACGATGTCCAGCGGGTCGGGACTGCCGTGTCTGACCTGGATCTGGAAATCCGCGCCGGCCAGCCCCCGTGTGACGCCCAGGGTCACGTCCGGGTGGAGACTGACGATCGGATATCCGTTCAGCGGCTCGCCGTCCGCCAGGGCGGCCTCGATCGACCGGTAGTCACCCACCCTGGTGTAACTGTCCAGGGTGATCGTTCCCGCCGTCGCGGCAGGCAGCCGAGCGACTGCCGTCAGCCCCTCTCGCATGAGGGCGGGATCGCCGAAGCCCATCCGGGGCTGGACGACCAGTCGCCCCTGGGCATGAGCACGCCTGACGAAAGCACCGAAGTCATGTTTGGGCGCTGCCATATCGTTCGGTGCGCTCATCGGGCTTCCTTCCTGTTGCCGTGATGACGGCCCTCCGGATGCCGGCGGCGAAGGCCAGGAACGGAGAGAGGTCGGTGGCGTCTTCGAAAACGGCGGTAAAGCCGGCGGAGAGGAGGAGCTGCTCTCGCTCGGCCGCACCGGCCGTCCCGTCGGTTCCGAGCTTCCCGCCGATGACCACCGGGGTCCCGGCGAGAGCGGCATCGGCGCGGATCCGCTGGATGAGGCGTGCTCCGTCACCGGCACCGTGGCCGTTCACCGAGCTGATCACGATCAGGTCCGGTTGGTCCCGCCGGCCGTTCTCGATCAGCAACTCGTCCGGCACACAGGGGCCGAGGTTGCGGACGTCGTAGCCCGCCTCGGCAAGCACCAGTTCCAGGTAGACGAGGTTCCACGTATGGGAATCCGAGGACACCGAACCGAGCAGTGCGGTGGGATTCCGCCGCGGGTAGCTGTTGTCAGTGATCATGTTGACGTCTGCCCATCGGGTAGTCGCACAGGACGCGTGGGCTCGCTGGCCGGCCGGGGAAAGCCGATGGAGCCGGGGACGGGGTCGGTATCGCGGTCACGGGCCCGTCATCCGCGGCCACTTCCTGTTGGATCCGCCGGGCCGATCATCCGGCCCAGCTGAGCACGGGTACGGGCTGCCGAGCGGAACGTGATCGCCCGGCCACCGAGCTGGCGAACCGCCGAGGTGTTGCGCTGCTTGTCGTCGACGAGCAGGAGATCCGCCGGTGCTGCGCCGTGCTCGGCACACAGTTTCGTGAAGTAGGCCGACGACGGCTTGCGGACACCGTGCCGGTAGGACGGAAACCATCCGACGTCCAGTCCGTCGAGGACCTCGGCGCGGAGCTGTTCGGCCCAGGCCGGGCAGTTGGACGCGATGACGGTCCGATGTGTCCGCGCGTACTCGGCGCACAACGCGCGCATCCCGGGCAGCCAGCGGTATCCGGCCACACGCACGCGGTGGAAGGCGGCCTCGTCCACGCGCAGTCCCCGTGCCCGCAGCCGCTGCCAGTACTGCGGTAACGTCAACTCGGCGGTCTCCAGACGGTGGTAGAGCGGCATCAGTCCCGCCGCACGCAGGCTCTCCATCGGCTGGCCGGTCGCCGCCTCGTGCGCCGCCTCGAAGGGGTCGGTGAGCAGGGTGCCCATCAGGTCGAACGCCAGCAGCACCGTCATAGCTGGCCGGCCCGGAACTCGTCGAACAGTTCTCTGGCCCCCCGGTGTATCCAGTTCTGGTCGATGTGCGCCAGTGCCGGCAGCGCTGCGCGCAGTTTCGTGAGGTCGGCACCGGTCCAGTACTGGTACCGGTCGGAGAGCGGATTGGCCACCAGGTGAACAGCTAGCGGTGACCGGACGAACGAGGCGGACCATTCCAGCAGGGTCGCGAAGCTGACCGGTGCGCCGGATCCGAGGTTGTACACCCCGGAGGGGACCGGGGTGTCGATCAACGCGAGGCAGGTACGTGCCACCACCTCGACCGGAATGTAGTCGCGACTGGCGGTCAGGGAGTCCGCGAACAGCCTGAGCGGCACGTCAGCGGCGGCCTGACGCACGAGTTGGGAGAGGATAGAGGCCATCTTCCCCTTGTGTTCCTCGCCGCTGCCGAAGACGTTCGTGTACCGCAGCCCGACCCAGTTCAGGTGCGCCGGCGCCTGCGCCATTTCCCGGTCGAGCCGGAGCTTGGACTCGGCGTAGGCGTTGAGCGGACCGGAGCACAGGTCGGCGCCGGCGTCCTCGGCGATCAGTGTCCCCCGAGGAAAGCTGCCGTAGACACTGTGTGAGGAGGCGTAGACGAACCGTGTGCCGGATGACGCGCAGGCCGCGGCGAGCGCGACGGGAGCGTCGACGTTGACCCGTTGCAACCGCTCCCGGTCCTGTTCGACGGTGCTGCTGATGCCGGCCTGGCTGACGACCGCGGCGAACCGGCCGGAGCGGACCTCGTCCAGCACGCGCTGATCGGCCAGATCGGTGCACAGGACCCGGGCGCGCAGCGCCACGTCTTTCGGTGCCGGTCTGAGGTCCAGCGCGGTCACCTGCCGTCCTGCGTCGGCGAAGGTGATCGCGCAGTGCCGGCCGATGAACCCTGACGTACCGGTGATCAGAATCTCGTCAGGCATCCTCAGTACCCCGTCCGATCGCGCGCATCAGTTGTCCCCGAACGGGTCGGCAGAGTGACCGAACACTTGCGCAGGTGTGCGATCTGGGCGCGGAGCCAGTCCGCGGCCTGGGCGAAGGCGGCTGTGCGGTGCTCTCGCCGGGCATGCGGCTCCAGGGTCAGCGGACCGGAGTAGCCGTCGGCGGCCAGACGGGCCAGCAGACCGGGCCAGTTGACGGCCCCGGTACCCAGCGCCGTGGTCTCATAGGCCCGGTCGTAGTCGTGGTAGCGAACCCACGGCCCGTCCGCCTCGGGCCGGGTGGAGTCGGCGGACCGGATGTCCTTGACGTGCAGGTACTCGACGTGTTCGGCGAGAACGTCGAACGCGTACGGGAAGGGCTCGACGCCCGCACAGTAGAAGTTCGCCGCGTCGAAGTTGAGCCGCAGCCGCGGGCTGCCTATCTGGCGCACCGCGGCGCGCAGGGCGTTCGGGCGCCGCGTGAGGTCACCCTGGTAGCGGTCGCGGCCGAACGCGTCGAACTCGTTTTCCAGCACCAGGGTCACCCCCAGGGATTCCGCCCGCCCCAGCACCGGTTCCAGGTTGTGGGCAAGCACCTCGCCCGTGCGCCGGTCGTCGCGATATCCCGGCGCGCCGAAGTACGAGTTGACCAGGGGTGCGCCGATCCGGTCGGCCAGCTCCAGCGCTTCGATCAGCCGGGCCCGGCTGCCGGGCACGTCCGCGGTCTCCGCGTTCTCGACCCCGACCGACACCGCCACGACCCGTCCGGACCAGGCGGCCAGGCGCGCCAGCGCGGTGCCGCCGTCGTCGTCGGTCCGGAGGTTCTCCGGGCACCACAGCTCGATCGCCGCTACCCCGACCTCGTCGGCGGTGCGCAACAGCGTGTCGATCGGTTCGTCCCGGAACTCGGTCCCGCTGATCGCGATCGTCGGGTCGAACATCACGTCGTCGGTCATGACTGAACCGCCGGTATGCCGGGTCCCACGACGGCCTCCTCGATCGTGGGCGGCGGTCCGAACGCGACGCCCTGGGCGAGCAGCCGGGCCAGTTCGTCGGTCTTCTGTGGGGTCAGGAAGCCCAGCCAGCTGGTCAGTTCGAACACGAGGCGGTCGCCGTGATCGACGACGCGCAGGTCGAGCGGGGAACTGGATTCCTTGGCCGCGGGGACCGACCGTATCCGTGCCGGGCCGGAGGGGAAGTCCAGCTCCAGCTGGTACAGGTTGACGCCGAGGAACAGCCACGGCCTCCAGCCGGCGTCGAACCGCGCGCTCCGCCCACCCAGCACCAGCGTCGGCGGGGTCATCTGCCAGCCGAATCCGTCGAGCAGGCGTTGCTGGAAGGCAGCCGCCGCCTGCTCGGGTGTGCCGCGCTCCGAGACGTCCACGGACAACCACAGCTCGCGCACCGGTGAGGCGACCAGCTCAGAGGTGCCCAGCATGTCCCGGTTGATGGACCACAGGCAGATCGGCACCTGGTCGACGCCCAGGACCGTTCGGACCGCGTTCAGCAGGTGGCCGCCGAAAAGCGCGAACGGAGTCACTCCCTCGGCCGCCGCGCTCTCCAGCAGCCGGCGACGGGCCTCGGCTCCGACCTCGAACCCGCGGTGGGTCACCTGGTCCGGCGCGGTGTCCGGCGCGGTGACCGCGTCCGTCGCCGACCAGTGAGGTTCGAGCATCTCGCACCAGAACTCCGCGGCCTTCTTGCTCGTGTCGGCCATCAACCGGCTCTCCACCGAACACCATTGGGAGAGGGTCAGGCCGGTGGGCTCTGCCAGCGGCAGGCCCGCGGACAGCCGGCCGATCTCCAGCAGCAGCATGCGCAGCGACACCAGATCGCTCACGTTGTGGTCGACGACCAGGCACAGCAGGTCGACATCCGCTCCCCGGATCAGAGAGGCCGCCGCGAGCGGGGCCCGGGTGCGGTCGAACAAGTGCTCCCGGAGGAGCAGCACCATCCGGTCGAGCTCTCGATCGTCGGCATCGGGAGCGTCCACCACCTCTAGTGGGATCGAGGCCGCCGGGTCGAGTCGTGCGAAGATCCCGTCCTCGCGCCGGTGCAGCGAGACGCGCAGTGCCTCGTGCCGCTGGACCAGCGTGTCCAGGGCCGAACGCAGAGCGCCGGCGTCCATCGTTCCGGCCGGCAGCTCGACGGCGGCCCAGGCCGGGTCCGGCGTCCGCTCCCAGTCCTGGCCCATACGGCGGGCCAGGTGGTTGGTCATCGCCGACGCCGGAAAGCACTCACCCAACTGCGCGGGCCGGGGCGGCCGCGGCGCCACGGCCCGCGTCGGATCGTCCAGGAAACCGGCCAGATCGCCGATGGTGGAGTGCTCGAACGCCGCGGCCAGCGGCACGTCGAAACCCAGCCGCTCCTGCAACCGGGCCACCATCGAGGCGACCGCCATCGAGTCGAGGCCGACGGCGAAGAAGTCGGTCCGGTCGTCGATCTCTTCCAGACCGGCCCGGCCGGTCAGCTCGTTCACCACCGCGCGGACCGCGGCTCTGATCGTCTCGTGGGTCATGGAACCGTCGGTTGGTCGGACGTTCATCGCAGTCATGTTCCGTTTCAGAGTCGTCGTTCTCGGTACACCGGCGCGGCGCGACGCCGCGCCGGTGAACTGTCCAGTCGGCGTGGTCCCGGTGTCAGACCGCGAAGTCGTTGCCGGTGCGCCGGGCCCGCGCCGTCTGGACCCTGAAGGCCGCTGCGGCCAGGACGGCCCAGGCCGCGCCGACCGCCGCCTCCCGGACGACGTCCGGGAGGAAGGGAGCACCGGCGGCGAACGCGCGAACGGCGGCGACGCCGTGCGTCATCGGCAGCACCGTGCCGAGCGTGCCCAGGACCGGCAGCCGCACCACCGCGGTGACCAGGCTGCCGGCCGCGAGCATCAGCCAGGTCAGCGCGTTGCCCAGCAGCACGTTGGTGTGCAACCGGGCGGACAGGGCGGCCACGGCCAGTCCTGCCGCAGCGCTGGACAGAATCATCAGCAGGAAGATCGGGAAGGCGCGCAGCAGCCACACTGTCGACGCGCCCAGGCCCGCCAACGGCCCGACGGTCACCACGCACAGCAGGTAGACCACCACCGCGTCCACGAGCCACGGGATGCCCCGGGCTGCGTTCAGGCAGGTGATCGACAGGTTGGCCATCCGCACTCGGGAGGACGTGCCCCACCGCTGGTCGAGTGTGGACACGTCGGACAGCCCGATGATGGTGGAGAGGGTGAGGCTCAACGCCACCGCCCCGGGGAACGCGTACGCCGCGCCGCTACCGCTGACCTGGCCGATCAGCACCCAGAACAGGCACTGGAGCACGGCTCGGGGCCAGGTGGTGACCAGGGAGAGCCGCCACGGATTCGCCACGAGGTGGTCGACGTAGGACAGTCGGGCCACCGTCACATAATTCACCACAGCTACTCCAGATCCAGTGTGCCGTCGACCCGGGCGCGCCGGGACACGTAGGCGAAGACCCGGTGCCCCAGGACGGCGTAGCCGGCGCTGAGCAGGATCGTCAGGCCGAAGTACCGCAGGTTGGGTGTTCGTGCGGCGCAGGAGACAAAGAACTCCATCGCCCACCGGAAACTGATCAGCCAGGAGAGGAAGCGGACCGGCCGGGGAATCAGGCTGAGGGGAATCAACAGGCCGCTGAGGAGGAACACGGGGTACATCAGCGCGCCGGAGATCTGCGAACCGAACCGGCTCACCAGGAAGACGCAGGACAGCAGCACGCCCAGTGCGGTGCCGGAGAGCAGTACCACGACCAGGCCGGCGACTATCCACACCGGCGGGCCGGGATCGATCGGCTGGCGCAGGACAACCAGCGTCGCGCCGACCGTGGCCAGTACCGATCCCGCCGACAGCAGGCTCGACCCGACCGACTTGCCGATCAGCACGACGAGCGCGGACCGGAGCCCGAACAGTCCCGCCGCCAGCACGCCCTCGACCCGCTCCAGCTGCAGGATGCTGGCGCCATTCCAGACCGTATTGGTCCAGAGCGACATCAGCACGACGCCGGACACCACGCGTCCGGCCGACACCGGGTCGGTGATCGAGTTCAGGTTCACCAGCAGCAATACCGCCGGCTGCACGACGCCGAAGACCACGGTGAACTTCCACGCCGCCGCGTAGATCAGGATCTGGTGGCGAGCGGTGCCCGCGAGCGCCGCCGCCGTCCCTGTGCCGCGCATCACGCCGGCCGTCCGCTCACCTGCTCGCCGATGGCGGTCACACCGGCCAGGCGCGCGAACGCCTCCTCCAGACGCATGTCGTCGACGCGTACCTCCCGCACCGTGACACCGCCGAACAGGCGGCCGATCTCGGTGAACACATCCGCGTCCCACTCCCGCAGACGCAGAGCGACCTCCCAGCTGTCCGCCTCGCGGCGCACCGCCGTGTCGACCATTTGCGACGCGGACAGGTCGGGCAGCGGCCCCTCACCCCGGACCACGATGGTGGCGACGTGCTCGGCCAGGGAGATGAACTCGCCCAGTTCGCTCTCGTGCTGAACCGTCCCCTCCCGCAACAGCACGACGCGCTGGGCGAGACGCTCGACATCGAGCAGGTAGTGACTGGTGAGCAGGACCGCGACCCCCTCGTCGCGCAGTGCCAGCACGGTGTCGCGCAGGCTCTGCGCCTCGTACGGGTCGAGGCCGACGGTCGGCTCGTCGAGCATCAGCACCGAGGGGCGGCCCAGCAGGCCGATCGCCAGGTGCAGCCGCTGGCGCATGCCCTTGGAGTAGGTTTCGACGCGCCGACCGGCCACCTCCGTCAGATGCACCTGCTCCAGCACCTCCGCGATGCGCGCGGTCAGCGCGCGGCCGCCGAGTTCGCACAGCGTCCCGAAGTAGCGCAGGTTCTCTCGCGCGCTCAGCCTCCCGTACAGGCCGCGGTCCCCGCCGAAGGACACCCCCAGCGCCCCGCGGGCCTGGCGGGCCTGGGCAGCGACGTCGAACCCCTGGATCCGGGCCGCTCCCCGGTCGGGTGTCAGCACCGTGGACAGGATTCTCAGCAGGGTGGTCTTGCCCGCGCCGTTGCCGCCCAGCAGGGCCATGATCTCGCCCGGCGCCACGGTGAAGGTCACGTCACGCAGGACCGTGACCTCCGCGCCGGCACGGCCGAACGACCGCCCGATGCCGTCCACTTCGATCGCCGGCCTCACGAGCTGCCTTCCTCGTCCGGCCGCACGCGCAGGTCATGCTGGATACGGCGGAACTCGTCGTGGTCGGCCTCCACCTGGTCGAGGTCGCGGTGTGCCAGCAGCGCCCAGCCCTGGTTCATCGTGGACATCAGCCCGGTGGACCGCTCGACGCGGTCCCCGTCGCGCAGGGGCAGCTGGACATGCCGGCAGCTGCGCAGGAGCCGCACCCGGTCGAGCACGGCAGTGTTGCTCACGGTGCCCGACTCGTCGAAGAGCAGATAGACCCCGCGTACCCGGCGCCGGAGGGTGTAGTCCGTCTGGTCGGGTGTGCCGCCCCTGAGGCTGTGCACGTAGCGCGAGAGCGCGCTGCCGCCGGTGGCCAGCTCGGTGGCGCCTGCCAAGCCGGCGCCGGACAGCCGCGCGCCCGTCTCCATCAGCACCGGCCCGTCGTCGGTGAGCAGCACCTCGGAGTGGCAGGGGCCGAAGCGGACGCCCAGCGCGTCCAGGACGCGGCGGACGTAGGCGATCAGCGAGGGATTCCCGGGTGAGTCCTCGGGCAGGAAATCGGTGCTCTCGTAGACCGCGAAGCTGTCGCCGACCGGGACCTTGTTGTACCGGCAGACGTTGGTGACAGCATGACGGCCGTTTTGGGTGAAGGTGTCCACCACGTACTCGGTGCCGTACATGCGCCGCTGTATCAGGACGGTCTGGTTGACGGTGCCGAGCAGGTTGCGCACACCCAGCAGGTCCCGGACCGCCGCCGTGAGATCGCCGCCCCTGGGCACGAGAGTGAGCCCGTCCGACAGCGAACTGCGGGCCGGCTTGACCACCAGTTCGCCTGTCTCGGTCGAGAGCCCTGACGCGGCGGCCGCCTCGGCACAGCCGCGCCAGTCGTCGACCGCGACCGTGGGGATGGTCGGGATCCCGGCCGCCTTCAGGGTGCGCATCATGACAGCCTTGTCCCGGCGGGCCACAGAGCGCTCCGGGTCGTTGGCGAACTCGGGTGCGAGCCGAGCGGCGAGTGCGTCGGCGAACTCGACCCCGCACTCCGCCCCGGGCAGCACGGCGACCGGGCGTGTCCGGCCGATGCGGTCGAGCACCTCGGCCAGGCCGAGGCTGGCCTCGGTCGTCCCGGTGTGGTCGGCCGCAGCGAAGGTGCGGGTGTACGCCGGGTCCGGCCGTGGTGTGGTGAGCACCGCGTGGGTCGCGAAGCCGGCTCGGCGCAGGGTACGGCCGAGCGCGACCCCGGAAGAGTACGGGTCGACCAGGACGACGGTCCTGTCCTCTGACTGCTCAGCCGACACGGGAGTCCTCACGGATTCCGGCATGCAGCATGTTGACGGTCGGCGTGGTGAACACCTCGCGCATGTCGAGCTGCACGCCCCAGCGTTCCTCGACCTCGACCACGAGTCGCGCCGCGGTGATGGAGTCACCTCCGGCCTCGAAGAAGTCCGTGTCCCCGGACAACTCGGGCACGCCGAAGATCTCCGCGCACAACGCCGTGAACTCGGCCAGGGTCGGCCCGTTGACCACCATGATCGATCTCCTGTCTCAATGTCTGTCTGTTCCGTCGCCGGTCTGCCCGCTGGTGACTGTCATGGCGTCAGCCGAACGCGCCGACGGGTCACCGGCGTCAACACGACCGAGGGCGTCTTCCGGTCTGCCGGGGTTTCAGGACCTGAGGACACCGGCCAGCGCGTCACTGGTCAGCGACGCCGTGAAGAAATTCGGCCGGTCGGCCTCGATCGTCCGGTGCTCGGCGGAACAGTCCGGTTCGCACGGATGGTCCCGGGACACCAGGTGTAGTTCCTCCGGGCCGGCCGGTAACTTGGCCGGATCACACGCGGCAGTGAGATGTGCGAACCAGTCGGCCTGCATCCCTGCCAGCCTGTCGGCCACCGTTCCGAAGTTGTGCGGTGGTCCGGAGTACGACGCGGCCATCGCCGCCTCGATGTCCGGCAGCCACCGGCAGATGACCTCGCGTACCGTGTCGGCGTCGGCGTAATAGCGGGCGGCCGTCTCCGCCGGGAGCGCGATCTTGGCCAGTGCCTGCCGCAGCCGGTCGGCTACCCCGCGCGCCACGGTCAGCTCCGGGTTCAGCGCCACCAGTGATGGCGGCCGCCGGTAGCGCGCGGCCAGGTGCCGGGCGATGGCGGTCGCACCGCAGTGGGACACGATCGTGCCGACGTCTTCGTCCGCGAGCCGGTCGAACAGCTGCCCGGCGTACTCCTCGATCGCCGTCGCCCGCGGCCGGAACTCGTCGAGCAGATACCGGGTGGAGAAGCCCAGGCTCTCCAGCCGCATCGCCCGGACGCGTCCGGACGTCCCGCTGCCCGGGAATTCCAGGACGACCGTGGTACGGGCGGACTCGGCTCCGCCGGCGGGGGCGGGCGGAGTTGCGTTCATGCCGACACCCCGCGGCAGTCCGAGTCCGGTCCGGCAAGGAGGCGGGGCCCGGCCGAGACCGAGCCCGTCGGATCAGCCCTCATGCTTCTTCTCCCCGGCAGACGTGAGGTCACCGGGCACCAGGTCCACAAGCAGCGCGTCACGCCGTCCGGCCGGGCCCGGCAGGCGGGAACGCAGCCGTCCGACCGTGCGGAAACCTGCCTTCTCGTAGCATCGCAGGGCGCGGTCGTTGTCGACATCGGACAGGAGCGCCACCCGGGCATGTCCGGCCTCGAAGACGGCGGCCGCGAAGACGGCCAGCGCGGTGGCGCCGAGACCGCGGCCGCGGTCCTCAGGGGCGGCGATCACGAGCTTCGGCCACACGGTGTCTGAATCGTCGTCGACCTTGTACTCGATGAAACCGACCGACCGTCCGTCGTCGATGATCTGCAGACAGCGCTCGTGCTGGAAGCGGGCCAGGTCCTCGGGCTGCGCGGACTGGTTCCACCACCGTCGTACCTCGGGATCGCCGAACGCCCGCTGGAACAGCGCCAGGTCCTCGGGAACCGTCCGGCGCAGGCAAACGGAGTTCTGTGTGGCCGTGGCGTCACCGAACAGCGCCGCGCCAGGCCGCACCGCCGCCGGCGCGCACGCCTCGATCAGCTCCTCCAGAGTGTCGAGGATCGCTGCGGCCTCCTCCGCCTTGGGGTCCGGAAAGTACCGGCACGTGGGTATGTCGAGCGCGCGTTCGTCCAGGAACGGCTGCTTGCCCAGCACAATCAACGGGCGCCCGGTGTCCAGCGCCAGCGCAATCTCGCCCAGCGTCCCGTACCGCCCCTCGAAGGCGATGACGCCGTCTCCGGCCCAGTTCAGGATGTTGCTGCGGGCCAGGTCCATCGAGGTGGGCAGCGCCCAGGTCGTGGCGGAGGTCGCGTCGTCCAGCCGGTTCCACTTGAGCAGACCCAGTGTTTGTCCGCCCTCCGCCACACAGGCGACCTGCGCGACCTCGGCGATACCGCCTTCCCCGCCGGTGACCATGCCGTATCCGCGGCGCCCGATCTCGGTGCCCACAGCCTCGGCGAGCGCCAGTGAGGTGCTTCCGGCGTTGCCGGACCGTCCGCCCAGGACCGCGATCGCACGATTCCTCATGATGCTGCTGCCTCTTCCTTGCTGAAATGATCGGGCGCGCTCACGCCGGCCGGGTCGAGACGATCGAGCGCGGCGCGCACGTCAGCCACCGTGATCCCGTCCCGGCAGGTGTCGTGACACCCCTGGTAGTAGTTGGAGCACGTGCCGTTCACGCGCATGAACGCGCACTCGCGCGCGGACTGGCTCTGTACCGCTTGAAACCGGCCCGGGATTGCTACCGGTGACCAGATCCGCGAATCGGTGACGAGGTAGAGCCCGACTGTTGGGCAGCCGAGCGCCGCGGCCAGATGCAGCCCCAGCGAGTCGTTGGTCAGCAGCCGGGACAGGCCGCCGATCCAGTCCCGCAACTCCGTCATCGTCTCCGGTAGGCACAGCGTGACCTGGTCCGGATGACGGGCGGCCAGTTCCCGGGCGATCGCCCGCTCCGACTCGTCCGGCCCCGAGCACACCTCGACCGGGCCGATGCCATCGATCAGCTCGGACCAGCGGGACAGCGGCCACCGCTTGGACTCGATGCTGGCGCCCACACAGATGCCGGTCAGCCCGGGGCGCGGCATCCAGTGGTCGCCGAGCCAGTCCGCGGTGAGGCCGTCGGTCGCCACCCCGTGCCGACGCAGGTGAAGTTCGCTCTGCATGCCGAACGGCTGGAGCTTCTCGGCCGTGCTCAGCTCATGCAGGTCCCAGCACTCGACACCGAGACCGGCAGCCGACTCGCGGAAGGCGAGGTAGGCACCGTCGTACCGCTCCTCCTCGTACCGGAGATTGACGATCAGTGTGACGTCGTGCTCCTCGCAGAACTCGACGATGGCCGGTTGATCAGCGGGGCGGAACCGCCGCCAGAGGGCGGGCAGCGTGGCGATCGGGCCGCGCAGACCGAGCGCTTCGTGTACCCAGTCCGCCTCCAGCACCGCGTTGGGCGGTGACCAGTACCGTAGACCGGGCAACGTCCCTTCCAGAGCGGCGAGTTGCGGAGCGAGGATGATGCCGTTGCCCAGCCCACCGTTGAGGAACAGCAGCGCGTTGCGGTGTGGGGCCGAGCGGGTGTTCATCGACTCACCTCGGTGAGCTCTCCGGCCAGCCGGGCGGCGAGCGCGAGGATGGTCAGCGCGGGATTGGCCGCACCGGTGCGAGGGAACGTCGCCGGGCCGCACACGTACAGACCGCGCACGGCGCGCACCTGGGCGTTCTCGTCCACCAGCGTGCCTCCCAGCGGGAGCGTGCCGGCCTCGTGCTGCTCACAGCCCAGCGGGAAGCTGTACGTCACCGGCCTGCCGGGCGTGTCCATGGTCTCACCGGCAGCGACCCAGCCGGCGAGATCGGTGTTTCCGAAGGGCTCCTTGAACTCGAGCGTGTGCCCGGTGGGGCTGGCCTCTTCGTGGAGCAGCTCGTACATCCGCTGCAGCTCCAGTCGCTGGGCAGCGATCACCTGCTGGTCGGCGGCGCCAAGACGACCGGCCACGTATGTCGGCCAGGGCAGTTCCGGTCCGGGCTCGCACCACACCCGGCCTCCCGGATCGCGTGTCTGTTCGCCCATGAGGTAGCAGTCCACGACCACCAGGCCGTGTCTGTTCCGCTGAGCGCTCAGCAGGAGGTTGGACCGTGACCCCGGGGGCCCCGGGGTGCGGAAGAGCCCACCGGTGTCGGCGAGCGAACGGATCGCGTCCGGCACGACGGCCGGGTCGAGCGCCGTCACGAAGCCCTGCGCGAGTTTGTCGACCAAGCCCGGCAGCACGGTCGGCTGGGCATCGGCCGACGCCAGCACCTGCAGCACCAGCCGGCTGTTCTCGATCGTGCCGGCGGCGAGCACGACCCGCCCTGCCCCGATCACCGTCCGCCGGCCGTCGTTCTCGACCACGACCCCGGACACGGATCCGTCCGGCCCCGCGGCCACGGCGACCACCTGGTGGTCACAGAGCACAGAGACGGTGCCGGGCTGCTGCTCGCCGGGCCGCATCTCCAGCGGGGACCATGCACGCCAGCGCGGGGAATCCTCGGCGGCGAGAACCGCCCGCGGCACTTCGGCGAACCGGCGGCCGCCGAGTTGGAATTCGCGCTCGGACGTCAGGGGGCCGCCCGTCCACTTCTCGAGGTCGGCGATGACCCTGGCGTAGAGCGACGGACCGCCCTGCCAGGCATCGGTCAGCTCGGCGACGACCTCGGGCGGCCAGGAGGCAGGCTCCATGGCCCATGGCTCGACCGGCAGCGTGACGCCGCCCCAGTAGAGTGCCCGGCCGCCGAGGCGACGGCGCAGTCCCGAAATTCCTTCGAAACCGGTTCCGGTGGCGCGGTAGGGCTGCCAGAAAAAGGGGTCGGAATCCGGGTCGAGCCAGAGCTGGTTGGCCTTTTCCTGGTCATTCTCCCAGCGGAGGTGGTCAGATCCGGCATCAGGACCTGCCTCGACCACCAGAACGGCTACCGGGTGGGTGGCGGCTATCCGGTGCGCCAGATAAAGTCCGGCGAGCCCACCGCCAACGACAAGGATGTCGACCGATGCCGGATGATCGCCTTTCGCAATGATGCGAGGATTGCTCATTACATCCCTACAGATCGAGTTCAGCGCCGCGGCCGATTGCCTCGTATTTAACCTTCACAGAGCTGCCCGACGGGCACTTGACTAGGAACCGTACACGGGGAGGGGAAACGTTCATTGAACTTCCGGGCCAGGTTTCGGACGCCCTTCATTCCGGACGTGCGAAACAGTGCAATCCAGACAAGGGCACATTATCGTGCTCCTGTTGGGACATCGGTGCCGGGCTCAAGATGATTGGCTCACAAATTCTATTCTTGGTGGCCTGAGCTATTTCCTTGCACTACGTTCGGAACGGTCCGTGCTGGGGGGCAAGTGGTCACCGCGCTGTTGCTGGATGGCTACTCCACATCGTTGCCGGACGAGCTGACGCCGGCCCTTCCCGACGTCGGCCACGCCCCGGCCCCGGAAGTCGTTGAGCTCGATCCAGTGGCCGTCGGGATCGAGCAGCAACGCGACGGTCTCGCCGCCGATGCGACGCGGTTCTTCGGCGATCCGATATCCCAGGGCTCGGGCGTGCGCCGCTGTTCCGGGCACGTCGTCGACGGAGACCGCCACGTGCTGGGTGGGGTGTGGTGCCGGGGTGAGCCCCTTCTCCTGCCAGAGTTCGACCCCGGGTGGCCGGCCGGCCGGGGTCAGCTGGACGATCACCCGATCGTCCAGCTCGAAGCGGACGACCTCCTCGAGTTGCAGAACAGCCGCATGGAATTTCGCCGACCGGACTACGTCCGCGACGTCAAGGCGAAGGGTCCAGGGCGGGTCGAGAACGGTGCCCTTGTTTTCTTCCTTTCCAGGGGGGACGGGCGTGTGCTGCTTGGTCGGCGCCCGCACGGATCCGGCCGCTCGGTCAGCCTCCATCGCCGACTCGTCTGGCTCCGAGGTCATTTCTTCCTCCGGGCCGGCGAGGCCAGTGCCCGGTTCACTCCGCGACGCGACTTCACAGTGCTGCCAGACGGGCACTCGACCCGGTACCGCACGCGGGAAGGAAAGACGCTCATTGAACTTCCGGGCCAGCTTCCGGGCCGTCCTCATTCGAGATGCGCGAACCGGAACAATGTGGACAAGATTGCCTTTCCTTGCTCCCGTTATAAAGCTGGCGCCAAGCTCAAGTAAATTGGCTCGCAAAGTCTATTCTTGCTGACCGGGGCACCTTCTTTGCTCTACGTTCGGAAATTGCCTGCTCGAACAACGAACAGCAACCCGGCCACGATCCTCGCGTCCGTGGTGGTCAGCGTCGATCACGGTCGATCCACCGAAGAGCATGATGCGGGCGGTGCAATGCACGGCCTACGGACCATTCTGCTGATGTTGTGTGTCACCGAGGGAGAAACCATGGCCGATAAATCGGCTTCCACAGACGATGGTCACCGCCATCTCAACGGCCTGACACAGGCGCTGGCCAGTCTCGATGTCGACCGGATCACGCTCTGGGGCACCGAACTCGCCGACCGGCTCAGCGCCGGACGGACACTGCTCGTCGCGGGCAACGGAGGTTCGGCGGCCGAAGCCCAGCATCTCACCGCCGAACTCGTCGGGCGGTACAAACGCGAACGACGGGGAGTCGCGGCGATCGCCCTGCACGCCGACACGTCGACCGTGACGGCGGTGGCCAACGACTACGGCTACGAGCAGGTGTTCGCGCGCCAGATCGAGGCGCACGCGCGGCCTGGCGATGTCCTGCTGCTCCTGTCCACGTCGGGCCGCAGCCCGAACCTGCTGCGCGCAGCGGAAGCGGCCCGTGCCGCCGGAGTGACGACATGGGCCCTCACAGGCCCCGGCCCCAGTCCGCTGACCGAACTCGCCGATGACGCGGTGACGATCGACGGAGCCACCACCGCCAATGTCCAGGAGTGCCACCTCGTGGTGGTGCATCTGCTCGCGGCGGCGGTCGAGGAACGCCTGGTCGAACAGCAGACGGCAGGCTCACCGGCGGTGCTCGCTGTTCCCGAACCGCCCGCGCTGCCGGCTCCCGTGGACAGTCCGGCTGCGGTGGTGCCTGCCCGGCGGACCGGCACCGCGAAGCGTCTGCGGGTCGTGGTGGTCGGCGACACACTGCTCGACCGGGACAGCACCGGCTCGGTTAGCCGGCTCTCCCCAGAGGCCCCGGTCCCGGTCCTCGCCGACCTCGATGTCGCCGAACGGCCGGGCGGCGCCGGTCTCGCCGCGGCTCTCTCGGCGACCGGTGGCGTCGCTGTCACGCTGGTGACCGCGTTGTCGCAGGACGTGTCAGGCGCTGCGCTCCGCTCGCTGCTCAAGGACGCCGGCGTCCGGGTCGTCGATCTCGGTCTGAGCGGTCCCACACCGGTCAAGTCCCGTATCCGCACAGCCGACCGGACCCTGCTGATGCTCGACGAGGCAGGCCCGGCCGGCGACATCCTCTCGACCAACCTGGAGGACGCCGCCGACGCGCTCGCCACGGCCGACGGCATTCTCGTGTCGGACTACGGCCGAGGGGTGGCCGCGCTGCCCGGAGTCCGTCGGCTTCTGTCCGAAGCGACCGGCCGGGTACCGACTGTGTGGGACCCGCATCCGCTGGGCGCGAGGGCCGTGCCCGGCGTCCGGCTGGTCACCCCCAACAGCCGTGAAGCGGCAGGACTCACCGGCCGGCAGCGCATAGCCGGGCGGGACGATCTGAGTGCCGACGTCGCGGCGGCACGTGACCTGCTCGACCAGTGGCGGGTCGAGCAGGTCGTGGTGACGCGTGGCATACGCGGCGCGGTCCTGATGCAGCGCGGGGCGCACACGCCACTCGTGGTCAACAGCCGGCACGTCATGGGTCACGACGCCTGCGGGGCGGGAGACCGCTTCGCGGCGACTGCCACCGTCCAACTGGCCGGTGGCGCCACTCCGGCGGCGGCGGTCGCGGCGGCGACCGAGGCGGCCACCGCCTATGTCGAGAACGGAGGGCCCCGGTACGTCAGCGATCGTCCGGAGCACGACCCCTCGGGGCCGGAACACGACGCGCTCGTCCTGGCCGGCCGGGTGCGGGCCGCCGGCGGTACGGTGGTGGCGGTCGGCGGTTGCTTCGATCTTCTGCATCGTGGCCACGCCGCGATGCTCGAAGAAGCGCGTCAGCTGGGTGACTGCTTGATCGCCTGCATCAACGACGACGAATCGGTGGCCCGGCTGAAGGGCAGCGAACGGCCGGTGCTGTCCGCGGCGGACCGGGCGGCGATGCTGCGTTCGCTGCGCTCGGTCGACGCGGTACTGGTCTTCGGCGAGGACACGCCGGAGACCGCACTGCGGTCGCTGCGTCCGGACATCTTCGTCAAGGGCGGTGACTACCACACGGCGGAGTTGCCCGAGTCGGAGACGGTGCGTGCCTGGGGCGGGCAAGTGGTCACCGTGCCCTTCGTGGACGGTCACTCCACCACCTCGCTGCTGGACAAGCTGATGCCAGCGCTGTCCGGCTCGGAGACGCCCCGGCCCTGGAAGTCGTTGATCTCGATCCAGTGGCCGTCGGGATCGAGCGGGAACGCGACAGTCCCTTCGCCGGTCAGGGGTGGTTCTTCGGCGATCTGATACCCGAGGCGGCCCGCGTACGCCACTGTCCCGGGCACGTCGTCGACGGAGAACGCGACGTGCCCGGGTGGGATGCGGCGCCGGGACGACTCCGTGTTCCTGCAGAGCCCGGCCCCGGCGGCAGGTCGCGTGGCGCCAGCTGGACGATCATCCGATCGTCCAGTTCGCAAGCTGCGTGGGATCCCGTCGGCCGGACCACATCAAAGACGTCGGGCCGAAACGGAAACTCCCGCGGCGACGGAGATCTCTGCGGCAGACTGGCGCAGAGCGGCTGCGGCATTCGAGCTGTTGTGGAGCCTGCCCCGTGACGGCCGCCACCAGACCGCGCCGCCGAAATGATCGCGGTCTGCCGTCACTTGGCGCCGTCTTCCCGTCACCGCGCGGACGCACGCCCCGGCGGGCAAGCCGTCGCCCCGAGCGACGAGAACGCCGGGAAGACGACGCTGTCACTGGCAGAGTCCGAGTGTGATCACCGGCGCCACGTCGTCGTGGAACAGGCGTTCTCCGAGTCGGGGCGGGCCCGTTCGGCACCCACACCCTCGGGCAGCCGCCATGTGAACGCCGTCGGGCTCGCTCTGCCCGCGTTCGCCTTCGGCCTCACCCGCGCTCGCGGGACACTCGCCGGTGCCTTCCATGCCTGCCCGACGTGAGCGACGACCCGCGACCGCCCTCATCCGGGCACCGGGAAGAGCTGGGCTGATCCGGGCGGCCACCATCGACCAGCCCGCTCGAATCACCGGCCGCGAGAACTCACGAACGCGGCCGATGGGTCCGGGTCGGCCCGGGGCCGTCAGGAATTCGGAAATTTTTTACGCCGGCCGACGTGGCGCATGCGCTTCGCGTCGATCCGGGTCATGACACCCACACTCGGCTCGTCGAGCCATTTCGAAGAAGAGGCTCACGTGTCGGCGGCCAAATGGAAGATCCGCGCCGGGGTCGTGCCGAACCGCACACGGAATGCACGAATGAAGTGGCTGCTGTCGGCGAAATGCCAGCGCTGTGCGATCTCGGACACACTGGCTTCGCCATTTCCGGAGAGGAGGGCATCCCGTGCCTGCTCTAAACGGCGACGACGTACGTACCCCATGATCGACTCACCGGTTCCCGTGAAGGACCGGTGCAGCGTGCGGACCGATACGTTCAGGCCCTGAGCGATCATGGTTGGGCTGAGATCCGCCTCACGCAGGCGTTCCTCGGCCATTCGCATGGCAGCGGCCCGCAGGGACCGACGGTCGTTTCCGGCGAGTGCTTGTGACGGCGGAGCGTCCGCTCGACCAGCCGCCAGGCAATTTTTCGCTGTTGAAGTGGCGGCTATACCATGGAATTCATCCTCGTTCGAATACCGCAACTTTTGACCTTTCGAATCATGGAGAAAGTCCTTGAATCCCAGGGCTGGCGTCTCGCCACCGTGGCGGCCCCGGAGCGATCGTGTACCCGCAGGAGGCCATACTTCCGCGTCTCCCGGCGAATGATGATCTTCGCTGCATACGATCTCACCAAAACACGACCGCGATGGCGGACGCAAGAACGTTCCTTCATCTTTCACATGGTTCGCTCGGCCCCATTTGAACAGCGCTTGGGGCCATTCCTAGATGCAGACGCCGTTCCCCCGCTGGGCCGACATGGCAGAAATGGCCCTCGCACGTCGTTATTCCTCTAAGTCGGGCCTATCGGAACATGAAGTCCCGCACTCGGTCCGGGCTGAAAGCGAAGCCTCCGAATGTGATGCCGGGCTCCACGAGGGCACGGGCCGCTCTTTTGAGCACCCATGCAGCCGGGAGAAGCGCGGTGGACAGGTGAGACTTCCGGCTTCGCGAAGGAATGTCGGCATCGCCATAACGGCCGCCGGGCCGCAGCGCGCCGTCGGCGAGGCGCCGTCGGTCGGCCGCGTCCGATTCTTTCAGCAAAGCAGCCGCGATCACGGTGGGATCGAACATGTGAGGAGTCGTGTGCATCCAAAATCTTCTTCGGCGGTTTCTGTTCTGTGCCACCGGAGCGGCCACTCACATCATGGCTTGGACAGGAACATATGAAACGCCGAAGATACGGCGAGATTCAGCCAAGAATACCTTGCCGATCAGGTACACATACGAGTCTTGGTAGGTGTGTGAGTGAGGCCCCTTTCCGCCATGTCGTGCTCACCCTGTCGCGTGCTGTCGCACCCGGCAGCAACCCGGGACCCTGGTTGCGAGCGGTCAATCACGCACATGTGAAGGAGAGCAGAACCGTAGCGAGCTGGATTCACATCGCCGCGAATGACACTTCGGATCAGCAAGACCCGTGTGATGAGGGGAGCTCAAACCTCACTCTGCCTGTGGCCGGAAACGGCTCTGGGGCGTCGTCCTTCGGGCCCAGGGCTGGCTGGCACCGAGCGTTTCCTGCGGCTTTGCTGGCTTCGGGCAGCCGGCCGCATCGCGGTTGGTCCGGCCCTTCATACTGACGACCGCGTCACAGGGTGAACTTTCCGGCTGGTGGAGACGTGTGGGGTAGGGGAGTTCCTGTCCCGGGACCCCCGGTACGGGGCGCCAGCTCTGGCGATGGGAGGCGGCCGGGAGTCACAAGCTCTGGACTTCCTCAACCGGTGCGACAGGTCATGCCGGGCTGCCGAATGAACCGCTCCGGGTCTGATGGAGGCTCTGGCCTGCCCCGGGTTACACGGAGTCGGGATACCTGATTTCACGCTACAGGTTCTGCACGCAGTTCGTACTCCACTGGGCTGAGCATGCTTGCCCAGAGCGGAGTGCCTGCGCCGTCGGTTGTGGAAGATCTCCAGGTACTCGAAGAGCGCGGTGGACAGCTCCAGCCGGGTGCGCCACCGCTTCCGGTCGAGCAGTTCGACCTGGACGCGTGCCCAGAAGACTCCATCATCGCGTTGTCCACGCAGTCCCCGATGGATCCCATGGAGGGCAGCAGGCCGGTGCCCGGGCGCGTTCGGTGAAGGCCCACGAGCTGAACTGGTCGGAGTGGATGATCGTGCCGCCCGGCTGCGGACGAGGTTGCCGATGGCCATGCTCAGCGCGTTGGTGGTCAGGGCCGCGGTGGGCGAGGCGTCGATGGACCAGCCCACCACCCTAAGGGAGAAGGTGTCGAGGACCACCGCGCAGTACACCTTGCCTTCCGTCGTGGGGTGTTCAGTGATATCGGTGACCCACAGTTGGTCGCGGGCGTGCCGGGTGAAGTTGCGTTCCACCAGGTCGGCGGCCGACGGCGTTTGCCTTATGCGGCGGGGGCGACGGCTGCCGGGCAGGCCCTGCAGGCCGGCCCGCTGCATCAGCAGTTCTACGGTGCCGTGGCTGACGCGGATACCTAATCCCAGGTCGAGTTCGGCATGAATGCGGCGGAAGCCGTAGGTGCCGCAGGAGGCGGAGTGGATACCGACGATGGCATCGGTCAGCCATGCGTGCCGCACCGAGCGGGCCGAGGGTGGCCGGTCGGCGTAGTAGCCCGACTCCGCCACGTGCACCGCTCGGCAGGCCCGCTGCACCGAACGCCCCTCGCCGGCCATCACTCGGATGGCCTCGAACCGTCTTTAAAGAGCGTTTTGTCCCGGCGGGGGTGTTTGGTAAGTCGCGCGGTGTGAGCGGATTGGGGTCACGCACGGAGGCGTGTGAGGATCCGCCCGTGGAGTGCGATGTGTGTGGACGTGCGATGTGGCGATGGCCAGCGCTGCCGACTACGGGGGAAGAGGAGATCTGGTCCTGTTCCTGGTGTCACGCCGCCACCCATGTGGGTGGTGAGTGGTTCGAGGTCTCGCGGCCGCCGTACTTGCCCGTGGACATGCGCTGGGAGAGGGCCGTCGCGGACGGCCTTCCCGTCGACGTCTCCCACGCTTTCGGCCTCTTCGACAGGACGTTGTGCGGAATCCAGGAAGCCGGCATGTCGCCGTCGGTCCACTGGTGGCTGCCGGAGCGGGAGAACGCCTGTGGCGCCTGCCGGGAAGCTGCGGGTGTCATTGATGACCGCTGGCCACAGGCGATGAGGGGCGAGAACGCGCGGGTCAGCGTGGCCCGACGACTATGAGTCCTTCCAGTTCGGAGTCGACTCTCGTGTGAGCCTGCGGCTCATCAGGTCGATCATTGCGAGGCGGATCATCGCTTCGGAGCGGTGCGGGTGGGTTTCATAGTCGCGGGCCAGGCGACGGTGGTTCATGAGCCAGCCGAAGGTCCGCTCGACGACCCAGCGCCGCGGGATGACCTTGAAGCCCTTCTGGCCCGGGTCGCGGCGGGTGACCTCAACGTCGATGCCGAGGATGGCGCCGTGTTCAATCGCCCTGGTCCGGTAGCCGGTGTCGGCCCTGGCCGCCGGCCGGTACGTGGGCGGACGTCTTGACGCTTTGTGCGTCCAGCACGCACGCGCTCGGCTCGGCATTCCGGCCTGTGGCCTCCCGGACCAATCGGCGCAGCAGGCCGTTGAGCTGGTCGAATACGCCGTCCTTCTGCCAGGCGGCGAAGTATCCGTAGACGGTTTCCCACGGCGCGAAGTCGTGGGGAAGGTAGCGCCAGGGGATCCCGGTCCGGTCCACATACAAGACCGCGTTTATGATCCGGCGCAGGTCGTGCTCGGGCGGCCGCCCGATGTCCAGGCCCTTCCCTCGCCGCTCGGCCCGCCAGGCCGACAGAATGGGCTCGATTAGTTCCCATCGGGCATCGGACAGGTCACTCGGATACGGCCGCTGTCGGGACATGTTTCGATAGTTCCGTCGGCAGACACCCCGCCACAGGGCGCAAACAGGGGTGAGTGGGTGCTCCTTGGGATCAGACAGGAGCGAACGGGCGGAAGCGTGCCCTGAGATCGCTTCAACCGTCTCTCACATCACGGACAACGAACCCAGACCCAGCAGTCCCAGCCCACTCGGCCACCCATACCGCAGCCAAACACCTCTGCCGGGACAAAACGCTCTTTTAGACCTCGTTTCCTTTGGTGGCTGGGGTCGTTGTGTTGGTGTGACGAGTCTTGCTGAGCGCCTGGTGCCGGATGAGCTGTGGGAGTTGTTCCGGCGGGTGGTGCCGGAGACGGTGGTCGTACGTGCACAAGGTGGTGGCCGGCGGCGGGCCGGGGACCGCGAATGTCTGGCTGCGATCGTGTTCGTGGCCACGTCAGGCTGTTCGTGGCGGCAGTTGCCACCGGTTTTCGGGCCTGCCTGGCCCACGGTCTACCGGCGCTTCTCCCGCTGGAGCCAGGCCCGGGTCTGGGCCCGTCTGCACCGCGTCATTCTCGACGAGCTCGGAGCCCAGGGCGACCTGGACTGGTCACGCTTCGCCGTCGACTCCGTCAGCGTCCGAGCCCTCAAAGGGGGCTGCTGACCGGACCGAATCCGACCGACCGGGGCAAGAGCGGATCGAAAATCCATCTGGTCGTGGACCGCGGTGGCCTCCCCGTCGCCGTCGGCATCTCGGCTGCCAACACCCACGACAGCCTCGCGCTGCAGCCGCTGGTCGCCTCGATCCCACCCGTGCGCAGTCGGCGCGGTCCCCGGCGCCGGCGGCCTGCGAAACTCCACGCCGACAAGGGCTACGACTACGACCACCTGCGGCGATGGCTCCGCGAGCGAGGCATCACACCCCGCATCGCCCGCCGCGGTATCGATACCTCGCAGAGACTGGGCCGACACCGCTGGGTGGTCGAGCGGACCATGTCCTGGCTCGCAGGCTGCCGACGCCTCCACCGCCGCTACGAACGCAAGCCCGAACACTTCCTCGCGTTCACCGCCATCTCCACCAGCCTCCTCAACTACCGACGACTCACCAAGTGAAACGATGTCTTACGGGAGGTGGTCTCCCCGAGTAGTTCCGATGCCCGCCGGTGGACGGCCAGCTCCCCCTCGAGCTCCGCGATCCGCTTGCGTGCTGCGGCCAGTTCGGACTGCTCATGGCTTGGGACACCGGGCATCTGCCCGGTACCGATCAGATTCTGGCGGCGCCAGACATAGATGGTCTGCTCGCTGATCCCGAGGAGCGTGGCCACCTCGGCGATCTTCCGGCCGGAGCCGACCAGATCGAGGACACGGCGGCGGAACTCGAGCGGATAGCTGCGGGGCATGACGGGCCTCTGAAGGCCGCCGGGTAGTCAATCCTCCAGCAACCCGACCCCATTGAACCCGGGGCATACCACCTCCACCGATCCCGGAGCGGTTCAGGCACCTCCCGGCCCTTGCTTCTGACGCGAGGACGACACTCACGTTGGTAGGGTTGCGCACATGTGTGTCGCGCGCGGGTATGTGTGTGTGACCTGACGGCAGAGGAACAGGCTGGGTAGGTGGGTTTATGCGTTTGGATCCGGATTCGTCGTTGGGTAGGGCGTTTGCT
>NZ_JBVIKO010000044.1:0-48644 GCF_055580905.1 Streptomyces sp. NPDC031497
CGGTCAGGGACGGACGCTGAGCAATGAGCACGAGGTGTTGCCTCCAGTGGTTTGGCGCCCGCTATGTGACGCCGTAGACACTACGAAGGGTACGGGCGATAGGGCCTACACAGACCGAACCGTCCGCCACCCAATCCGGCGAGGCGGCTTCGGGGCTGATGGTGTCCCGCGGCGTGGCGTATCCGGTCAGGAACCGTGAACGAGCGGATGTCTGCCCGTGGCGTGCATCTGCTGGTGCCGAGTGCACTTCTGGGGGGCTATGTACACCCCTCTTTCGGAGGGCAGCCCCATCCTCAGGCGCTCGCGGATCGGGTTGGCTGGTGATCGTCACCGCACAGGACCCACAGCACCGGGGGATTCGACCATGAAGATGGCGCCGTCGAGGAAGACCAGGGCCGCCGTACTGACCGCAGCGCTGCTCGTGCTGGCCGCGCCCACGGCCGCGACCGCCGCCACCGCCGGGCACCCGGCGCCGGGACGCTCCTACGGCGAGGACCAGCTCCGGCGGGACCTCGCGGCGGTACGGGAGGCCGGGGGCGGCGACGTGAACGTGCTGGCCAGGGTCGACGGACCGCACGGCGCACCGCTCATGGCGCGCATCGGCACCCGGACCGCCGGCTCCCCGGCCCCGATCCCGTGGAACGCGCATTTCAGGGTGGCGAGCACGACGAAGACGTTCGTGGCGACCGTGGTTCTGCAACTCGCGGCGGAGAAGCGGCTGTCGCTGGACGACACCGTCGAGCACTGGCTGCCGGGGGTCGTCGCGGGCCACGGCAACGACGGCGGCCGGATCACCGTCCGTGACCTGCTCCGCCAGACCAGCGGCCTGTACGACTACATCGACGACCCGGAGATCCAGGACCGGCTGATCAACCACTTCGACGAGAACCGCTACGACACCACGCCCGCGGCCGACCTGGTCGCGGTGGCGATGAAGCACCCGCCGGCCTTCGCCCCCCAGCCGGGCGGGGCCACCCGCTGGTCGTACTCCAACACCAACTACCTGCTGGCCGGGATGATCGCGGAGAAGGCCGGCGGCGCACCCTGGGACGAACTGGTCGAGCGCCGGGTGATCGCCCGGCTGGGACTGCGGGACACCTCCGTTCCCGGGCTCGATCCGCACCTGCCCGACCCGCATGTGAACGCGTATCTGACCGGCGCCGACGGCAAGCTCCTCGACGTCACCGAGCACAGTTTCCAGCACACCGCGGACTCCGGAGTGGTGAGCACCACCGCCGACCTGAACGCCTTCTTCCGGGCGCTGGCGAGCGGGAAGCTGCTGCCCGCCGCGCAGTGGCGTGAGATGCGGCAGACCGTCGAGCGGACCGACGACCCGGAGGACGTGGCGGAGCTGCCCGAAGGCACCTACGGGCTCGGGCTGCGCAGGATCCCGCTCTCCTGCGGCGGTTTCTACTACACCCACGAGGGCGACGGGGCGGGCGTCAACACCCGCCCCGCGGTGAGCGCGGACGGCAGGCGCGCGGTGACGGTCTCCCTCACCACCACGACCGCACCGCCGGACCTGGCCGCCCTCAACCGCGCCACGGGCACCCTCGTCGACCACGCCCTGTGCGCCGCCGGCCCCGCCAAGGGTTCGCCGGCGAGCTAGGCATTCTCTTCGGGTACAGCCGGCAATCGGGTACGGCAGGCAATCGGGTACGGCAGGCCTTCGCTGCGGCCGGCGTGCCCCGCCGGTCGTACCCGTTCAGACGTTCCCATGGCGTTCCGTGATCGCCGCCAGGTAGCCGCGCAGCATCAGCTTCGCCTCGTCGAGGAGGGCCGTGTCGCCCCCGGCATCACGGCGGAAGGCCTCCTGGGCCAGGGCGTCGGCGGCGAGGACGGCGGCCTGGCAGGCCAGTCCGAGCGCCTCCGTATCGCCCACGACCCCGAGCGCGAGCAGGGTCCGGCGCACCCCGTCGGCCATCCGGCGCTTGTGCTCGCGGTCCGCCTCGCGGGTCCGGTCCGTCAGGCCGTTGCCGAACCACAGGGCCCGGAAGCCGTGTTCGGCGCGGTAGAGCGCGGCGAAGCCGTCGATGAGCACGCCCACCGGGTCGTCCCAGTGCTCGGCGGCCGCGGCGCGGACCAGGCCGTCCATCACCTCTTCGAGCCGGGAGAAGTACGTCGCCGCCAGCGCGTCGATGATCGCGTCCCGGTCGGGCAGGTACTGGTACAGCGAGCCGACCGACACCTTGGCCTCCGCCGCGACCCGGGTCGTGGTCAGCGCCTGTACGCCCTCGGCGACCAGAACGCGCTCCGCGGCCTTCAGTACCCGTGCCAACCGGGCCTTGCTGCGGGCCTGCCGGGGTGTCCGGCGCAGGACGACCCCGGTCTCTTCGGCGGTCGGCTCGGTCACCCACGGCTCCTGAATCTGAACGTGACTTTGGTTCAGGTTTACGTTACCGTCGCGGCCATGACGGACTCAAGCTCCGCGCTGGTCCAGGAGCGGACCGCGGTTGCGGACGCCTGTCGCCGGCTGGGAGCGGCGGGCCTGCTCATCGGATCGGCGGGCAACGTCAGCGTGCGGGTGGGGGACCGGGTCGCGGTCACCGCGACCGGCGCGGTGCTCGCCCAACTCACCGCGGATCAGGTGACGGTGGTCGACCTCGACGGAAAGGCCGTCGCCGGGACCCTGCGACCGACCTCCGAACTCGACCTGCATCTGGGGGTCTACCGGCGCCACGGCGCCGGTGCAGTCGTCCACACGCACGCCCCGATGGCCACCGCCCTCTCCTGCGTGCTCGACGAACTGCCCTGCATCCACTACCAGTTGCTCGCCCTCGGCGGCACCGTGCGGGTCGCGCCGTACGCCACCTTCGGCACCCCGGAACTCGCCGAGTCGGTCCTCACCGCGCTCGACGGCCGCAGCGCCGCGCTCATGGCCAACCACGGGTCGGTCACCGTCGGCCCGACCCTCGACAAGGCCGTCGAGAACGCCCTGTTGCTCGAATGGGCCTGCGGTGTCTACCAGCACGCGGCGGCGATCGGAACGCCCCGCGTCCTCGACGAGCGGCAGCAACTCGCGGTGATCGAGGCCGCGATCGCACGCGACTACGGCACCACCCAATCCCTGGAGGAGGGCAAGTCATGAGGGTCGTCACGATGGGCGTGCATGTGCTGGACGTGCTGGTGCGGCCGGTGGACGCGATACCCGAGGGGCAGGGCGCCACGCTGGTCGAGGACATCAGGATGACCGCCGCAGGGACCGCCGGTGGCACCGCGCTCAGCCTGGCCAAGCTCGGTGCCACCGTGCAGAGCGCCGGGGCCATCGGCGCCGACGCGACCGGCGACATGCTCGTGCAGCTGCTGGCCAAGGCCGGAATCGACACCGGGTTCCTCGTCCGCCGCAGCGACACCGCCACCTCGGCGAGCGTGCTGCCCATCCGCCCCAACGGCGACCGGCCCTCCCTCCATCTGCTCGGCGCCAACATCACCTACGGCGTCGACGACGTGCCCTGGGACGCTCTCGCCGAGGCGGGCCATCTCCACCTCGGCGGACCGGAGTTGATCGGGGTCGAGGTCGCCGCGCGCATCCTGCACTTCGCCAAGGAGCACGGTGTGACGACCTCCGTGGACCTGCTCGCGCCCGGTGTCCTCGGGAGCTTCGAGCAGATCGCGGCGGCCTTGCCGTACGTCGACCACCTCCTCCCCAACGACGACCAGGTGCTGGGCTTCTCCGGCGAGGACGATCTGGTGTCCGGCGCGAAGAAGCTGGTCGGCGCCGGGGCCGGGCTGGTCGCGGTCACCCGCGGCGCTGACGGCGCGCTGCTGGTCACCGCGGAGGGCACCGAGGCCGTCCCCGCCTTCGAGATCGACGTGGTGGACACCACGGGCTGCGGCGACGCCTTCTCCGCCGGCTTCGTCTACGGCATCGGGCTGGGCCGCAGCCCGCAGGAGTCCGCTGTGCTCGGCAACGCCGTGGCGGCACTGGTCGCCCAGGGCCTCGGCAGCGACCACGGGGACTTCGATCTCGTGGCCGCCGACGCGTTCGCGGCGGCCGGTGTCAGGCGTGCGTGAAACGTGACGTTGGCCACGCCCGCCCCTGGTGTCCGATAGGTACCTTCCATCCCTCGAACCACTGAAATCCTGCGGATATTCACTCGTTCCAGGTGTCTGTGTTCGGGCAGGGTCCGGCAACAGCTCGGTTAATAACTGCTCGCTGGTTGGTTACCGGAGAGTGAGCGGTCCATGATGGCCCCATGACGTTGGCCTCGCGCGCTCTTGCGCAACTGGCGACCTGGCCCGACCTGATCCAGGCGGTACCGAGCTGTGGTCTGGGGCAGGCCGTGAGTTCGTCGCAGGGCGAGATCGCGCACTTCCACTCGGAGCGCGATGTGGACCTGCGTCTCACCACCCATGCCATCCGGCACTTCGCCAAGGACCTCAAGAGCACGGGGGCGATCCGCATCGTCCCGGGCTCGCAGTGGGTGACGATACGACTCGACGCCGCGAGCGACGTCGATCTGCTGCTGACCCTGGTGAGCGTCGCCCTCCAGGCCCACCAGAGCTGGCCCGACCCGGCCGACCGGCCCGTGTTCGGCTGCAACGACCAGCGGGGCGCGGGCTTCGTCAGCGCGGACACCAGCGGTATGTGACTCGGCGCGGACACCGGCGGTATGTGACTCAGCGCGGACACCGGCGGTGTCCGACAGGTTCCGCGACCGGTCACACGGTCATGACCCGGATCCCCGCCTCCTCGAACGGACGTACCGTCTCCGGCGCCGCCGCCGTGTCCGTCACCAGCGTGTCCACCAGCTCCGTCGCGCAGATCCGGGCGAACGCCCGCCCGCCCAGCTTGCTGGAGTCGGCGGCGACGATCACGCGGGTGGCGCGCTCGCACAGCAGCCGGTTGATCGCCGCCTCCGCCTCGTCATGGGCCGCGGCCCCGTGCACGACGTCGAAGGCGACCACCCCGAGCACCGCCACATCGAGGGTGATCTGACCCAGCACACCGTCCGCGAGCGGCCCGATGAGCTCGTACGACTGCGGGCGCGCCACCCCGCCCGTCACCACGATCTTGAACTGGGGGCGCACGGCCAGCTCGTTGGCGATGTTGAGCGCGTTCGTGACGACCGTCAGCGCCGGCGTGCCGGTGGCGAGATCGCCGCGCACGGCCAGGGCGCGGGCCACCTCCGTGGTGGTCGTCCCGCCGGTCAGCCCCACCGCCTCGCCCGGCGCGACCAGTTCCGCCACCGCCTTGGCGATCCGCTGCTTCTCCGAGGCCCGCCGGGCGGTCTTGTAACGCAACGGCAGCTCGTACGACACCCCGTGCACCACCGCCCCGCCCCGGGTGCGCACCAGCATCTGCTGCTCGGCGAGCTGGTCGAGGTCCCGGCGGATCGTCGCCGCCGACACCGCCAGCTCGGCCGCCGCCTCCTCGACCTCCAGCCGGCCGCGCTCGACGAGCAGCTCAAGCAGCGCCTTCCAACGGGCGTCGCGCGACATCCGCCGCCTCCGTTCCTCGATCTTCCGGCGACCCTAACCCACCTTGCCCTCGACTGAATGCTTGATTGTGCTCGAAAGCTCCCTCTATCTTGCAAGAACAATCAAATCCGGGGAGGGTGCGGCATGACGCATGTCGAGGACGAGCTGTACAGCCAGCCCGAGTGCTGGACACGTGCCGCGGAGGAGGCCGGGCGGCACGCGGGGGCGCTGCCGGCGGCGGGGGAACGGGTCGCGATCGTCGGATGCGGCACCTCGTACTTCATGGCCCAGGCGGCCGCCGTACTGCGCGAGTCGGCGGGGCAGGGCGAGACGGACGCGTTCCCCGCCTCGGAGTTCCCGCAGGGACGCTCCTACGACCGGGTGCTCGCCCTGACCCGGTCCGGCACCACCACCGAAGTACTCGAACTGCTGGAGCAGTTGAAGGGGCGCGTGCGCACCGCCGCGATCACCGCCGACCCCGACACCCCCGTGCTGCGGGCAGCCGACGACCTCGTCGTCCTGGACTTCGCGGACGAACGCTCCGTCGTCCAGACCCGGTTCGCGACCAGCGCCCTCACCCTCCTGCGCGCCCACCTCGGCCTGCACACCGACGCGGTGGTCGCCGACGCCCGCACCGCGCTCTCGACTCCCTTGCCGGCAGGGCTCGTCGAGTGCACGCAGTTCACCTTCCTGGGCCGCGGCTGGACCGTCGGACTCGCCAACGAGGCCGGACTGAAGATGCGCGAGGCCTCGCTGTCCTGGACCGAGGCCTACCCGGCGATGGAGTACCGGCACGGCCCGATCAGCATCACCACCCGCTCCACGGCCACCTGGACGCTCGGCCCGGCGCCCGCCGGACTCGCCGAACAGGTCCGCGCCACCGGGGGACTGTGGATCGAGGGCACCCTCGACCCGCTCGCCGAACTCGTCCGCGCCCAGCGCCTCGCGGTCGCCGTTGCCGCCGACCGGGGCCTCGACCCCGACCGGCCGCGCCACCTCACCCGCTCGGTGATCCTCGCCCCGTCCGGGAAGGCGTGACCGTGCCCCTCGCAGCCACCGGCGAGCTGCTGACCCGGGCCGCCGGCGCCCGGTCCGCCGTCGCCGCGTTCAACGTCATCACCCTGGAGCATGTGGAGGCCGTCGTCACCGGCGCCGAGGCGGCCGGATCGCCCGTGGTCCTCCAAGTCAGCGAGAACGCCGTCAAGTTCCGCTACGGACGGCTGCTCCCGCTCGCCCGCGCCGCCACCGCGGCCGCCGAACGCGCCCGTGTGCCCGTCGCGTTGCACCTCGACCACGTCCAGAGCGACGAACTGCTCCGGCAGGCGCCCGGGGCCGGCTTCAGCTCCGTGATGTACGACGCCTCCCGGCTGCCCTACGCCGAGAACCTCGCCGCGACCGCGGCGGCCGTCGACTGGGCGCACGCCCAAGGCCTGTGGATCGAGGCCGAGTTGGGCGAGGTCGGCGGCAAGGACGGCCGCCCGCCGGTGGACGCGCACGCGCCCGGTGCCCGCACCGATCCCGGGGAGGCGCGGGCCTTCGTCGCCGGCACGGGGGTCGACGCGCTGGCCGTGGCGATCGGCAGCGCGCACGCCATGACCACCCGCACCGCGGCCCTCGACCACGACCTGCTCACCCGCCTGTCCGCCGCCGTGCCCGTACCGCTCGTCCTGCACGGCTCCTCCGGAGTCCCGGACGACGGCCTGGTCGCCGCGGTCGCCGGCGGCATCGCCAAGGTCAACGTCGGCACGGCGCTCAACATGGCGATGACCGCCGCGATCCGGCGCTTCCTCGCGGACCACCCCGAGGCGGTCGACTCCCGCAAGTACCTCAGCGTCGGCAGGGAGGCGATGGCCCGGGAGGTCACGAGGATCATCGGCGTCCTGGGCACTACCCCCGCTTGACCGCCTTCAGCACCACGAACTTCGGGTCGCTCGCCACCAGTTGGCTGTTGCCGAACAGCCGGCGCAGCTTCACGTGATAGCCCAGGTGGCGGTTGCCCACCACCCACAGCTCGCCGCCCGGCCGCAGCGCCTGCTTCGCCCCGGTGAACATCCGCCACGCCGTCGCGTCGGTGGTCGCCTGGTGGGAGTGGAACGGCGGGTTGTTCAGCACCACGTCCACGCTCCCGGCCGCCACCCCGGCCAGCCCGTCCCCGACCCGGAACTCGGCGTGCCCGGGGACCCCGTTGGCCTTGTAGGTGGCCTCCGCCGAGGCCACCGCCTGGAACGACTCGTCGACGAACAGCACCTCGGCCGTCGGATCGGCCAGCGCCACCGCCGTTCCGACGACCCCGTTGCCGCACCCGAGGTCCACGATCCGGCGCCCGCCCCTGGGCAGATGGCTGAGGAAGAACCGGGTACCGATGTCGAGCCGGTCGGCGCAGAAGACCCCCGCGTGATTGACGACCGTACGCCCGGAGACCGTGCCGATCCCGTCCGGGAGCTCGTAGCTGTACGGCCACGGATTCACCGGCCGCCGAAGCGACGGGTCCGGGACGCAGTGGATCAGCCGCGCCTTCTGCTCGGCCAGCGAGGTGCGGGTCGGGCCGAGGATCCGCTCGAACAGCCGCAGCGTCGACGTATGGATCTCCTTCACCATGCCGGTGCCGATCACGACCGTGTCCGCGTGCACGGCGGGCGCCAGCCTGAGCAGCTGGTCCTCCAGCAGCGCCAGGCTCTTCGGCACCCGCACCAGCAGCACGTCCACCCGCTCCGGCGGCGGGTCCTGGGTGGTGAGCAGCCGCACCGCACCCGTCTCGACACCCGCGCGCGCCAGGTTCGCCCGGGTCGCCTCCTGGCTCAGGTACGAGTCGGTGATCTGCGTCGGCCGGTGTTCCGCCAGCGCGGTGGCCAGCGCGCCCCAGCGGTCGCCGAGGACCACGACCGTGCCGGACAGCCCGGTCCGTTCCTCGGCCAGATGCCTCAGCAGATACGCGTCGGAGGCGTCCCAGGCACGCAGCCGGTCGCTCGGATCCTCGGGGAAGCGGGACAGCTCGTACTCGCCCCACGCAGTCGTCATACGGTCGCTCATCGTGCGTCCAGGCTAGCGGAGCCGCAGCTCAGACCCGGTCGGGCAGGATGGGGGGCATGGAGGACGAGTTGTTCCCGAGGGCGTGCGCCCAGGTCGCGCCGGGCGCCGTGCACGTCCCCGACTGGCTGAGCGCGGGGCAGCAGCGTGAGCTGCTGGACGCCTGCCGGGAGTGGGCCCGGCCGCCCGCCGGACTGCGCACGGTCCGCACTCCGCAGGGCGGCACCATGTCCGCCCGCCAGGTCTGCCTGGGCTGGCACTGGTACCCGTACGCCTACGCCCGCACCGTCGTCGACGGCGACCGCGGCCCCGTCAAGCCCTTCCCGGCCTGGCTCGACGAACTGGCCGGGCGCGCGGTGACCGACGCGCTGGGCCCACCGGCGGTGGGCGGATTGTCGTACGACGTCGCACTGATCAATTTCTACGACGCCGACGCGAGGATGGGCATGCACCGGGACGCCGACGAGAGGTCGGACGCGCCGGTGGTGTCGCTGAGCCTGGGGGACACCTGCGTGTTCCGCTTCGGGAACACCGAGACCAGGACGAAGCCGTACACGGACGTCGAACTCCGCTCGGGCGACCTGTTCGTGTTCGGGGGTGAGTCGCGGCTCGCCTATCACGGAGTGCCGAGGGTGTACCCGGGCACGGGACCGACGGAGCTGGGCCTGACCGGCCGCCTGAACGTCACGCTGAGGGTCAGTGGACTGTGACGTACCCCAGCTGAAGCGCCCCCGAAGGGGCGCGGGGCTGTGTCGGCATGCGACTCCGCCGCGTGGGCGCGATCAGCCACCACGCACCGGCACCGTTCAAGACAACGGATCATGGCAGACTCCCTCTCATGAGCGGCAAGGCGGCCCCCGGTTCGACGGGGAACGGAACCTCGAAACCCCGGTTGGACCGAGGACGCGGCGCACTCGGCCCCGCACTGGAACTCGTGCACACCGGCCGCGCCCCCACCCGCGCCGTCCTCACCGCGGAACTCGGCGTCACCCGGGCCACGGCCGGCGCCGTCGCCGCCGAGCTGGAGGCGCTCGGCCTGATCAGGGTCGACGCGCACCCGGGCGCCGCGGCCGGTTCGCAGGGCCGCCCCTCGCACCGCCTCGAGGTCGCCGAGCACGGTCCCGTCGCCCTCGCCGCACAGGTCCACGCCGACGGCTTCCGTGCCGCGCTGGTCGGCCTGGGCGGCCGGATCGTGGCTACCGCCCCCGGCTGCGAGGCCGTCGACGCCGACCCGGCGAAGGTGCTCGGCTCGGTCGTGGAAGCGGGCGCCGACCTGCTCCACACCACCGGCCTGCGCTGTGTCGGCGCCGGTCTCGCCGTACCGTCCGCCGTCGCCGAACCGGAGGGCCTCGCCCTCAACCCCCTCCACCTGGCCTGGCCGGTGGGCGCGCCGGTGCGCCGGATCTTCGCGGAGTGCGTGCGCGCGGCCGGGATCACCGGCCCGGCCTTCGCGGGCAACGACGTGAACCTCGCCGCGCTCGCCGAGCACCGGCACGGCGCGGGCCGGGGCGCCCGCGATCTGCTGTGCGTGGCCACCGGGCACCGGGGCGTCGGCGGCGCGCTGGTCCTCGACGGCCGTCTGCACACGGGGAGTTCGGGACTGGCCCTGGAGGTCGGCCACCTCACGGTCAACCCCGAGGGCCGCCCCTGCCACTGCGGCAGCCGGGGCTGCCTGGACGTCGAGGCGGATCCGCTGGCGCTGCTCATCGAGGCGGGCCGCGCCCCCGGCCCCGAGGTGTCGCTGCTCCGGCAGGCCGAGGACCTGGTCCGCGACCACTACACCGATCCGACCGTGCGCAGGGCCGCCGAAGCCCTGATCGACCGCCTCGGCCAGGGCCTGGCCGGCCTGGTCAACATTCTGAACCCCGACCGCATCATCCTCGGCGGTCTGCACCGCACCCTGCTGGACGCCGACCCCGAGCGGCTGCGTGCCGTCGTCGCCGACCGCAGCCTGTGGGGCCAGAGCGGTGGCGTACCGATCCTGCCGTGCACGCTGAGCCACAACAGCCTGGTGGGGGCCGCCGAGTTGGCGTGGCAGCCGGTGCTGGACGATCCGCTGGGGGCGTTGCAGTGACGGCCTACCACTGAGCCGTGAGGCTCCACAGCGCCGCCACCAGGGGCTGCCGCAGATCGGACCGCCGCACGCACAACCCGATCGGGAACCGCTCCGGCGCCGGAGCGGCCGGGACCACCGCCAGCCGGTCCCGCACCGCGCTGTGGTCCAGCACCAGCCGCGGCACCACACCCGTGCCGCAGCCCAGGGCGACCAGCGCCAACAGGGCTTCGTGACCCTCCGGTTCGGAGGCGATGTGCGCGGGGCCGCCCCGCGCGCGGAACCAGCGGTCGGCCGCCTCGCGCACCAGGCCGCGGTGCGGCAGGACGAACGGGCCGTCGAGGCCCGGATCCGGGCGGTCGCGTGCGGTGACCAGAACCAGGTCGGTGACCGTGACCGTGCGGCTGACCAGCGGTTCCGGCAGCCGCGCCGGGATCCCGGCGACGGCCACGTCGGCCTCGCCCTCGTCGAGCCGGGCCAGCGCGGCCGCCGCGTCCCCGGTGCGCAGATCGAGCCGCACCTGGGGATGTGCGGTCCGGAACGGCGCCAACAGATCGGGCAGCAGGGCCTGGCAGGCGGTTACGGTGGCGAACACCGTGAGCCTGCCGATGAGTTCGGCCGGGTCGGGGTGCTCGTCGCGGTAGGCCTGCCACAACTCCAGCGCCCGTGCGGCGTATTCACGGAAACGGTGGCCCTCCGCGGTCAGCGACACCCCGCGCGGGCCCCGTTCGAACAGCCGGTGGCCCAGATCGGCCTCCAGCCGCTGCACGGTCCTGGTGAGTGTCGCCGGGCTGACATGGCAGTCCAGGCTGGTCCGCCCGAAGTTCAGCGAGTGCGTCAGATGGAGGAAGAGCCGCAGCTCACGGTGATCGTCCCGCACGCCTGTGACCAGGTCCTTTCATGATCCGCAACGGTACGCTGCGAAACTTGCGCTTGCCGCAATGCTCGCCGGGACCCTACAACTCGACCATGACCCTGACGAACACCTACACCTCCCGTGTCTTCGCACTCGAAACCATGGACGTGCCCGGCGGCACGGAGACCATCCTGCGCGGCGGCCGGCACCTCTTCCCCTTGCTTCCCCAGGCGTTCGCCGGGGTCGGCAGGATCGGCGTACTCGGCTGGGGCCCCCAGGGCCGTGCCCAGGCGCGCAATCTGCGTGACTCCCTCGCCGGGACGGACATCACGGTCGCGGTGGGGCTGCGCCCCGGCTCCGCTTCGGCCGCCGACGCCCGCGCGCACGGTTTCACCGAGGAGAACGGCACCCTCGGCGACTGGCTCGCCGTCGCCGCCGACAGCGACCTGCTCCTGCTGCTGATCGCCGACGCGGCACTCGCCGCCCACCACGAGGAGATCTTCGCCGTGCTCAAGCCCGGCGCGGTGATCGGGCTCTCGCACGGCTTCCTGCTCGGCCATCTGCGCGAGACCGGCGGCGACTTCCCCGACGGGCACGGCGTGATCGCCGTCTGTCCGAAGGGTATGGGCGACTCCGTGCGCCGCCTCTACGAACAGGGCGCCGAGATCAACGGGGCCGGGATCAACAGCAGTTTCGCCGTACACGCCGACCCGGACGGCCGGGCCACCGACCTCGCCCTCGGCTGGTCGGTCGCGCTCGGAGCGCCGTACACCTTCCGCACCACGCTGGCCAGCGAGTACCGCTCCGACATCGTCGGCGAACGCGCCATCCTGCTCGGTGCCGTGCACGGCATCGTGGAGAGCCTGTACAGCCACTACCGGCTGGCCGGGGACGACGAGGTGACGGCCTACGAGCGGTCCTGCGAGAACGTGACCGGGCCGATCGCCCGGACGATCTCCCGGGCCGGGCTCCGGGCCGTCCGTGAGGACCTCGACGCCGCCGGGCGCGAGGTCTTCGACCGCGCGTACACGGCGACCTACGGGCCGGCCCGTGAACTCGTCGCCGAGATCTACGACGAGGTGGCCGACGGCACCGAGCTGCGCAGCGTCATCCTGGCCGAACGGCGGCTCGGGAAGCGGGAGATGAGCCGGATCGGCGGTTCGCCGATGTGGGCGGCGGGGGAGCGGGTCCGCGCCCGGCGGGGCGAACGGGAGCTGTCCGTCGAGCCGTTCACCGCCGGTGTGTTCGTCGCCACGATGATGGCGCAGATCGACGAGTTCGCCGAGCGCGGTCACCCCTGGTCCGAGATCGTCAACGAGTCCGTCATCGAGGCGGTCGACTCGCTGCTGCCCTACATGCACGCCCGGGACGTGGCGTACATGGTCGACAACTGCTCCCGCACGGCTCGCCTCGGCACCCGCCGCTGGGGCCCCCGCTTCCAGGCGTCCTTCGAGCAGATCGCCTACCCGAACGCCGAACTCTCCGCCGACCAGAATTTGTTGACCACGTTCGACACCCATCCGGCTCACGAGGCCCTGTCCGCCGCCGCGAAACTCCGGCCGTCGGTCGACATCTCGGTGGGCTGAGCAGGGCTGGTGAGGTCCGCTGCGGTTCGGCCGTGCCGCGAAGGGGCGCTGGGGGTGCCCCCGGCCGAAGGCTGGGGGAGGGACCGCGCGACCGGCTACGACGGTGCCGCGGTCGGGTGGCGGCCGAGCGCGGCGCTTCCGGCGGAGCGCTCAGCGCCAGTCGACGGCGAAGGCCCGGGCCGGGTTGTCGACGAGGATCCGGCGTACCTGCTCCGCACCCAGCTCCTCCTCCAGCCGCGGCCGTGTCCGCCGCAGCAGGTACGGCATCCCGGGCCCGCCGTCCACCGACCGCGCCCCCGCCACCACGGTGTCCCCGCCGAGCAGCAGCCGGTCTCCGAAGCCGGCCTCGGCCAGGGCCCGGACGGCCTCCGGCATCCGCCAGTCGGTGGCGTGGTTGGCGCGGGACGGCCCGTCGAAGGCGAGCCAGCAGCCGGAGGCGGCGGCCTGCAGCTGGACGAGGAGGTCGGGGGAGCGGTTGAGGTGGCCGAGGATCACCCGGTCGCCGGGCACGTCCAACTCCCCGCACAGCAGGTCCAGTACGTCGAGCGCGCCGGTGCCCAGCTCCAGGTGCACGGCGATCGGCGCGCCCGTCGCGTGGTGGGCCTCGGCCGCCGCCGTCATCGTCCGGCGGGCGTGTGCGTCGAGGGCGTGGAAACCGGCCGCCACCTTGATCAGACCGGCGCGCACCCCGGATGAACCGATGCCCTCGGTCAGCTCGGCGACGAAGACGTCGGCGAGCCGTCCGTCCAGCTCGTCGAGCAACTCCGGCGGGTAATGGGCCGCTTGGTGCAGTCCCGTCGCGCAGACCAGACGCACCCCGGTGGTACGGGACAGCAGGGGCAGGTCGGCGGCCCGCCGGCCCATCCCGTACGGCGTCCACTGCACGACGCTCGCCCCGCCCGCCGCGCGGAACGCCGACAGCTCCGCCCGCGCGGCGGTCGCGTCGTCCAGCTCCTGGCCCGGGAGCCTCGGACTGCGGAGGAAGAGGTGGTCGTGGGCGTCGCACACGCCCAGGTCCTCGGGCCGCACGTCGCCGAGGACCGTACGGACGGTGCTCACCACTGCCGCCCCCGCGGCAGCCGGTCCCGGCCGGGCTCCGACAGGTGCAGCACCTGGAAGACGTCCCCCTCGGCCTTCGGGGCGTCATGTGCCCAGAGCGAGAAGTGGACCAGCTCCCAGCGGGCCGTGTCCACGGCCGCCACCGCCAGCACGGCGCCGTCCTCGCCCGCGACCCGCCGGGTCTCCCGCACCGCGTCCGCCATCAGCCCGGACAGCTCGGCCCCGGTCGGCACCGGCTCCCGCCGCCGGACCGCGAAGGCCGCACGCGCACCGGCCGCGCCGCCCTCCTCGTACGCAAGACCCGACCACTGCCGTGCCTCGGGCCGCCCGAAGTCGTTCACGAGCCCCTGGAAGGCGCCTCCCCACAGGAAGCGGTTCATGCCCTCCACGGTGTTCCAGAGGTAGAAGGGCGCGTACTGGTTGACCGGCGAGCCGTGCACACCGCGCTCGCGCACCAGGTACGTCTTGAAGCCGAGGCCGTCCCAGTCGTCGAGCAGATGCCCGACGCGGGCCACCCGGTCAAGGACGATGCCCATGTCGTAGTCGGCGGGCAGGGTCAGTTCGTACTGCAGGGCGTGCATGGCGGAAGCCTCTCTTCAGCGCTCGGGCCGTGGGGTGGTCGGCGGCGGACACGTCCGCGGGTACGTCAGCTCCTCAGCAGCGACAGCAGTCCGCGCACGCCGGCGTCGAACGCGGCGGGTGAGCCGGAGGCACGGGCGAGGACGTACCCGCCCTGCACGGTCGCGAGGACCGTCGCCGCGATCTCCTCGCCGTCCACCCACGGTGCGAACTGCCCCTGCTCCTTGCCCTCTTCGACGATCCCGGCGATCAACTCCCGGATCCGGTCGAGGGTCTCGTCGACGGGTGCCCGCAGTTCGTCGCTCGCGACGATGTCCGGGTCCATGGTCAGCCGCCCGACCGGGCAGCCGCGCAGCACATCGCGCTCGCGCCGCAGATACGCCTCGATCCGCTCGTACGGCGTGCCCGGCCCGGTGAGTACTCCCTCCGCGGTGGCCAGCAACTCCTCGGCGGTCCGCCGGATCGCGGCCAGGGCCAGATCCGGCTTGCCCTTGAAGTGGTGGTACATGCTGCCCTGGCCGGCCCCGGCGCGCTCCAGGATGGCCTTGGGGCTCGTGCCGACGTACCCGCGCTCCCAGAGCAGCTCACGGGTGGACTCGATCAGACGCTCCGACGTGCTCATACGGTCACTGTACATACTAGTAGTTACAGAACGCCAGCTTCTGGCGGGAGCAGCCCCGTCCCCACCGCGTACTCCCCGGGAGGTACGGCGACTGCCGCCGGCCGCACGACGACCCGGACCCCTCTCCGGAGCCAGTCTCGATGCGACACACCGAGACTTTCCGGCAAGGGAGTTGCCCCGAGATGGAGACCCTGGCGAACTGGGACGGCGGGCCGGGCCCGTGGATCCTGTTCTTCCCGCTGATCTGGGCGGCCGTCGTGATCTGCGTCGTCACCGTCCTGCGCCGCACCGCGGGGCGCGGGCGCGGCGGCCCCTGGCGCCCGATGGACGCCGCACGCCCGGCCGGCGACTCGCCGCTCGCCGTCCTCGGCCGGCGCTTCGCCTCCGGCGAGATCGACGAGGACGAGTACTGGCGGCGGCTGTCCGTCCTGGAGGAGCAGTTCGGCCGCATCGGCAAGGGCGGCGCGGCATGACCACGACCACCGAGGTGCGGGCCGCGGCCCGCGTCGTGGGCGCCGTGAAGACCTACGGCACCGGCGACACCGCCGTACGCGCCCTGGACGGCGTGGACGTGGCGTTCCCGGCAGGACGCTTCACCGCCATCATGGGCCCGTCGGGCTCCGGCAAGTCCACCCTGATGCACTGCGCGGCCGGCCTCGACACCCTCACCTCGGGCACCGCCTGGATCGGCGACACCGAACTGGGTTCGCTCGACGACCGGCGGCTGACCCTGCTGCGCCGCGACCGGATCGGCTTCGTCTTCCAGGCGTTCAACCTGGTGCCGACGCTGACCGTCGCGGAGAACATCACCCTGCCGCTGGACCTGGCCGGTGGGCGCGGCGACCCGGAGTGGATCGACGCGCTCGTCGAGGTCGTCGGGCTGCGCGACCGGCTGCACCACCGCCCCTCCGAACTCTCCGGAGGCCAGCAGCAACGCGTCGCCGTGGCAAGGGCGTTCGCCGGCCGTCCGGAGGTCGTCTTCGCCGACGAACCCACCGGCAACCTCGACTCCCGCTCCGGCGCCGAGGTCCTCGGCCTGCTCGGCGACGCGGTACGGCGGACGGGCCGCACGGTCGTCATGGTCACCCATGACCCGGTGGCCGCCGCCCACGCCGACGAGGTCGTCTTCCTCGCCGACGGACGCCTGGTCGACCGCATGGAGTCCCCGACCGCCGACACCGTCCTGGACCGGATGAAGGCCCTCGAGGTGCGGTCATGAACGCGTCCGTACGACTGAGTCTGTCCTCGCTGCGCGCCCACCGCCGCCGGTTCGCCGGCACCTTCCTCGCCATCTTCCTCGGCGTCGCCTTCCTGGCCGGCACCCTGGTCATGGGCGACACCCTGCGCGCGAGTTTCGACTCGATGTTCGGCGAAGCCACCAGCGGCACGGACGCCGTGGTGCGCGGCGCCGACGCCATCACCACACCGGGCGAGGCCCAGGGCGTACGACAGCCCGTGCCCACCTCCCTGGTGCGGACCGTCGAGCAGGTGCCCGGCGTCGCGGCCGCCGCCCCGGACATCCAGGGCGCCGGCCAACTGATCGGCGCCGACGGCGAACCCATCGGCGGCAAGGGCCCACCCACCCTGGCCGGCAACTGGATCACCGACCCGCGACTCAACTCCTACCGGATCGCCGAGGGCCGTGCCCCCGCCCGGTCCGGGGAGGTCGTCGTCAACCGAGGTGCCGCGAAGAAGGGCGACCTGAAGATCGGCGACACGACCGTCCTGCGCACCCCCGACCCGGTCGAGGTGACCGTCGTTGGCCTCGCGACCTTCGGCGGTGAGGACGGCATGGCCCAGGTGACCTTCACCGGCATGACACGGGCCGACGCCGAGAAGTACCTCACCGCCAAGCCCGGCGAGGCGGCGGGCATCCTGGTACGGGCCGGACCCGGGGTCGGACAGCAGGAACTGGTCGACCGGCTGACTCCCGTGCTGCCCGAGGGAGTCGAGGCGATCACCGGCCAGGAGTCGGCCCAGGAGAACACCGACATGATCTCCAGCCGGTTCCTGACCGTCTTCACGACCCTCCTGCTCGTCTTCTCCGGAATCGCCCTGCTGGTCGCGACCTTCTCCATCCACAACACCTTCGCCATCGTCGTCGCCCAGCGCACCCGGGAGAACGCCCTGTTGCGTGCCCTCGGTGCCTCCCGCCGCCAGGTGACCGCGGCGACCCTGACAGAGGCGAGCGCCGTGGCCGTCATGGCGTCGGCCGCCGGGCTCGCGGGCGGCATCGGGATCGCCGCCGGGCTGCAGGCGCTCTTCCCGGCGATCGGATTCCCCTTCCCCGACGGCGACCTGGTGGTCAAGGCGCTCTCGATGGCCCTCCCGCTCGCGGTCGGCGTCGTCGTCTGCCTCGGCTCCGCGCTGCTGCCCGCCGTACGCGCCGGCCGCACCGCCCCGCTGGCCGCCCTGCGCGAGACCGCCGTCGACGCCTCGGGCACGTCCGGCCTCCGTGCGGCCGTCGGAGCCGGCCTCGGCGCCCTGGCCGTCGCCCTCGCCCTCACCGGCGTCCTGGTCTCCCCGTCCGTCTGGCTCGCGGGGCTCGGCGCGCTGCTGGCCCTGGTCTCCTTCGTCATCCTGGGCCCGGTCGCCGCCACCACGGCCGTACGGCTGCTCGGCGGCCCTCTCGGCCGGCTGCGCGGAGTGACCGGCGCCCTGGCCCGCCGCAACGCGCTGCGCAGTCCCAAGCGGACCGCCGCCACCGCGAGCGCGCTGATGATCGGTGTGGCCGTCGTCTCGCTGTTCACCGTGTTCGGCGCGTCCCTGAAGGCGACCATGGACCAGACCGTCTCCCGGTCCTTCGCCGGCGACCTCGCCGTCAGCAACCCGTCCTTCGGCGCGGGCGGCAGCGGACTCAGCCCCCGCCTGGCCCCGGTGCTCCAGCGGCTCCCGGAGGTGGACACCGCCGTCGGACTCGGCCGCGGGGTCGCCGAAGTGGACGGCAGGGGACGGGCACTGACGGTCACCGACCCCGCCGCCCTCGCCCGCACCTTCGACCTCGGCACCGTCCAGGGCTCACTCACCCGGCTCGGCGCCGACGGCATCGCCGTCACCCGGACGGAGGCCGACCGGCAGCACCTGCACACCGGTGACACCGCCCGGCTCACCTTCACCGACGGCAAGGAGCAGGACTTCACCGTCCGCGCGGTCTACGGGCAGTCCGAACTCGCCGGTGACTACGTCATCACCCGTGCCGCCTGGGCCCCGCACCGCATCCAGGACTCCGACACCCTGGTGGCCGTCACCCTCAGGCCCGGGGTGAGCGCGGCCACGGGCAGGGCGGCGGTGACGAAGGCGGCCGCACGGTACGGCAACCCGCAGGTGCAGACCCGGGACGAGTACGCGCGGTCCTCGGCCGGTGGGATCGACATGATGCTCACCCTGGTCTACGCGCTGCTCGCACTCGCCGTCCTCATCGCCCTGCTCGGCATCGCCAACACGCTGACCCTCGCGATCCACGAACGCACCCGGGAACTTGGCCTGTTGCGGGCCGTCGGCCAGACCCGCCGCCAACTGCGGGCCATGGTCCGCTGGGAGTCGGTCCTGGTCGCCGCCTTCGGCACGGCCGGCGGCCTCGGCCTCGGCGCCTTCCTCGGCTGGGTCCTGGTGAGGGCCTCGGACGGCACGAGCGACACGGCGTTCGCCTTCGCCGTCCCGCCCGCCCGACTGGTCGTCGTGGCGCTGGTGGGCGTGGCGGCGGGCGCCCTGGCGGGCCTGCGCCCGGCCCGGCGGGCGGCCCGCCTGGACGTGCTGCGGGCCATCGCCGTGGAGTAGCGCCCGGGAAGGAAACTCACCGCCCGCTCAACTGGCGACAGCCGAGCGGGCGGGAGCACGTGGGGTGTCAGGGGCACCGGCGGTCGCGGGTACGGCAGCGGGGTGACTGGCGGTCGCGGGTACGGCCGCGGAGGCGCCGGCGGTCGCGGGTACGACGGCGGCGGCCCCGGCGGGCATGAGCCCGGCAGCGGAGGCACTGACCCCGGCCTGTGCGGGGGCGGAGGCGCCGGCGGTCACGAGTGCGGCAGCGGAGGCACTGACGCCGACCTGTTCGGTGGCGGAGGCGCCGGCGGTCGCATGCCCGCCGGCGGGCGCACCGGTGGCCGCCGGCCCCGCCGCGACGACATGCCGGGTCGCCGGCTCGGCCGTACGGCGCTGCGGGCGGGCGGCCTTCGGCATGGCGGTCGGCGCGGGCAGGGTGAACCACACGACCTTGCCGTCGTCGTGCGGCCGTACCCCCCAGCTCTCGCTGACCGCGGCCACCATCGCCAGGCCCCGGCCGCAGGTGGCCATCGGCGCGACGTCCGTCCCGTCCTCGACCACCGGCAGACGGGGATCGTGGTCACGGACCGACACCGTGAGCCGGTCGAGCTGGAGCTCGATCTCCACGGTGCAGTTCTTGTCGGGCTGGGCGTGCCGGTGGACGTTGGTCAGCAACTCCGTCACACCGAGCGCGGCCCGGTCGATCAACGGGTCCAGATGCCAGTAGCGCAACTGTGCAGATACGATTCTGCGGATCTGGCCGATCCGCGCGGGCAGGGCTTGAAGCTCCACCGAGCAGTGCCTGCTTGGGTGTTCGATCACGACTGCGACTCCCCGACGTGAGGTCCGGAAGAACACGGAGAACGGATCCAGCAGGGCGCCGCCGTCCATGGGGCCGCCTGCTGTCGTGGCCGGCGGGCTGGTTCGCAGCGTTATCGCCGGTAAACCCAGAGTGACGTGAGACAAGCGTGACCCAGTGCGTACGGTCCCGCAACTCGCCGTGGTTCAGCGGTCACGCCCGGCGGCCCGCCGTACCGCCTCGATGAAGCGGCGCGCCGCGGGCGGCCCGGGCTCGCCCGGCGCCGGATCGTGGTCGCCCAGGGTGAGGGAGTAGCGCTGGCCGTTCAGGTCGGCCAGGGCCCGGTCATCCGACGCGAACCATGGCTTCGAGGCCCGTACCGCCTGCACGGGCGCGCTGTCGATCTCGCTGCCGTAGCTGGTCAGCAGCTGCAGCCTGCCGTCGCTTATCCGGACCTGCCCGGCCCGGGTGAGCGAACGCAGCCGCTTGTCGATCCGCACGCCCTTGGCCGTGAACTCCGGCTCCGCCATCCTGCCCGCCCCTTTTCGAGTACCTAGGTCACCGGCCCGCAAGCTTGTGGCCCCGGCCGGCGCGCTCCGGCTCGCGTCGTGCTCCAGTGTGCGCCCCCGTTCGGGACGTTCGTCCCGTCCGGTGGCAGTCTGCCCGCCCTCGACGAGGAGCACCAGTACGCACGGGCCGCCGGGCGGGGGGCGCCCGGAGCACTCGCGGCAATGCGCCCCCGAAGGATTCGAGCCACCGTTCCACAGGGGGCCTTTGAGGCGCTCAAAGATGCGTTTATGCAGGTGAGAAGCTGTGTGAAAGGTGTTTATGATCGGTGTGCCGGCCGCGCTCGGACGCTGTCGGCGCCCCGTGTAAGGAGCCCGCCGTGAGCACCACCCCGCAGATCCGCACCGGCGCCACCCTCGACGTCGACCACAGCGACACCGGGTACCGCGACTGGCTCAAAGAAGCCGTCGGGAAGGTCCAGGCGGATGCCCGCCGCTCGGCTGACACCCATCTGCTGCGCTTCCCGCTGCCCGAGGCGTGGGGCATCGACCTCTACCTCAAGGACGAGTCGACCCACCCCACAGGAAGCCTCAAGCACCGGCTGGCCCGCTCGCTCTTCCTCTACGGTCTGTGCAATGGCTGGATCCGGCCGGGCCGTCCCGTGATCGAGGCGTCCAGCGGCTCGACGGCGGTCTCCGAGGCGTACTTCGCCAAGCTGATCGGCGTGCCCTTCGTCGCCGTCATGCCGCGTACCACCAGCTCCGAGAAGTGCCGGCTCATCGAATTCCACGGCGGGCGGTGCCACTTCGTGGACGACCCCCGGAAGATGTACGAGGAGTCCGCGCGCCTCGCGGTGGAGACCGGCGGCCACTACATGGACCAGTTCACCTACGCCGAACGGGCCACGGACTGGCGCGGCAACAACAACATCGCCGAATCCATCTTCCGCCAGCTGGAGTTGGAGCGGTTCCCGGAGCCGGCGTGGATCGTCGCCACGGCGGGGACCGGCGGTACGTCCGCGACCCTCGCGCGCTATGTCCACTACACCCAGCGCGATACCCGGATCTGTGTCGCCGACCCCGAGAACTCCTGCTTCTTCGAGGGCTGGACCACCGGCGATCCGGACGTCACCTGCGACTGCGGGTCCCGGATCGAGGGCATCGGCCGGCCGCGGATGGAGCCCAGTTTCGTGCCCGGGGCCATCGACCGGATGATGAAGGTGCCGGACGCGGCGAGCGTGGCTGCGGTGCGGGCGCTGGAGCGGGCGATCGGGCGGAAGGCGGGCGGTTCCACCGGGACCGGGCTGTGGAGTGCGCTGAAGATCGTGTCCGAGATGGTGGCGGCGGGGCGCACGGGGAGCGTGGTGACGCTGCTGTGCGATCCGGGGGACCGGTATCTCGACAAGTACTACTCGGATTCCTGGCTGGAGGAGCAGGGGCTGGACATCGCTCCCTGCACGGCCGCGATCGAGGCTCTGCTGGCCACTGGGGTCTGGCCGGACTAGGTTCGCGGGTGCGGGTCGCCCGTGGCCGGCCGCGCGGTTCCACGCGTCCCTGAAGGGGTGCTGCGGCCGACGGCGTTCACAGTCCGGCGTCCAAGGCCCGTAGCCCCTCGCGGATCGCCCGGCCCATGCCCGGTGCCGCCAGGCGGCACACCGCACGGAACAGCGCCGTACCGTCCAGGGCGAACGTCATCCGTACCCGGGTGCCGGTGCCGTAGGGGGTGAGGTGCCACTCCTCCAGCCAGGCTCCCGCGCCCGGTACGTTCGCCGTGTCCACGCGGTAGGCGTACACCTCGGGCGACATCGACGCGATCACCGTCTCCTCGAAGCGGACACCGCCCTGGAGCCGCACTTCCCGGCCGTGCTCCGTCGGGCGAGCCGACTTCACCCCCGTCATCCACTGCGACCAGCCCGGCACGTCCTCCGCCAGGGCCCGGAAGACCGTCTCCGGCGCCGCCGTCATCTCCCGCCCGAACACGAGCCGTACGGGTGCGGTCTCGACGAAGTCGAGTCCCACCGGGCGCAGTTGGTGAGCCAACGGGCCGACCTCCTCGTGAGACGGTGTCCCGAAAAGGTAGCTGACGGCCCGTCAGCTGTCTGCACCCTCAGTCGGTTTCGCCCGCCACCACCAGGCGGCGCAGGTGTTCGGAGATCTCCGCACGCGCCGCGGCCGGCAGCCCGGCGTCCGTGACCAGTGTGTCGACCTGCTCCAGCTTGGCGAACGAACTCAGGCCCACCGTGCCCCACTTGGTGTGGTCGGCGACCACCACGACCCGCCGGGCCGACTGCACCAGCCGGCGGTTGGTCTCCGCCTCCGCGAGGTTCGGCGTGGACAGGCCGGCCTCCACCGATATGCCGTGCACGCCGAGGAACAGCAGGTCGAAGTGGAGCGCCCCGATCGCCTGGTCCGCCACCGGGCCGACCAGCGAGTCGGACGGGGTGCGCACCCCGCCGGTCAGGACGACGGTCGCCGCGCCCTGCCGCTGCCCGGAGACCCGCTGCGCCGCGTGGAAGACGTCCGCGACCCGCACCGAGTTCGTCACCACGGTCAGGTCGGGGACCTCCAGGAGCTGATGGGCCAGCGCGTACGTCGTCGTACCGCCGGACAGGGCGATCGCCGTACCCGGCACGACCAGTTCGGCGGCGGCCCGGGCGATGTCCTCCTTGGCGGTCAGCTCCAGTCCCGACTTGGCCTCGAACCCCGGCTCGTGCGTGCTCGCCTCGACCACCGGCACCGCACCGCCGTGCACCTTCTCCAACACGCCCTGCCGGGCCAGCGCGTCCAGGTCCCGGCGTACGGTCATGTCCGACACGCCGAGCTTGCGGGTCAGTTCGTTGACGCGAACGCCACCCCGGCGCCGGACCTCGTCCAGGATCAGGGCGCGGCGCTGCTCCGCGAGGAGGTTCTGGTTCTCGCTCACGTACGCTCCGGTCCTCTCGCCTCAAGCCGCCCGACACGCCCTGCGTACCGGCTCCGACCAGGACATTCCGCCCGGCTCCGGTGCGTGAGCGCCTCATCCTTTCACGGGACCACGCCGGTTGCGCCACTCCCTGTGTCGGTGCGCACATGTCATTCGGTCACCACGTGTTCCACCGGGCGTCACACACAACGGGGAGATTCCGTGGCGAGTGGTGTACGTCACACCGGAATCGGAGATCCTGGGACCCGCACGGACACAGACCATCGGCGCGTCACGGGGGAAGTGCGAGAAGAGTGGAACGCGCGCAGGAACGTACCGCCGGCGACCTCGCGGAGCGGCCGGCGGCGACGGAGACCGCACCCGCCCAGCCGCCCGGTGCCCCGCGGACCGAACCGGCCGAGCGGCACGTGGCCGAGACGTCCGAACCGGGCGGGCGGCTCGTGGTGCGGACGGCCGGTCCGGCCGGGCGGCCGACGGCCGAGCAGGGCCGTTCCGTCCAGCGGCGCACCGGCGGGGAGACCGACTCCGTCGAGCGGTCCGCCGTACCGGAGATCGACCTGGAACTGCTGGTGCACGGTGTCGGCGGCAGCACGCCCGAGAAGATGCTCGGTGATCCGCGCACGGTGCGGATCACGGGCGACGACACGGCCGCCGTCTTCCGGCGCGCCGAGGACGTCGGCGCGGAGTCCCGGCCCGGCGACTACCGCGACCGTCCGGTGCCCGAGGCGTACGTCTGGTGCAACCTCACCTCGGGCAACGCCTCCCGCGCCCTGTGGCTGCTGCTCCTGCCGTTCATGGTCGTCAACCTCGCCCACTGGATGCGCCCCGCCGCCCAGGACCGGCCGCGCACCGTCCGCTTCTACGGCCTGCTGGTCCGGCTCGCCGGGCTCACCCTGACGGTGCTGCTGGTCGCCGCCGCCTGCGAGGTCGCCCTGGACCTGGCCGCCTGGCAGTGCGCGGGCACCGCCGCCTGCGCCGGCCGGCACTCCTGGCTCGGTTTCCTCTCACCGGCCGGCTCCGACGGCGGTTGGTGGAGCGCCCCCGGCCGCCGGCTCGCCCTGGCCGCCCTGGTGCCCACCGCGCTGACCGGCCTGCTCTGGTACCTCTCGCACCGCACCTGGAGCGCCTACGAGTCCACCCGGCCGCTGGTCCACGACGCCGAGCCCGGGCACACCTCCCTCGGCAGCCCCGGCTTCTGGTACGGACGCCGGCTGGTGGCCCGGCTGCGTGCCGCCCACACCGCGGCGGGGCTGCTCACGGTCGCCGCCGGGGTCCTCGCACCGGCGGCCGCCTTCGACCGCCGGGCCGGCGGGCCCGCCGTACTCGACGCCACCGGATGGCTTCTGCTCGCCGCACTGGCAGCCCTGGCGGTCGCCGCGGTGTGGGTGGTCTGCCGCCGGGGCCGCAGCGAGAACCTCCTCGACCAGGAGCTCGACCGGCGTCTGGTACGCGGCCTGCCGCTCGGCGCGCTCGCCCTGCTGGTCCTCGGCGCGCTGTACGCCGGCTGGTCCCGGCCGGGATGGCGCTCCGTGGGGCGGCTCGCCGGGGACCCGGCCTTCGGCGGCCTGGTCCTGGCCCAGGGCGTGCTGGTGATCGTCCTCGGGGCCGTCGCCCACGACCTGCACCGCCGGCTCCCCGATCCGCGCGCCGCGATGCGCGGTCTCGGCGGGCCGGCCGTCGCGCTGCTCGCCTGCGCGCTGGGCGGGGTGATCTCGGGCGGGGTCGCCCAGCGGGTCTCCGACTGGCTGGACGGCACCGGAACCTCCCTCGCCGGGCCGCCGGTCCTGCTGACCTGGCAGGCCTCGGTGATCCCACCCGTCCTCGTGGTACTGCTCGCCGCGGTCGCCTGGCTCTCCTGGCGCACCTCGCGGCTCGGCCACGCCGAACGCGCCGCCGTCGGCCTCGACCACGCCGGGGAACCGGAGGACACGGCACGCACCCGCCGTATCGCCGGGGTCCGTGCCATGGCCGCCCTCACCGACCGGACGCCGCTCGTCGTCGCCGTGCTCTGCGCGGCCACGCTGGTGCTGGGCGCAGGGGCGCTGGTGGGCGCGCTCACCACCGGGAAGACACCGGACGCGGCCGCCGACCGGACCTACGCCCTGGTGCACGGCGCGGCCCAGGCCTCCCAGGCGCTCGGCTCGTGGCTGGTCGGGCTCGGCTTCATACTCTTCGTCACCTGGGGCCGGCGCGCCTACAAGGACGCCTCGGCCCGGCGCACCATCGGCATCCTCTGGGACGTCGGCACCTTCTGGCCGCGCGCCGCCCACCCCTTCGCCCCGCCCTGCTACGCCGAGCGCGCGGTGCCCGACCTGACCTGGCGCATGGACACCTGGACCCGCAGCACCGGCGGCCGGCTGGTCATCTCCGGCCACTCCCAGGGCAGCGTCCTCGCCGCCGCGGCCGCCTGGCAGCTGACCCCGTCGGTCCGCAAGCGCGTCGCCCTGCTGACGTACGGCTCCCCGCTGGAGCGCCTGTACGGCCGCTGGTTCCCCGCCCACTTCGGGCCGGCCGAACTCGGCTTCCTGCACCGCGAGGTCGCCTGCTGGCGCAACCTCTACCGCCTCACCGACCCCATCGGCGGCCCCGTCCGGATCCCCGCCGACGGCGACGGCGACGGCGGCCCGGCGGTCGACCACACCCCCCTGAAGGACCCCCTCGCCTACGGACGCACCCCGGGGCACCCGCTCCCGGCCCCGATCCTGGGCCACTCCGACTACCAGGCGGACCCGGTCTTCGCCGAGGAACGGGAACGACTGCTGGCGCGACTGCGCCCGGAACTCCCCGGGCAGCGCCCGCAACCGGGTGGCTGATCAGGCGAGTTCGGGGAGGTCCTCCGCGTACAGCAGGGTGAGGTCGTCGGTGCTCGGGTCGGCGAGCTGGGCGACCCGGCTCGCGTGCCGCTCGACCATGGCCTCGAAGGTCTGCCGGGCGGTGCGGCCGTTGCCGAACGCGGGGCCCTTGGGGAGCACCGTGAAGTACGTCCGCAGCGCCTCGAAGGCGCCCGGCGCCAGCCGGTACTCGTGCTCGTCGGCCTGCTGCTCCACGATCCGCAGCAGTTCGTCCGGGCCGTAGTCGCTGAAGGTGATGGTCCGGGAGAACCGTGACGCGACCCCGGGGTTGATCGAAAGGAAGCGCTCCATCTCCTCCGTGTAACCCGCGACGATCACCACCACGGCGTCCCGGTGGTCTTCCATCAGCTTCACCAGCGTGTCGATGGCCTCCTTGCCGAAGTCCCGCCCGGCGTCCTCCGGCGACAGCGCGTACGCCTCGTCGATGAACAGCACGCCGCCGTGCGCCCGTTGGAAGGCCTCCTGGGTGCGGATCGCCGTGGAGCCGATGTGCTCGCCGACCAGGTCGACCCGGGACACCTCGACCAGATGGCCCTTCTCCAGCACCCCGAGGGAGGCGAGGATCTCGCCGTAGAGCCGGGCGACCGTCGTCTTGCCGGTGCCGGGGGAGCCGGTGAACACCAGATGCCGCTTGACCGAGGCGGCCTTCAGACCGGCCTGCTGGCGGCGCCGGCCGACCTCGATCATGTCGGTCAGCGCACGGACCTCGCGCTTGACGCTCTCCAGGCCGACCAGCGCGTCGAGTTCACCGAGCACGGCCTGGGAGGTGCGGGCCGGCTCCTCGGGCGCGGCCGGGGTGAGGAGCGGTTCCTGCTCGGTGCTGCGCTGGCCGGGGATCGCGCCCAGCAGGCCGGGGGACTGGTACGAGGTCTGTACGGCCGTCTCGTGCGCCGCGGGCGGCCGCAGGCTGCCGCTCTCGTCGCTGGTGCAGTCCTCCACCACCGGGCCGGTGCCCGAGCCCGCGTCCGGGCCACCGTCCGCGAACTCGTAACCCCCGCGCGCGCACCGTTCCGTACGGCACTTGCGCAGTGTCGTACGGCAGCCGTCGATCACATGGAACCCGTAGCCGGCGCTGCCGGTGACCCGGCAGTTCTGGAAGGTGCCGCGGCCGCCCGCCGACACGTAGAAGCCGGCCTCGGCCGGGGAGTCCACCGTGCAGCGCTCGATGGTGGGGTCGGCGCCCTTGGTGACGATCACTCCGGTCTGGGTGCCGTCCACCGTGCAGTTGTTGAGGGTGCCGCCGCTGCCGTGGTCGCGGAACCAGGCGCCGGTGGCCGCGTCCCGGATCCGGCAGTCGTCCAGCTGTGCGGTCGCCCCGTCACTCACCGACACCGCCGTGTTGCGCACCTGGGAGAGGTCGCTGTCGACGACGTCCGCGCGGGAGCCGCGGTCCAGCACGAACAGCGCGTCCGGCACGTCGTGCACCCGGCAGGAGTCCAGAACGGCGGTGGCGCCGTCGCTCACCCACACCGCCGGGTAGTCGCCCGTGCTGTCGAAGATCTCGCACTGGTTGGCGTCCACGCGCGTGCCCGGGTCCCACACCGACAGCCCATTGCGCCCGAACTGGCGCACGGTCGTCCGCGTCAGCGTCAGCACCGAGCGCGAACGCAGGTCGACCGCGTTCTCCGGGATGTCGTGGATGCGGCAGTCGGCGAGGGTGAGCACCGCGTCGGTGTCGAGCGTCACGCCGTCGGCGGTGGTGCGGTGCACGTCGCAGTCGGTGAGGTGCGCCGTGGCCCGCGCGGTGACCTGCACGCCGGAGCCGCGCACCTCGTAGATCTCGCAACCCACGGCCTCCAGCGCGGAGTTCTCGCCGGTCGCCGTCACCCCCGTGCCCGAGGCGTGGTGGATCCGGCAGCGCTCCAGCCGCGGGTGGGCGCCGCCGCGCACCGCCACGCCCGCCTGACCGGCCGCCACGACCTCGCACTCCTCGAACACCCCACCGCCGCCGTCGAGTACGGCGATGCCGATGCCGGCCGGGTTGTCCACGGTGCAGCGCCGCACGGTCGGCCGGGCCCCGCCGCGCACCTCGATGCCGGCCGCGGAGCGGGTGACGATCCGCACGTCCAGCAGCTCGGGAGTGCCCTCCTCGACGAGCAGCGCGGGCGCGGCCGCGTCCTGGCCCTCCACGTGCAGGTCCTGTACGACCGCCGAGGCCCGCACCGTCAGCGGCACCCCGTCCGCGGGCGCGATGCGCACCGAGCCGGGCGAGCCCTCCGGGCCGCGCAGCGTCACCGCGCGCTGGACGACGAGGTTCTCCCGGTAGGTGCCGGGCGCGACCGTCAGGACGTCGCCGTCGGCGGCGGCCTCCAGGGCGGCGGCGAGCGACGCGTACTCACCCGTGCGGCGCCGCCACCTCGATGTGCCGGTGTGCGTCACCTGGACCGTGCCCTGTGCCATGGCGTTGCTGAGCCCCCACCTCGTCGTACAGATCGCTTGCTCGCCTTCGGGCCGGCCACCTCGGAGGATGTCCGGCCCCTGCGGTCCGCTCGCGCGCGGGTCGATACCGAATACGCTTCGGCCGGTCCACCGTAGCGTGCACCGAGGTGGTGCATTGACCAGAGAGACAAAGGCCCTCAGCTGCCGGTGCCGGCCTTGCCCCAGTCCGGGCCCGCCCGGTCCCAGGCCTGGTCCCAACGTGCGTATCTGCGACGGACCATACGCCAGACGATCATCCGTCTGGCGCTCTCGACCAGACCCGCGGTGATCAGGGTCGCGCCGAACCCGGCCAGCACGGCGTGGGTCGTCGCGGTGGCGGAGTCCAGCGGGCGGGCCGTCAGCAGGCCGTGTCCGTCCGTCCAGATGCCGAAGTGGTCGCCCTTGTGCGGGGACTTGAGGACCGTCAGGGCCGCGCCGTGCTGCCGGGTGCCGTCCGGTGCGGTCCAGTCGGCGAGAACGCGACTGCGGGTGTCGTGGGCGCTGGTGGCGTCCGGGTCGGGCTCGACCAGGGAGCCGCTCAGCTTCCGTACGACGGTGGCGGTGACCAGATGCCGGTCGTGGTGCTGCTGCCGGACGGACCGCTGGAGGGTGTCCTGGGCGGCGGCGCCGACGAGCGAGCCGAGCAAAGGCGCGGCCACCACGATCAACAGCAGTGCCACCAGGGCCACCCAGGCTTCGACCAGGTCGGTCGCGCGGCGCAGCGGATTGCGCCGCCAGCGCCACAGGCCGCGGATCGCTCGCACCGTCCACCACCCCCTTCCGCTCCGTGATAACCCCCGCCCGAGCCGTTCACCCGCGAGCCCGGCCGAAGAGAGAGCGAAATCACCCCGGCCGGGGCTCTCAGGAACTTCTCATGACCTCAACGACCGGGCCGCTGCCTTGGGTTCCCGCGAGGGCGTAGATCACTCGAGTCGAAGTCGGAGCCGGCTCCGGGAAGGTTGACGGGGAGCGGGCCCGCGTCGGCGTGATCGTCCCGCGCCATGAAGGAGTCGCGGGCGTCGAGCGGAGCCTGCGCGGTGATCAGCAGGGGGCGGCCGTCGGAGAGGCATACGGTCTCGCCCGGCGGCGCGTGGGCCGGGCCGATCGGGCGGCGTGGTGGAAGAGGAGGTCGGGCTCGTCCTCGGCACGCCGGACGACGTGGACGTCCCGGACCTGTGCGGACGTGGCGGGTGTCGGTTCCCAGCTGGTCGTCGCACCACGCGTGCGTGGCCCGGACCGGGGGAACCGCCTCCTCCTGTGTGCCATGGACCTGTGTGCCATGGACGCCCGCCGACACCACGGCCACCGGCTATGGGACCTCCGGCGGGGCCTGCCCGGGCGCGGGCAGGCGGACGCCGCCACCGGACAGCAACTCGGCGGCGGCCGATGCAAGACGCGGCTGTGCGCGCCGGGTGACGACCTTTCCCCCGTCGTCGATCAGAGCCCGGCGGCGGTCACCGGCCGGCCCCCAGGGCTCCACGACGGTCTGCCGGGGCGAGAGGCCCCGGAGCGTCCTGACCGGGTGAACATGCGTCGAGCGCGGTTCGGCGATCCCCATGACGCCACCGTGCCGGGCGGTACCGACATCAGGGGGTGCCGATCAGTAGCCGCGGTACTGCTGCTGTTGCTGGTTGTTGTACGGGTCCTGGTACGGAGCCGTCGGCGCGGGGCGCGGAGCCGCCGGGCGCATCGCCTCGTACCCGGTGCCGCCCATCATCGGGCGCGGCGGCTGCGGCTGCTGCTGGCCCGGGTAGCCGCGCGGTGCCGTCGCCTGCTGGGGGATGTACGCCGTGGGCGCCTGCTGCAGCGGAGCGGGCTGCTGCATCTGCGGGTACCCGTAGCCGGGGGCCGGCTGGGAGGGGCCCGCCGGGAGGGCGGGCAGCGCCGACGGGAGCGCGGGCAGGTTCAGGCTGCTGGGCGCGTCGTAGGCGGGAGGGACCCGGATCGGGGCGATCTGCGGGGTGCCCCGCTCGGCCACGAGGGAGTCGTAGATCGGAGTGTCCGGGAAGGAGGCGGAGTAGTAGCCGCCGCCATAGGTGGAGCGGGGGGAGGTCATGGCACATAAGTTAAGCCCACGATGTGCTGGTTGGGGAGACCGATAAGAGGGTTGTTTTCCGTGTCGGCAGTGACGCCGGATCCCCAATCCGAGCGAACTCGGCAAAAAAGGACGGCAATCAACGTTCTGATCGTGTAAAGGCCGAGTTCCGCGCTGGTTACCGGCGGTTGGACAGGGATCTTCCTGTGCCGCTGATGGGACTTCCCTGTCCCCGGGAATAGGTTGTGCGGGTAGGGATGATCTGGGACCGCCGGGCGTGCCCGGCATGCCGACACGCGATGGGGGCGGACATGACAATGCCGAAAGGATCCAATACACCGGTGCCGACCACGGCGCTGCGTGTCGAATTGGGCTGGCGCTCCGGCCCCGGTGTCCCCGACGCGGACGCCTCGGCGCTGCTGCTGGTCGCCGGAAAAGTGCGTTCCGACGGCGACTTCGTCTTCTACAACCAGCCCGCGCACGCCTCCGGCGCGGTCCGCCACGAGGGCAAACGGCACTCCGGCGACCAGGTCACGGACACTCTTTTCGTCGACCTCGCGCGCGTGGAGGCCCCGATCGAGAAGATCGTCCTGGCGGCCTCCGCCGACGGCGGCACGTTCGGCCAGGTCCCCGGTCTCTACATCGAGGTCCGCGACGCGGCGGACGGGAATGAGCTCGCCCGGTTCGACAGTAACGGCGCCACGGTGGAAACCGCTTTCGTCCTGGGGGAGTTGTACCGGCGCCAGGGCGGCTGGAAATTCCGTGCCGTGGGGCAGGGCTACAGCAGCGGACTCGAAGGACTCGCCACCGACTTCGGGATCACGGTGGAGGAGCCGCAGCATCCGGTACCGCCGGCATCGCCCCGCTCCGCCCCGCCGGTCACGCCCACAGTGACCACGCCCCTCGCCGCTCCGCAGGCACCGGCCCCGACGCCCCCGCCGCCCGGCGGCCTCCCCTTCCCGCAGCCCCCGGCGCCGACCACCGGCGGCCTGCCCGTCCCGCCGCCCCCGCCGGCCGCGCCGGTGCGCCTGTCCAAGGTGACGCTCACCAAGGCGGCACCCTCCGTCTCCCTGGCCAAACAGGGCGGCACCTCGGGCACGATGCGCGTCAACCTCAACTGGCAGGTCCGCAAGGAGTCTCCGGGCTGGGGCGGTCGGCGCGGCGGGTCCGACCTCGATCTCGACCTGTGCGCCCTGTACGAACTCGCCGACGGCCGCAAGGGCGTCGTCCAGGCGCTGGGCAACGCCTTCGGCTCGCTCGGTAGGCCGCCGTACATCCATCTCGACGGCGACGACCGTACGGGTGCCGTGGCGAGCGGCGAGAACCTCACCGTCAACCTCGACCACAAACAGGACTTCCGGCGCATCCTGATCTTCGTGACCATCTACCAGGGCGCCAGGTCCTTCGCCGACCTGCACGCCACCGTCACCCTCCAGCCCCAGCACGGCGCCCCGATCGACTTCTCCCTGGACGAGTGCACGGTCCCCTCGACCGTGTGCGCGCTCGCCCTGCTCACCAACACCGGCGGCGACCTGGTCGTGCAGCGTGAGGCGCGCTATCTGGTCCCGGAGCGCGGGGTGAGCCCGCAGCGGACCGTCGACCGCGCCTACGGCTGGGGCATGAACTGGACGCCCGGCCGCAAGTGACAGCGCGGACGGAGGTCAGCCCTCGTCGGCCACGGTGTCGGGACGCGCGTACGTACGGCCCTTCCAGGCCGCCCCACGCCCGCGGTAGTGCTGCACCGCCGAGTCGACCGTCATCAGGAGATAGAGGAACGCGGTGAACGGCAGCAGGGGGGCGAGCCACAGCGGCTGCCGGTAGTAGCGGAGCATCGGCAGGTACGTCGCGGTCATCACCAGCCAGGCCGCGGCCCCGACGAGCGCCGCCGCCAGGCTGCCGGTGACCGCGCCCGCCAGCACCGTCGCCGGGGGCACCAGGTAGACCAGCGCGAGACCGGCGACCGTACCGAGCAGCAGCAGCGGGTTGTGCCGCAGCTGCGCGTACGCACTGCGGGAGACCATGCGCCACAGGTCGTGCAGCCGGGGATACGGCCGCACGCTGTCCACCCGGTCCGCCAGCCCCAGCCAGACGTGCCCGCCGGACCCCTTCACCGCGCGGGCGAGCGCCACGTCGTCGATCACCGCGTGCCGGATCGCGTCCGGGATGCGTGCCTGCTCCGCCGTGTCGGCGCGGAGCAGCACACAGCCCCCGGCCGCTGCCGCCGTACGCGACCCCTTCCGGCCGATCCGGCGGAACGGGTACAGCTGGGCGAAGAAGTAGACGAACGCGGGGACCACGAGCCGCTCCCACAGGCTCGCCACCCGCAGCCGCGCCATCTGCGAGACCACGTCGAAGCCCCCGGTACGCGCGGCCGCCACCAGCAGCCGCAGGCTGTCCGGCTCGTGGGCGATGTCCGCGTCCGTCAGCAGCAGATACTCGGGGCCACGCGCGCGTGCCAGAGACATGCCGTGCCGTACCGCCCACAGCTTGCCCGTCCAGCCCGCCGGCGGCTCGCCCGGCGAGGTCACGGTCAGCGGCAGCCCCCCATGCCGCGCGGCCAGCTCCCGGGCCAGCTCCCCGGTGCCGTCCGTACTGCCGTCGTCGACCAGGAACACCTCCGCCCGCCCCGGATAGTCCTGCGCCAGCAGCGACGGCAGACTCAGGGGCAGCACGGCCGCCTCGTCCCGGGCCGGGACGACCACGCACACATCCGGCCACTCCCCGGGATCGTGCCGGGGCGGCAGCCGGACGTCGGTGCGCCAGAAGAAGCCCTGGCAGAGCAGCAGCCACAACCAGGCGGCGAGGGATACGGCGGCGGTCCACACGATGGCGCTCACCCGCGCAGTCTGCCCCATGGGACCTGCCCCCAACGGCCCATCGTCTATCGTGGCCGGGTGAAGATCGCGCTCATCGACTCCGGAATCGGCCTGCTGGCGGCCACCGCAGCGGTACGGCGGCTGCGCCCCGACGCGGATCTCGTCCTCTCCTTCGACCCCGAGGGCATGCCCTGGGGGCCACGCACCCCCGAGGGCATCACCGAGCGCGCCCTGGCGGTCGCCGAGGCCGCGGTCGCCCGCCGTCCCGACGCACTGATCGTCGGATGCAACACGGCGACCGTGCACTCCCTGCCCGCACTGCGCGCCCGCCTGGAACCCGGCATCCCCGTCATCGGCACCGTCCCGGCGATCAAGCCGGCCGTGGCGGCCGGCGGCCCGATCGCGATCTGGGCGACTCCCGCGACCACCGGCAGCCCCTATCAGCGGGGCCTGATCGAGTCGTTCGCCGGCGGCGTGCCGGTCACCGAAGTGCCCTGCTGGGGACTGGCCGAGGCCGTGGAGCACGCCGACCAGGCAGCCGTCGACGCCGCCGTGAGCGCGGCGGCCGAGCTCACGCCCGACGATGTAAGGACCGTCGTCCTGGGCTGCACCCATTACGAACTTCTGGCGGAACGTATCCGCGCCGCCGTGCAGCCCCCCGGAGCCGCGCCTGTCGTCCTGCACGGCTCCGCCGGAGCGGTGGCCGCCCAGGCGCTGCGCCGGATCGGTGCGCAGCCCGCCCCCGACGCACCCGCCACCGGCACGGTGACGGTGCTGCTCAACGGCCGCGAGGGCGAGCTCCCCGAGGCCGCGCTCGGCTACGCCGAGGCCCGCCTGCTGCGGACGGCCAGCCCCGCCGCGTCCCAGTGAGCCCTCCGGGGCCGCGGATACCGCCGATCTGAGCAGTCACCCTCCGCAACGCGGTACCCGCGCAGCGAAACCTGAGTAATCTCGTAGATATGAGGGACCACCCCCACGACCGCTCCCTGGACAAGAAGGACGCCCCGCAGCCGGATGTCTGGACGGGGCGCGCCACCAACCGGGTCCAGTGGCTGCTGGCACTGGTCGGCGCCGCCTGTATGGCGCTCGGCGTCGAACTGGCCGTGGACTCCGCCTGGACCTCGGGGATCGCCCCACTGGTGATGGCGGTCGTCGGCTGCATCGCCGCCGGGCTGCTGGTCCTCTTCGGCACCCTCGCCTTCGTGCATGTCGACCTGAAGCTCGACAAGGAGTGCCTCGAAGTCCGGTGCGGCCATATAGGGGTACCACGGCGTCGTATCCCGCTCTCCCAGGTGGTCGGCGCCGACTTCAGCCCACAGATCACCCCGCGTCACTGGGGCGGCTGGGGCTACCGCTGGCGGCCCGAGAAGGGCACGGCCGTCGTCGTCCGGCGCGGCGAGGGCATCGTCCTGCGCCTGTGGGACGGCCACACCTTCACGATCACCGTGGACAACGCCGAGTCGGCGGTCCGGGTCATCAGGGAACGCCTGCGGACCATCACACCCGGCACCGCACACTGAGGTGGCCGACGGGGCTGTGTGGCTCGGACACATGGGTGCGAGACACAGGGGCGTCGGCTTCGGCTGTGGGCGGTTTCAGCTCTGTGGGACACCCGCCACCCACGGCCGGGCCGTCGCCAGGCCCGCCAGCAGACCCGCGCCCGCCGACACCGCCGTGAAACTCAGCGCGTCGCCGACCGCGGCGACCGCGGCCAGTGCCGTGAGCGCCGCGGTCGCGGTGAGTACGACCGGTGTGGAGCGGGCCGAGCGCCACAGGACGTAGAGGATCCAGCAGAACGCGGCGGCCAGCAGGAGAACACCGACCAGACCCTGTTCGGCGGCCTGCTGGAGCGGCGCGGAGTGTGGCTTGCCGTCGGGCAGCAGGGCCTCGGACGCGGTGCCGCTCAGCTCGCCGAACCGCCCGGGGCCGACGCCCAGGGCGCTGTTCCGGCGGGCGAGATGCAGAGCGTCCCGCCACAGCTGGACGCGGCGCTCGGTGAGCGGGCCCGACAGCGCGGTGGCTAGGCCGGCCGGCAGGACGTTCGCGGCGACCGCCCAGACCATGCCGGTCACCAGCGCGGCAGCCAGGGCCAGCCCCGCGATGCCCGCGCCCCGACGACGCAGCCGGCCGGCGGCCAGGGAGCACAGCAGCACGGCGGCACCGGCCACGCACCCCATCGCCGAGCCCACGGCCGCCCCGGTCACCACGATCCCGGCGGCCAGCGTCCGCAGCCCGAACCGCAGCGCCGGAACCGGTGTCGCCCAGGCGGCACAGCACACGCCACCCGTCGCGAGGACCAGCAGCGCCGCGACGGCACCGGCATGGCCGAGCGGTGTCGTGGACTGCGGGCCCGCGGCCACCTCGGGCGTCGCCGCCGCCAGGGCCAGCCCGGCCAGCGCGCCGACACAGGGCGCCGCCACCGGCCACAGCGACCCCGACATCCGGCCCGCGGCATAGCCCGCGGCCACGGCGAGCACCGCCAGCAGCACGCCCTCGGGCCGTCCGTCCCGCCCGGCCGCCGAGAGCAGTGGCCATAGGGCGCACGCCCCGAGCACCACGACACCCACCGCGTCAGAAACGTTTCGTCTGTCGTTGTCCGCGTCCGTCCCGACAGCGGACGTCATCCCGGTCGACCCCACCGTCGCCCCCCGTACCCGGTCCCCCGACCTGTGGCAGGCCCCGCCGCCCGCCTCGGCTCACCGTAACCGGTGATGCCCACTTTGTGGACGACTTGCGCGGGAACGGTGTGATTCCTGCATGCCGAGACCGTGCTGTCGGCCGCACAGCCGGCCGCCGTACACTCCCGGAGTGACCGCCACCGCAACTTCCGTCGACCAGTCGGACCAGCTCACACCGCCCCTCGCGCCCCGCGAACGCGGCCTGCGGCTGCTGCGCCGTCTGGTCCCGGCCACCGCCTCCGCGCTCACCGGAGTGCTGCTGTACGTCAGCTTCCCGCCGCGCACCCTGTGGTGGCTGGCCTTGCCCGCCTTCGCCGGATTCGGGTGGGTGCTGCGCGGCCGTACCTGGAAGGCGGCCCTCGGCCTCGGCTATCTCTTCGGCCTCGGCTTCCTGCTGCCCCTGCTGGTGTGGACCGGCGTCGAGGTCGGCCCCGGGCCGTGGCTCGCGCTGGTGGCCATCGAGGCGATCTTCGTCGCCCTGGTCGGGGTGGGCGTGGCCGCCGTGTCCAGACTGCCGGCCTGGCCGGTGTGGGCGGCCGCCGTGTGGATCGCCGGTGAGGCGGTACGCGCGCGCGTGCCCTTCAGCGGCTTCCCCTGGGGCAAGATCGCCTTCGGCCAGGCGGAGGGTGTCTTCCTGCCGCTCGCCGCGGTGGGCGGCACCCCCCTTCTCGGCTTCGCTGTCGTCCTGTGCGGATTCGGTCTGTACGAGCTGGTGCGCCTTGCCGTCGAGGGGCGCCGCACGCGTGAGATCCGGCGCGGGGCGGCGGCCGCGGCCCTGCTGAGCGTGGCCGTCCCCGTGGTGGGCGCGGTCGCCGCCCGGACGCTGGTGAGCGACAAGGCGGAGAACGGCTCGGTCACCGTCGCGGTCATCCAGGGCAATGTGCCGCGGGCCGGCCTTGAGTTCGCCGCCCAGCGGCAGGCCGTGCTCGACTACCACGTGAAGGAGACGCTCAAGCTGGCCGCCGACGTCAAGGCGGGCAAGGTCGCCAAGCCGGACTTCGTGCTGTGGCCGGAGAACTCCTCCGACGTCGACCCGTTCGCCGACGCCGACGCGGCCGCCGTGATCGACGAGGCCGCCACGGCGGTGGGCGTGCCCATCTCGGTCGGCGGGGTCGTCGAACGGGACGGCAAGCTCCTCAACGAGCAGATCCTGTGGGACCCGGTCAAGGGGCCGACGGCGACGTACGACAAGCGGCAGATCCAGCCCTTCGGCGAGTACCTCCCGCTGCGCGGTCTGGTCGGCGCCATCAACAAGAACTGGACCAGCATGGTCCGGCAGGACTTCAGCCGGGGCTCCAAACCCGGTGTGTTCGACATCGACGGCACCAAGGTCGGCCTCGCCACCTGCTACGAGGCCGCCTTCGACTGGGACGTGCGGGACACCGTGACGCACGGAGCCGAGATGATCTCCGTGCCGAGCAACAACGCCACGTTCGACCGCAGCGAGATGACCTACCAGCAGCTCGCCATGTCCCGGATCCGCGCCGTCGAGCACAGCCGGACCGTCACCGTGCCGGTGACCAGCGGGGTCAGCGCGATCATCATGCCGGACGGGAAGATCACCCAGAAGACCGGCATGTTCGTGCCCGCCTACCTGGTCCAGAAGGTGCCGCTGCGCACCTCCGAGACCCCCGCGACCAGGCTGGGCATCCTGCCCGAGATCGCGTTGGTGCTGGTCGCGGCCGGTGGGATCGGCTGGGCGATCGGGTCGGGGCTGCGCTCCCGGCGCGTCGGTGACGCGTAGCCGTACACCCGCTGTACGCCCCGTGGCTTCGCCCGGTTCGGGGGAACCGGGCGGTTAGGGTCGGCGCATGGCCACTCCTGACTTCATCCATGCGATCCGGGCCTCCGCCGGCCACCAGCTGCTGTGGCTGCCCGGGATCACCGCCATCGTCTTCGACGACGAGGGCAGAGTGCTCCTGGGCCGTCGGACCGACACCCGCAAGTGGTCGGTCATCGGTGGCATTCCGGATCCCGGGGAGCAGCCCGCGGCCTGCGCCGTGCGGGAGGTCTTCGAGGAGACGGCGGTGCACTGCGTCGCCGAGCGGGTGGTCCTGGTCCAGGCGCTGAACCCCGTCACCTACCCGAACGGTGACGTCTGCCAGTACATGGACATCACCTTCCGCTGCCGGGCCGTCGGCGGCGAGGCCCGTGTCAACGACGACGAGTCGTTGGAGGTGGCCTGGTTCGACGTGGACGCCCTACCGGAGCTGAACGAGTTCGGTGTGTTGCGGATCAAGCAGGCCATGTCGGATGCACCCACATGGTTCGACGCTACGGCTTTCAGCTGAAGTATGTGCGCTGACCCTATGTGGTCCCGGGGGAGGGCCGCCTAGGGTCGGATCATGACCTCGCCCAGCGCCCTCCCCGGCCCCCACCCGCCCGCCCTCGACCTGCGGGGCCGTACCGCCCTGGTCACCGGTGCCGCCGGGGGTATCGGCCGTGCCTGCGCGCTGCGCCTGGCGGTCGCCGGAGCCCAGGTGAGAGCCGTGGACCGGGACGCGGCCGGGCTGGCCGAACTGACGGAGGCGGCCGGACGGGTCGTCGGCCCGGTCAGCGGTGGCGTCGAGCCGTACGTCCTCGACCTCACCGACTTGGACGCGGCCGAGCGCGCCGCCGCCGGCACCGACGTCCTCGTCAACAACGCCGGCATCCAGCTGGTGCGCCCCATCGAGGAGTTCCCGCCGGACGTCTTCCACACCGTGCTGACGGTGATGCTGGAGGCCCCGTTCCGGCTCATCCGGGGCGCGCTGCCACATATGTACGGGCAAGGCTGGGGGCGGATCGTCAATGTGTCCTCCGTCCATGGACTGCGCGCCTCCGCCTTCAAGTCCGCCTATGTGGCAGCCAAACACGGTCTGGAGGGACTCTCCAAGACAGCCGCCCTTGAGGGCGCACCCCATGGCGTGACCTCCAACTGTGTGAACCCCGGCTATGTGCGCACCCCACTGGTCGAGAAGCAACTCGCCGACCAGGCCCGGGCGCACGGCATCCCCGAGGAACGGGTGCTGTCCGAGGTACTCCTGACGGACACCGCGGTGAAACGGCTCGTCGAACCGGAGGAGGTCGCCGAGGCCGTGGCCTATCTCTGCGGTCCCCAGGCGTCCTTCGTCACGGGCACCTCACTCGTGCTCGACGGCGGCTGGACAGCCCACTGAAGGGCCGGACGGCCACCGGTCCGCGAGTTTTCCACAGGCCCGACGGACCACGGCGACGATGCGGAATCCTGTGACCATGTCGCGCAATCAAGTGCAGCCCGCCAGGTGGCCGGCCCCGGCAGAAGCGGTCGCCGCCCTCGCCGAGGGTGCCGAGGTGGTCTCCGGCGCCGATCCGGCGTATCTCGAACTGCTGGCCAAAGGCGCCTCGGCGGAGGCCTACGAGCAGCCGCTGCTGGTCGCCCGTGCCGAAGGCCGGGCGCCCGAGCTGATCGCCGAACTGGAGCGGGCCAGACTCCTCGCGCTGCGGGTCCGCACCGAACTGGAGGGCAGACGGCGGCGCGAGGCGGAGCTGTCCGCGCTCTTCGAGACCGCGCACGACCTGGCGGGACTGCGCGATGTGGACGCCGTGCTCCAGGCGATCGTCCAGCGCGCCCGCTCCCTGCTCGGCACGGACGTCGCCTACCTGAGCCTCAACGACCCGGCCCGTGGCGACACCTACATGCGGGTCACCGAGGGCTCCGTCGCGGCCCGCTTCCAGCAGCTGCGGCTCGGCATGGGGGAGGGGCTCGGCGGGCTCGTCGCACAGACCGCGCGGCCCTACGTCACCGACGACTACTTCAGGGACGACCGCTTCCAGCACACCCTCCCCATCGACGCCGGGGTGCGCGACGAGGGACTGGTCGCCATCCTCGGGGTGCCGCTCATGCTGGGACCGCACGTCATCGGCGTGCTGTTCGCGGCGGACCGGCGGGCGCGCGTCTTCGAACGGGAGCAGATCGCACTGCTCGGCTCCTTCGCCGCGCTGGCCGCCGCCGCCATCGACGGGGCGAACCTGCTCACGGAGACCCGTACGGCCATGGCCGACCTGGAGCGGGCCAACGAGATCATCAAGGACCGCAGCGCGGTCATCGAACGGGCCTCGGACATCCATGACCGACTCGCCGAACTCGTGCTGCGCGGCGGCGGAGTCCATGACGTGGCCGCCGCCGTCTCCCAAGTCCTCGGCGGCACCGTGGAGTTCACCGACATCGCTGACTCCCGCTCGCTGGCGACCTCGCGCACGGAAGGGCACGCGGTCCGGCACAGCGACGACTGGATCGCCGCGGTCGCCGCCGGCGGTGAACTGCTCGGCGCGCTGGTGCTGCGCGGCCACCCCAGTCTCGACCCCGTCGACCAGCGCACCCTGGAACGCGCCGCGATGGTCACCTCGCTGCTCCTGCTGGCCCGCCGCTCCGCCGCCGAGGCCGAACAGCGGGTGCGCGGCGAACTGTTGGACGACCTACTCGACGCACGCGACCGCGATCCGCGCCAACTGCGCGATCGTGCCGCCCGGTTGCAGGCCGACCTCGACGCCACCCATGTCGTGCTCGCCGCCCGGCTGGACGGCCCGGCGGCCAGTGCCGAGGAGGAGGCGGCTGCCCGTCGCCGGCTCTGGTCGGCCGCCTCCCACCTCGCCACCACCCGGCACGGCCTGGCCGCGGCCCGCGACGGCGGCACCGTCCTGCTGCTGCCCCTGGACCCCGGCGACACCGCCGCCGACGTGGCCCGGCGCACCGCCCGCCGGCTCGGCACCGCCGTCCACCAGCCGGTGACCGTCGGCGCCTCCGCGCCCGTCACCGATCTCGCCGCCCGGCCCGACAGCGTGGCCGCCGGCTATGCCGAGGGTCGCCGCTGCGTCGACGCGCTCCACGTCCTCGGCCGTGGCGGGGACGGCGCCGCCGCCGAGGACTTCGGCTTCCTCGGCCTGCTCCTCGCCGGCGAACGGGACGTCACCGGATTCGTCGAACGCACCATCGGCCCGGTCGTCGCGTACGACGCACGACGCGGCACGGAACTGCTGCGCACCCTCGACGCGTACTTCGCCTCCGGGATGAGCCCGGCCCGTACGAAGGACGATCTCCATGTCCATGTGAACACGGTGGCCCAGCGGCTGGAGCGGGTGGCCCGCCTCCTCGGCGACGACTGGCAGAGCCCCGCACGCGTCCTGGAGATCCAACTGGCACTGCGCCTGCACCGGTTGGGGTCGCCACCGGAGCACCGCTGATCCCCGGGGACCAGCGGCGCGCGCTCACCCGGTGTGTGCGTCGGCCCTGCTGCTCGCCGTGACGGTCCCGGTGCCGTCGTCGGCCAGGTCCCGCCGCCGGGTCTCCTTCGCCGCGGCCACCGCGACCAGGGTGAGCAGGCAGGCCGCGATGACATACAGGGCGATCGGAGTCGAGCTGCCGTAGGCGGACAGGAGCGCGGTGGCGATCAGCGGCGCCGGTGCCCCGGCGGCGACGGAGGCGAACTGGGCGCCGACGGAGGCGCCGGAGTAGCGCATCCGGGTCGCGAACATCTCGGAGAAGAAGGCGGCCTGGGGCGCGTACATGGCGCCGTGCAGCACCAGACCGACGGTCACCGCCAGCACCAGGTATCCGAACCGCCCGGTGTCGACCAGGGCGAAGAACGGGAACATCCACAACCCGATCCCGGCCGCGCCCAGCAGATAGACGGGCCGCCGTCCGACCCGGTCGGACAGCGCGCCCCACGCCGGGATCACGGCGAAGTGCACCGCGGAGCCGATGAGCACGGCGTTCAGGGCGGTCTGCTTGGAGACATCGGCGGACGTGGTGGCGTACACGAGGATGAAGGCGGTGATGACGTAGTAACTGATGTTCTCCGCCATCCGGGCGCCCATCGCCACCAGCACATCCCGCCAGTGGTGCCGCAACACCGAGACGATCGGCGGCTGTTCGGGTGCCCCGGCACGCCGCCGGGCCTCGGATCGTGCCAACGCCTCCCGGAACACGGGCGATTCGTCGACGGAGAGGCGCACCCACAGACCGACGACGACCAGGACACCGGAGAGCAGGAACGGGATCCGCCAGCCCCAGCTCACGAAGGCGTCGTCCGACAGCAGGGCGGTGAGCAGCGACAGCACACCGGTCGCGAGCAACTGCCCCGCCGGCGCCCCGGTCTGCGGCCACGACGCCCAGAACCCGCGTCGGCGCGCGTCCCCGTGCTCGGACACCAGCAGGACGGCGCCGCCCCACTCACCGCCGAGCGCGAACCCCTGCACCAGCCGCAGGAGGGTCAGCAGGACGGGCGCGGCGCTGCCGACCGTCGCATGCGTCGGCAGCAGTCCGATGGCGAAGGTCGCACCACCCATCAGCAGCAGACTCAGCACCAGCAGCCGCTTGCGCCCCAGACGGTCCCCGTAGTGTCCGAACACCAGCGCCCCGAGCGGCCGGGCGGCGAACCCGACGGCGTAGGTCAGGAACGACAGCAGCGTGCCGACGAGCGGGTCGGAGCCGGGAAAGAACAGCTTGTTGAAAACGAGGGCGGCCGCAGAGCCGTACAGGAAGAAGTCGTACCACTCGATGGTGGTGCCGATGAGACTGGCGGCGACGATGCGGGGGAGGTGGGCGGATGGTGGGGGAGCGGAGGGTGCCTGGGATGCCATGTGCGCCACTTCCTTGTGTGCGGTGGGGACGGGTAGGTGTCGCACACGGTAGGAAGATGCAGGTCAGGGGCACATGTGGTGGGGCAACATAGTTCGATGGTTGGCTATGCGTGCGGCCACCATGCCGGCTCACGGAAGGGCGGTTCATAGGTTCGAAGATGGTCGAAACGAGTGCTGTCCGGGACGCACAGTTCGGGGTGATTTGACGGTGCGGTGCTGACTCCCGTGCTGGGTTGGTGCTGACTGCGCTCCGTTGAACTCGGGCATCTGGGATTGATCGGCTCAGAGTCGTTGCGTGGCAGGTGACCGGGCTGAGAGACCGAGGCCTTGTCGCTCAGCCGCCGTGGGCATGGGCAAGGTGCTGCGCCTGGGCGCGGTGCGCGTTCGTCCCAGCAGATTCTTCGTCTGCATCTCGCGGTAGCCCGCCGGCAGCGGCTCGGGGGCAGCGGTTCCGTCCTCGGTGGCCAGTTCCAGAATGGTCTCGCGGGTGATCTCCAGCCGTTCCAAGGTGCGCTCGGCGGAGGCGAGTTGTTCGGTGAGTTCGGTAATCTGCTCACGCAGCCGTCCGACGTTCTCGCGCACCAGCCGCTGTCGGGTCTCGAGCTTGTCCAGGAGCTGTCTCACCGGGTACTCCCGCTCGCCTGGGCTGCCTCGCGCCGGGTCGGGGTGGCGGTGCGGGTGAGTCGGCGGAGCATGACGTCGCTCATGGACCGGTGGATCATCGCGACCGAGCTTGCCGGCCGTGTTTCGTAGTCCCGCACGAGTCTGCGGTGGAGCATGAGGGTGCCGAATGTCTGCTCCACCACCCATCTCTTCGGTTCCGGGGTGAACCCTCTTGCCGCTGGCCCACGTTGGACGATCTCCACGTCCATGCCGTGGCGGGCGCCGTGCTCGACCACGGCCTGCTTGAACCTGGCATCCACCCAGCTCTTGGTCACCGTGGGTGCGCTGGCGGCGACCTTGTCCAGCAGGGCGATGCCGATGGTGTTGTCGTGCACGCTCGCGGCGGTCACGACCACGGCGATGATCAGGCCCAGGACGTCGGTGGCGATGGCTCGCTTGCGGCCCGGGCTCTTCTTGCCCGGATCCAGCCCGGTCGTGTCCTTCGGCGCGTTCACCGAGACCCGTCCGTCTGCGAGTCCAGGACGACGGCGGTGGGATCCTCGTGCAGCTTGCGTATCACGCGGGCCTGCCAGCGCAGCAGGTCGTGGACGGTCTCGGCGGTGCCGTCATCCCGCCACAGAGCGAAGTAGTAGTACACCGCGCTCTTCGGCGGCAGGTCGTGCGGCAGATGGCGCCACTGACAGCCGGTGCGGGCCTGGTACAGGATCGCGTTGACGATTTCCCGCATCGCGTACTGGCCCTCGTTGGGCTGGGAGGAACATCCCCGCGGGTGCGGGGAGCAGGGGTCCCGCCTCCGGCGTGGTTACTTGTCACCGACCACGTCCCGGACACACCACCAGCGGGTGAGAAACCGTTTGAAGGACGGAGACGGAAGCACGGGCCCCTGGGGCGGGGCGGATCCGTGCTCCGATGATGCCGCTGCGAGCCGTTCCGGCTCGGGCCATAGACCTGTTGGTGTTAGCCCAGCACGCGGAAACGTTCATGAAGACGGCTGACAAGGGGCCCGCACATGACCGAACTGCCAAGCCAGCGCGCTGTACCGATACCCGCGCAGTCCGCGGTGCAATGGGCTCCCGGTTCATCGGGGAACCCCATCGAGATCCTCGATTGGCTGGAAGCCGAGTTCGCTCGCCGATGGCCGGACGGCATGACGGGGTTGGACGCGGTGCACCGGTACGCGATGATCCCACCGGGCAAGCTCTTACGGCCGTTGCTGGTAGTGCATGCGGCACTGACGGTGGGCGGGGAACTGAGCTCCGTACTGCCGGCTGCCGCCGGGATCGAGGGTGCACACGTCGGCAGTCTGATGCACGACGACATCATCGACCGCGACACCCAGCGGCGCGGCCGAGCAGCCGTGCATGCTGCTTTCGGACCCGCGCAGGCCATCGTCGCCGGCAACGCCCTGTACTTCTCCTGGTTCGCGGCGCTCGCCGAGTGCGCCGACCGCGGAGTGCCCACCGACCGCATCGCGCGCGCCCTGGCGGTGCAGGTGGGCGCCGGGGTAACGATCTGCCGGGGCGCCTTCGACGAGCTGGCGATGAGAGGCGGCCTGGACCGCTCCGTCGACGACTACCTGGCGATGGCCCGGGACAAGACCGCCGCACTCATGCAGGCGGCCTGCCGCATCGGCTCCATCCTCGGCGGAGGCGACATTCCCACCACGGACCTGCTCGGCGCCTTCGGTGACCACCTCGGCATCGCCTTCCAGATCCGCGACGACCTCCTGCCCTATGACCCCGCCATCGCTGGCCTGACGGGCAAACCCGCCGACAGCGACCTGCGCAACCACTACGCCACCCTGCCCGTTCTACTCGCCCACCAGCGAGCCGGCCCCGCCGGCCGCGCCGCCCTGCGCCACACCCTGCTCAACGAAGCCGACCCACAAACTGCACTGCGCCGGATGCGAGCCCTTCTGGACGAGACGGGCGCCCTCGAAGCCTCACACGCGATGGCCGACCACCACGCTCAACTTGCGCGCGATGCCATCTCCCAACTCCCCGCCACCGCGCACACCCACGCCCTCTCGCTCCTGACCCGGCCCCCGAGCGAGACGACCCGGCGGGCACCGGCATGAGTGTGGGCACGCTGCCCGCCACCGCCCTGACCGACTCGCCCGCGCGTTCACGGGCTCCGGGCGCTGGGCCTCCCGGCCCGACCAACCTCGACGGCGCCTCGCCGACAACTCCCAGAAGTCTGACCTGGAAACCCCGCGGCCCAAGAGACACACGCGAGGAGAGCACCGTGACGAACCCCGAAGCGCCGGACAGCGCATTCGCCAAGCTCCTGGCCTTCTACAGCCCGCTCATTGCAGAGGTCCACCCCAACGCGGAGCACCTGCGAGCACGCACGCACGCATGGGCGCGGCAGTTCGATCTCGGCGCTGGCAACACCCGGCTAACCACGATGCTCGCCCAGACCGGAGCTGACTTCACCGCGCACGCGCTTCCGCATGCGCCCATAGAGATCGGGCAGGCATTCTCCGACTACAACGCGTGGGCCTGGTTCCCCAGCGAGTTCGCTGGCTCGGGTCGACCGACCTCTGATGTCGTAGCTTCGCTGGCCCGCTGGGAGCGCACCTTCCGTTCACCGAACTCTTGGCCGGATGCCACCGCCCCCGCCGACATCGCCATCCGTGACGTGTGCCTGCGTATGCGGAGTCTGTTGACCCCAGTGCAATGGGAGCGTTTCGCTGCGGGCCAGTGCCAGTGGCTCTACCACATGGCGTGGGAGGCCAGCCTTTTGGAAAGGGGTGCCGATCTCTCGGTCAACGACTTCCTGGCCATGCGTATCGGGTCCGGTGGGGCAAATGCTGCAGCCGCCTGCATGGACGCGGCGGAGGGCATTGAACTCAGCGAGCAGCAATGGCTCCGTCCCGCCGTCCGCGCGGCTGCCGAGGCCAGCATGCTCGCCAGCGTCCTGGACAACGATCGCTACTCCTATCTCCGGGAGCGTGATCTCCCGGTCAAAAAGCTCAGCCTGTTCGACGCGATCCGCCACGACCATCCCGACTACACCTTCGAGCAAGCCGTCATCAAGGCCGTCGCCATCCGCGACCGCATGATGGCCCTGTACCTCCAGCTACGCGAGGAACTCCTCGCGGACGGCGACGACGACCTCGGCCGCTACCTGACCGGGCTCGACCGCATGGCCAGCGGAAACATCAACTTCGCCATGACAACCGGCCGCTATCTACTCCCCGACTCTCCTCACACCGTCACGCGGGTGGACAAGCCCAGCGACCCCAGCACCGCACCACTCCCTTACCCGACCATCGCCTGGTGGTGGGGGACCTCCTCCCGTGGTGACCGTTAGCCCGCTCAGGTGACACCTGCTTGCGCTGGTCGACCCGGTCGACGACACCTACCGCCGGCTGATGAACCGGCAGCTCACCGTGCAGGAGTCCCGCCACCGCCTCGCCTGCGCGATCTGCCACGGCGGCCGCGGCCAGATCCGCCAGGCGTACCGCGAGGGCCAGGAGGACCAGCTCGCCGCCCTCGGCCTCGTCCTCAACGCCGTCGTCCTGTGGAACACCCGCTACCTGGACGCCGCCGTCGCCCAGCTCCGCGCCGAGGGCCACGACATCAAGGACGAGGACGTCGCCCGCCTCTCTCCGCTCAAGGACCGGCACATCAACTTCCTGGGCCGCTACCTGTTCGACATCAAGGCCAGCGGCCCCGGCCAGGGCCTGCGCCCGCTGCGGGACCCGGATGCCGTCGAGGACGGCGAAGACGAGGAGTGATGGGCGACGCACCCGACCTGTCGGGCCGTTCGTTTTCGAAGCGGAGGTCCCGCGCAGATACCCGGGACCGGTAAGACAAGAGGACACCATGGCCCGCACGAAGGTCCGGCCGCTGGGCCGGTGCACCTGCTGGTGAAGACGGCCGGGAATACGCGGTGTCCGGGCCCTGTGGCGACCTGCTGCCGGTGGACGGCTTCACCCGCTCCCGCCGCGCCTGACCCGTCGGCGGGGGCCGGTCCTCGCCGCCGCGGTAGACATCTTCGGGGTCTCTGACCTGGCCAACTTCCTGCGCAACCAGCCGGAATTCGTCCGGCCGGCCCTTGCCGCCAACTGGTTCCGCTGGGTCGGCGACCCCGCGGATCCGCAGCAGGAGGCCGACATGCTGGCCCGCTCACCGATCAGCCGGGTAGACCAGGTCCGTACACCGCTACTCATCGCGGAAGGCGCCAAGACGTTTCGGCAAGAGTGCCGGCCCCGAACACCAGTTCACCACGAAGTTCCAGCACACCGGCGCGTCGATCTGCAACCGGCCGGGCAGGCCGCCGGGAGCGCCGTCCGATCCGCGTGCGGAGTGCGTCAGGAACGTGATGGGGCTTGGAGCTCTTCGCGCCGCTTCACCCATCCTTGGCCTGTCCTGTCTCCTGGCGGGGCAGGGCCAAGGCCGTGTCCGGTTCGGCTGCCAGCCGGTCAGGTGAAGCCAATGCCCAACTCGCGGGTGGCCAAGCAGTGGTGCAGGTGGGCGCCGTCGTCGTGGTGTCGGAGGGAGACGCGGCAGTTTATTTCGAGGAGGCCCAGAACGGGCACCCCCCTGCCGCGACGGCGCAGCACTGATCAGCTAGGGCTACGACCTCGTACGCGCCGACGGCTGTGTTGAAGTGAACGTGGTCATCAGCGAGAGGGCCCTGGCCGTGAGCCTGGTAGGTCAGAGCGGGCTGCATGCAGCGGGATCCGTCCGGAAAGGTGCGAGACAGCACAGATCCCGGGCGCCTACCGACGCCCGGGATCCGAAGTGGTGCGGCCTACTTGGGCCTGATCGCGTCCTTGGCCTTCTCCTTGGCCGCGCGCAGGTCGCCCTTGGACTCCTCGGCCTTGCCCTCGGCCTTCAGGGACTCGTTGCCGACAGCGCCGCCGACGCCCTTCTTGACTTTGCCCTCGGCCTGCTCGCCCTTGGCCTGAGCCTTCTCGTCCGCAGCCACAGCCACTCACTCCTGCCTTGCTCGGAATTCACGTACGCCCTCCGAGTCACCCCTGGCAGCATTTCCAAACCTGACGGCCCGCGGCACAATCAGTCGCAGCCACCGGCGTTATAAAAACTATATAAGATCCGTAGGAGTGGAGATCGATTCGCGGGACACACGATGGCTCGGAGGTTGATAACTATGGTTCCCGTTCTGCTTGTTCTTCTTCTCGCTCTGATCCTCTTCGGCGCCGGTTTCGCACTCAAGGCCCTGTGGTGGATCGCTGTCATCGTGCTGATCGTGTGGGTCCTCGGGTTCGTGATCCGTCCTACCGCCAGCGGTGGCAAGCGCGGCCGCTGGTACCGCTGGTAGACAGTCTCTAGCAGCACATTCACCAGGGGTGGGGGGGGGGGGGGGAGGGGGGGGGGGGGGGGGGAGGTGGGGGTGGGGGGGGGGGGGGGGGGGGGGGGGGGGGTTTTTGGGGGGGGGGGGGGGGGGAAAAAAAAAAAAA
>NZ_JBVIKO010000045.1:0-44202 GCF_055580905.1 Streptomyces sp. NPDC031497
TCCCCCCCCCCCCCCCCCCCCCCCCCCCCCCCCCCCCCCCCCCCCCCCCCCCCCCCCCCCCCCCCCACCCCCCCTCCCGGCGGGGCCTCGGTTCCCGGTCGGGATCCTTGTGCCGACCGCCACGTTCGGCCCATTGCCGGCCCGGGTGGGGCTGGAGATTGAGCGGGCCGAACTCGTCCAGACAGAAGACGACTTCGGGCTCTTCCTCCTCGGACAAGACCTCGCCATCGGCGATCGCATACAGGTGCTCCACACGAGCCTTCTTGGCCGCGTAGTCCGGGTCGCGTGAAGTCTTCCAGGTCTTCACACGCTGAAATGAGACGCCCTCCTCGCGGAGCAGGACCCGAAGGCCCTCGTGGCTGATGTCGTCGACCACCCCCTCGGCGACCAGGAAGTCCGCCAGTTTGACCAGGCTCCAGGTCGAAAACGGCAAGCCATGCTCGGCCGGCCTGGACTTGGCGATCTTCTTGATCTCCCGGCGTTCCGGAAGGCTGAACGTCCTCGGCCGTCCGCCCTTGTACTTCGGGTAGAGCGAGTCGAACCCGTCGGCGTTGAAGTTGTGGATCACGTCCCGGACCCGGTCCGCGCTGGTGAACGTCACCTCGGCGATCATCGCCACAAGCATGCCCTGCGCGGATAACAGCACCATCTGGGCCCGCCGCCAGGTGACCACCGAACCGGTGCCTCTGCGGATGATCCGCAACAGGCGCTGCCCCTCGTCACTCCTTCGTGCACCGCACCGCATCAGTCATTTCCGTGTAGCGGACAACTCCTTCACCCCTTGCTGAACATGTCCGCCCCCGCATAAGCCAGGTAGATCGTGCCTACGTGACCTGGCATTACCAGGCGGCCGCCCGCGGTACGGCGCGGTACCGGGTCGGCGAACGAGACGACGCCGCGTACCCCGTCCGCGAGCAGGGCCTCGAAGGTGCGCGCGAGAAACCACGACTCGGAATTGCCGGGGCACTCCGGCAAAAGCACGAACCGCGAGCACTCGACTGACTGCGTGAAGGGCGGACCATCCCTATTGAATCGGCGTGTTGAAGCCGATCTGACAGGGTGGCGGGATGAGCAAGTGGCGTGTCTTCTGGGTTCCCAAGCTGGCGCCTATCGCCCCACCGCAGGCACCTGTTCTGGCAGGGTGGACTGATCTGGCGGAGCGCGAAGCGTCAACAGGCATCCGGCCCGGCGACCCGATTTTGCTGGCGCCGGACTACCGCATCGACGAGCTCCTCAGCCTGTACACGCGCAGTAGCCCCTTCCGGGGATACACAAAAGAGACGAAGCGGAACTACATCACGGACCTCTGTCTGTTCCTCAACTTTCTGTGGCAGCGCGGAAAGGTCTGGACGCAGGCGGTCGAGACGGATGTTGACGACTTCCAATTCTGGCGGCAGACGTCGCCCGAGAACCCGGTGTGGGTGGGTGGGAACAAGTGGAATCGCGAACTGGCCGCGCTGATGAACCTGTACACGTGGGCGGCGAAGCCGGGGAACGAGTTCATGCCGCGCAACCCGCTGCCGATGCATCGCGTGGTGGGGCGGCATGGGCAGATCGTCGAGGTGCCGGACGGGAAGGCGAAGGACGCCCGGGGCAGCAACGTTCACTGGCTGACACCCCGGACGTTCCGGCTCTGGGTGGACATCGGGCTGCGCGGTTACGGCACTGACGGTCTTCCCTCGCCGGGCTGGGTGGGCCGCCTGGAGGACCGCAACGTCGCCTTCGTGCGGTTGCTGACCTCGTCGGGGGTGCGGAGGCTGGAGGGCGCCTCCCTATTGACGTTCGAGGTGCCGTCACTGCGTCTGGAGGGCGGCCGTTACTACACGGGACGCCTTGCGGCGGCGGTCACGCGTTCCAAGAAGGCGCGTACCTACTACGTCGAGGCTCATGTGGTGGGCGATATCGAGAACTACATCGACTCCTCGCGCGCCGAGGCAATCCGCAAGGCCCAGGCGCGGGGCCGGTACGACGGCGTGCCGGGCATGCGGCTGGTCACCCGGGTGAGCCGGGGACCGAAGCCGACGGTGTACTGGTGCGACCGCCAGGGCGTCACGGGCCGCGTTGCGCTGACGGAGGCGACCGCGGACGAACGGATGACGTGGTACACCGAAGGCCCCGAGGGGCTGGAGCCGTTGTGGCTGTGGCTGAATGAGATGGGTCTGCCGTTCCAGCCGCATTCGTGGAACAACGTCTTCACGGCGGCGAACCGGCGGTGCCGGGCGGTGCTGGATCCGGAGCCGGAGCGTCGGCTGGACCCGCATCGCAGCCCGGCGCCGTATGCGACGCCGCATTCCTGCCGGCACAGCTTCGCCCTCTACATGCTGGTGATCCTGCACCACTTGATGGACCGGCGGTTCGGTCTGAGCCCGGAGGAGCGGCGGGACTACCGGCTGCTTTACGGGGATCCGTGGCGGATGGTGCAGGACCTGTTGGGTCATGCGTTCCTTGAGACGACCCGCGAGAGGTATCTGGGCCCGGTCGCCGACCTTCAGCTGCGGTCGCTGCTGACCACCACGCCCCCGATCGGCGAAGGGGAACGGCCGGCAGATGGGATGGATGAGGTGTTCGCGCGTCTGGCGCGGGAGGCCGAGGGCATCCAGGACATCGACGCCAAGCTGCAGGTCACCCCGCGGACGACAGGATGAACCGGCGCGGGCGTACGGCGCCTTTGCCGACAACGCCGGTGCGAAGGCCACCGGTTCTGATGGACGACGGCCTCGTCGTCGAGCACCGCGACCGATCGGGAGCCGTCGCGGTCTACGACTTCGGTACTCTGCCGGTCGAGGATGCCTTGCGCAGGTCGCTGGCCCGCCTGTTCGCCGCGCGGTGCGTGCCGAGCCGGTGGACCTCGCACCACAGCAGCAGGTACTTCTGGCTGCCCTTGCAGGCGTTTGCCGCGTACCTGTCCACGCTGGACGCACCGGTTGCCGACCTCGACCAGCTGACCGCGGGGGTGTGGCAGCAGTGGAGGCTCAGCCGCCAGAACACCCGGTTCGGCTACCGCCAGATCACCACCGTGCGGGGGCTGCTGCTGGACGACCCGCGGCTGTCCCCGGCAGCACGGGAAGCGCTCGCCCGCCGCGTCCTGCAGCCCACGGCCAAGGAAGCGTCCTTCCAGGAGGCCGAGTTCGACGCACTCGTCACCACGGCGCGGCGAATGTTCCGTGCCGCGCATCTGCGGATCACGGACAACGCCCGCCACCTCGCCCAATGGCGGTCGGGAACGTTCGCTCGCGGCAGCGATGCATGGCTGCTGGGCGAGGCGCTGGACTATTTGGCCCGAACCGGTGAGGCACCCCACGACACCAGGGTGCGTCACCAGCGTGGCCGGGTGCTCGCCCGCTATGCGCGGGTGCTGGGCGGGGAGCGGCCCGAGCACACGTGGCAGCGGCTGTTCTTGACCCGGATGGAGACGGTCGCGCTGGGGGTGCTGCTGATGGCCGAGCATGGCTGGAACCTGTCGGTGATCAACCGGTTGAAGGTGCCGCAAGCGGCCCCGGACGCCGGCAGCGACGGCCCGCGGATCTACCGGGTCGAGCTGGAGAAGCACAAGCGGGGCGCCGGACGGTACTTCGAGACCCGCAACCTCACCGACGACGGGGCCGCCTCCTCCGGGCGGCTCATCACGCAGGCGCTGGAGGGCACCGTGTTCGCCCGCGCGGCCGTACACATGCTGAGCCCCGGTACGGACCGCTTCCTGATCTGGCGCTCCGCCAGGGCCCCGCTGGAGCACCCGCAGGGCGAGAGCCGTAAGAGGTCGAGCATCGGGGGCTGAGGTAGACGAGCCGTTGGGGCGGGGTGATGAGCGCCGTGAGGAGGTACGGGGCCAGCACGTTGACCGCGAAGACGTCCGAGAGGCCGTCCTCGGTCTCTACCCGTTCTCGCCCGTAGTAGCCGACGCCGGCGTTGTGGATGACCGCGTCGAAGGTGCCCAGGTCGTTGACCTGGGCGGCGACTTCGCGGGTCTGGGCGATGCCGGCGAGGTCCCCGACGGCGACGCCCGCGTTGTCCGGGAGTGCGGTGTGTGCGTCGTGGGCCCGGGCGTTGTCGCGTGCGTGGAGCGCCACTGTGTGGCCCTGCCGGGACAGCAGTTGGGCGGCCATCAGGCCGAGGCCGTCGGTGGAACCGGTGATGAAGATGCGAGCCATGAGTTTTTCCTGACGGGTTCGGACCCCGACCAGTCGCTAGTCCGGGTCGCTGACCCGATTGCTGGTGGCGACCTTGAGGGGTACGTCGAGCAGCGGGAGCAGTTGCTCGACGACCTTCGTCACGTTCGGGTGCTCGGCGTGTTCCGCGACCGCCTCGGCCGAAGCCCAGCCGTCGACGATGTAGAAGGTGTCGGGCTCGTCCGACTGCTGGTAGAGGTCGTAGTAGACGCATCCGGTCTCGGCTCGCGCGGGGCCCACGAGTTCCAGCAGGAGTTCCTCGACCCTGGCGCGGTGGGCTGCCTTGCCGCGTACCTCGCAGATGATGTGGCGCTCTGCCGACTTGGCGGTGGTCATGTCGGTCATGTGGATTCCTTCGTCAGTTCTGGCCGGCGTAGACGCGGGTCATGCCGCCGTCCACGACGAGGTCGACGCCCGTGATGTAGCGGCTGCTGTCCGAGGCGAGGAAGACGAGGGCGTCGCCGATGTCCTCGGCCGTGCCCACGCGTCCTGCCGGGATCTCCTTGGCGACGCGCTCGACGTAGGCGGCGATGTCCTCATCGCTCAGCTTCTGTTCGTGGCTGTAGCCCTCGGTGGGCACCACTCCGGGGCTGATCGAGTTGACCCGGATCCCCCGGTCCTTGAGGTCCGTCGTCCAGCTGCGGGCGAGGGAGCGTACGGCAGCCTTCGACGACGCGTAGACGGCGAACCCGGGCAGCCCCATGTCGGCGGTGATCGACGCGTTGAGGACGATGGACGCGCCGTCGCGCAGGACGCCCAGCACGCTCTGCACCGTGAGGATGACGCCCTTGATGTTGATGCCGAGCTCGCTGTCGATCTGCTCCTCGGTCAGCTCGGCGAGGGGCATGGCGTGTCCACCACCCGCGTTGGCGAAGAGTATGTCGAGGTGGCCGCGCGCCGCCTTGATCGTTTCGGCGACACGAAGCATGTCGGCCTTGCTGGTGACGTCGGCCTGGATCCCGGTGGCGGACGCGCCGAGCTTCTCCGCGGCGGCGTCGAGCACGTCCTTGCGCCGGCCCGTGATGTAGACCGTGGCGCCCTCTTCGATCAGACGCTTGGCAGCGCCGAAGCCGAGTCCGGTCGTGCCGCCGGTGACCAGGGCGATCCGCCCCTTGAGTGCCTGCGTTTCCATGTGAACTTCTCCTGATGGGTGGGGCCTTCCCGACGAAGCGCCTCGAACGACGCTCCAGCGCTTCGTCAGGAAAGGGCCAATGGGAGCCGGTGGCTTACCGGTTGATGGTCTTCTGCTGCGCTGCGGTGTACCGCTCGCCCTTGATCTGCACCTGGGCGACGGCCTCTTCGATGCGCTTGAGGTCCTCGGAGGTCAGTTCCACGCTGTCGGCGCCGATGTTCTCTTCGAGGCGGTGCAGCTTCGTCGTGCCCGGGATCGGTGCGATCCACGGCTTCTGTGCCAGCAGCCACGCGATGGCGGTCTGGGCCCGGGTCGCCTGCTTGGCGTCCGCGATCTCGCCCAGCAGCGCGATCAGCGCGAGGTTGGCCTGGCGGGCCTCTTCCTCGAAGCGCGGCAGGACGTTCCGTACGTCGTTGGCCTCGAACTTCGTGTCCTGGCTGATGGCGCCGGTCAGGAAGCCCTTGCCGAGCGGGCTGAACGGCACGAAGCCGATGCCCAGTTCCTCCAGCGTCGGCAGGATGACCTCCTCGGGCTCACGCCACCACAGCGAGTACTCGCTCTGCAGGGCCGTGACCGGCTGTACCGCGTGGGCCCTGCGGATGACGTCCACACCGGCCTCGGAAAGGCCGAAGTGCTTGACCTTGCCCTCCTGAATGAGTTCCCGGACCGTGCCCGCGACCTCCTCGATCGGCACGTCGGGGTCCACCCGGTGCTGGTAGAAGAGGTCGATGCGGTCGGTCTGCAGGCGCTTGAGGGACTGCTCGGCGACGATCCGGATCCGTTCCGGGCGGCTGTCCAGTCCCGCCGTGGGGTTGCCGTCCTTGAACCCGAACTTGGTTGCGATGACGACCTGGTCGCGCACCGGCGCAAGGGCCTCGCCCACCAGCCGTTCGTTCGCTTCCCCGTACCCCTCGGCGGTGTCGAAGAGCGTCACACCGCGCTCAGCGGCGGCCCGGATCAGCTTGATGGCCTGACCCGTGTCCGCGGCCGGGCCGTAGCCGAAGGTCATTCCCATGCAGCCGAGTCCGATCGAGGACACTTCGAGGCCGCTGTTTCCCAGTTCACGCTTCTTCATGGTGGTTCTCCTTTCGAGTGGCCGCGGGCGAGGACGCCCTGGCCGGTGTGGGTCCTGATGGTGGGTGAGGTGTGCCGGGCGCCCGGTCAGGCCGCGTCGTCGTGGGCCAGGTACCAGCCCAGCTCGCGTGATGCCCCGACCTGCGCCAGCAGCTCTTTGGCCCTTGCCTCTACGGCGGTGATGGCGTCGGCGCCGGCCACGAACCGCGCCGGCGGCTCGTCCTGTTCGGCGACCTTCACCAGGGCGACGGCCAGCTTGGCCGGGTCGCCGGCCTGGCGGCCGTTCATGGACTTCCAGCCCTCGATCTGCGCCGCGGTGCTCTCGGCGTAGTCGTCGACGATCCGCTCCGGCCAGGTGGTGGAGACGTCCACCAGCAGCTCGGTGCGGAAGAAGCCGGGCTCCACGGTCGTGGTGCGGATCCCGAAGGGGGCCACATCCAGGCGCAGCGCCTCCATCCAGCCCTCCACGGCGAACTTGGAGGTGGTGTAGGCGGCACAGAACTCCTGGCCGACCAGCCCGGCCAGCGAGGAAATCGTCATGATGTGCCCGGCGCGCTGCTCGCGCAGGACGGGCAGCACGGCGCGGGTGACGTTCATCGGGCCGAAGACGTTGGTCTCGATCTGCTGCCGCATCTGCTGCGGAGAGACGACCTCGAAGTAGCCGGCGAAGAAGTTGGCGGCGTTGTTGACCAGGACGTCGATCCGGCCGAACCGCTCCGCAGCCGCGCGGACGGCGGCCTCGGCGGTGTCGGGGTCGGTGAGGTCCAGGGTGGTGGCCAGCAGGTTGTCCGACTCGCCGAGGGCCTTGACGACGTCTTCGGGGCGGCGGCCGGTGGCGACCACCCGGTGGCCGGCGGCCAGGGCCTGGCGGGCGATGTCCACGCCCAGCCCGCGGCCGGCACCGGTAATGAAGAAGACCTTGCTCATAGGGGTGTTACTCCAGACGGAGTTGCAGACGCGTGGGCGCGGGGTCAGCCCGCGTCGGCGTTCTCGACGATGTTCTTCAGCTGGGTGATCGCGGACATCGCGTTGGGCCAGCCGGCGTAGAACGCGATGTGGGTGATGGCCTCGACCAGTTCCTCCTTGGTCACCCCGTTCTCCAGGGCCCGGGGCAGGTGGAAGGCGAGCTGGTCGGCGCGGTAGAGGGCGACCAGGGTGGCGACGGTGATCAGGCTGCGGTCCCGCTGGGACAGGCCCTCACCCGCCCACACTTCGCCGAAGAGGACGTCGTCGGTGAGCCGGACCAGTTCGGGGGCGAAGTCGCCGAGCAGCTTCTGCGCGGCACTCTGTCCTTCAGCCATGGCGTTTCATCCTTTGCAAGTGTTTGATCTGTTACGAAACGTAATCAGCCGCGATGGGGGCTGCGATGGAACACCCGGTGGCGTCCCGTACTCAGGCCGCGACGCGGTGGGCCTGAGCCTCGTGCGAGGTCTCCTCGTCCGCCGCAGGCAGGGACACCCGCGGCATGGCGGTCCGGGTGGCGCGTATCGCGGCGAGGACGAGCAGGGGAATCAGGCCCAGGCCGGCCATGACCGCGCCGACCACCTCCGGTCCGGTCACGCCCAGCGAGGTGTCCAAGGTCGTGCCGGCCAGCCAGGAGACGAGGGCAATTCCCACGTTGAAGGCCGAAACCGTCAAGGCAGCGGCAAGGGCGGGCGAGGAGTGTCCGAAGCGCACGGACAGCGGGGTGGCGATCGACGTGATGCCCAGGCCCGTCACGCCCAGGAGCACCACCAGGACGACGGTCGCCACGGGGCTCGTGGACAGCGGGATCAGCAGGAGCAGCACCAGCACCGAGGCGACGGAGGCGGTGATGAACGTGGCCAGCGGCCTGCGGTCGCCGAGGCGCCCGGTGATGTTCGTGCCCAGCAGGGCGCCGACGCCGAAGCCGACCAGGACCAGCGGTACGGCTCCTTCGGAGATCCCGGTCCGCTCGGTGAGCAGCGGAGAGATGTAGCTGTACGCGGCCATGAAGCCACCCGTGACGAGCGCGGTGGCCGCTAGGACCAGCCACATACGGCCATGGCGCAGTACGGCGAGCTGGGAGCGGACGGAGGGTGTCACCTCGGCGCGTTCCTCGGCGGGGATGAACCGGCCGATGACCAGGGCGGCCACGACCGCGAGGGCGGCCAGCGCCCAGAACGTGCCACGCCAGCCGATCGCCTGACCGACCCAGGAGCCCAGCGGAACACCGGCCACGATGGCCAGGCTCATGCCGCTCATCATCACGCCCATGGCGCGGGAGGCGGCGGCCGCACCCGCGGCGGAGGTGGCCACGACCGAGGCGACGGAGATGAAGGTGCCGGTGGCCAGCGCGGTGATCACACGGGCCGCGAGCACGACGGTGAAGGAGGAGCTGAGTGCCGCGATCACGTGGCCGACGGCGAAGACGGCAAGCGCCAGGACCAGGGTGGAGCGCCTGGGCAGGCGCAGCGTGGCGATCGAGATCGTGGGTGCGCCCACGATCATGCCGACCGCGAACGCAGTGATCAGCAGGCCGGCCGTGGAGACGCCGACGCCGAGGTCGGAGGACACCTCGGGCAGGAGGGCCGCGATGATGTACTCGCTGGTGATCATCAGGAAGGTGCCGAGGGCGAGTAGCGGGACGACGAACGGCAGCTTGGCGGGCTTTTCTCGGTGAGAGGACATGCGGAGGTAGAGCCTTTGCTGAATGTGGGGGGTGAAACAGGGGGGCCGGGGCGCGGGAGCGGCCGGGTGCCGGCGCCGGTTCAGCCGAAGGAGTCGGCCTTGATGCTGTCCGGGTCGGGGCCGCCGCGCAGGCCGGTGTCGAGGGCGTCGACGGCGGCCGTCTCGTCGGCGGTGAGCGCGAAGTCGAAGACGCCGATGTTCTCCGCGATGCGGTGCGGCGTGACAGACTTCGGGATCGCGGACAGGCCGTGCTCGATGTGCCAGCGCAGCACGATCTGCGCGGGGGTCTTGCCGTACTTCGCGGCGATCCGAGTGATGGCCGGGTCCTGCAACGGGCTCCTGCCCGCGTGCGGGGCGTCGGGCCAGTACAGGTTCACCGCGCCGAGGGGAGACCACGCCTGGGTGACGATGCCGAGGCCGGCATGCGCCTCGCGCAGTTCGCGCTGGATGAAGTACGGGTGCAACTCGACCTGGTTGACCGCCGGCACGACGTCGGTGCGCTCGATGAGGTCGTCGAGACGCCCGGGGCCGAAGTTGGAGACGCCGATCGCCCGCACCCGCCCGTCGGCCAGCAGCTTCTCCGCCGCCTTGTACGCGGCGACCGTGGAGTCGAACTCGGACGTGTACGGGAAGTGCAGCAGATACAGGTCAAGGTATTCCAGGCCCAGCTTGCCGAGGCTGGTGTCGAAGGCACGCAGGGTCGCGTCGTGGCCGAAGTCGGAGAGCCACAGCTTGGTGGTCACGAAGACCTCGCCGCGGTCGACGCCGGAGGCGACGATGCCCTCGCCGACCTCCTTCTCGTTGCCGTAGACGGCGGCGGTGTCGATCAGCCGGTAGCCGTCCTGGAGCGCGGTCGTGACCGCGGTGGCGGTCTCCTCCGGCGGGCTCTGGAAGACGCCGAGGCCGAGCGCGGGCATCTGCACGCCGTTGTTCAGCGTGATCATCGTGCTCTTGCCAGTCATGGTGGTCCTTGCATGAGCGGGGACGGACCGATACGGGGTCCGATATCGGCCGGCCCCTGAAGCGGGGCACTGACCATGCAACCGGGAACCGACACGATGAGGGAGTCTCCGCTGTGAGGGGTAATGGCAGGGACCCCCAGCGGTATATGCGCAGGCCAAGGCCCCGCCCATGCTGCCGGCGGCAGCCGGAGATGGCGGGGCCGTGGAGGTCGGTTCAGCTCCCGGAGTCCGCCTCGGCGGCCTGGACATCCGCGGCCTCGGTCGTGGCGGACCAGCTCGCCAGCAGTTTCAGAGCGTCCTCGGCCGCGGAGCCGGGGGCCGCGTTGTACAACGCCACGACCAGACCCGAGCCGTCCGGCAGGTTCATCGATTCGAAGTCGAGCTCCAGCTCGCCGACGACCGGATGCCGAAGGCGTTTCGTCCCCTCATGGAAGACATGCACGTCGTGGGCGCCCCACATCACACGGAAGGCGTCACTGCGGGTCGACAACTCACCGATCAGGTTCGACAGCTCCCGGTCGTACGGGTTCTTGCCCGCCTCGATCCGCAGCGCGCCCACAGCACCCTTGGCGATGCGTTCCCAGTCGACGTAGAACCGCCTGGCCGCGGGGCTGAGGAACACGAACCGCACGGTGTTCGCCCCGCAGACCGGGTCGGCGTACATCTCCGAGAACAGCGCGCGACCGAGCGGGTTGGCGACCAGAATGTCGAACCGGTGGTTCTTCACGAACGCCGGCATGCCCGGCATCCCGTCCACGATGCGCTGCACGCTGGGCCGCACCGCCGGCCGGGCAGTCCGGCGCCGCACCCGGGCGGGCGTCGTGTTCGCCGCTCGGGCCAGGTCGTACAGGTGCGTGCGCTCCGTGTCATCAAGCCGCAGGGCCTGGGCGAGCGCGTCCAGGACGCCGTCGGAGACACCGCTGAGATTGCCGCGCTCCAGCCGCGTGTAGTACTCGACGCTGACGCCTGCGAGCGTCGCGACCTCGTTCCTACGCAGCCCGGTCACCCGGCGTTGGCCGTACACGGGCAGACCGGCCTGCTCGGGCGTGATCTTGCCACGGCGAGACTTCAGAAACGCACTGATTTCGGCGCGGTTGTCCATGAGGCCAGGGTAGGTTCGCCGCACACGGACTGAGAGACCCTGTCATTACCCCTCACAGCAGTAACCCCCAGCGCCAGCCCCTTCCGGTTGGGTGGAGTCGCAGGTCAGAGGGGTTCGCCGATGGTTACCTCCCCGCCCCCAGGCGGGATGTGGATCACGGAAACGGGACCGCGCAAGCCGACGGACCTTCCGGACGAGTCGCCACCACAGTGCAGAGGAACACCATCCGCCCGGCTCCGGACATCGAAACCCCCTGGAAGCCGACCAGCAACAGCGGCGTCTGAGGCAGCCGACCAACCAACACGCTTCCAGGACGCCTCAGCCCCCAAGGAAGCCGGTGTGACGGTCTTCGGCGGTGAGCGCCGCGTCCCCGGGCTGCGCCGCGAGGAGGTCGCCCAGCTCGCCGGCGTGAGCACCGCTTGCTACACCCGGATGAAACGCGGGAACCTGCGCGGCGTCTCCGAGAGCGTCCTGCGCTCACTCGCCACACCCTGCGCATGGACGAAGCCGAGATCCAGCACCTGTTCGACCTCGCCCGCGCCGCCTCCGACGGCACCCGGGCGCGCCGTGCCAAACCCCAGCCGACGCGGCTGCCGCAGCGAGCGACTCACCCAGCAACCGAGCTCAACACGCTGAACTTGACAGGGAACTCCTTCTATGCACCGAGAGCAGTCATTGTCGCAGCGCACAGTATGTGCGATCAGTGAGTCGATGCGTTGATGGACTGGACAGTCTCCTCCGAGTCTCGATGGGGCCTGAATCACGTCTAGCCTGAATTCAGTCCACACCGTAAAGTGTGCCGCATGGACATCAAGACCGAACTCAACAACTTTCTCGGTGAGAAGCGTGCCCTGGTCGATGCGATCACGCGAGAGTTCCGTGCTGGCACACCGGCCAAGACGATCGCCCGGACCGTCTCCCCGGCCTTCAGCCGCGACCAGGTGACGCAGTACCTGGCCGCCGTCGCGCTGCACGACACGGCACGCAAGGCGTTGGCGGAGGCGAAGCTCGAACTGGTCGACGTGCGCGTCACCGGTATCGACGCGCCACGGGAGGCTCTCTTGAACGTTGCCGCCGACCCCGCTGAGACGCCCGACTACACAGATCTGCCGACCCGAATCCGGGCCGCTCTGAAGGACTTCCACATCACCCTCGAGCTCCCCCAGGGCGAGCATGACGAGGTCACCGATGACCTGATCGACAGCTTCCTTCTCGAAGGGGATCCAGTGCGTCTGATCAAGCTGAAGCCGCGTACCTGACTGAGATCGCTCGGTGGTGGGCTTATCAAGCGCCGGGCGGCTCGGGGGCGGGTGCAACTGTTCGGGGTGCTTCTGGAGCATCTGCGGCGATCAGCCGGCTGTTCTCGATCATCAGCCGCTGGTTGACGTTGCGGAGTGCCTGCATGGCAGTCTCTGCTTGGCGGCCGGCTGCGAGTGCGGCGTCTCGTTGCTCGCGCAGTTCCTCCATCTCCGTGTCGCGCAGCGAGCGGGCGTTCAGGCCGTCGCGGAGGCGGGCGCCCAGTTCGTGGGCGCGTAGCGTGCGCAGCTCGTTCTGGACTTCGTGAAGGGTCTGTTGCAGGGCGGCGTTCTGCTCCAGGAGCATGCGGTTCTCGACTTCGAGGGCCGCCTCTTTGCGTGCGGTCGCTGCCGCTGCCGCCCGCGGCCCGTCTTGGGCAACGTGGGCGCGGACGTTCTCGGCTTCGGCTTTGAGGTCGCGGTGGCGTTGAAGGTACTGCGGGTTGACGGCGGCGCGCCGGGTGATCTCCGCGTCGGAGAGGGTCTGGCGGCTCTTGCGCATCGCGGCCAGGACGTCAAGGACCCGCTGTCGGCACTGTTCGCTGTCGGCACGGCGCCGTTGAACGGCGGCCGCCCTGCCGGCATCGAGGACCTCGGTCCGACCGGCGGGGATCGTTGCCTGGCCTGGCTGCGTGCGCGGGGCGGCCGGGCGCGTCATCCGGTCGTCGATTCAGTGACGATCGGGTCGACGGTTGGCTTGTCCAGACGCTGTTGTCCGGCCAGAACCGCCGCTACGGGGATGACGGTGAGGAACCGATCTCTGGTGTGGAGCCAGGACTCCACCGTGGTCCGTTCCTCGTGGGTGAGGGAGTCGATGTCGGCTTCGCATTTGCCGACGAGTTTGTCAATCTGCTGGATCTCCTGGCGGAGCAGCTCCAGGTTCGCCGCGCTCAAAGGGCCTGCGGTGAGTACGGTGCCGTAGGCGCCTTCCAGCGCGGCGAGTTGCTCCGCCTTCCCGGCGCGTAGTTGGCGCAGTTCGGGCAGGTGGGTGAAGTCGGTGGTGTAGAAGGTGCAGGAGAAGCAGCGGTTGTACACCGGGCAGCCGTGCCCGTCGGCGCGGACGTTGTTCATCTCGTGGCAGCGTCCTGCGGGGACGGGCACCGAGCCGACGCCCGCGCGGATCCGGTCGGCAAGGTCGGCGTCGGGGGTGCGGGAGCGGATGCGGCCGCCGGTGAGGTCGAACTGGAACTTGGCGGCGATGGCGCGCACCGCTTCCACCCGCCGGGGGTGCGAGGTCCGGTAGTAGACCTGTGTGGTGGAGGGGTCCTGGTGAGCCATGAGGACTTGCAGGATGTCGAGCGGGACGCTGGCGTCGGCGCGGAGCTGCGCGTAGGTGTGTCGGAAGGCGTAGGGGAAGACCCGTGCCGGATCGAAGGGCTTCCCGTGTTCGTCGGTTAAGGCGAACTGGTCGAGCCAGGTCTGAAGCCAGTAGCCGATCGTGCTGCTGTCGTACGGCCGCTCGCCGAGCGCGTTGGTGCGGGATCGGCGAGGGGTGGGGAAGAGCACCATGCGGGTGGAGCGGGGCCGGCCGTCTTCGTGGAACCAGTGCGGGGATTCGCTTGGCAGGTGGTCCTGTTGACGGGTGATGACCTCGGCGTCGCTGGGATGGAGCGGGAGTTTGTGCCGTCGGCGGACCTTCTGCATCCAGTACGCGAGGAAGGGGTAGGACCGGCGGCGCACCGTTCCGTCCGGGTCTTCCACCTCGATGTCGTGCCACTCCAGGCAGTCGAACTCCAGGTGGCGGAGCTCCCACGGCCGTCGGCCAACGCGCATCGCCAGCTCGACACAGTTGCGGCGGTTTCCGGTCGGGAGCAGGGCGAGATTGCGTTCGTCCATGAGCTGGAAGAAGACCTGTTCGGGCAGAGCGTCCTGGGAGCGGCCCTCCAGCTCGCTGGCCGTGTCGTCCCGCTCCGGGTACGGCGGCACGTCCATCTCCAGCAGATGGACGTCCGCAGCGTGATTGTCCGCGAGCCATGTCCGGCCATGTTCGAGGGCTTCACGCAGCATCTTCACCAGCTCGTAGTGGCGCACCGGGGTGACCAGCAGCGGTCGGGCGCCTTGCCGGGACGGCAGGAGGCGCTCGGCGACGATCTGCCGTACCGGGTCGTCATCGTTGAGGAGCTGGTACTCGCTGGTGTCGCGGGCTCGGTGCGTCATCCAGCGCAGGAAAGCGAGCATGCCGTCTCGGCCTACGTCGCCCGGCCTTCGGCCCTCGCCGGGCAGAGTACGAAGAAACATCGCGAACCACCGGGCCGCGAAGCCGACGAGCATCAACCGTGCCGAGGAGGCACCGGCGGCGGCGAGGCGGTGCAGGTACTGCTGGGCGAGGTGCGTGACCCAGGGGGCGTGGACGTCCCGCAGATCGACGCTCCCGCCCTTGTAGCGGGGGTTGAGGATGTGCAGTCTGACCAGGGTTCGGGTGTGCTCCGTCGCGGGGTCGGCGTCAAGGAGCGGCAGGGTCCGCTGCCAGAGCCGCAGATACGTCGTCTTCGCGCCCTTGGGCGGCAGTTCCACGGTGGCCAGGTCGTCGACCGCGTGGTCGCACAGCCAGCGCACCGCCGACTTGACCTGTCCGGGGCTGATCCGTCCGCCCTGGCGCAGCTGGGCCTCGTACCCGCGCAGCACCTGCGCCACGACCGTCGGCGCAAGATCGGCGAGCGGCACCACGTCGATGGACGTGTAGACCGCGCTTGCCGTCAGCGCCCAAGCCTCGCGGTCGGGGCATCCCGCGTTGGACCACTGCCGCTGGTGAGGCAGGCACAGCCGGCTCCGCCGCACCACGGCCATGCGTGGGCACACGCGAACCAGGCACTTCCCGAAGCCCGGACGAGGCTCGCGACCCCGGGCGAGGTACTCCTCGACGGTCAGCCGGAGTACCCGGCGCTCGGAGGCGCAGCTCTTGCACAGGCCATGGACCTCCGCGGCACGGTCGCAGCCCACCCGGCACCGATGCTCGGCGTAGGTGCGGCGGGCGAGCGGCACGGGTGCGCTCGCGCACCAGCTGTCGATGTCGTCCGGAGCGCCGGCCTCCTGCCAGTCGGATGCGCAGCGGTGACACAGCCATGGCCAGCTCGTGGCTGGCCGCTCGCAATCGGTGTGCCGGCAGCGGCGCAGCGAGTGCCAGTCGGCGCCCAGGGGGAAGCGCAGCTGGAGCGGGGAGCGGTCGAGGCCGTACCGGGTCAGGTAGTCCCAGGCCGGTTCCGGCCCGGCTGCGGGGGCTGGAGCGGGTTGAGGTGCAGAAGTCGTCATGCTGGTCCGAAGATCTTGTCGTTGACGGCCTGGGCGGCGTGGGCGACCCGGGCGTCGGAAGGGGTGCGGTACACGTTCTGGCTGGTCACGTCGCGGTGGCCGAGCAGGCGCTGGAGGACATCGCACGCGACGTCGAGGTCGGCTGCGGTCTCGCCGAAGGTGTGCCGCAGCATGTGCGGATGGATGTGCCGGATGCCGGCGTCCCGGGCGAGATCCGACACAAGGTCCTGAACTCGCCGCGTTCCGAGGACCTGCCCGCCCGGCTCTCCCGTGGGACCCGGGAACGACACGAAAGCCCAACCGGCGTCGCCCGCCCCGGGAATGGTGAGGCGTTCGCGCATCCAGTCGGCGTAGAGCATCACCGCGGGTCCGGGCACGGGAACGATGACGGTGCCGCGGTTCTTGTTCGCCGCCCCGCGTGGGTGACCGTCACGCTTCTCCAGGTGCAGGTGGGGGCCCAGGCTGTAGGGACAGCCCGGAACGGCACTGCCGGCCGGGACGAGGTGAATGTCCTCGCGAAGCAGGCCGACGACCTGGCCGACGCGCAGCGCGCACGCACCAAGCAGGGCGACCATGCAGCGGTCGCGGGCGGTCTTCGTGGCATGCAGGAGTGCGGCAAACTCCTCGTGGCTGGCGGCCGGTGCCCGGCCGGAAGCGTGGCTCGGTCGCGGATCGACGCGGATGCGTGGTTCAAGGACGAGTTTTCCCGTGGCCGGGTGCGGAGCGGTGATGAACAGGGCGTCGACCGCCTTCACGCTGATCCGGCGGAGGTCGGCCAGGTGCAGGTAGAAGCCGTGGATTGCCGCGAGAGCGGGGGCGAGCGTGGAGTCCTGCGGGAGCTGCCCCTGGCCGCGGCCGCTCGTCAGCCGGGGCGTGGTCCTCAGCTTCATCAGATAGCGCGGGAGCTCGACAGCCGCGTGCTCCCGCGACAGGTCGTGCTCGCCGCACCAGGCGTGGAAACGCTTGAGGTGACCTGCGTACGTCTTCGTAGTCGATTCCGCGCGGGCCCGGCCGAAGCGCAGGTGGCAGAGGAAGCCGTCCACGTCTTCGACGACCGTCAAGGTGGGCCCGGCAAGAACCGTCCAGTAGGCCAACGTGTCAGTGACCGTGACTCGGAGGATGTCGGCGGTTGGCCCTGTCCGCAATGAGCACAAACGGAATGTAGCAGCTCAATCACCCAACGAAATAACCGGTGTTGGGGCCGGGCGCGAGTACATCAAAGAGTGCAAGGATGATTCGCCTCACTGGACCGCCGGCCCGCGAATGGTACGAGTCAGTCGATGCTCGGACCCGATTCGCAGAAGGCCTCAGCCCGGGCAGCGGGTTGGTGAGGACGCCGGCGCTCACCGGCACGCCGAACACGGCAACACCGCACAGCTGTCGCTCAGCTCCCGAGACGTCGTACATGCCGAACTGCACCTTCACCGCGGGCCTTATCTGTAGCTGTCAAGCCTTCTTCCTGGTCCTTCGCACGCTTGTACCTCAGGCACGTAAGGCACGTCTGGCTCTGTCGTTGCTGGTGAACCGCTCCCCGCCGGGCCTGTGCGCCCTAGCCTCGGCGTTTCAGCTGGGGCGCTGGGCGGCTGAGCGAGGTTGCCTGGGGTCGTCTCGTCCGGTGGACATGGTGAGAGCCCGACGCGGGGTCGGGTTCTCCAAGGTCCTTGAGTCGAGGGCGGGCGGGGACGGCGAGTCAGCTGGCGGGGCGGGGTAGTGCGGCCAGGCGGTGGAACGCGGCCGCGAGTTCATGTCGCCAGGGCGAGGTCGCCGATATCCGAAGGCGGAGGCGACGGCCGCCCCGGGTGATGCGGGCGGCGACGTGCAGGAGCCGGTAGCGGAGTTTCTTGGGTTCGGCAGCCGCGAGTTCGCCGTCCAGCAGGAGGACGCGGGTCCAGGCGAGGAGGTCGATCGCCGCGAGGCTGAGTTCGAGCCAGGCGGCGTTGACCAGGAAGCGGCGGGAGGGGAAGCGGCCGAAGCCGGTGGTCTTGCCGCAACGGAGGGCCGAGCCGGCGGTGACGGGGGTGTCGGTGAGGAACACCTGGTGCCGCATGCCCTCGTCCTGGTCGAACAGCGAGAGCTGGGCTCCGGGGTGTGGTCGCTCGCGGCGGACGATGATGCGGGTGCCGTCCGGGTAGCCGGCAAGGTCGGCCATGCCGGTCAGTTCGGCGACCTCGGCGGACTCGCGGAAGGTGCCGTCCTGGTCCAGGGCCGGGTGCCAGACCTGCTCGGGCAGGGCCCGGATCGCGTGGCGGACCAGATCTGTGACCGCGTGTCCGACCGAGAAGGAGGTGCGGATTCCGCGTGTTCGCATGTCTCGGACGTGGGTGAGGAAGGACTTTGCGGATCCGGCGCTGTCGGTGCGGACGAGGATGTCGGTGCCGTGCCGTTGGGCGTCGGGGATCTGTGCGAGAGCGTCGTCCAGCACCGCGATGTGATCCGCGGCGGTATTGGCTCCAGCGTTCCCGGGCCGAAGGCGCCCGGACATGCCCTCGCCGGTGTTGGCCAGGAAACACAGCAGGGGATGGAACCCGAAACCGCCTTTGTAGGTGGGTGCGGCCTGGTCCTTCTCGGAATGGCAGGTGATCAGCGTGGCGTCGATGTCCAGGACCAGGCCGGATACTTCCCGTCCACCGGCTCTCGCCGCCGGTATGCCGCAGCGGGCCTCGGATGCCTGCAGCCAGGCCACCTCCCGGGCCTGAGCGCGGGCTGAACGCAGACGGTCCAGTACGCGTTCGTCGACGGCGGCCAGCAGCCGCCAGGCGGTCGGTGTCGAGGCGACCGGGCCGAACACCTCGCGCTGGTCGCGCAGTACGGCCAGATCCGTGATGGCCTCGCCGCCATCAGCCAGCATCACCGCGAGGTCGGTGGCGATCCGGCCCGGGGCATGACCAGTGCCGCGTGGTCGAAGCGGTCTCAGCGCAGTGGCGTACAAGCTGGCCAGACCGGTCGCATCGGCAAGATCAGCCAGCAGCCGTGCCCTGGCGTGTCCAACCACTCCCGCACCGTCAGCGGAGACATGGAGCTTGGGACGCGAACCGATACCGTGCACGTAGAAAGTGCCTTCCACCTGGACCGATAGAACCCCTCGACAAGGTTCATCGTCCCAGCTCAGAAGGCACTTTCGCGTTTCCGCCAGCGATCTGGACAGCCCTCAAGTGAAAGCCCGAGGCTAACGCAATGCCCCCGTACAGGCCGAGTCCTGATGCGCGTGCATCATGACGGGAGTCGATGTGAGCGTGGGGAGCGGGGATGGCCGAGGGACGGCCTGATCTGGAAGCCCGAGACGGACCGGCCGGACGACGCCGACGACGGGGCGGCCGGCGTGCTCGTACCGGCCAACTGAGACGGAAGAGCAACAGGGCGGCATCCCCTGATGGATGCTGTCCTGCTGCTGCGGCCAGAGTGGATCGGCTGCCCGAGCCTGCCGTTCCTGTGTCCACTGATGGCCTCGCCAGCCCTTCGAATAGCGGCAGTTCGGGAAATTGGGCGAGGAACGCCCTACCCGCTGTACTGTTCACTTGGTTAGGTGGCGATAACCGGCATCAACACCCATCAGTCGCGCATCTAGCCCTTTCGGCTTACCCTTGTTGCGTAGGGCATTAAGCGGGTCGGCATGAAAGTGAGGCGACTTTCCTTTCGGCCTACGCACTGCAGTCGCGATGTATAGGTGCAGCTGCGAGGTGAGTAGCGTGAGTGGCCCGCATGTGCGTCATCTCTAGAAATGTGGGCGCAGTGTGGCGGTTTGACGGCACTTGGGCTCAAATTGGCGGCCTGGTCGCCGCCATGGCGCTCCGCGATCGCTCTAGGACCGGCTCCGCGCCGCCGGGTGGCTCATATCGTCGCGACTCTTAAACGTCACAACACGCAGATCGGGTACAGGAGTCGCGCCATGGTCGAATCTTACATCGTTATCGGGGAATACCTGCACATTACGGCGCTTACGGCGCCGAACCAAAAAGTCCACCTCAATGCAAACGGGTCCTCGATCGGGCCGAGGTGCGTCTCCGTGCCATTCACGGGGGTAAACGGCGTGTATGGAGCTGTCAGCGGCAGCATCAGCGACCACACAATCGACTTCACCATAACCTGGGATGACAACCTAGGAAAGGCGGTGTACACGGGCACTGTGTGGCCGGACGGCATCACGCGCGGCACCGCGACGGGACCGGTCATCCCGGCTGCTGTGTGGGGTCCGGGGCCTTGGCAGACAGAGGCAGGCGCGCTGGCCGGGCCCGAGGATATGAGCGTGGAAGCGACAGAACTCTTCCAGCTGATCAACGACGCCCGGACGCATCCGAATAAATACCCACCCAACGGAGACGCCACCTTGGCGAAAATGAGCGCCTGTCCAAATGTGTTCCAATCCTCAAAGTGGTTGAACGGCACGGCGCAAGCACACAACAGCTTCCTTGCCTCCCAACCCATCGATTGGGTAAACGCTGATCCCAATATGCATAGGGGTCCGGACGGATCGCTGGTCTGGGACGCCGGTGAGGCGATCGACATGGGCGGATACCATTCATCGCGAGCTGAGATCGTCGCCACAGGATTCCCCACGGCCGCCGACGCGGTACGGTTCTGGATGCAGAACGACGCGCCCTCCCAGTGGGGACACCGTAACCGCATCCTGGATTGCGGGCTCACGCAGGCCGGAGCAGCACACCTCCAGGGCGGGCCAGGTGGGCACTACTGGACTGTCGATATGGGCACTCCGTAGCCCCGCCTGAAGCGTCCCGGTGAAGCGCGAGAATGTTTCCGCGAGGCGGCGGAGTTGTATGGGAGATTGAGACGAGATAATCCGGCGCTCACATCTCAGTATCTTGACGCCACGGCACCTCTCGGGCAACGCCAGCTCAATGAAGACGTCGAGTCCATCTACGCCGAACTCCGCCGCAACCTCTATAAGGAGTAGCGGGCCCCTGAGCCGCCGAGCCGTCACAGTGACGCGGGAGTCAGAGCGAGGCGGCGCGGCAGCGATCAAGACCCGCAACCGCAGCAGCGTGGCGCCAATGTCGTGTCGGCGGTGCCGACCAGCTCAGCACAGTCGGTTCGCCGTGACACCACCGCACGGCAGGCGGCAGGGGCACGCCGTGACGCACCCCTGTCCTTCTGGTGGTCCTTCCGGAGTCGCTGGTCAGGGGGCGGGGGCTTGATTCTCGGACCGGATCATGCGTCGGAGGCTGGTCCGTACGCTGGCCAGATCGTCCTCGGCCTCGGCGAGCTTGCTGGTCAGCTCCTCCACCCGGGCCTGGGCCTGAGTTAGGTGATCTTGCAGCTGCCGGTTCCTTGCCGTGAGTTCGTCGACGCGGGCACCGAGGTCCGCGGCGCCGAGCTGGTCGACTTGCTGGCCCAGGTTCCGGCGGACCGCCGTCTTGAGCCGCTCGACCTCGGCGCGCAGGCACCGGTTCTCTTCGCGCACGATCTCCTGTTCGACCTTCCACCCCGCCGGGGCCTTGGCCCGGCCGCGGGCGTCGGCCTGCGCGGTGCGGGACTGGCGTTGGCGGGCGGCTTCTATGTGTTCGTGCACCCCTCGTCGTGGTAGCAGTGGCCGCAGGCGTAGCGGGCGGCGGGCGTGCAGGTGCACGTCTCGGGATACAAGGTGTCCGCCGGCGGCCTCGGCAGTGGCCGGGACGGGGCGGTGAGTAGGGCGTTCATGGATACCTTCGTCGGTCGCACAGGCGATAAGGGGGGTTGCCAGGCGGCTTGGGGCGCCGACCGGCGGCCGGTGAGTGCGTCAGGTGTTTGTGCCGGGCGAGGCCTGCGGTCCCAGGGACCGAGGACGGCCCGCGGCTCGCGCGCTCCTGGTCGGCGTTCGCGGCGCGCGGCCAGCAGTGGCTGCGAGGCGATGGTGGGAGGCACCCGGTGGGGCCGGGGGATGACAGCCGTCGGCGGGCGCCGCATGACGGGCCGAGGGCTTATATGGAGACCAGCCGGACGGTGTGGGCCACCAGCGCGGTGGCGGTGGGCTCGTCGAACGGCAGGTCCCAGCTGACCTGGATGGTGGATGAGCCGTAGTCGCGAGAGCGCTCGCGCCGGATCATGCTGCTCTTGCCGCTGTGCGCGATGCGGACGAGGGGAACGCCGGGCAGCCGCTCGGGCAGCTCCGCCTACGGAGCGATCCTGCTGACGTGTCTCGGGCGATCGGCGAGGTCGGCGGCCAGGTGTCGCAGGTGGTAGTCCTCGTGAGCGCAGCACCCCTGGCAAGTGAGCACGGCCAGGCGCTGAACGCCGGGCCCGCCATGCAGTTCATGCCGGATGCCGGTGCTGTGCTCTTCACTGAGGACGGCGGCGGTGTCCGCGGCGTCGTGGTAGCGCACGAGCCAGAAGACCTCGCCCTGGTCGTCCTGCCAGCACCAGCTGATCGTGCGGTTGCGGGTGTTGAGCACCTCGGTCCATCCGGCCTTGAGGACCGACGGCCCGCCTCGCCAGGAGGACAGTTCCAGCGAGCTGCGCCCAGCTGCCGGATCGGCGAAGAACGACCCGGGAGTCAGCGGCCATGGCTTTACACGGGCCAGCAGCAGGGGCATCCTGGCGGGCCATTCGACGCCGTCCTCGTACGCGAGGTGTCGGAGTTGGAGGGGCGCGTCCCGCATGCACCGGCACGGCCGGCGAAGCAGCGCCCGAAACCGCACCAGTGCTGCCGGTTCGGCAGGGCCTCGAAGAGCGTGGCGAAGCGTCGTGGCTGCCAACCGCCCTGGTGAAGGCGGTCGAAGTGGGCGTTGAGGTTCAGCCGGTTCCAGCCTTGACGGTCCGGGCCTCTCGGGTAGGTGGGCTGTTCGAGAAAGGTGGGCATGTACGTCTCCGGGAAAACGGCGATGCAAAGGGTGACCGGGCTAAGTTCTGACAGCGACAGCCGCAGACTCGATCCGAGATAAAGAGGTGGCGGTGCCCCCCCCGCGAGGCGGGCGCCGCTCAGGGTGTGGCGGAACAGGCTGTCAGCGACTGTTCTTCGGGACCGCCGTGTCGAATGCCTTCTATTCGGCTGGCGGGCCGTTCGGTGACCGCGTTTCGCGGGCGGCCTGTTCTGGGCGGACACCGAGACGCTGGCGGACGCTCCCGTAGGACTCATCCAGGACGTCCCAGGCCAGCGCGAGTGGGGGGCGGTTGAAGGTGAGCGCCTCGGTGCCGTCACCGGTGTCCGCAACGCTCAGCTCTGGGTGCTGTGCCGCGGCTGCCTGCAGGGCGCGCCGCAGGGTGCGCGGGGTGAGCCTCAGTACGCGACCAGGCCCTGCTGCGTCGCTCAGGAGTCGGTCCAAGGAGATGCTGCCCGGGCCGGGGGCGGACCGTGAGGCGTACTCGAGGCAGGCGTACGCCACGACGGCGGCCGGGGTCCGGTTGCCGGCCGTACGGCTCAGGGAGATGACCCCGTCGGGATCGGCGCTCATCATGTCCAGGGCGCTGAAGGGGCGGTCGGCCAGGTCCTCCAGCGTCATGCGCGGCTGCTCGTGGGCGGTGTGGGTGTACATCCGGATCATGCAGCCGATGTCGCGGTGGAGTGTGGCGGCAGTGGGCTGCCGCTTCCAGTTCGCCGCGGCCGCCGCGCGCAGCATCCCTGCCGTCAGAAGGTCCGGTTTCAGCCGGCCGAACGGAGACAGACAGAAGGCGTAGTACCAGGCCGGCACCAGGCAGGGGGGAGCCAGCAGCCACCAGTGCAGCAGGAACAGGCTGCCGTCCTGCTCCAGGTAGGGATCGGCCCCGTCTTCGTCGAGCAGCCAGTGGCCTGTCGCGGTGGGGATGACGTCGTTGGGCGTGCCGGGGGCGTGGGGGATCTCGGTGGTGAGCTTGAACGCCGATGACCAGAACCGCATGGAGGCAACTGCGCTTTTGCCAACGCCGAGTTCGGTGATCGCGCCGGGCGATGCGAACACGCGAGGGTGCCCAGCACCGCCGTGTGCGTTTTGAGGAGCCATCCGTAGCGGGGCGAATAGGAGCCGTGCCGGGCGTGGACCGGCGCGACATACGAGGGGAAGGCGGGACCGGTCATCAGCGAGTCCTCCGACACGAGGGGGGAGCGAGCGGGACGGGGCGTTGTGCGGTGGTGGCGCGCGGGAGGCGGCTGCCGGTACGGCGCGGTGCCCGCGCAGGCGAGTTCGAGGAGACGACGGCTACGTTCGCGCCCTGCGCGCGTGAGCGGTTCACGCCGCGGCTTCACGGTGGTGCGGCCGGACGGTGGCGACCTCCACCTCGATGCGGGTGAGAGTCGTGATGCCGGATCGTGGGTGGCGCCGTGCGTGCTGCCGTCTGCCGCTGCCCGGCTCGCATGTCCCGCGCGGCCAGCACGCCAACCCAGTCGTCACCAAGGCGTTCCATGAGCCGTTTGCGCAACTCGTGGCGCTTGCCGGGAGTGGTGGCCGCCCACACGCCGCGGCCGGTCAGCGACGGGTTGGCCAGCGCCCACTTCAGGCAGCCACGGACGACCGGGCAGCCGGAGCAGGTGCCTTTGGCCCTGGCGATGGCCTTCGCCTGCTGGCGGGGGTCGGTGATGTCTTCGAAGGCGAACTGCGCCGGGTCGTCGTGGCAGGGAGTGGAGCCGTCCGTGGCGGGGAAGGGAATGCGCTTGTCCACGAGCGCGGCGACGGCTTGGGACGTGCGGTGGCGGGTAGTCATGAGATGCCCTCCAGCAGGGTGGTGCGAGGGTTCGTGGGACGGGCGGAAGCCCGGGGCCGGCTGCGTGCTGGGGGAGCGGTGCGATTGAGCAGTTCTGTCTCTCGCCTCAGGAAAGGCGGCTGGCCAGGTCGGCGTAGGTATCGCCTTCGTAGCCCAGCGGCAGGCCCTGTTTTCGGCGCTCGATGTTCGCTGCCCTGACGCAGAAGTGGCAGGCCGGTTCTTTGACCGCGTGGTGCCGGCGCCCGGGTTCGGGGATCCAGCCGGTCTCGGGGTCGACCAGGACCGAGACGACTCGCTCAGGGTCGTACATGAACAGCCGGCCGCAGCCGACGCAGGGGCTCATCGCGACGGGGCGATCGCAGGCCACGGCTCAGCTCCCTTCAGGCCCGGGGCACCAGCGGAACGCGTCGGGTGAGAGTGACTGGGGTGCGTCCGGGTCCCGATAGTGGGTGTCCTGGTGTTCGTCGTCGGCCTGGGCGTGGGCATCGATCCATTCGTCGGCGGCCTGCTCGGCGCCCAGTGCGCGCAACAGGCTGGCGAGAACGTCGACTTCCTCGCAGGTCAAGAGGTGGGCGATGTCGGCGGTGAGGATGCCGCACCAGGTGTCCGCGAATTCGTGACTGACTCGGTCGGGGATGGTGGTCTGGTGGCGGTCTGGGGAGGAGATGTCGTTCATGTTTCCCGGGACGTTCGGTGGAGTGCTGGCGGGGAGCGGCGATTTCGGGGCAGAGGGAGTGGGCTGGTGAGGGGATCCGGCGGACCGGCAGGGGCCGGAGGCTGGGACGGCGCACGGGGATCTCGGCTGGTGTCAGCGGAGGCGGGCCCAGCCGGGATGCCGCAGCGGGCGGGATGGCCGCCGCTCGTGTCCCGATGCCTCCCGGCGGGTCGGGGGTGCCAGCGGGACCGGTGTGGGTACGGGCGATTGGGCGAGCGCGGGAGGGAGCGTGCTGTCGGTGTAGGCGATGCGGTGGCGCAGGCTGAGCCCTACCTCATCGGCGTCGAGGTCCAGCACGGTGCGCTGTTTACCGTCGCGGTCGGTGTAGCTGTGCTGGCGCAGGCGGCCCTGGACGATGACGTGCATGCCGCGCTGCAGGGACTCGCAGATGTGCTCGGCGACCTGGCGCCACGCCGTGCAGGTGATGAACAGTGATTCGCCGTCGGTCCACTGACCCGTGGTGCGGTCGTAGATCCGGGGAGTTGACGCGACCCTAAAGCGGGCGACAGGCGTTCCCTTGCCGGTGAACCGGAGTTCGGGATCGGCGACCAGGTTTCCGGTGATGGTGACGACGGCCTCGCCGGTCATGGCGGCCGCTCAGTTCTGGGCGTTGTGGTGAGGGCGGGCCTTGACGGACCCGGTGATGGTGGGGAGGAGATCCGGCTTGGGCACGGGGCGACTCCTGGTTCGTGTGGTTCGGCGCCGGAAGGGCGCTAAGTGTCTAGATTCGATACTAGATATAAACATGGTGAGATGCAAACACCCACGTACACGTCCCGGGCGAGAAGCGTCAGGTCGGGAAGATGCCCTGCCGGGTGGTCAGTACGGGAGGTGGCCAGGGCGGCGTCGACGATGCCCGTCAGGCGGTTGTCAGGCAGTGCGCCTCATATCGATGTCCGGTCGCCGCAGTTCTTCGGTGACTTCCTCGATGCTCGGCCCGCCCTGCCAGGTGAGGGACGGCCTCACGCCCGGCGGCTCACGCAGCACCCACTGAGCATCCGGCCATATCAACCGCACCCGGTGCAGGATCCGGTCGAGCGGAACCGGGGCGAGTTCGTCCAGGGTTCGCCGCCGCTCCTGCTCGGCCCGCAGGTCGTTCCACTGGAACCCGACGTCGCCAGCAGGGACGCCCGCGAAGGACTCGTCGGCGACCACGTAGCAGTCCGGCGTCTCCTCCGCCACCATGTGCCAGGCGAGGGCCTCCGCCCACGCGACCTGCGTCGACCGCGCCTTCAGCACGTACTTGTGGGGCTTCTCCCCGTCGTACCGCTCGGTGCCCGCGATCGTCACGGTGAACGTCCGGTCGTGCGCGCTGTAGTCGTCGGGGAAGCCGTCGTACAGGGGCTCGCCGCCGTACCGCTCGGGGGTTGTGATGTCCTGCTCGCTCATGCTCGTCTTCCTGTTCGTCGAAGGTGGTTAGGGGCGTCCGCACCCGGCGGGGCACGTGACGAGGTTGGGGCAGTCGCAGTCCGGGGTGAACTCGTTCTGCGAGCAGCCGCAGTCCGCGCACTGCTCCTCGCTGTTCTCCGGGTGGTCGACGTGAGGAGTTGGGCGTGGCGGCATCGCGGCTCCGTTCTGATCGAGGCTGCTCAGTGGTCTGCGAGGCGCATGCGGAGCGCTTCGCCGGCGGCTCGTACGCGCTCGGCCGTCCAACCGGAACCGGTCAGCGTCAGCCGGGCCCGCTCGCACCTCGGGCCGTCGACGGCCACGATCCTCACGCTCATGGTCCGCACGCCGACGCCAAAGCGGAGGCGCTCGGTGGGCGGCGGTGTCATCTCCTGTGCCTGTCGCCAGCTGACCGGTACGCGCTCCTCGTCGGCACCGTCCGCGCCGGGGCAGGCGTGGGAAATCGCGTTCAGCAACTCCTCGTCGTGCGCGCACTCGCCGTGGTGGTGCAGGAGTGCGACCCGGGTTCCGTTCACCCGGAACGCGTGCCGGGTGAAGGAGGAGCGGGCACGGCTGACGATGGCGCAGCCCCACGCGGGGATGCGCGTCGTGCGCTCCAGCCAGAAGCCTTCGCCGTGCTCGTCGAGGTACGCGCAGCCGAGGTCCCAGCCGTGGACTCTGACGGCGTCCTCCCAGATCCACGGCTGCGGATGCCGGTTGCGGTAGTCCTGGTCGTCCGGGCCGGTCGTGACCCACAGGCGCCATCCGTCCGGGCCGCCGAACAGCGTGTCGGGCGCGAAGACCGGCTCACAGCGCACCAGGACACGGGGGGCGTTGACCGGTACGACGGTGCGCTGTTCGTTGATGGCCGTCCGCAGAGGGCACTCGTTGCAATTGCCGTGGTTGATGCAGGGGCCGAACCCGCCCCAGCGGGCTCGGCGGGTGTCCTGGGACTCCAGTAGTGCGCCCCAGCGTCGGGGCCTCAGTGCGCATTGGCTCAGGAAACCGCCGTGGGCGTTGAGGCTCAGCCGGTTCCAGCCCTTCCCGTCAGGCCCGCCGGCCGGGGCCTCGGGTGCGCGCAGGTAGATCGGCATGGTCGTCCCCTTTCTCTCCTCGGCCCTGGGAGTCAGTCCTGCTGCTCGGGGTGCTCGCCGCCGTGCTCCTCGATCAGCGCGCAAACGTCGGCGACTGGCACCTCGTGGAACAGGCGGCCCTTGTCGGGCTCGTCGTTGGAGGAGGTCAGCCACAGCTCGACCGAGTCCTCCAGCTCCCAGCCGTCGCTGTCCGTGGGCTCGACACCCTCGGGGAGGTAGACCTCCAGGTGCGTGTACGGGCCCGCGTAGTCGCGGGGGCGGCTGTGGGGTCCGGAGCCGCCGTTGGGGCAGGGCAGGAAGTAGGCGCCGGGCCCGGCCTGGACGGTGATCCTCTTGCTGTCGGCGAGGTGGATGCTGCTGAATGTTTCGCCGGTGCCGGTGGCGGCGAAGTGGTCGAGGCGAGCGGTGCTCATGGTGGGCTCCGTCTTTCTGCTCGTGGTGGGACAGGGCATGGCCCGGATGGGGCCGGGCGTGGGCGGAGGTCAGTGGGGCAGGTGGCCGAACATCACGTCGGTCACCGAGTGGGAGCGGTCGCTTCCGCCGCTTCCGGGAAGGCGGCCGTAGACGACGCCCTCGCCGGGGCCGCGGTCGTGCTGCGGCTCGGGGGTGCTCCCGGCCGTCACGAACGAGGCGCGCAGGCCGGCCAGCTCGGAGGTGCGGAGTCTGCGCAGCACCCGCGCGGTCACCTCGATGTGGTTCACGCACGAGCCGAGGCCGAGGCCGTTGGTGGCGGAAACGACACTGCTGGCTTGGCCGTCCCGGCCGGTGATCTCGCACGCGATGCACGGCATCTGGACGAAGCTCGGCAGCTGGTCAACGCGGGTCACGAAGTCGATGGGCATGGATCACTCCTGTTCTGGCTGGGGCCGTCAGCGGGCGAGGTCGGCGGGGGCCTTGCCGCGATTGCAGGGCCGGGCGTTGTCGACAGCGACGGCATGGTGGCCCGACTTCTGCTCGGGCGTCGACGCGGGCGGCCGACTGCCTGCCCGCCCCCGAGACGGGGCGGGCCTTCACCGGAGTGCAGTGCACGGGCGCTGGCGGCAGCAGGGCGGCTGTCCTTTCAGCGGTTGAGCCGGTCCTTCTCTGCATTCAGGAGTTCGGATACCGGTCGCAGCCAGGCGCCTTCCGCGTCGTAGGGCGTTCGTCCCTGGTACATGGCCTCGACGGCGTTGGCCTGTGCCGCGTAGGGGCCGCCGAGCGTGCGCAGGTCCGAGACGACCGTGGGCATGTGTTCGCTCAGCGGTTTCTTCCAGGCACCGTCGGCTGGGGTGATGCCCCGGCGGACGTTGTAGAGAGGGCCTTCGACGGCGATGTGCCCGAGGTAGAGCACCGGTGCGTGCAGACCGAGGAGTTCGGCCAGCGCAGCGGCCCTGCGGTAGTCGGGGATGCAAGTGAACCCGCCGCTGCGGCGATATCCGGCGGGGTGTGGATTGACGATCAGATTCCACTGTGCGGTGGTCCATGCGATGGTGGACAAGGCTCTTCCCGCTGAGCGCAGACCGCGCTCGCGCAGGACGGCGGTCATGCGCTGCTCGGCGACCTCGGCCAGCAGCCGCCGTGGTTCGGGAGCCGCTTCCAGCCGCTTGGCTCTTCTGAGCTGGGTGACGGTCGCCTGGATCTGGTGGCGGCCGCGCAATTCTGCACTGTCGGCCAGGTAAGCGCCGGGAGGCAGCGGAACACCCTGCCATACCGTGGCGTCCAGGAGCGGGAGGCTGCGCGGCTCGGGCCTGATGACGAGGTGCATGAGTCTGCCGCCCATGTCGGTCATCGCCAGTTCGAATCCTTCGCTGCGGTCTGATGAGTTGAGGCCCTCCCTGGCTGCCCGTCGGTGACCTCCCTCGTGGAAGACGACGCGCAACGTCTCGTACAGGTCGTCCAGGGTGCTCTCCTTGACGCCCGTCACATCGGGGGCGGAAAGATAGAGGCCGCTGGTGCAGTAGCGTGCCGAGGCCTCGTCCTCCCGATAGACCCTGACCTTTCCGAGCGCATCCAGACCAAAAACGCTGCGGAAGACCGCACAGGCGAGGTCGAGCGTGCGGCGCCGCTCGGCAGAGACGTCTTGCGGCTTCACCCACTGAGTTTTGGGGTACTGGCGCTCGTGGTGCGTCAAGGCCTCGCGCACAGGCCTGATGCCGAGCAGGCGCATCAGGGCGTTGTGCGGGGAGCGGCTCAGCTTGCTGGTGACGCACGTGACGCCACGCCCCTGCAGGTGGAGTTCGTCCTCGACGGCTGTGCCCGCAGCGTTGTAGTAGACCTCGTCGCCGTTCCACAGGCTCTGTGCGTGGTCGCGGAAAGCGCGGCGTACGGCGAAGTCGTTGACGTACTCGAAGTAGGTCTCGGCGGCCGACATGCGTGGCCCGTGCAGCGCGCGCTCGACGAAGCGCGCGATGATTGCCGGATCGGTGCTGGCGGCAAGCGCGCCTCGGATGTGGGTATCCAGCGCGGCCCCGTCGACGATCGTACGGTCCCGGTTCTGCTCCCCCTTGGCCGTGTTCAGCGGGAGGTCGTAGCTGGCTGCCAGCCGCGAGTCGGTGGAGACCAGGATGCCGCCGACGAAGATGCGTCCCGGCTGGCCGTCCAGGATGATCGCGGCGCGGTCATGCGGAGGCCGGTAGTCGGGGTTGTTGAGGTAGCGGACCCGGCTGATGGCGTCCTCGGCCACCTTCTGCGAACAGGCGACAGTGATGAGGGTGCCGCGTTCCCGGCTGGTGGTCCAGTACTGGTAGTGCAGAACCAGGGTCTGTCTGCCATCGTCCAGGCCGGGGACGTCAGTGAGGTAGGTGCTCGGTTTCAGGACGGGTGTGAAGCTGTAGCCGACGGTGTCGAACTGGACCGTCCCGATCTTCGGGTCGCGGGCGAGTACGAGTGCTGCAAGCTTCTTCCCCTCTCCGAACTGGCCGATCTGCTGGCTGCTCTTGCGGGAGGCGCCCAGGAGGAGTCCGGTCCGAGGGATGCCGGGCCCCTGATCGTGGATGGTCAGGGTGCCGTCGCTCCAGGCCACGACGGTGTGCGGGTCCTCGTCCAGCGCGTTCGCGATGAGCTCCACGAGTGCCCGCTCGGAGGTCCAATTCTTCACGTAGTCGTCGGCGATGGGGTAGGGCAGTTCGTTGACCTGCTCGGGACGGGGCTGAAGGGCGGTCAGGCTCCGGACGGAGCCGGACGCAGTTGCAGGGGTGGGCATGACGAATTCCTCTGGCTGTGCGGGGTGATCCCGGGTACGCGGCCCTGCATGCAGACATGTCGGCGGGACGCTGTCGGACGGGATGGGCGCCTGTGCGCGGCGGCTCGCCGGGTGGCTTGCGACACGTAGCCGTTGCGAGGCTGGCGGGGCTTCCCCTTACTTCGATACTAGATAAAAAAGCCTGAAACTGCAAGCCTGGGTTGCGCCTGGCTGATACGGAGGGCCGGGGTCAGGAGGCCTTTGCCTGTCCTGGACCGCGCGCGATCAGGTCCTCAACCTGGGCGAGTGCTTTCAGGGTGGCCGCGATCGACTGGGCCTGGCCGAGGAGGTCGTTGCGGTGCGCGATGATGGCCGCGCGCTCTGCGATGGCCTGCTCGGTGCCATCGCCTTCACGGAGGGTGTCTTTGCAGGAGATCAGCACGCGCGGGCCGAGGTCCCACACCGCTGCGTTGACAGCGCAGCAGGCTGAGGAGATGGGGTCGAGATCGTTCAGGGCCCATACGTAGGCGCGCGGGTCGCGGCCGGCCTCACGCAGGTGCTGCGCGGCGGCCCGTACGAGACCGCCGGTGCCCGCGGTCGGTTTACTCAGCCATGCCCCCTCCGGGAAGTCCTGCGCGGACAACGTGATTCGAGCCATCAAGTCGGCTATCTCCGGCGGGGTGTGGATCTGGCCCAGGGCCTCCCGGCTACCGGGTGAGCGCAGTTCGGTGACCAGAAAGCCGAGTACGTCGGCCTCTGAGCGCCAGTACGGGTCCGAGGCGCCCGTCAGCTCCAGCTGCCCGGCCTCCAGCGCGGCGCGGGTGACGGCTTGGACGGCGGCGAGATGCCTGCGGGCAGAGGGATGGGACGCGGCTGTAAGCGAAGAACGGGTCAGAAGGGGCGGATGTCGGCGATGAGGACGGTGGCGTTGTCCGCGTGCGGGTCGGGCACGTCGCGGGCCGCGGCGAGGGCCGTGTCGACGAAGTGCCGGGCGGTCTCACCGGGATCGCCGATCAGGTAGTCGGTCATCTGGTGCCCGGCGTCCTCGTGGGGTTCGTAGGCGCCGTCGGAGGCCAGCAGGAGCCGACATTCCTCTGCGGGCAGGGTGACGGCTTCGATCGAGGGATGCCCGTACTGGTTCATCACGTCCTGGTCGCCGTCCGGGGAGCCGAGGCGGGAGGTGATGATGTTCCGGTTCCCGCCGCTCGGGAAGACATCGGTGGGCGGGTAGATGCGCCGCAGATTGTGGTCACGGGTGAGACGTCGTACGGCACCCCGAGCCAGCACGTAGGCGCGTGCGTCACCGCACCAGGCGACGGTGAGAGGCCGGCCGGGAGCAGTGACGGCGACGACCGCGCAGGCCTTCGGCACGTAGTGGCGCATCCACGGATCCGCCCGTTCGGGTTCGGCGGCGTACTGGTTGTACACGGCGCGGAGGCCGGCCTCGGCGTCAGCGCGGCGGGCAGCGGCGCGGGCGAGACGGCGCGCGGCGTCCCGGGTCCAGGTGCGGATCTCGTTGGTGGAGCCGATGCCGTCGAGGAGGACGTAGGCGCGGGTCCCGTTGTGGGTGCGGACGGCGGTGGCGTCGCACTGTGCGGTGCGGTCGCCGAGTTGCTGGGCGGTGGCGTAGAGGTTCACGTCGGGGCCTTTCAGGCAGTGAGAGCAAGGAGGTCGGGTCCGGCCGGGGCGCGTGGGCATCCCGACGCATGGGGCCGGGCTGCGGGCGCCCTTGACGCTGTGCTGGCGCCGAGCGGGCCGGGCGCAGCACGGGGTCTGGGCGTGCTGCGCCCGGCAGTGGGTCAGGCGGCCAAGTCGAGGGCCTGGCCGTCGCCCCCGGTCTGGGGCTCGGCGTCGGTCGGCGGCAGGTACTTGGCGAGGCCGAGTTCCTCCACATCGGACAGCCGGTGGCCCGCTTCCTTGAGACACAGCAAGTAGGCGGCCTGGTGGCGGTCGAGGCCCTGCCACGCGTTCGGCTCGCGCATGCTGTACTCGAACGCGGCGGCCACCTGGGCGAAGACCTGGTGCCATCCCTTGGTCTTGCCATGGCGGGTGACCAGTTCGTCGAACGGGCCTGCCTCACGGCTGTAGCGGGTCTCGTCGTCAGCGTTGGGGTCGGGGACCCCGAGGAACCTGGCCACGGCCTCGGTCGCGCCCTTCTCGCACCACTTCGCGTAGAGGTGGGGCGGGCTCATCACCGTGCGCAGGGCGAACAAGCGCACGCTCTCGGGCAGGGACTTGCCGGTGGACAGCCGCTTCACGGAGTCCTCCCGGACCGTCCGGGCGGCCTTCCAAGCCTTGTTGCCCGCGATGGTCCTGGCCCGTGCCTCCCTCTCCTGCTCACTCATGATCTTCTTCGCCTGCTTGGCCCCGGGGCGCAGCTTGTGGCCGTACTTGGCGGGGTCGGAGCAATGCCACACGGGGTTGGACTCCTCGTCCAGACGTGCCGTGTGGCCGGAGCAGTAGCGGTGCTTGTCCTCGGTGAGCGGCGCACCCAGCGGCGTGCGCAGATCGGTCAGCGGCCGGGAGGTGTCCTTCGTTCCATACGGGAAGTAGTCGGGCAGCAGCGGGACACCGGCCTTCTCCAGCTCGTCCAGCGCCGACCGCCGGGCGTCAGTGTCTGCCTTGGTCTGCCGCAGCCTGGCCATGGCGTGATTCCAGTGGCCGCGCCCGCCGCCGTCCTCGGCTGTGTCCTTGGTGTGGGCTTCCTCCAGCGATTTGACGGCGCCGGAGACGTCGCTGACCTCGGCCAGTTCGGCCATCTGCATCAGGTCGAAGCCCTGGACGGTCGCGCGGCGGAGCTGGGCGTCGTCGAGGCGGGCGGCCTCGCGCGCCGCGCGCAGCTCGGCCCGCTTGATCTTCAGGGCGCGGGCCATCCGCTTGCGCTCTTCCTCGTTCACATCGAGGAGCGCGAGCGTCTCGATGGCCTGGAGCCGGTCGCGGTCGTGCATCGGCTCGCGGTGGTGGTTCTCGATCAGCGACAGCAGGTGGGTCATCGCGTCGTTGCCGACCAGGTCGTCCCGGACGATGGCCGGGATCTTGCGCACGGGCCTGCCCCCGGCCCGGGCCGAGGCGTTGACGTCCTGTTGGGCCTGTGCGCGCCGCCAACCCTTGAATGCGCCGTAGGTTCCGTCGGGCCGGGGCCGGACGTGGATGGCGTCCTGAACGCCGAGTTCGGCCACGGACGCCTTCAGTTCGTCGTTCGGCCCGGTATCGGAGGTGCGGGCGTTGTAGTCGTCGCGCACGATGAGTTCCGGGTCGATGCGGACGATCTGGTCGTGGCCCTCGTCGGCGTGCTGCGGTGCGGGCTGGGCAGTCTCCTCGGCCGTGGCGGGGGAGGTTTCGGCGGGGGTGGATGTCCTCTTCGACTGCGAGGAGTTGGACATGCGTGGTTCTCCAGGTGTTGCGGGGCCGCTCATGGCGGGGCGGCCACGAAGGTCAGGGAGTCGCCGGGGCGTTGGTCATGGTGAGAACCATGCGGACGACGCGCCGGTTGGTGTCCCCGTCTGCCGGGGAGGCGGTCAGGACCGGGGCGAGCAGCAGCAGGAGGAGGGCGCGGACGAGTGCGCACGTGGTTGCGGAGGGCTCGTTGACTCCGGTCCGGACGGCGGCGGCGCGGATCACGTCGTCGGTGGCCGCGTCGGGTGTGTAGGCATCCCCGCTGCGCAGCAGGTGGTCGGCGAGCCGGAGCGCCTTCATTGCGCGTCGGGTGGTGAGGTAGCGGTTCGCGGGCCAGCCGGGAGGAAAGGGGACGGGGGTTTCGGCGTGAGACATGGCGATGCATTCCTCTCGACGGTGGGTTCACGGGCGTGGCTGGGGAGACGGGGTGCCGACGAGGTTTCGTCCATCCGTGATACTTCGATACTAGATAATAGATGAGGTGAATGCAAGTGCCAACTCCTCTATGACAAGGGGTAGTTACGGCAGGCGATATGAGCGCGGGCAGCCCGCCCGTGTCGGCCCCTGCACACGCACTCGGGACGGTCCATTGCTCGCCGCCGGATCCGGTTCGGTTTCGGCGAGGTGGGAGCGGATCTCCTCGGTGACGGCCTCGGCGACGGCGGCGATTCCTGCGGCGGTGTGCATCTCGCGGAACGTGGCGATCGGGCTGCCGGGATCGAGGTTGGCGGGGAGCCGTAATTCACCGTGGTCGTCGACGTCGAGGGTCAAGGTGTCAGTGCCCGGAGCATTCAGGTCGCCGGTGTTCGGACGGAAGATGAACGCCAGCTCGGCCACGCTCACTCCCCGCTCGGGTAGAGGAGCGTGGAAAACTGCACCGATGCCAGAGGACCCCACTTGTCGATCACGGCGGCCAGGAGGTCGTCGAACGCGACGTCGGCGGGGACACCGAGAGTGCCCCGGCCATAGCCGTTGGCCTCGTACAGAACCACGGCGGCGGCCCCCTTGTGCCAGATCGCGAAGTCGGGACTGCCATACATGTTCTGCCGGTCGGGTCCGGCGAAGCGGAAGGCGAGCTGCTGGAAGTCGTCCCGGTGTTCCAGGTCGATGAGCATCGGAATCCAGCACTCGTGTTCGCGGAAGTCGGCGACGCGGGCGATCCGCTTGCAGTCCACGCACCGGAACAGGAACGCGCCGTGCGGGTTGTCGTATCTGCGCCCGGTGTTGGAAAGCCGGTGGCCTGACTCGTGCACGTAGCGGGCACGGATCGGAATGTCGGCCTCGACGTCGACCTTGACGAGCTGTCGGTACAGGGCGAGGAGCTTGGCCAGGCCATCGCGGCCGAACAGGTGCTCGGCGTACGGCCAGTAACTGCCGCGGTCTTCGGGCGCCTTCTTGATCTGCTGGTCGGCGTCGTCGAAGACCGCGGTCCATAGCTTCCACGTCAACAGCGCCTCGCCGGTCAATGGGTAGTGCGGGTGGTCGTCGGGGCGCAGGATGCCGGCCGCGACGTCGTCGGTGACGAACAGGTTCAGCTTCGCGCCACGGGCGCCGCCACCGGTATGTGCCTGAATCTCGAACTTCTGCCAGACGGTGTGCTCGCCGGCCTTGCGCTCGGACCCAGCGTGCTGCCAGGCGAATTCGAGCTGGTGGGTGCGGCGTATCTCGTCTATGAGGTCGATCATGGGGTAATACCCCTCACTTTCGGTGCCGTGTGCTTCGGCGCAGGTTTCACATTGCCCCCGCCGGCCGACGCGCCTTTCAGCTGTCGGCCAGAGCTGCCCAGACGTCGCCGGAGAGGTGGCCGCCTGCGTCCTTGGCCTTTCCTCGTATGCGCGCTCGCACGTGGCGTGGGGCTGATCGGCGTCGGGTGACGCGGTGGGTGGTCGGCGGCATGCGGGAGCGCGTGTGCCGTTCGAGGGGGATCCGCGCGGAGGGCTCGACCGGCTGCCGGGCCGTGGGCGGCCGGGCCCAATCGAAGGGACGGGCTCGGCCGGTCTGAGCGCGGTCACGTGAGGTCTTGCAGGGTGTGCAGCAGGCCGATGAGCTGTTGTCTCAGCAGGGGCAGGGTGTTGCCGTCGGCGTCGGGTCCCCCGGTGAGCAGTACGGAGCCGTGGTAAGGCTGGTATGTATAACCGAACCGTCGGGCGAGGGCGGTGGCGGCGGGATTCACCGGGTGGTTGTACATGCCTTCGTCGTCGATCCACATGTCCCACCGACGGGTCAGGGCGACGACGTCGAACCTGTCGCAGCGCAGAACCGCACGCATCACGGCGCGGCGCTGGGCGCTGGATTCAGGGTCTTGGCCGACAGGTAGTTCGATCTCGACGAGCTGCGTGTTGTAGGTCAGCAGCAGGGCGGGGGAGGGTCTGGACACGGGGGCTTCTCAACTTCGGTGTGCAGGCTGATGGTCGGCCCGGCACGCGGGAGCGCGTGTGCGGATTGAGGGGGATCCGCGCGGACGGTTCGACCGCGTGCCGGGCCGTGGGCGGCCAGGCCCCAAACGAAGGGAACGGGTCCGGCCGGTCTGGGGATCCGCGCCGTTACGCGGTGGCTGGTAGGGGGCTCAGGTCGCGGAAGGACCGTAGGTGCGGAATCCGCCGTGTGTGGCGGCGCGCCTGAGGTAGTCGATCCATTCGGGCCACCAGTCGGCGTCCTCGATGAGGTTGGAAAGGAATGCCGGGTTCGCGGTCCTGCTGGTCTCGTACGCCGCGAGAGCGGCACGGATCTCGCCGGGAGTGACCATCCAGCCTTCGTCACCGCCGAGTTTGTGGATCGCGATTCCCTCGGGGCGGGGCGGCGTCCAGGCCAGCCGCTTGCGCAGGGCCCTGTGGTAGCGCTGCACCTGTTCGGGAGGCGTGTCCCCCGCCGTGGGCAGGGCGGCCTGCGCGGAGGTGGTCCCGTACGCCTCGGGTGCGGGCCGGACCGGTGGCTGTGCGGCAACCAGCATGCCGAAGTGGTCCATGAGGGCTCGGCACTCACTCATAGCCCAGGTCGTGAGGAAGAAGTGGGTGGTGCGAGCCGCTTGCATTGCGTCGTAGGTGCGGGCGACCTCGACCTGTGCGGCCTGGTAGTCCGCGTGCCTGCACGGAAGGCGGAGGCTGTCGCGGTGTTCCACGGCCGCGTCGAAGGACTTCCTGGCCGCTTCGTAGGCTGCCTCCTCGCCGTCCGGGGAGCGTACGAAGTGCATGCCGTAGCCCATGTCTGGAACTTCCCTTCGTGGAGGTGAGGCGCCTGCCGGAACGACATTTCGCATTTCTTCGATACTAGATTAACAACTGCTGTGGGTCGGATATTCCATCGATGCCGGGGAGGAGTTGCCGGGCGGGAACGAGCGCTGTGTCACCGTTTCCGGCGCCGGCTGCAGCGGGCGCTCGGCCTCGCGGCGTGCGTCGGTTGCGGTGTATCCGGTCGCATACCACGGATGACAGAACGGGCCGGGCCGGGAAGTCCCTCGCGTGCGGGGCAGGAACGGGCTGACGGCCGCCGCCAGGGCATCTCAGAGGTTGTGCTGGGTGCGGTACTGCCTGGCGAGGTCGATTGCCGCAACGCGGACGGCTTCGCGCTCGGTCTTGCCAGCCGTGCGGGCGTTGCTGTAGGTGACCGAGGCGCGGATGACCGATCTGGGCCGAAGCAACCGCAACTCGACGATCTCGGGTCCGTGGCCTGGTATGTCCTGCTCGGTGATGTCGTGGATGGCGGCGGCGATGGCATGTGCAGCGGCGTTCGAGTAGGTGATCGGTTCCGGCTCGGTGCTGGCCATGGGCAAGTTCCTTGGGGTCGAGGGGGCGGGGGCTCATTCGGCTCCTAAAGGGCGCCGGTGAGTCGGTGACGGGTGCGAGGGCGGTCCCGGACGGGAAGCGGGGCGGCTGCCAGATCGGGCCGCGCCGGTCTATGTCGGGGTGTACGGCGGAACCGGGAAAGCCGTCAGGAAGGTGACGCCGGAGGGCGTAGGGCCCGGGGTCTCGTGGAAGGCGAAGCGGACCTGGTCTGCGGTGAGCGGCCTGAGGGCAAGGCCCTCGATCAGCCAGCCGCGTACGGTCTCCTCGCCTGTCGGCGTAGTCGTGTTGAGCAGGATGCTGCCCCCGGCGAACAGGGACGCGATGGCCACGGCTTCTGCGACGGCGGTCAGGTCGTCCTGGTCGGTGTTCAGGGAAGTGTGGGTCTCTTCCACGATGACGTCGAAGCGGGTGCGGGCGGTGATGGGCCCACCGCCACTACCCGGCTGGGCGGCAGTGGTGATCCGGTGCTTCCCCGGACCGGCCGCCGCCATCAGGTAGGCCACGGTGTGGGCGGCGTGTGCGACGGCGGGTGTCACCTGCTGGCGGGCCCGCCTGGGGCGGTTGGTGTCCATCGCGTTTCCCCTCGAGCTGCTTCGGTGGCGAGCGAAGGTGCCACCTATGTGATTCGATACTAGATAATAATTTCGGGAAAGTCAAGCTCTGCCGATCGGCTGGGAGGTCTGAGCTGGCGAGGGTCGGGGGCTTTCGGTGAGCGCGGGCGTGCCCTTGCGGGTCGTCCACGGTGCCCCGGTCGCCTCTGGCCCGTTGCGGGGGCGGCCGGTTCCGGTGACACTGCCAGGCATCGCCCCGCCCGGCTGGAACAGGACGGCTTCGTTGCTGCAGGCGCCGGCGGTGGCGTGGACCGGTACCGGCGGGCGTGGCGATGGGCAGCCGCGTACTTGGGTAGGGTCGGTGGCCTCTTCGGGGCCGCCGTCCCGAGCCCGGTGGGGGAGGTACGGGCTCGGGACGGCGGGACGTCGGCCAGTAACGAATCTGGCCGGGGTGGCCCCGGTTCCGGCTGACGGTTGCGCCGATCTTTCGGTACCGGATGCTCAGTTCTCGGACAGGATGCGGGAGAGCTCCTGATCGAGATCGAAGTGCCGGTGCTCCGTGCCGGGCGGCACGGCGGCGTCAGTTCGCTTCAGGAAGGATTCCAGGGCCCGCGCCGGGGCTTCGAGCAGGGCTTCGCCCTCCGGAGAGCTCAGGGCGATGCACACGACGCCCTGACCGTGACTGCGGGACGGCCAGACGCGGACGTCGCCGGTGCCGGTGGGGCGGTGCAGCCCCTCGGCGAGGAGGTCGCGGGCGAACACCCACTCGACGGTCTCCTCGGCTCCGGTGTGGAAGGTGGCGTGCACGGCGTAGGGGTCGGTCGTGTCGTACCGCAGATCGGTGCGCACGGGCCGTGAGTCGTCGCTGGTCACGATGAGAAGCAAGTGAAGTTCCTGGCTGACCGTGGTGTTCATCTCGGCCGCGGCTCGTTCCTTTCTCCCGCGTGGGGCAGGGTGTGATGGAGGCAGACCGGGTGGCGGCCGGTCGGGGTGTATGGCGGAACCGGGAAAGCGGTGAGGAAGGTGACCTCGGTGCGCACGGGGCCCGGGGTCTCGTGGAAGGTGAATCGGACCTGGTCGGCGGTGAGCGGTCGGAGTGCGCGTCCGTCGATCAGCCAGCCGTGCATGGACTCCTCGCCTGTCGGCGTCGACGTGGCGAGCAGGATGCTGCCGTTGGCGACGATGAATGCGAGGGTCACGACCTCTGCGACGGCGGCTGCGTCGGCATGAGTGCCCCTCCAGTGGGCGTCCGTGCCTTCGCCGACGACGTCGAAATGGGCGTGAGCGGCGAACGGCTCGCCGTACGTGGGCTGGGCGGCGGTGGTGATTCGGTGTGACCCCGGGCCTGCCGCTTGTACGAGATAGGCGATGGTGTGCACGGCTCGGGTGATGGCCGGTGTCAGTCGCTGACAGGCCTGGCTGGATGAACGGCAGTTGGCTCCCATGGCGCGTACCTCGTGCGGGGTTGGTGACGCGAGCAGCGTAATTCGATACTAGATAAAAAGTGCTTGCAGGTCAAGCAGCCCTGCCTCCGACTCGTTCTCACGGATTTACGGCGGCGCAGCCGCTCACGCATCGGTGGGCGGTGCTCCGCCGGACAGCCGTTCGGGAGTGGCGTGCCGGCGGGCGGCAGAGTGGCGGTTGCACAGACCGGGGCGCTGTTGGGTACGTAGTGAGACAGCCTCGGGCTGGGCGCGGCAGGCTAGATCACGCTCGTTGGCGGCTGCGCTGGCGCGGCGTGGGGCCCACCACTGCAACCCGCTGACGTCGCGGGCCAGAGAGCCGGGGCGGTCGGCCAGGAGGAGCAGCAGGACCGGGTGGGGAGAGAGGGCGAGCCATCGTGCCGCGGTCCACCAGGCGGTCACGGCGGCTCGCTGTGCGAGGTATGCGGTGCGGGCCTCCTCCGACCAGTCGAGGAACCTCAGGAGCGCGGGAGTATCGCGTTGCCGGGAGGCGTCCAGGATCACCGGCAGGTCGTCGCGTTTCGCGACGTGCGCGGCGCAGGCGCGCAGGGTGGCGATCAAGACCGCTGCCGTTCTCTGCGACGGTTCGCGGTCAGCGGCGGACCGTATCGGCGACACCTCCGCCTCGGGGCAGTTGGCGCTGTCGGCGTAGAGGGTCAGGCTGCCCCGGTAGCCGGTGCGGCTGCGAGCAAGCCGCGGCAGCGCGTCCTCGGGGGCGGTGGTAGTGAAGGCGTTGACGGGGCCGAGGCAGGCTCGTACGGCGGTGAACTGGTCCCAGTGGCGCCGGTGGTGGGTGCCGGTGACGTGTACCAGGCCGCGCATTGCGCCGTGCAGCTCGAACACGATCGCATCAGCCAGGCGGGGGCCGGCGGTGGCGCTCACGGTACCGGCGGGCGTTTCGATGGTCAGGTGCGGGCTGTGCACGGCTGTTGGCTCCTCGGGACGACGTGACGAGCAGGGGCCGCCATCCCGAGCCCGGTGAGGGAGGAGCGGGCTCGGGATGGCCTCTCATCGGCCAGTGACGAACTGGCCGGGTTGTCCGTCCCGCTCGCCGAGGCGGGAACGGCTTTCAGGGGTGGTCAGAGAGGCGGCAGGAGAAGGGTGCCTTGTTCGTCGCTGCCTGTGGGCTGCTCGCGGTAGGTGTCGCGGGCGTCGCACGGGGCGGTGAGCCGCAGGAGGAGAAGCGGCAGCGCGCCCATGTCGCCCACATGGCGGGCGTACTTGATGGCGTCGGTGATCTGCTGGCGTTGATCGTCGGTCACCCAGTGAGCGATCACGTGGTAGCAGCGGGGCGGTTCGGCGGGTGCCACTTGGAATCCCTCATTTCGCGGGTCGGGTGAGGCTGTGCCCATGGCTACATCGGGCAGGGTGGTGTGCAGGGTCCAGCCCGGTCGGGGCCGGTGAGCGGGCGAGTGACCTGGCGGTGGGCCTGCTGCTGTCGGTCAGAACGTGCTCTGGTGACGGGACGGGCCCGGCGGCACGGAAGCGAGTCGGTGCGCCGTGGCGCGGGTCGCGTGTCCGGCCGCCGGGGGCTCGTGGCAGCGGCCGGCGGCCGCGCGGGGGAGGACTGTTGGCTGTGTGCGTAGTGCTGGTGGGGCTCGAACCCACGACCTCACGGCTTATAAGACCGGTGCTCTGCCAACTGAGCTACAGCACCCCGGAGTTGTGCGGGCCGCGCCCCGGCAGGGGCAGGGGTGCGGGGGCGCGGCCCTGGGAGCGGCCGGGGCGGGGGCAGGGCGGCCCCGGCCGCTGGTCAGTTGGACAGGATGCGGGCCATGGTCTCGTCGATGAGCGCTGCGGCCTCGTCGTCGGACATGTCGTCGAGTCGGGCGAGTGCCTCGAAGTCGACTTCGACGTCCAGGTCGGTGAGTTGCCGTTCACGGATGACGAGTTGGATCACTTCCTGCGCGCTGCGACGTCGGGGGGACTTCTGGGGCGCGCCGGGCGCGGTCGGCTGGGGGGTGGTGGTCGGGGTGTCGTCGGTGGCCATGGCTCCTCCGTCACGGGTGCTGGGGCTGGGGGCGGGCGCGGTCGGATTCGGACCGGGGGTGCCTTGGCGCCTGCTGGGGCGCTGGCTCTGCCTGAGGTGCGGGCTTGGGGTGGCCCGCCGCCCCGTTTGCGGGGGATTCGGGGCGGCGGGCCGCAGCGGTCACGGGTGGGGGAAACGCGTGGCCGCTGGCTTGAGGGCGCAGCAGGGGCTACGCGCTGGCGGCGGAGGGAAGCGTGTATGCCGTACGGAAAGTGACGTCGGGCGACTGGGGACCAACTGCCGAGTTGAAGGTCAGCCGCACTTGGTCCGCCGTGAGCGGCCGCAGCGATCGGCCGTCAACCATCCACCCGCGTACGGTCTCCGTGCCGTCCGGAGAGGTCGAACCGAGTACCACGCTGCCCCGGCCGACCAGGAAACCGAGGGCCACGGTTTCGGTCACTTCGGCTACCTCAGCGAAAGTGCCGCCCCACAGGGCGTCATCTCCTTTACCGAAGATATCGAACCAGGTGACGGCGTAGGTCGGCACGCGGTCCTCCGGCGCGACGGCTGTGATCACCATGTGTCTTCCAGCACCAGCCGCGTACATCAGTTCACTGACGGCGCGTACGGCGTGGATCAGGAGCGATTCCATGCCCTCCGGGTCCTGGCCGGAATCGAAGAACTGTGAATCCATCAGATTTCCCCTCGTGCTGTTCGGCGAGCCGGAAGCGTCACCTTCCAGCTATATTCGATACTAGATAAAACTTGCCCGGAAGTCAAGTCCCCGGTTCTGGCTTGGGTGCCTGTGAGCGGCACGTGGGTACCGCTCACAGGCGTCATCCGGCGGGAGCGGGAAGCCGCCACGCCCCCGCCGGAGCCTTCGGGCGGTTATGCCGCTGCGGCGATGGCCATCGCGGAAAGGGCCTGCGTCTCCAGCTCGTATGCCGCGTCTCCGTCACCGAGGGTCTGAGCGGTCGCGGTGATCGCCTGCATGATCCCGCCCGCCGTCGGCTGGCCACCCTTGATGAAGTGGTTCAGCACGGACTCACGCACGCTGTCGGAGAACCGCAACTGCCGCGCCACTACTTCCACAACCTCAACCGGGCTGGTGATCTCGCGCCCGGCCTCCCGCTCGATGTCGGCGATCTTCCGCTCGACGTACTCGCGGTTCATGAACGTTGCGACGGCGTCGCGGGTCTGAGCGGTGATCAGCGCGAGGTTCTTTTCCTGGGTGTCCTCGGAGTACTTGATGATCCCCTCGTCCATCCGCGCACCGATGTGCACCTTCCCGAACGCGTCCTTCGTGATCGTCATACCGTTGCCGCACACCTGCGCGACGATGCGGGGCGTGATGGCGTACCTGCCGCTGCCTACCTCACTGTTGGTGATCACGAACCCTGCCGAGACAAGCGGCAGCTCGTCGCCTGTCTGCCCAGTAAACGGCGACCGGTACCCGCGCAAGAGCTCAGGGGCAAGGGCCGCGACGTGCTCGGACTCGACGCGCACGATCATGCGCCGTTCCGTGAGGTCGGCTCCCGTGATGTTCACGCTGTGCCCGGACTCCTGGATACCCGCCAACACGGCCGTCAGCATGTCCAGATGATCGATGATCTTGTAGCCGTCGGACAGCCACGCACGCAGTACGCCCGGCTCGCCCTTGAACGCCCGGAGGAGAAAGCGTCGGGATGGGTCCTTCTGTAGCCACCCGTTGACGTTCAGGTCGTACAGGTCGACGGCTTCGGCGCGCATGCGCCTCAGGTAGGCGGTAGGGATCTTCAGCTTGTCGGCAATCCCTTCGTCGGCAACGGTAGTGGGGCGGTAGGCGCCGTCGGCGCGTGTCACGCCGCCGGGCGTCAGTACCGGCTCCACGCCGGTCACGGTGATGTGACCGGCGACGGCGGTAATCGCAGATGCAGGCGCCACCATGTCGATCTTGGCGTCCTGGTCCCGCTTGAGGGCCTGGGCCAGGTCCTCAAGCGAGGCGTTACGCGCGCCTGCGTCCGCGGCGCCCGTAATGGTCTGGCCGTTCTCGTGAGCCACTAGGGGGCTCTCCCTTCGTGTGTTGTTCGGCGACCCGTCCGGCGTCACCCGGTCGGTAAGTTCGATACTAGATAATAACTGTCGAAAAAGCAAGTCCCGCAAGGGAGTTGCTATCGGTGGGCGGTGGGCGGTGATTGCTGGGAGTGAGGGTCTGCGAGGCGATTGCTGGAGATACGAGGAAGCCGTGGTTCGTTCTCCGACGCTCGGCTCTCGGGCGACGGGGCTGGACCCTCACCGCCATTGGGGGCACCGGGGCCGGCGGCGCCCCGACGGAGCCGGCCGGCCCTGCCTGGCACGGTGGTGGGGGGGGGGGGGGGGGGGGAAACCACCCCCCCCCCCCCCCCCCCCCCCCACCACACCCCCCCCCCTCCCCCCCCCCCCCTCCCCCCCCCCCCCCCCCCCCTTTCCTCCTC
>NZ_JBVIKO010000046.1:0-43379 GCF_055580905.1 Streptomyces sp. NPDC031497
CCATTAGAAGAGAAACCCCTGGCCCCCTCCCTCCCTTTTTAGGGGGGAAAAAAAAAAAAAAACCCCCCCCCCCCCCCCCCCCCCCCCCCAAACCCCCCCCCCCCCCCCCCCCCCGCGGCTGAGTTACGTCAACGCATACGCGCAGTGTGTCAGCGCGACGTCGCCGCCCGCAGACGGACGTCGGCGCGTCGCTCGGCAGTGGCATCGCCCTCCGCCTTCGCGCGCTCCAGCTCCCGCTCCGCGCGCTGGACGTCGATCTCGTCCGAGAGCTCGGCGATCTCGGCCAGCAGCGACAGTTTGTTGTCCGCGAACGAGATGAAACCGCCGTGCACCGCGGCGACGACCGTTCCACCTTCACTCGTACGGATGGTCACCGGGCCCGACTCCAGCACACCCAGCAGCGGCTGGTGACCGGGCATGACGCCGATGTCGCCGGACGTGGTGCGCGCGACGACCAGGGTCGCCTCGCCGGACCAGACCTGACGGTCGGCGGCGACCAGCTCGACATGCAGCTCAGCAGCCAAAGGTGGCTCCTCGGGTCACCACCCGGTGGGATCACCGGGTGTTGGATACAAGTCTAATGGGCGTGAGTGAGGGGGCGGGACGCGCCCGCCCCCTCACACGAACTCAGGCGAGTTCAGGAGACGCCCAGCTCCTTGGCGTTGGCCTTGAGGTCCTCGATGCCACCGCACAGGAAGAACGCCTGCTCCGGGAAGTGGTCGTACTCGCCGTCGATGATCGCGTTGAAGGCCACGATCGACTCGTCCAGCGGCACGTCCGACCCGTCGACGCCGGTGAACTGCTTGGCGACGTGGGTGTTCTGGGACAGGAAGCGCTCCACGCGACGGGCCCGGTGGACGACGAGCTTGTCCTCCTCGCCGAGCTCGTCGATACCGAGGATCGCGATGATGTCCTGGAGGTCCTTGTACTTCTGGAGGACCGTCTTCACGCGCATGGCGGTGTTGTAGTGGTCCGCCGCGATGTAGCGCGGGTCAAGGATCCGGGACGTGGAGTCCAGCGGGTCCACGGCCGGGTAAATGCCCTTCTCGGAGATCGGACGGGACAGAACCGTCGTCGCGTCGAGGTGGGCGAAGGTGGTGGCCGGGGCCGGGTCGGTCAGGTCGTCCGCGGGGACGTAGATCGCCTGCATCGAGGTGATCGAGTGACCGCGGGTCGAGGTGATGCGCTCCTGGAGGAGACCCATCTCGTCGGCCAGGTTCGGCTGGTAGCCCACCGCGGAGGGCATCCGGCCGAGCAGGGTCGAGACCTCTGAACCGGCCTGCGTGAAGCGGAAGATGTTGTCGATGAAGAACAGCACGTCCTGCTTCTGCACATCGCGGAAGTACTCCGCCATGGTCAGACCCGCGAGGGCCACGCGCAGACGGGTGCCCGGGGGCTCGTCCATCTGGCCGAAGACCAGGGCGGTCTTGTCGATGACGCCCGAGTCCGCCATCTCCTCGATGAGGTCGTTGCCCTCACGCGTGCGCTCGCCGACACCGGCGAACACGGAGACACCGTCGTGGTTGTTGGCGACGCGGTAGATCATCTCCTGGATGAGCACCGTCTTGCCGACGCCGGCACCGCCGAACAGACCGATCTTGCCGCCCTTGACGTACGGGGTCAGCAGGTCGATGACCTTGACGCCGGTCTCGAACATCTCGGTCTTCGACTCGAGCTCGTCGAAGTTGGGGGCCTTGCGGTGGATGGACCAGCGCTCGCCCGTGTACTGCTCGTCGACGTTCAGCACCTCACCGAGGGTGTTGAACACCTTGCCCTTGGTGAAGTCGCCGACCGGGACGGTGATGCCGTCGCCGGTGTCGGTGACCGGGGCCTGGCGGACCAGACCGTCGGTGGGCTGCATGGAGATCGTGCGGACCAGGCCGTCACCCAGGTGCTGGGCGACCTCCAGGGTCAGGATCTTCTTCTCGCCGGCGTTGGCCGGGTCGGCCACCTCGACGTGCAGCGCGTTGTAGATCTCCGGCATCGCGTCGACGGGGAACTCCACGTCGACGACCGGGCCGATGACCCGGGCGACGCGGCCCGTGGCCGTCGCGGTCTCAACAGTGGTGGTCATTAGCGGTCACTCCCCGCGGTCGCGTCGGCCAGGGCGCTGGCGCCACCGACGATCTCGCTGATTTCCTGGGTGATTTCGGCCTGGCGGGCCGCGTTGGCAAGCCGGGAGAGCGTGTTGATCAGCTCGCCCGCGTTGTCGGTCGCCGACTTCATCGCGCGCCGCGTGGCGGCGTGCTTCGAAGCGGCCGACTGGAGGAGCGCGTTGTAGATACGGCTCTCCACATAGCGCGGCAGGAGGGCGTCGAGGACGTCCTCCGCCGAGGGCTCGAAGTCGTACAGCGGAAGGATCTCGCCCGGGGGCCTCTCCTCCGCGACCTCTTCGAGGCGCAACGGCAGCAGTCGGGCGTCGAGCGCCGTCTGCGTCATCATCGAGACGAACTCGGTGTAGACGATGTGGAGTTCGTCCACGCCGCCGTCCGCCGTCTCCTTCTCGATGGCCTCGATCAGGGGCGCCGCGACCTTCTTGGCGTCCGCGTACGAGGGCTCGTCGGTGAAGCCCGACCACGACTCCACGACCTTGCGCTCGCGGAAGTTGTAGTGGGCCAGACCACGGCGGCCGACGATGTACGTGTCGACCTCCTTGCCCTCCGCCTCAAGACGCGCCGTCAGCTGCTCGGCGGTCTTGATGGCGTTGGAGTTGAAGGCGCCGGCCAGACCGCGGTCGCTCGTGAGGAGCAGGACCGCGGCACGGGTCGGGTTCTCCGCCTCCGTGGTGAGCGGGTGCTTGGTGTTCGAACCCGTACCGACCGCCGTGACCGCGCGGGTGAGCTCGGTCGCGTACGGCGCGGAGGCCCGCACCTTGCGCTGCGCCTTGACCACGCGTGAGGCGGCGATCATCTCCATCGCCTTGGTGATCTTCTTGGTCGCGGTGACGGATCGGATGCGACGCTTGTAGACCCGGAGCTGGGCTCCCATGAGTCAGGTCCCTTCCTTACGTCACTTGGCCGCGGCCGGGGCGTCCTCGCCGAGAAGCTTGCCGTCCGAGGTCTCGAACTGCTTCTTGAACTCGGCGATCGCGTCGGCAACAGCGGTGAGGGTGTCGTCCGACATCTTGCCGCCCTCCTTGATGGAGGTCATGAGGCCCTGCTCCTTGCGGTGCAGGTACTCCAGGAGCTCCTTCTCGAAGCGGCGGATGTCGGAGACCGGGACGTCGTCCATCTTGCCGGTGGTGCCGGCCCACACGGAGACGACCTGGTCCTCGGTCGGCATCGGCTGGTACTGAGCCTGCTTGAGCAGCTCGACCAGTCGGGAACCACGCTCCAGCTGCGACTTCGACGCGGCGTCCAGGTCGGAACCGAAGGCGGCGAACGCCTCCAGCTCGCGGTACTGGGCGAGGTCCAGACGGAGGCGGCCGGAGACCTGCTTCATCGCCTTGTGCTGCGCGGAACCACCGACTCGGGAGACGGAGATACCGACGTTCAGCGCGGGGCGCTGACCGGCGTTGAACAGGTCCGACTCCAGGAAGCACTGGCCGTCGGTGATGGAGATGACGTTGGTCGGGATGAACGCCGAGACGTCGTTGGCCTTGGTCTCGACGATCGGCAGACCGGTCATCGAACCGGCGCCCATCTCGTCGGACAGCTTGGCGCAGCGCTCCAGCAGACGGGAGTGCAGGTAGAAGACGTCACCCGGGTAGGCCTCACGGCCCGGCGGGCGGCGCAGCAGCAGCGACACGGCGCGGTAGGCGTCGGCCTGCTTCGAGAGGTCGTCGAAGATGATGAGGACGTGCTTGCCGTCGTACATCCAGTGCTGGCCGATGGCCGAACCGGTGTACGGCGCCAGGTACTTGAAGCCGGCCGGGTCGGACGCCGGGGCGGCGACGATGGTCGTGTACTCCAGCGCGCCGGCCTCTTCGAGGGCGCCACGCACGGAGGCGATGGTCGAGCCCTTCTGGCCGATGGCGACGTAGACGCAGCGGACCTGCTTCTTCGGGTCGCCCGAGCGCCAGTTGTCACGCTGGTTGATGATCGTGTCGACGGCCAGGGCGGTCTTGCCGGTCTGGCGGTCACCGATGATCAGCTGGCGCTGGCCGCGGCCGACCGGGGTCATCGCGTCGACGGCCTTGTAGCCGGTCTCCATCGGCTCGTGCACCGACTTACGGGCCATGACGCCCGGAGCCTGCAGCTCCAGGGCGCGGCGGCCGGACGTCTCGATCTCGCCGAGGCCGTCGATCGGGTTGCCGAGCGGGTCGACGACGCGGCCGAGGTAGCCCTCGCCCACCGCGACGGAGAGGACCTCACCGGTGCGCTGCACCGGCTGACCCTCCTCGATGCCGCTGAACTCACCGAGGACGATGGCGCCGATCTCGCGCTCTTCCAGGTTGAGCGCGAGGCCGAGGGTGCCGTCCTCGAACTTCAGCAGTTCGTTGGCCATGGCCGAGGGCAGGCCCTCGACCTTCGCGATGCCGTCGCCGGCAAGGGTGACCGTACCGACCTCCTCGCGCGAGGCCGCGTCCGGCTTGTACGACTGGACGAAGTTCTCCAGCGCGTCCCGGATCTCCTCCGGCCGGATCGTGAGCTCCGCCATCTGGGTTCCCTGCTCTCCTTGTTGGGCCCGAAGTTTCACTTGGGGGGTCTGGGGGCGACCCCCAGGATTCTTCATGTACGGCCCAACCCGGGCCGTCGTAAGGACGTACTGCTTGTTCTCGACTACCGAGGTGCTAGCTCGCCATGCGGCGGGCCGCGTCCTCCAGCCGGTCCGCGATCGAACCGTTGATGACCTCGTCACCGACCTGCACCCGGATCCCGCCGACGACCTCGGGGTCGACGTCGAGGTTGAGGTGCATCGTGCGGCCGTAGAGCTTCGCGAGGGCTGCGCCCAGGCGCCGCTTCTGCGGCTCGCTCAGCGGAACCGCCGAGGTGACGATGGCGACGACGCGGCTGCGGCGCTCGGCGGCGAGCTTGGAGAGGGCCTCCAGGCCCGCTTCCAGGCTACGTCCCCGCGGCGCGGTCACAAGGCGCGTGACCAGACGCTCGGTGACCGGCTTGGCACGGCCGCCGAGCAGCCGGTGCAGCAGCTCGGTCTTGGCCGGGGTGCCGGCCTTGCGGTCGGTGAGCGCGGCGCGCAGCTCGGTGCTGGAGGAGACGATCCGGCCGAAGCGGAACAGCTCGTCCTCGACGTCGTCCAGCGTGCCGGACTTCTCCGCGGCCGTGAGGTCGGCGGTGTTCGCCAGCTCCTCCAGCGCGTCCACCAGGTCGCGGGGCTGCGACCAGCGGGAACGGACCAAGCCGGACACCACGTCGACGGTGGACTCGCCGACCTGGCCGCCGATCAGGCGCCGGACCAGCTCGGCCTTGGCCTCGCCGGACTGCGCCGGGTCGGTGAGGACCCGGCGCAGGCCACCCTCGCGGTCGAGCAGCGTGGTGACGGCCGCCAGCTCGTCCGCGAGCCGCGTCGCGTCCACGGACGTCGAGTCCGTCAGCGCGTCGAGACGCTCACGTGCGGCTGCCAGTGCGTCGCGGCTCGCTCCGTTCATCGGGCCGCCTCGGCCTTCTCCTCAAGCTCGTCGAGGAAGCGGTCGATCACGCGGCTCTGCCGGGCGTGGTCCTCCAGGGACTCGCCGACGAGCTTGCCGGCCAGGTCGGTGGCCAGCTGGCCCACGTCCTGACGCAGCGCCTGCGCGGCGGACTTGCGGTCGGCCTCGATCTGGGCGTGACCGGCGGCGACGATCTCCTCACGCTGCCGCTGGCCCTCGGCGCGCATCTCGGCGATGAGGGTGGCGCCCTGCTCCTGAGCCTCCTGGCGCAGGCGCGCGGCCTCGTGCCGGGCCTCGGCCAGCTGCGCCTTGTACTGCTCAAGGACGCTCTGGGCCTCGGTCTGCGCGGCCTCGGCCTTCTCGATACCGCCCTCGATCGCCTCGCGGCGCTGCTCCAGAACCTTGTTGATGTTCGGAAGGAGCTTCTTGGCGAGGAAGCCGAAGACGATGACGAAGGCGATGAGGCCGATGACGAGCTCTGGGATCGGCGGGATGAGGGGGTTCTCGGCCTCCTCCGCCGCCAGCTGAACCAGGGGGCTCATATCAGTGCCTTTCGTCTAAACGTGCGCTGCGGTCGGGTCAGGAGGCCGGGTAGACGAACGGCATGACCAGACCGATCAGGGCGAGCGCCTCACAGAAGGCGAAGCCGAGGATCTGGTTGGCGCGGATCAGGCCGGCCGCCTCGGGCTGGCGGGCGAGGGCCTGGGTGCCGTTACCGAAGATGATGCCGACGCCGACGCCCGGGCCGATCGCGGCGAGGCCGTAACCGATGGAGCCGAGGTTGCCCTTGATCTGGACAGCGGCCAGGGTCTCGTGCAGAACGGACATGCCGGTTCTTCCTTCTCTTTCAATGACCGGTGGGGGTTGGCCACCGGATGCCTGGAGTGGGTGGTCGGGTTGGCGCTCAGTGGGACTCGGCGAGCGCGCCCTGGATGAAGCTGCAGGTCAGCAGTACGAAGACGTATGCCTGGACAGCCTGGATGAAGAGCTCGAAGGCGGTCATCACGAGGACCATCACGAACGAGACACCGGAGTAGGCGATGCCGACGCCGTTGAGCATGTACCAGCTGGCAACCGTGAAGAGCAGCAGCAGGGTGTGGCCGGCGAACATGTTCGCGAAGAGCCGGACGGCGTGGGTGAAGGGCCGCACGAGCAGGTTCGAGAAGAGTTCGATCGTCATCGAGAGCGGAAGGACCGCGCCGAGCGACTTGTCGTAGCCGGTGAAGTTCTTGAAGGCGCCGACGAAGCCGTGCCGCTTGAAGGTCAGCGAGACCCACAGGATGTAGACGATCGCTGCCAGGGCGGCGGGGTACGAGATGATCGCGGTCACCGGGAACTGGGCGATCGGGATGATCGACCAGAGGTTCATCATCCAGATGAAGAAGAAGAGCGAGACGACGAGCGGGACGTACTTCTCGCCTTCCTTCTTGCCGATGGTCTCGTAGACGACACCGCGGCGGACGAAGTCGTATCCGGCCTCGGCCACCATCTGGAGCTTGCCCGGGACGACCTTCGGCTTGGCGAAGGCGGCCCAGAAGAAGCCGATGACGATGATCGACCCGAGCAGCGCCAGCAGCATCGTCTTGTTGAAGTACACGTCGCTGTCCGCGCCGCCCCAAAGCGGCTTGAACAGGAACGAGTGCAGGCCCGGAGCGACCGTGTCGAAACCGCACCCGTCGTTTCCGAACAGGTGACAGCTCGTGTCGAAAGCGAGCGTCTGCGTCGGGTCAGCACTCACCGCGGGCTCCTTCAGCGTGGCGCATAGGTACGGCAACCTCGTTGTGTCGGCGCGGCGCATGGCCGCGGTTCGGCACGGGACTGGTGTTACGGATATGGGGGCGGCTGGGGGGCATCTCGCCTCGCGATTGAGCAGGCGTCAGCTCAGATGCCCGCGCCCGCGATGCCGCAGTTGGCACCGGACGATAGCAGCATCTCTCGTGCGCCTTTATCCCGGGCCTACCTCTCACGACGAATGCCCGGCCTTCTCGGACTTCTCGGACTTCTCCGGCTCGACATAGAGGATCTTGGCCTTCATGTGGGCGCGGGTCTGTGCGGCGATCCACACGAGCGTGGCGACCACCAGCACGAGGGCGAAGGCCCGGGGATTGAACAGCGTCGTGTTCTTGAACGCGGCCATGAAGATGAACAGCAGCAGAAGCTGGGCCGCGTAGAGCATCAGGCCCATCATCTGGAAGAGCTGCGGCATGGATTTGGCCGTGCGCTGCAGGACGTAGAGACCGGCCCCCATGAAGAGGATCACGAGCACCGTCGCGACGACGGCCCCGATCGCCCCCTTGCCGCCCGCGACCACTGCGCTGACGACGGCAGCGAGCACGCCGACGGCGGCCGTGGGTACGGCGGCCTGGGCCAGGATCCGGGCGTCATTGGACGGCATGGCGGCAACTCCGCTTTCACAGGGGGGCAGGTGTCGTCATGGACGAGCGTAGTCCCGGTCGGAGGGTCGAAGACCTCACGCTGACGGACCGACGCAGTCGGCTCCGTCGACTCTGTCCCGGGTTCTCGTGAACCGTATCACAAACTATTTGATGAGGTCTTTACCTGGTAGGTGTGGTCGCTGTCACACATGAGAGTGAACATGCCCGTCTGAGCGAAAACCGAGTCGTTGTGTCTGGTATTAGGGGTCTTTGCTCCCCCACGACTTGGCAATGCTCTAGTCAGATTCTTACCTTGCGAGGGTCGGCACAGGGTCAGCGCGAGGTTTCGGAGGTGTGCCGGTCCAGGATGCGCGACCGGGGGCCGATGGCCGTCGCGCCGTTGACCCGGGCCACCCCGGCGGTCACCGCGGGGCGGTGCCCGTCACACGGTTCCCCGGCCTCCTCCGGCACATCGGGGACGGCTGCCTGGAGATCCTCGGCAGCAGTCGCGGCCGTCGGCTCGGCGGCCTCCGGGGCGCGCCCGCGGCGCCGGTAGCGCGGCGGCACGAACCGCTGGGCCCACACCGGCACGCGCGGGGTGAACCGCGGCAGCAGAAGCAGCCCCAGGCCGATCGCGCTGAGGAAGACCACGCCGAGCACGATCCACATGGACGCGGAGTTCACCGAGTACGCCAGCGCCCCGAAGCCGATCAGCGCCGACCAGAAGTACATGATCAGGACGGCCCTGCTGTGCGAATGGCCGATCTCCAGCAGCCGGTGGTGCAGGTGCCCCCGGTCCGCGGCGAACGGCGACTGGCCGCGCCAGGTGCGCCGCACGATCGCCAGCACCAGGTCGGCGGCCGGCACCGCGATGATGGTCAGCGGCAGCAGCAGCGGGATGTAGACGGGCACCATCTGGTGCACCGCGTTGCGCTCGGACCCGGCGAACAGGTTCATGACGTCCGGGTCGAGCTGGCCCGTGATCGAGATCGCACCGGCGGCCAGCACCAGGCCGATCAGCATCGAGCCGGAGTCGCCCATGAAGATCCGCGCCGGATGGATGTTGTGCGGCAGGAAGCCCAGGCACATGCCCATCAGGATCGCCGAGAACAGCGTGGCCGGGGCGGCGGCCTCGATGCCGTACGAGTACCAGATGCGGTACGCGTACATGAAGAACGCCGCGGCCGCGATGCACACCATGCCGGAGGCCAGGCCGTCCAGGCCGTCGACGAAGTTGACCGCGTTGATGGTGATGACCACCAGGGCCACCGTCAGCAGAGTGCCCTGCCACGGGGTCAGGGCGACCGTGCCGACGCCCGGGATGGGCAGCCACAGGATCGTCAGACCCTGCATGACCATGACGCCCGCGGCGATCATCTGACCGCCCAGCTTGATCAGGGCGTCGATCTCGAACTTGTCGTCGAGCACGCCGATCAGCCAGATCAGCGCGGCCCCGGAGAGCAGCGCTCGCGGCTCGTTCGACTTCGCGAAGACCTCGTTGAGGTTGGTCAGGTGGTCGGCGACCAGCAGACCCGCGCACAGCCCGAAGAACATCGCGATCCCGCCGAGCCGCGGAGTGGGCTCCCGGTGCACGTCACGGGCCCGGATCTCCGGCATGGCCCCGGCCACGATCGCGAACTTCCGCACCGGCCCTGTCAGCAGATACGTCACCGCGGCCGTGATGCAGAGCGTCAGCAGGTATTCACGCACAGGCTTCCCCACAGGTCTCGCTGGCCATCACAGCCCCACACCCTAGCGACGCTCGCATATGTATGGGGACTTCCGGGTAGCGACGATGGTTGCACGCATGGCTGTGAGGCGGGCGTACAACGGCTCTACGACGCTGCGCCTACCCCGTCTCCACCGGGATACGGCGGAAATCTACCGGTGAGCTCGCGCACCTCGTCACGCACCCTCCCCGGGTCCGTCGTACCGCGCAGCACCTCCGCCAGCATCTCCGCGATCCGGGTCATCTCCCCCGCCTCCATGCCCTGTGTGGTCACGGCGGCGGTGCCCAGCCGCAGGCCGCGCGCCTCACCGTGCGGCAGGGCGCAGCTGTCCAGGACGATCCCGGCGGCGCCGAGCCGGCCCCGGGCGGTACGTCCGTCGACGCCGAGGGGTGCGGGGTCGGCGGTGATCAGATGGGTGTCCGTGCCCCCCGTCGTGACCACCAGCCCCTGGTCCGCGAGGCCGGCCGCGAGAACCCTCGCATTGGCGACCACCTGATGGGCGTACACGGTGAACGCCGGCGTTGCCGCCTCCCCGAACGCGACCGCCTTGGCGGCGATGGTGTGCATCTGCGCACCGCCCTGTGTGAAAGGGAACACAGCCCGGTCGAGACGCTCGGCCAGCTCGGGCGCACCGCACAGCAGCATCCCGCCGCGCGGCCCGCGCAGCACCTTGTGTGTGGTCGCGCACACCACGTCGGCGTACGGCACCGGGTTCGGCGCCGCTCCCCCGGCGACCAGCCCGATGGGATGGGCCGCGTCCGCGATCAGGTACGCGCCCACCTCGTCGGCGACCTCGCGGAAGAAGGCGTAGTCGATGTGCCGGGGATAGGCGATGGACCCGCACACGATCGCCTTGGGCCGGTGGGACCGGGCCAGCGCCCGCACCTGGTCGTGGTCGATGAGCCCGCTCTCCGGGTCGACCCCGTACCCGACGAAGTCGAACCAGCGGCCGGAGAAGTTGGCCGGCGAGCCGTGCGTGAGATGACCGCCGTAGGGCAGCCCGAGGGCGAGCACGGTGTCGCCGGGGCGCAGCAGGGCGGCGTAGGCGGCCAGGACGGCGGAGGACCCGGAATGGGACTGCACATTGGCGTGCGCCGCGCCGAACAGGGCTTTGGCACGGTCGACGGCGAGCCGCTCGGCGACGTCCACGATCTCGCAGCCGCCGTGGTGCCGGGCGCCCGGATACCCCTCGGCGTACTTGTTGGCGAGCGGCGAGCCGAGGGCGGCCAGCACGGCCGGGGAGGAGAAGTTCTCGGCGGCGATCAGCTGCAACGACGTCGACTGCCGCGCCAGCTCCCCCAGCAGGATCTCCGCCAGCTCCGGATCCTGCCGCCGCAGCGGATCGGCCTCGACGAGGGTAGGGCTGACCGGCATGACGGGCTCCGGGCGGTCGACGGTGACGTACGTCCAATGTAGGCCCGGGGTGGGTGGGGTGCGCGGTGTGTACGGCGCCTCGGGTTACATCCGCGCCGGGACGCCCGTCAGCGCCGTGACCACGGGGTCCAGGGCCTCGTGTATCTCGTCGCCGATGGAACGGAAGAACGGCAGCGGGGCGCCGTACGGGTCGTAGACCTCGTCCGCCTCCGCCGTGGGGGCCAGCAGCCATCCGCGCAGCGCGGCCGCCGCACGGACCAGCGCACGGGCACGGATGACCACGCCCTCGTGCAGCGGGGGCAGCGTCGCCGGGTCGATCGCGCGGACCAGGCGGGTGAACTCCTTCAGCGTGAAGGTACGCAGGCCCGCCGAGTGGCCCATGGAGATGACCTGGGCACGGTGGTCACGGGTGGCGGTCAGCACCAGGTCGGCGCGGATGACGTGCTCGTCGAGCAGCTCCCGCCCCACGAACCCGGTCGCGTCCGCGCCGAAGTCGGCCAGGACCGCCTCCGCGTTGGCCTCCATGGGCGCGCCCTCATGGCCCCAGGTGCCCGCGCTCTCCACGATCAGGCCGCCGCCCAGAAAGGTGCCGAGCCGGTCCGTCACGAGATGGCGGGTCAGCCGCTCGGTGATCGGCGAGCGGCACACGTTGCCGGTGCTGACGTGGAGGATGCGGAAGCTGTCGCGCGGAAGCCCCACGAACGTGGTCGTGATCTCCGATGCGCGCTCCCCGTTGCCTATGCCACGCCCCGCGTCAGGGGCTGTCAATTCGCCACCTCGAGGTCGGGTACGACCTTGCGCAGCTCCTCTGCCGAGATCGCGCCGGCACGCAGCAGCAACGGCACCTCACGGCTGACGTCGACGATCGACGAGGGGACGTTGCCCGGGGTCGGACCGCCGTCGAGGTAGACGGAGACGGAGTCGCCGAGCATCTCCTGCGCGGCGTCACAGGTCTCCGGGGACGGGTGGCCGGTGAGGTTGGCGGAGGAGACGGCCATCGGGCCGACCTCGGTGAGCAGCTCGATGGCGACCGGGTGCAGGGGCATGCGCACGGCGACCGTGCCCCGGGTGTCGCCGAGGTCCCACTGCAGGGACGGCTGATGCCTGGCGACCAGGGTGAGGGCGCCCGGCCAGAACGCGTCGACCAGCTCCCAGGCCAGCTCGGAGAAGTCGGTGACGAGCCCGTGCAGCGTGTTCGGGGACCCGATCAGCACCGGAGTGGGCATGTTGCGGCCCCGGCCCTTGGCGTCGAGCAGGTCGGAGACCGCCTCCGCGGTGAACGCGTCGGCGCCGATGCCGTACACCGTGTCCGTGGGCAGCACCACCAGTTCGCCCCGGCGGACGGCGGACGCGGCTTCGCGCAGACCCGTCGCGCGGTCGGTCGCGTCGTTGGTGTCGTATCGCCGTGCCATGTCTAGCGGGCCTCCTCGTACACGAAGTACACGTACGTCCGGGACTCCCGGGACTTCCGGGGATCAGTCTGGGGGGTGCTCACGGCAGCGCCTTGCGGGCGGTCGCGAAGCGGGGGCGGTTGTTGAGGTCGGGGTGGTCGGCCGCGTCGGCCCAGCCCCGCTCCTCGGTGAAGATCCACGGCACCTGGCCGCCCTGGGTGTCCGCGTGCTCGATGACGACGACACCGCCGGGGCGCAGCAGCCGGTGCGCGGTGCGTTCGATGCCCCGGATGAGGTCGAGGCCGTCCTCGCCGGAGAACAGGGCCAGCTCCGGGTCGTAGTCGCGGGCCTCGGGGGCGACGTACTCCCACTCGGTGAGCGGGATGTACGGCGGGTTGGAGATGACCAGGTCGACATGGCCGTCGAGGTCGTGGAAGGCGTCCAGGGCGTCTCCCTGGCGCAGGTCGACCCGGGAGCCCGCCATGTTCTTGCGGGTCCACTGGAGCGCCTCCTCGGACAGCTCCACGGCGTGTACGCGCGAGCGCGGGACCTCCTGGGCGAGGGCCAGCGCGATGGCGCCGGAGCCGGTGCACAGGTCGACGATGCACGGCTCGACCACGTCCATGGCGCGTACGGCGTCTATGGCCCAGCCGACGACGGACTCGGTCTCCGGGCGCGGTACGAAGACGCCCGGCCCCACCTGGAGTTCGAGGTAGCGGAAGTAGGCCCGCCCGGTGATGTGCTGGAGCGGCTCGCGCTGCTCCCGCCGGGCGATGACCTCCCAGTAGCGGGCGTCGAAGTCGGAGTCCTTGACGGAGTGCAGCGCGCCCCGCTTCACGCCGTGCACGAACGCGGCGAGCTCCTCCGCGTCGTTGCGCGGCGAGGGCACGCCGGCGTCGGCCAGCCGCTGGGTGGCCTGGGCCACCTCGGCGAGCAGCAGGTTCACGCTGGTCCTCCGTGTCGTACTCAGTCGTGCATGCCTTACGCGGCCGCGAGCTTCGCGGCCGAGTCCGCGTCGACGCAGGCCTGGATCACCGCGTCGAGTTCGCCGTCCAGGACCTGGTCCAAGTTGTACGCCTTGAAGCCGACGCGGTGGTCCGAGATGCGATTCTCCGGGAAGTTGTACGTGCGGATCTTCTCGGAGCGGTCGACGGTACGGACCTGGCTGCGGCGGGCGTCGGCGGCTTCCTTCTCCGCCTCCTCCTGCGCCGCGGCGAGCAGCCTGGAGCGCAGGATACGCAAGGCCTGCTCCTTGTTCTGCAGTTGGCTCTTCTCGTTCTGGCAGGAGGCGACGACTCCGGTGGGCAGGTGCGTGATGCGCACGGCGGAGTCGGTGGTGTTGACGGACTGCCCGCCGGGTCCCGAGGACCGGTAGACGTCGATCCGGAGGTCGTTCGGATTGATCTCGACGTCGACCTCCTCGGCCTCGGGGGTCACCAGCACACCCGCCGCCGACGTGTGGATACGGCCCTGCGACTCGGTCGCCGGGACGCGCTGCACGCGGTGCACGCCGCCCTCGTACTTCAGCCGCGCCCAGACGCCCTGGCCGGGCTCGGTCGCGCCGTTGCCGCCCTTGGTCTTCACCGCGACCTGGACGTCCTTGTAGCCGCCCAGCTCGGACTCGGTGGAGTCGATGATCTCGGTCTTCCAGCCGACGCGCTCGGCGTACCGCAGATACATCCGCAGCAGGTCACCGGCGAACAGCGCCGACTCGTCACCGCCGGCCCCCGCCTTGATCTCCAGGATCACGTCCTTGTCGTCGGACGGGTCCCGGGGCACCAGCAGCAGCCGCAGCTTCTCGGTCAGCTCGTCGCGCTGCTTGTCCAGCTCCTTGACCTCGGCGGCGAAGTCGGGGTCGTCGGCGGCCAGTTCACGCGCGGTCTCGATGTCGTCGCCGGTCTGCTTCCAGGAGCGGTACGTGCCGACGATCGGGGTGAGTTCGGCGTAGCGCTTGTTCAGCTTGCGCGCGTTGGCCTGGTCGGCGTGGACCGACGGGTCGGCGAGCTTCTTCTCCAGGTCGGCGTGCTCGACGACGAGTTCCTCGACGGCCTCGAACATTTTTGGGCTCCTGATACTGCGTACGGAAGGGAAGGCGGGCGACCAAAAACGCCGGTCCCGGGCGTGCCCCCGCAGGGACACGGCCGTGGACCGGCGAAATGGGGCTCGCTACTTCTTGGAGCCGGCGGCAGCCTTGCCGAAGCGGGCCTCGAAGCGGGCCACACGGCCACCGGTGTCGAGGATCTTCTGCTTGCCCGTGTAGAACGGGTGGCACTCGGAGCAGACCTCAGCCCGGATGGTGCCGGACTGGATGGTGCTGCGGGTGGTGAACGACGCGCCACAGGTGCAGCTGACCTGCGTCTCGACGTACTCGGGGTGGATCTCGCGCTTCAAGGTGTCTCCTAGATTTCGGGAGGGCGCCGGGTCGCTGCCGCGGGCTGCGGAGCGTGAACCGGGGCCGACGTACCAGTCTGCCAGGGCTGGGCGCATAGCCCAAAACCGGGGGGAGCGGTCCGGTATTCCCAAGGGTGCGGGGGATGGTCGCGCCGAAGGGGGTGCGCCAGATTCGTCGTGCGCGAGTGCGGGTGCGTGGGGGCTTGTCGCGCAGTTCCCCGCGCCCCTTTAGGTGGGACCGGCGCAGTTACCTGGAGGCGCGGGAAACTGCGCGAGCAACGCCAACGCACCCGCGGCCGGGCTACGACGTCACGACCCCCTTGGCCTGCCCCGTCGCCGTGCCCTTCGTGGCGCTCGCCGGGATCGGCCTGTCGTTCTTCAGGGCCGTCCAGACCTGCTTGGCCTTGGCCTTGGCCACGATCACCCGGTTCGGGTTCGCCGGGTCGTACTCGACCGGCATCGTGACCATGTGCATGTTCTTGGCGCCGATGGACTTCAGACCGTTCGCGAAGTCGATCAGGGAGTTCACCGAGCCCAGGTCGGAGTCGGTGGTGACCGTCTTCGTCGCGGTGTCGGCCAGGTCGTACAGCTTCTTGGGGCTGGTGAAGACGCCCACCTGCTTGACCTGGTTGATCAGGGCCTTGACGAACGCCTGCTGGAGCTGGATACGACCCAGGTCGGAGCCGTCGCCGACGCCGTGCCGGGTGCGGACCAGGCCGAGCGCCTGCTCACCGTCGAGCGTGTGCCTGCCGGCCTTGAGGTCGAGGTGGCTCTGCGGGTCGTCGATGCTCTTGGTCGTGGTGACCGTGACCCCGCCCAGCTCGTCGACGAGCTTCTGGAAGCCCGAGAAGTCGACCTCCAGGTAGTGGTCCATGCGGATGCCGGTGACCGACTCGACGGTCTTGACCGCGCAGCTGGCACCGCCCGTGGAGTACGCGGAGTTGAACATCACGTCGGTGGCCGCGTCGTGTCTGACACCGTTCGCGTCGGTGCAGGACGGGCGGTCGATCAGGGTGTCCCGGGGGATGGAGACCACGGCGGCCCGCTTGTGGCCCTCGTAGACGTGGACGATCATCGCCGTGTCGGATCGGGCGCTGCCGTCGTCCGCGCCGCCGCCGAGCTTCTTGTTGGCACCGGAGCGCGTGTCCGAGCCGAGGACCAGGATGTTCTCGGAGCCGTTGTCGACCTTGGTGGGCCGGTCGCTGCCGAGCGCCTGGTTGATGTCGACGGTCTTGAGGTTGCCGTTGAGCTTGAAGTACACGTAGCCGAGTCCGGTGCCGCCGAGGACGAGGATGCCGGCCGCCGTCCAGGCCGTGACGCGGAGCGCCCTGCGGCCCGTACCGGGGGCCTTGCGGCGGCGGCCCTTGCTCCGGCGGCCCGGGACCTTCGGTCCGGCCTCGGGTATGGCGGGCTCCGGCGTGCTCTCGGCAGACATGGGCTCCTCTGTTCTCCTACGACTGCTCGGTTACCCCCTGCTTTCAGGGTCAGGCCCGGCGTACCAGGATCATCAGCACGTACCGGACCATCGTCGCTCCGCCTGGTCAGACGGCGAAACTCGGGAAAGGGTTGCACAACGCAGAGTGCCCACCGCGTAGGGCGATGGGCACACTGTGTAGTCGGGCGCGCGGGGCGAACCCCGCTCACCAGGTATTTCAGCCGAAGATGTCGTACTGCTGGAAACCGGTACCGAGCGACTTCCTTGTGCCGAAGATCTCACTGGTCGCCTTGCCGGTACCCGGGTAGAGGTACAGCGTGCCCCCGGTCGTACGGGCCAGCAGGTCGGCCTTGCCGTCGCCGGTCAGGTCGCCGACCGCGGCCAGGGTGTTGAAGCCGGTCCAGCCGGAACGGACCTTCACCCGGGCCGAGAAGAGGCCGGTGCCGGACTTGCCGGTGCCCTTGTACAGGTAGAGGTCGCCGCCGCTGCTCTTGCGGGCCAGCAGATCGGCCTTGCCGTCGCCGTTGAAGTCGCCGACGCCGCGCAGCTGGTTGTACTGGCTCCAGCCGCCGCCGATCCGGACGCGGGTGCCGAAGGTGCCGTTGCCCTTGCCCGGGTACAGCCACAGGACACCGCCGGAGTCCTCGGAGAGCACGTCGGGCAGGTAGTCGCCGGTGAGGTCACCGGGGATGATGGTGGCCTTGCGGGTCTTCCAGTTGGTGAAGAGCTTCGTGGTGACCCAGGAGCCGTCGGTCTGGGCGCTGTTCAGCGCGAAGTGGTACCAGTAGACGTTGCCGTTGGAGGCCAGCCGGTAGACCAGGTCCTGGAAGCCGTCCCGGTTGAGGTCGGCCTGCAGGACGAGGTTGACGCCGGTGAAGTCGCCCCAGGAGGCGCTGGAGGTGGGGGCGGTGAGCGAGGTGCCCTTCGAGTCCAGCTCGTAGCCGACGTGGGTCGACGACTTGCGGGCGAACAGGTCGGCCTTGCCGTCGTTGCGCCCGTTGAACAGGCTCAGGTTGGAGTCGGCGATCTGCGCGTAGGCGGCACCGACGTAGGTGCTGACCTTCGTGAAGACGCTGTAGGCGCCCTTGGCGACACAGTCCTCGACGCCCCAGGAGACCACGCCTACGATCCGGCCGCCGACGACCAGCGGGCCGCCGGAGTCGCCGTTGCAGGCCGAGGTGGTGCCGGTGTCGGAGCCGGTGGCGGGCTTGCCGGCGCAGACCATGTGGCCCTTGACGAAGTCCGTGCTGCCGTAGGCGGCGGTGCAGGTGGTGTCCGAGTCGATCGGCAGCGTGGCCGTCTTCAGCGTCTCGGAGATGTCCTGCGTGGTGGAGCTGGTGCGGCCCCAGCCGTAGACCTTGGCGCTGGTGTTCGTCTTGTAGGAGGTCGTGTCGGTGTTGGTCGTCATCCGGATCGGCGTGGCCTTGACCGGGGCGGCCAGGGTGAGCACGGCGATGTCGTTGTTGGGGGCGCCATGGCTCGACACGGTGTACGACGGGTGGTTCCACTGGCGCAGGACGGCGGAGACGGTGCCGTCAGTGTTGGTGGTGGGCAGCGAGGCGGTGCCGGTGATCACCACGGACTTGGTGGTGCTCCACTTGAAGCCCTTGACACAGTGTGCGGCAGTGAGGATCTTCGTGGGCGAGATCACCGAGCCGCCGCAGAAGAAGGCGACGTCGTCACTGGTGCTGGTGGTGCCCTTGGTGTCGTCGTACCAGAGCTGGGCCATCCAGGGCGCCGAGGAGATGGTGGTCGTACCGCCACCGATGATCTTCGGTGAGACGGCGGAACCACTGCTCGACGTCTTCGTCGTGGTGGTCTTGCCGTTGACGGCGGCGACGGCGTCGGCCGCGCGCTGCCTCAGCGTGGCCTGCGACGGCGAGCTGGCGACCGGCTTGACCGTGGGCGTCGGCTGGGTGGCCGCGCTGGCGGACGTCGAGATCAGCGCGGCGGTGACGGCCGCCGCGACACCGGCCGCGGCGACGGGCAGCGCGAACCGTATCCGGCGTCTGTGCCGACCGCTCCCGGACGTGGGTGTACCCACCTAAGTCCCCCCTCGGGATCAGGATTTCGAGATTCGGACAACCGACCGAAGAGCGAGATCGTACACCGGCACGGACAACGCCAGCAGGAGTGCCTCCGGGTGGGGAGCCGCCCCCTCACAGGAGGGGGCGGCCGTGCTCATCGGGCGGACATGCCGAAACGCAGCCCGGCGGCCGGGAGGCCACCTGTGCCCGGTGCGTAGGTGGTGACCGGCTGTGCCGTGCCTCCGGTCACGTTCGCCCACGGCATCACGTACAGGGAGCCATAGGCCCCCGGTCCGTAGGGCATTCCGATGTAGAGGCTGGACCGAGTGCCGTACAGGCTGGTCCCCGTGCTCTGCGCGGCCGTCGGGGTGCCCGGCATGCCAGAGGCGTTGCCCGCCTCGATCCACCGGTCGGTGACACCCGGCGCGCTGCGCAGACCGAAGACCATCACGGCGCCCGCGTCGGCGACCGTGCCGATGTCCTCGCCCGGCACGCCGACGGCCATCACCAGGCTGGAGTCGGTCGCGGTCGTCCCCGGGTCCCGGTTGACGACGGACACCTGGGCACCCATGCGGTCACCGGCCTCGGGTGCTCCGGTGACGTCGTCGGGGGCCTGGTCGTAGCCACTGTTGATCTCCAGGATCGCCGGAGAGGCGTTCTTCTCCACCCTGACCACGACGGCCCGTCCGGCGTCGGCCTTGACCGCTCCCCCGTAGGTGACGTCCTTGCCGGGTATGCCGATGGCGATGTAGGTGGCGCGCCTGGGCCACGGCAAGCCCTGGAGGAACAGCGCCTGGGTGGCCGACACTGATGCACCGAACTGGTCCCCCGCCTCGGCCGCACCGCTCACTGCCGGGCTGGCCTCGTCGACGGTTCCCACCTGGGCCGGGACTCCGCTGTCGTTCAGTGCATGGGTCATCACGTCGACCTGACCCGCCGCCACCTCGGACGGGTTCGGGCTCGGGCCGGGCACAACGCCCTCGCCAGGTATGCCGACCACCACGTACTCGGGGCTCGCGGCGACGGAGGAACCGAACTTGTCGCCCGCCTCCAGAGTTCCCGCCACACCCGAACTGCCCTGGACCAAAGTCCGGTTGATGCTGCCGCGCAGATAGAAGACGGCTCCTGCGTCCGTCTTGCCGTCGATGTCCTCACCCGGGACACCGATGACCAGGTACGGCTCCTGGTCGAGCGTGAGGCCGGCGGCGACGGCGGCGCCCATGCGGTCCCCGGACTCCGAGGCGGCGGCGAGGATGCCCTCCGCACCCGTGCCCTGCTCGAGGTGGAGTGCCGCCTTTCCGGTGCCGAGGCCGCCGGAGGCTCCGTAGATCACGTCCACGGTGCCGGCGTCCGTGGCACTGCCGATGTCCTCCCGTGACGTGCCGACGACGAGGTCGGTGCAGCCGTCCATGTTGTAGTCGACGGTGGCGAGGGAGTCACCGAAGTAGTCGTTCGGCTCGGCGTCGCCGGGCACCGAAGCCAGATCCTGGTTCAGCTCGGACGTGCCCTTGGCACCGCCGTAGACGACCCGCACGAGGCCGGCCTTGGCGTCACCGCCGACCGCCGCCTCGGGGTCGGCAACGGCGATATCCTCCTTCTTGTCGCAGTTGAAGTCATTACCGGTGGTCGCCGGCTGAACGGTCGCGCCAAGCGCCTGGGCGACGTTGATGCGGGGTGTGTCGGCGCCCGTGTAGGTGATGGACTTTCCGCTGCCTTCGAGCCGCGACTCCAGGTTCGCGACGCTGTCGTTCGGGAACGCCTGCCGCAGGATCGCGAGGGAGCCGGCCACGTGCGGCGCGGCCATGGACGTACCGCTCTTCGAGGCGTACCCGCCGCCCGGGACCGAGGAGACGATGCTGGTGCCAGGGGCGAGGAGGTCCAGCAGCGGGCCCCGGTTGGTGAACGCGGACAGCTGGTCGTCGTCGGTGGTGGCACCGACCGTGACCGCTGAGGTGACGCAGCCGGGGGCGCTCACCGCGTCGGTGTACCCGTTGTTGCCGGCCGCTACCACGGTGGCGACCCCGGCGGCGAGCAGGTTGTCGATGGCCGACTTGCGCGCGTCGTTGTCGCAGGCGGTGGCGTACCGGCCGGATCCAAGGCTCAGGTTCGCTGCCACCACGGGTGTCCCGGATTGTCGCAGTTGCAGCACCTTCTCCAGGGCGGCCAGCTGGGCGCTGGTGAAACTGCCCACGCAAGGTGTGGCGCCGGCGCCGCAGTAGTCCTCGGAGTCGAACTTACTGAACACCTGGAGGGCGATAATGTTCGCGCCGGGGGCGACACCCCGCTTAGGGGCCCCGGTGATGCCCTCGCCGTTTCCGGCGATGATGCCGGCCACGTGAGTCCCGTGATCGCATTCGGCGATGGTCGCGCAGGGGCCGGTCCCGGAGTCGGCCGTGCCCGTCCCCTCCTGGTGGTCAGTCCCGTCAGGACAAAGGCTGGTGGCGTTGAGGTCGGGGTCGGTCGTCGAGAAGCATGCCTCGGAGATGACCCGGTCCTTGAGGAACGGGTGGTGGGTGGCGATCCCCGTGTCCAGGACGGCCACCACACTGCCCGCACCGGTCATGCCCTGTGCGTAGGCTTGGTCGGCACCGATGATGGGGACGCTCTCGTCCAGCGACGGCCGCGCCGGGACGTCCTCCGTGACGCTGACCACGCCCGGCTGGGCGGCCAGCTGGTCCAGCCCGCCGCGGTCGACCTTGAGGGTGACGACCGGCAGGGTCGTGAACGACTGCACCGTCTGACCGGCCGACGCCGCGGCGGAGAGGTCCGTGCGGTTCTCGGTGACGACGTTGACGCGGGCGATGCCGCCGGACGAAGTCGCGTCGTACAGTGGCGGATCAATCGGATCACCGGTCGTCGCGGCCGCCGCGGCGGCGCTGTGCGGCACAGCGGCCTGGGCCGGCACGGCGCCGAGCGTCGCGGCCGCCACCACGGTGACGACCGTGATCCATAGGGGTTTTTTCACTGAAACTCCGGTGGGAAGCGGGCATGGCTGAGCCCGCTGACGCGTATGTGAGGAAGAGCCGAGCGCGAAAAGGCCGGACGGCGAAAGGTTCCGTCGTCCGGCCAGACCGCTCGTAGGCGTGATCGGTCAGAAGGCGGTGCCGGGGATCAGGTGGCGTTGGCGCCGTTCTTCGGGTTGCCCTTCAAACCCACAGCCTTGTAGTAGATGTACGCGTAGCTGTAGCAATCAGGCCTTGACAGGATGAAGTAGGCCTTGCAGCTGTATGTCTTCATCGTGGTGTGGAAGGCGTTGTCGACGTTCGACTTCTTGCTGCGGTCGAGGTAGTACTTGTAGCCCTTGTATGTGTTGCCGATCAGGCCGTAGCCGTAGTCGTGCATGTCGCACGCGCTCCGGAAGTTGAAGCCGCCCGGCTTGCTGATGTTGGGACCCGGGGTGCTGCAACCGTCGTTGTTGATGCCCACCACCCAGTTGCCGGTCGGCGTCTGCTTCCAGAGCGGCTTGTGCCAGCCGTAGTGCGCGGCCCACGCGGCGCAGCCGTCCTCGAGGTACCACAGCCAGTCCGTCGCGCGGTTGCAGTGGCGGGGGTAGGCCTCCGGGTCGGAGATCTCCCCGCTGGTGAAGTCCGCCGCCGGCGGGGCGGTGGCGGCCGGGTTGGTGATGTCGGCCGCGCCCACGAAGGCCGACTCGGCGGTCGGACGCGCGGGGCCGTCGGCCTCGACGTTCGGGGCGGCCGAATCGCCCGGGAACGTCAGCTCCCAGGCGCCGTTGGACGGCGAAGTGACGTCGGAGACCCGGCCGGTGGAGTCGTAGGCGTACGAAGCGACCGGCTCGGTGGCCTCGACCGGGTTGACCACTGAGCGCAGCAGACCCGAGGCGTCGTAGGAGTACCGCGCGAGCGTCTGCGTGGTGGTACCGACAGTGAGGCTGATCTCCTTGGCGCGGCCCGCGAACTCACCGGGGGTCGTGCCCGTGGCGGTGGTAGCGGTCGAGTACTTGACCGACAGCGACTGCGCGGGAGTGTCCCCGGCGGCGGCCTCGTTGACGGTGGAGATCCGGCCCTGGGCGTCGTAGCCGGCGGTGGAGAGGCTGCCGTCGGCAACGTTGCCAACGCCGGTGACGCGCCAGGTGTCGGTGGCCCCGGCGACCTGCTTCCAGGTGTAGGCGGGGGTCAGCGTGGCGATGCCGACGGGAGCGCTGCCGTCGGTGTCGGCGGACTGATCCGCGTCCACAGCCGACGCCGGCGCGCCGATGACCTCGGAGGCGGTGGACACCAGGGTGCCGGTCGCCTCGTCGAACTTGGTGGTCACGGTGAGCTTGCCGCCCGCGGTGGTCGCGTACTTCTGGACTCCGCCACCGCTCGGGAAGTCGACACTGCTCGTCAGGGTGTAGGTGATCGGAACGTTCGCGTTGAGGTCGGTGACGACGACGGAGTCGGCCTTCTGCTCCAGCTTGCGGTTGAGCTGGCCCCCCATGAACTCGGCTTCCCAGCCTGGGCCGAAGACGCCCATGTCCGGGCGGGTCGCGGGTGCGGACTCCGGCTTGGCGACACCACCCGCCTGGGCGTTGACCGTGTGGCTGCGGCTCATGAGGCCTTCTGCCACATCTGTCTCGTAGATCTCGAAGGACTTGTCCGCGGTCGAGTAGACCCCGGGACCGACCTGCTCGGTTTCGCCCTCCGCCAGCGGCGGATCGACAACTGTGGCCGTCAGACCGAGCGATGAGCCCGTGGGTGCCGCCCCCGCAATCCCCTGTGGAATCAGCAGCGACAAGGACAGCGCGGCGAATACGGGTACCGCAATTCTGCGCACGAGTTCCCCCCTCGTGTAGCAAAGCGTGAATGATCTGAATGATCGCTGCGGACACTAGATCAACTCTGATCACTTTCACAAGCACCAGAAACGGAATACACAATCCCGCTTCCTTTGGGCAGGCAAAGCCGGCCTGTGTAAATGAGTACGCGTACTCATGCGCGGCGCGGGGCGGCGGCCGGAGACTGCGCGCATGACACCCATCGCTGCCCCCATCAGCGCGTTCGCCCACCTTCGGCGCGCCCTCGCGGCCGCCGCCCTCGCCGCGTTGGCACTTACCGGCTGCGGAAACAACGGGTCGGGTGACAGCGGGAGTGCCACGCAGTCGACCTCCGAGCAGGCGGCGTTCGCGGTGATGCTCGACAAGGTCGCGCAGCCGTGCGCTTCGACCACCGGGTCCGCGTCCGGACCTGCGGGCACGGAACCGAGCGGTCCGGAAGGGGAGCAGAGCCTCGCCCCCGGCGAGACTCCCCCGGCTGAACCGATCGAGCCCGGCGCCCCCACGGGGCCGCAGTTGAGCGAACGGGATCGGTGTGCGAGCGTCCAGCACGAACAGCGCATCATCCAGGCGCTACAGGCAGTCTCGGAACCTACCCCCGCCAAAGTTCGCAAGAGCTTGAACGGCCTCGGCTACATCGACGAGCGCATCCACGGCCTCAAGCAGGACGGCAAGGTCACGCGCTTCTACCTCGACCTGCGCGAGAAGGGCGGCCGACTCTGCGAGGCGGGTACGGCGGCGGGCGAGGAATCGGACGTCACCCCGTGCGTAGCTCCCGCCACAGGGTCGTTCGCAGTCAGGAAGCTGTTGTCCGACGGGACGTGATCACCCGCCTTCCGCCGAGACCGGTTTTCGGCCGCACCGGCGGACCGGAGACCGCTTCACGCGAGTGGAGCCCGGCGCCGGATGCGGGGACCACGGGTGCGGACCGCCCGGGCGGCACCGATCAAAATGAGCCCATCCACGTTCGCCGCTCCCGCGGCCAACCCCTTTACCTTGGTAAAGTGAAGGTAAAGGGGTCGGATTGATTTGACTGGCATTCACGGTAAAGGACGGACCAGGGCCCTTCCGGGCACCACAGCACAAAAGGGCCGCCCCCTGCGGCTTGCAGGGGGCGGCCCTTTTCTTTGTTCTACGACAACGCTCAGTCGCCGTTGCCGGGGGTGGGCGTCGTCTTCTGAATCTGCATCAGGAACTCGGCGTTCGACTTCGTCTGCTTCATCTTGTCGAGCAGCAGCTCGACCGCCTGCTGCTGGTCGAGGGCGTGCAGCACCCGGCGCAGCTTCCAGACGATGGCGAGCTCGTCCGGAGCGAGCAGGATCTCTTCCTTACGGGTGCCGGACGCGTCGACGTCCACCGCCGGGAAGATGCGCTTGTCGGCGAGCTTCCGGTCGAGCTTGAGCTCCGCGTTGCCGGTGCCCTTGAACTCCTCGAAGATCACCTCGTCCATGCGGGACCCGGTGTCCACCAGGGCGGTGGCGAGGATCGTGAGAGATCCGCCGTCCTCGATGTTGCGGGCCGCACCGAAGAAGCGCTTCGGCGGGTACAGGGCGGTCGAGTCGACACCACCGGACAGGATGCGGCCGGAGGCCGGCGCTGCGAGGTTGTACGCACGGCCCAGACGCGTGATCGAGTCGAGCAGCACGACCACGTCGTGGCCCAGCTCCACCAGACGCTTGGCGCGCTCGATGGCCAGCTCGGCGACCGTGGTGTGGTCCTCGGCCGGGCGGTCGAAGGTCGAGGAGATGACCTCGCCCTTCACCGACCGCTGCATGTCGGTGACCTCTTCCGGACGCTCGTCGACGAGGACGACCATCAGGTGGCACTCGGGGTTGTTGTGCGTGATCGCGTTGGCGATCGCCTGCATGATCATGGTCTTGCCGGTCTTCGGCGGGGCCACGATCAGACCGCGCTGGCCCTTACCGATCGGCGCGACGAGGTCGATGATGCGGGTGGTCAGCACGCCCGGGTCGGTCTCCAGACGGAGCCGGTCCTGCGGGTACAGCGGCGTCAGCTTGTTGAACTCCGGGCGGCCACGGCCCTGTTCGGGCGCCATGCCGTTGACGGAGTCCAGGCGCACGAGCGCGTTGAACTTCTCGCGGCGCTCGCCCTCCTTGGGCTGGCGGACCGCACCGGTGACGTGGTCACCCTTGCGCAGACCGCTCTTGCGGACCTGGGCGAGGGAGACGTACACGTCGTTCGGTCCCGGCAGGTAGCCGGAGGTCCGGATGAACGCGTAGTTGTCGAGGATGTCCAGGATGCCCGCGACGGGGATCAGGACGTCGTCGTCGGTGAGCTGCGGCTCGGCGCCGCCGATCTCGTCGCGGCCACGACGGCCCCGGCGGTCCCGGTAACGGCCGCGACGGCCACGGCGGCCGCCGTCGAAGTCGTCGTCGTCCTGCGGGCCGGCGTTGCGGTCCTGACGGCCGCCGCTCTGCTGCTGCGGCTGCTGCTGACGGTCCCGGTCCTGGCGGTCGCGGTCCTGACGGTCCTGACGGCCGCCCTGGCCGGCGCCCTGCTGCTCGTCGCCCTTGTTCCGGCGGTCACGGTCCCGGCCGCGCTCACGGCGGTCACGGCGGCCACGGCCCTCGCCGTCGGCGTCGCCCTGCGGCTGCCCGGCGGGCGTCTCGGCCTTCGGCTCGCTCTTCGCCTCGGCGACGACGGTCTCGGCGCCGCCGGCGGTGGGGCTGCCGGCCTCGGCGGTGGCCCGGCGACGGCGGCGCTCGGCCGGCGCGTCCTCGCCGCCACGCTCGGCGTCACGGGCGGTGCCGCCGGCGGGCTGGCCGGGGATCTCGATCTGCTGCTGGGCCACGGCCTGCTCGGCGGGGGCCTCGGCGGCCTGCTCCGCCTGCTTCTCGGCGACCTCGCCGCCCGTACGGGCCTTGGAGGTGGCCCGGCGCTTCGGCTTGGTCTCGGTGGCGCTCTCGGTGGCCTTGGGGGCGGTGCCCCCACCGGCCTGCGCCTCCTTGATGACCTCGATCAGCTGGCTCTTGCGCATCCGCGCCGTGCCCCTGATACCGAGGCCGGACGCGACCTGCTGAAGCTCTGCCAGCACCATGCCCTCGAGGCCGGTACCGCGGCGCCGCCGGGAGCCGGCACCGGTGGCAGGCGCGGAGGCGTCCGTGGCGGGCGCGGCAGCGGTCTCCTCGACACGTGCGCCCATCAGATCGGTGGTGTCGCTCACGAAGGGTCCTTCCCTGGAGCGGACGTCGGCCTGTCTGGCTCGGCGACCGGTTGTGCTGTCCGGCTGCGGTCCTTGCTGTGTGGACCGTGCCGGGGCGGTGGTCCGCCAAAGCGGCGGAGAGAATTTCTGGTGACGGCGCTTCCTCAGCCGTGGCACCCGGTGTCACGTGGCGTGGTAGCACCAATTCCGGAGCGTGCCCAGCGGCCCGCCCAGTGCCCGCGTACGACGTACTGCCCAGGTACGACATACGAAACGCTGAGTGGCTTGGGAGACTCCCGGAAGAATGTCTGTCCCGGACGGGGACGTGAAGCACCTCGCCATGGTGGGGTCGGGTGCAGACTTGAGGTTAACACTACCGGATCCAACAAACATTCCCCCTCTCCAAATCCGGCAACCGTGCGCAGTTAAATGTCACCGGCGGGCGCAAGCGGTAGGACGCTCGCTCCCTGGACATCGAGTTTCAGCCGGTTGGCGGCCCAGTCCGAGCCCGCCAGGGCTTCGATCTTGTCGGCGCTCGCGGCGTCGGCGAGCGCCATGACGGTGGGTCCGGCCCCGGAGATCACGGCCGGGATGCCGTCGGCGCGCAGCCGCTCCACCAGTGCCGCGCTCTCCGGCATGGCCGGTGCGCGGTACTCCTGGTGCAGACGGTCCTCGGTGGCGGGCAGCAGCAGCTCGGGGCGCCTGGTGAGGGCCTCGACGAGCAGGGCGGCACGGCCCGCGTTGGCGGCGGCGTCGACGTGCGGCACGGTGCGCGGGAGCAGTCCGCGCGCGGTCTCGGTGAGGACCGGCTTCCCGGGCACGAAAACCACCGGAACGATGGAATCGGCGGGCTCCATCCTGATCGCCCGGGCGGCGCCGGACTCCATCCAGGAGAGCGTGAAGCCGCCCAGCAGACAGGCCGCGACGTTGTCGGGGTGGCCCTCGATCTCGGTGGCCAGTTCGAGGAGCGCGGCGTCGTCGAGCCTGGCCTCGCCGCCTATGGTCACGGCACGCGCGGCGACGATGCCGGCGCAGATGGCGGCGGAGGAGGAGCCCAGGCCACGGCCGTGCGGGATGCGGTTGGCGCACACGATCTCCAGGCCGCGGGGCTGTCCGCCCAGCAGGTCGAAGGCGGTGCGCAGGGAGCGTACGAGGAGGTGGCTCTCGTCACGCGGCAGCGTCTCGCTGCCCTCACCCGCGATGTCGATGTGCAGCCCGGAGTCGGCCACCCGTACGACGACATCGTCGTAGAGCCCCAGCGCGAGGCCCAGGGCGTCGAAGCCCGGACCGAGGTTGGCGCTGGTGGCGGGGGTGCGCACCCGGACGGCGGCGGCGCGGAACGCTGGACCGGCCATCGCTCGATGACTCTCCTTGAGCTGCGTGATGGTCGAATGACACTCGATAGGTACCTGAGGGAACCTCGGGCCGCGGAGGCGGCACGGCACCGCGCCATATGCGGAGGCATATGCAGCGGGCGGGTTCGGTACAGCCTATCGAAGGAAGGTTCTGTCGCGACATAGGGCGCACAGGAGGCGCACGATGCGTGTCGTAAGCCCCCCGTGCCCCTTCCTTAGGGAGTCCCCCGTTTAGGACGCCGCGGTCTGTTCACCGGTTGCCCGCCGGGGGTTGGCCGAGCGTTGCCCGGGCGCCGCTCGTGCGGTTCCCGGGCGCCGCTCGTGCGGTTCCCGGGCGCCGCTCGTGCGGTTCCCGGGTGCCGCTCTAGTGGTTCCCGGGCGCCGCACGAGCGGTTCTCTAGGCGAGCCCGAGCCGCTCGGCCGCGGCGGCCGCGTCGACGGGCACGGTGACCGGCTGCGGAGCGCCGGCGACGGCCCAGTCGGGGTCCTTCAGGCCGTTGCCGGTGACCGTGCAGACGATGCGCTGGCCCGGGTCGACCTTGCCCTGCTCGGCGGCCTTGAGCAGACCGGCCACGGAGGCGGCGGAGGCGGGCTCCACGAAGACACCCTCCTGAGCGGCCAACAGCCGGTAGGCGCGCAGGATCTCACGGTCCGTCACCTCGTCGATGAAGCCCTCGGACTCGTCCCGGGCGGCGAGCGCGAACTGCCAGGAGGCGGGGTTGCCGATCCGGATCGCGGTGGCGATGGTCGAGGGGTCCTTGACGATCTCGCCGCGCACGATGGGCGCGGAACCGGAGGCCTGGAATCCCCACATCCGGGGGGTCCCGGCGGCGATCCCGTCCGCGGCGTACTCCTTGTAGCCCTTCCAGTACGCGGTGATGTTGCCCGCGTTGCCGACCGGCAGGACGTGGATGTCGGGCGCGTCGCCGAGCATGTCCACGATCTCGAAGGCGGCGGTCTTCTGCCCCTCGATGCGCACCGGGTTGACCGAATTGACCAGCGCCACCGGGTAGTTCTCGCTCAGCTTGCGGGCGAGGGTGAGGCAGTCGTCGAAGTTGCCGTCGACCTGGAGGATCTTCGCGCCGTGCACGAGGGCCTGGCCCATCTTGCCGAGCGCGATCTTGCCCTGCGGCACGAGCACGGCCGAGACCATGCCGGCGCGTACGGCGTAGGCCGCGGCGGAGGCGGAGGTGTTGCCGGTGGAGGCGCAGATGACCGCCTGCGCACCCTCCTCCTTGGCCTTGGAGATGGCCATGGTCATACCGCGGTCCTTGAAGGACCCGGTGGGGTTGGCGCCCTCCACCTTCAGGTGGACCTCGCACCCCGTGCGCTCGGAGAGCACCTGCGCGGGCACGAGGGGCGTGCCGCCCTCGCGGAGCGTCACGACCGGCGTGGTGTCGGAGACGGGCAGCCGGTCCCGGTACTCCTCGATGATTCCGCGCCATTGGTGGGTCATTGCTGGTTACTCTCCTTCAACCCGCATGATGCTGGCGACACCCCGCACGGTGTCGAGCTTGCGCAGCGCCTCGACGGTCCCGGACAGGGAGGCGTCGGAGGCCCGATGGGTGACGACGACGAGGGAGGCCTCGCCGTCCTTGCCCGTCTGCCGAACCGTATCGATGGAAACCCCGTGCTCGGCGAACACGGTGGCGACCTGGGCGAGAACACCCGGTTTGTCGGCGACGTCGAGGCTGATGTGATAGCGCGTGACGACATCGCCCATCGGCGACACGGGCAGGGCGGCGTACGCCGACTCGCCGGGCCCCGTTGCCCCGCTGAGCCGGTTGCGGCAGACGGCGACCAGGTCGCCGAGGACCGCGGAGGCGGTCGGGGCGCCGCCGGCGCCGGGACCGTAGAACATCAACTGGCCGGACGCGTCGGACTCGACGAAGACGGCGTTGTACGCGCCGCGCACGGAGGCGAGCGGGTGGGTCAGCGGAATCATCGCGGGGTGCACACGCGCGGTGACCGAGCCGCCGTCCGCCGCCCGCTCGCAGATGGCGAGCAGCTTGATGGTGCAGCCCATGTTCTTGGCGGAGGCGAAGTCGGCGGCGGTGACCTCGGCCATGCCCTCGCGATAGACGTCGTCGAGACGCACCCGCGAGTGGAAGGCGATCCCGGCGAGGATGGCGGCCTTGGCGGCGGCGTCGAAGCCCTCGACATCGGCGGTGGGATCGGCTTCCGCGTACCCGAGCGCGGTGGCCTCGTCGAGGGCCTCCTGATAGCCGGCCCCCGTCGAGTCCATCTTGTCGAGGATGAAGTTGGTGGTCCCGTTGACGATCCCCAGCACCCGGTTGACCTTGTCGCCGGCGAGGGACTCGCGCAGCGGCCGGATCAGCGGGATGGCACCGGCGACGGCGGCCTCGTAGTAGAGGTCCTTGCCGTTCTGCTCGGCGACCGCGTGCAGGGCGGCACCGTCCTGGGCCAGCAGCGCCTTGTTGGCGGAGACGACGGAGGCGCCGTGCTCGAAGGCGGTGGTGATGAGCGTACGGGCGGGCTCGATGCCCCCGATGACCTCGACGACCACGTCGATGTCCCCCCGCTTGACCAGCGCGGTCGCGTCCGTGGTGACCAGATCCGGGTCGATGCCCTCACGCACCTTGGAGGGCCGCCGTACGGCGACCCCGGCCAGTTCGATCGGGGCACCGATCCGCTGTGCGAGGTCGTCGGCGTGCGTCGTCATGATGCGCGCCACCTCTGAGCCGACAACCCCACAGCCCAGCAGCGCCACCTTCAGCGGACGCGTACGCATCATCCGACCTCGTTTCCTCATACCGTCTACGGTTGGACCAGTCTCACTCACCGGACGGGAGTTTCTACCCTTCGTCCGGATCGTGAGACATCTATTTCATTGTGCGGAGGCGGCAGACAGGAGATCTTCCGTCTCCGCCATCCGGTTCATCGGATGCCATCCGAGAATGCCGTCCGATCGCCGCCGAATGCCCTCGGATGCCGTTGAAGTGCCGACGGATTCCCATCGGATTCACGCCGGATTCACGCCGGATTGCCGTCGGAATGCCGTCGGCATCGGGGGTCATCAGAGGCCGTCGGATGTCATCCGACGTCATCCCACGTCGAGGCGCAGGAGGTCCTCCTCCGTCTCCCGGCGGACGACGACCCGGGACTCGCCGTCGCGGACCACGACGACGGGCGGCCGGAGCACATGGTTGTAGTTGCTCGCCATGGACCGGCAGTAGGCACCGGTGGCCGGTACGGCGATCAGGTCACCGGGTGCCAGGTCACCCGGCAGGAACGCGTCCTTCACCACGATGTCCCCGCTCTCGCAGTGCTTGCCGACGACACGGGCGAGCATCGGCTCGGCGTCGCTCGTCCGCGACACGAGAGCGACGCTGTACTCGGCGTCGTACAACGCGGTCCGGATGTTGTCGGACATGCCGCCGTCGACGGAGACATACGTCCGTAGCCCGTCGAGGGGCTTGATGGTGCCGACCTCGTAGAGGGTGAAGGCGGTCGGCCCGACGATGGCCCGTCCCGGCTCGACGGAGATACGCGGAGTCCGCAGCCGGGCGGCCTCGCACTCCCGGCTGACGATCTCGGTGAGCGCCTTGGCGATCTCGTGGGGCTCGCGGGGGTCGTCGTCGCTGGTGTAGGCGATACCGAGGCCGCCTCCGAGATCGATCTCGGGGAGCTCGACGCCGTGCTCGTCACGGATGTCCTTCAGCAGCCCCACGACCCGGTGCGCGGCGACCTCGAAGCCCGACATGTCGAAGATCTGCGACCCGATGTGCGAGTGGATCCCGATGACCTCCAGCCCGTCCAGCTGCAGCGCCCGCCGTACCGCCTCGGCGGCCTGTCCCCCGGCCAGCGGAATCCCGAACTTCTGGTCCTCGTGCGCGGTGGCGATGAACTCGTGTGTGTGTGCCTCGACGCCGACGGTGATACGGATCTGCACGCGCTGCCGCCTGCCGCGGGACTGGGCGATGTGGGCGACCCGCACGATCTCCTGGAACGAGTCGAGCACGATCCGTCCGACGCCGGCCTCGACCGCCCGCTCGATCTCCTCCGTCGACTTGTTGTTGCCGTGGAAGGCGATCCGGTCGGCGGGCATCCCGGCGGAGAGGGCGGTGGCCAGCTCGCCGCCGGAGCACACGTCGAGATTGAGCCCTTCCTCGTGCAGCCAGCGCACGACGGCCCGCGACAGGAAGGCCTTCCCGGCGTAGAACACGTCGGCGTCGGGGCCGAAGGCGGTGCGCCAGGCCTGCGCCCGGGCCCGGAAGTCGGTCTCGTCGAGGACGTAGGCGGGGGTGCCGTGCTGCTCGGCGAGGGTCTTCACGTCGACGCCGCCGACCGTGACGGTCCCCTCGGCGTCACGGGTGACGGTCTGGGCCCACACCTTGGAGTCGAGGGCGTTGAGGTCGGCGGGCGGGGCGGCGTAGTGCCCTTCGGGCAGGACGTCGGCATGACGGGGCCCGGCGGGATGTGCGGAACGGCTCATTGCTCTTCTGGCGCTCTCTTCAGAGGTGATCGGGTGCGTCGATGCCGAGCAGGGACAGGCCGCCGGCCAGCACCGTCCCGGTGGCTTCGGCGAGGGCGAGCCGGGCGCGGTGGGCGGCCGAGGGTTTCTCCTCGCCACGGGGCAGCACGGTCGGCAGGAACGGCAGCGCGGCATCGGCGAGGGTGACGAGATGCCTGGCGAGCCGGTCGGGGGCGCGGTGGGTGGCCGCGGCGGTGAGGATGCGGGGGTAGTCGGCGAGGGCGGTGACGAGGGCGCCCGGGGCGCCGGGGACGTCGCCGGGTTCGGCAGCGAAGCCGAGCCGTCCGGCACCGCGGCCGACGGCTCGCGTCCGGGCGTGGGCGTACCGCACCCGGAACAGCGGGTTGCTCTCACGCTGCACCAGGTGGTCGGCGGTGATCCGGGGCCGGTCGTGGGCGGCGGGATGCAGCAGGGCCCACTGGGCGGCGTCGGGCCCGAGCGGGGCCGGGTCCTCGGGCGCCGGCACGGGCCGGAGACTGACGGGCTCACCGTGACCGACCTCGCCGCGACCGACCTCACCGCGGCCGACCTCACCGCGGCCGCCCTCGCCGTGGCTGACCTCGCCGCGGCCGCCCTGGGTCGCGACGATCCGTACGACGGCGTCGGCGACGACCTCGGCCCGGACGTCGTACGGGACCCGCAGCGCGACCACCCGCCCGGCGAGGGCGTCGCCGTGGCCGTAGCAGGGGCCGAGGGCGCGGATCTCGGCGACCAGGGTCGCCGTGGGGGACGCGGTGGGCGTGAGGGTGATGTTCAGGAACCCGGGTCCGGTGACGACGACGTCACCGACGCCGACGGCATTCGCGAGATGGGGCACCAGGATCTCGGCGACCCGCATGGGGGGCTGCCCGGCCGGGCGGGCGAGCTGCAGCGCGATGTTGGTGGCGTAGTCCCCACACCCACCGGGCCCCGGCGGCGTGACCACGGCCCGCTCCGGCACGCTCACACTCAGCTCACCCTCGTCAACAGCACGACGCACCGCGCGCAGCACGGTACGGGAGAGCTCGACGGGCGTCACGGGACAAGCCTAGGGGAGGAGGGGGCTGGGCAGGCGACCCGGCTTGGGAGGCTGTCCGGGATGTGGACGCGGGGGCGGCACGGGCGGCAGGGGCTGCGCACCTGTGGGCTTGCGGGCGGGATGGGGTACGCAGACCTACGGGCCTAAGTGCTCACGACTTATGGCTTACGGGTCCACGGGTCCACGGGTCCACGGGTCCACGGGTCCACGGGGTTGATGCGGGCCGCAGGGTCATCGGTTGCATGGCCGCGGGTCCCTGGGGGTGAACTCACGGCTGGGGGCGAACTCACGGGTATACGGGGTTGCCCCCGGCCCGCTCCCCGGAGAACTCGACCTCGCCATCCTCGCCACCTGCGCCGCCGTCTCCCCCGCGCTCCCGCTCCTCCGACGCCTCCGGCCCTCGCCGCCGCTCCATCAACTCCTTTACGAGCCGCACCAGTTCGGAGGGTTCGAAGGGTTTGGCGAGGAAGGCGTCGACACCGACGTCGAGGCCAGTCTCGACCTCGTACTGGGTACAGGCGCTGACGATGGCGAGGGGCAAGTCATGGGTGCGGGGGTCGGCACGGAGCAGAGCGGCAGTCCGCAGACCGTCGAGCCGGGGCATGACGACATCCAGGGTGATCACATCGGGCCGCACCTGATGAACGACATCCAGACACTCGGCACCATCGGCCGCGGTCACGACCTCGAGACCCTCCAGTTCGAGATTGACCCTGATCAACTGCCGGATGACCTTGTTGTCGTCCACAACAAGCACCCGACCCGACACCCCTGGCACAACTCGAGAGTAGGTCCGGACCGGCCACCGCGTCCGGGTTTTCCGGACTTCCGCCCGCGCGGGGAGCGCCCCAGGGAAACCCGTTCCTGATCACCCCGACCGAGCTGGTAGTGTTCTACCCGTCGCCGCGAGCAAGCAGCTCAACGCCAGACGCCCCCGTAGCTCAGGGGATAGAGCAACGGCCTCCGGAGCCGTGTGCGCAGGTTCGAATCCTGCCGGGGGCACTCGCCTAGGAACAGCAGAGATCAAGCGCTGACCAGGGCGGATGCCGAGAGAAGAGGGCGGGAGTCAGTCTCACTGACTCCCGCCCTCTCTTGTTGTCTCTCAGCGGTCGCGACACACCTCCGACACACCCCTTAGGGTGGCCCGCCCTGCGAGCGGACGACTCTTGGCGCTCGCTGCGCAAGTGGCTGCCCCCTTGCCGCCCCCTACCTGGCGTTACCGCATCCACGAACCGGCCCCTCTCCCGCCGAGCAGCTCCTTGGCGCTCAGCCCACCGCCATCGGCGCCTCATTCCCCCGCCATAGCGGAGACCACACCGTCCATCACGGACCGCCGCAACCCACCCTAAGAAGATCTTCAGATCGCAGCAATTCCCGACCAAATAAACATGCCAAGCCCGCAGATAAATATCGCGATCCACACACCATGCAGAACTTTCGCCGTCTTCAAGATTGACGCCCAACCGCTGGCACCCTCATTCAAAGGTGCAACGGTTCTATCCTTCATACTTGACATATCGGGATACGGGTCGAACGGGCCGGAATTCTTCACTCTTGAGTGCCTTCTCCACTCGTACTCCACGCTAGCCATGGCAACCGGGATATTTAGGGAGCTCTCGACCGCCCGTGCGGCCATATGGCGGATTTTCACATACGAGCAACCGGCCTCGGTTACCGAGCGCCAATAACCGATCAGCCTATTCGAAAGAGCTCCGAAGAACATAGCCAACAAGCCCAAAGTAGCAAGCCCGATGTAGATCTTGTGTCCGCCAAGGTGTACCGGCTTCGCATGCGCCAACCACGGAACGACGACAGCCAGAATTGTTATAAATGCGGCGTTAGCCCCCATGAAGAGAGAATTTCTAGCCTGCCCCAGAGTGTCTTCATGGGAGTATTGCTCCCAGGCAATTTTGTATATGGTTTGAAGCCATTCATCTGACTGTACGCCGTCGACCGACTCTCCGGCCATGACCTCACTCCTTCAAGGACTGACACATACCTATGGAAACCCATGAAGCTTATTCCCGCACCTCGAGACTGGCGTGGTCTTGATCGAACGCAGTACGGCCTCCTCGACGGTCTCGTCGCCGAAACCAGGCTCGACCCCCAAACCGCCGTTACCTCAGTAAAGATCTCTAGAGGGCGGCCGGAATCCCGGGCCGCCCTCCACGTGTAACGAAGAGCGGGGACGCGCGACCTACGGTTTTGTCGTGTCGCCGTCTTCCTCCAGTGCTTTCGTAATTTTGGCGTTGGCGGCTTCCTCATGGCCGTCGATACAGCCGAGATACCGACGGTGGATCACTTCGGGCGAGTTGCCGACCCGCCGGGCCACCTCAGCGATCGGTACCCCGGCGTTCAGCCAACCCGCTCGGGCGGGAGCGCGTACTCCCGCGCTTCCTCCCACACCCGCCAGTAGGTAGAAGAGCCGACCACTCCCCCGCGCTCGTTGCCGAACACGCGTCCTTCGTTGGCCGTCACGAACTCCTTCAGGTGCACCCGGAGCATGGTGACCAGGACTGGAGGGATGGGCACCGGCCGGTTGCTGGTTGCCTCCCGCGCCTTCAGGCCCCGACGGTCGTAGCGCTCCCCGGAGTCAGTCCACTGCTTGCCAGAGACAGGCCGTGTCTCCCGCAGCGTCAGCGTGCCCCAGCCCTTCTCCGGCAGGTGGCAGTCCGACAGCCGTAGCCCGACCGCCTCAGCAGGACGAAGCCCCGCGTAGTACAGGACCGCATAGAAGGCCACCAGGCGCCGCCCACGGCAGCGATCCCATGACCAAACGTAGGAGACGGCGGTGCCCTCGTTGGTGTAGGCGGCACACTGGCCTCGTCAGTGATCACTCAAGTCCTCGCCCAGCGAGCGGAGTCGCGGAGGTCGGACCGGGAGGAACGGGTCCGCATCGCGGAGCAGCAAGCTTCTGAAGATCAGCGCAAGATCGATCAGTTGCGGAGCTGCTACGTTCAACTGAACGCCCATGATCGCTACTACAGAGACGCCATGCTGGCGTACGCCTACGCGCTCAAATCGGGATCCGCCGACGCAGAAGCGGCGGAAGTGAATAGTGCACGACGAGCTCAACGAGACACCCGTGCTGAAGCTCAGCTGGTGGCAAGCGACGCGGTACTCGAACTCGAAAGTCGAGTGAATGCCCACCTCACAACCGCCTACAAGGACCTGATGGAGGTGGCCGGCGAATCGGACCCCTCGGCTCGTCAGGTGAGGCTCAACCAGGTCATCCACCTCTTGGACTCGATAATCCCCCAGCAGGGGCACGTGCGAGCACGTATGCGCCTTGATGTGCGTGCCACTCAGGAGTTCCCGGAATGGTACGACCCCGAGATCGGTCTGACGACGCGTCATCAGACCAGCCACCGGTGATCTACAGTGACGTTGTCGGAGGCGTAGGCCACCGGACGTCCCTGGGGTCTACGCAAACGTCCGCATCGTCCTGAAGAGCCGCGAATGAAGCGTAGGTCCCCGGACATATCCGGGGACCTACAGGTCGAGCAACGCCCGTACTCACTCGTATTCGCGCAACAGCTCCTCGATCTTGCGATTGGCGATCTCCTGCCGACCGTCGATGCACTTCGCGTAGCGGCTCAGCAGGACCTCGACGCTGTTGCCTGCGCGCTCGGCGACCTCGGTCGCGTCGACGCCGGAGTTGAGCCAGGTCGACAGCGCCGAATGCCGGAGGTCGTACGGACGGACGGCGAACGGCGAGCGGCGAGCGGCGAGCGGCGAGCGGCGAGCGGCGAGCGGCGAGCGGCGAGCGGCGAGGCGAAAACGGCCGGCGGGAGCGCCAGCGCACGAGCCTCCTGCCACACCCGGAAGTACGTCGACGAGCCGACCACTCCCCCGCGTTCGTTGGTGAACAGGCGCCCATCATCCGCTACGCCGAAGGTGTCGATGTGCTCCCGCAGAATCGCAACGAGGTGAGGCGGAATCGGCACCGGCCGGACCTCTTCCGCGGGCCGGTTCTTGAGTCCTCGATCGTCGTGCGTTTCACCGGAGTCAGTCCATCGCTTGCCGACACTGGGACGAGTGCTGTTCAGCAGCGCCGTTCCCCAACCCCTTTCCGGCAGCTTCAGGTCTGCCTCGTGGTCGCGCGCCGGCGGCAACGAGCGAGGCCACCCCAACGACCCGACCTGTCAGTACGCCGGAAGATCAATGGGGTGCTGGTAAGCCAAGCACTTCTACGCAGGGGGAGCAGTGAGTGTTTGATGCAGGTGAGATTCGTTCTCGCGTCCGGGGGCCCGCCCTGGGCCCGCGATGCCCCCAGGGTCATGGCGAGGGCCCCTTGAGCTGCCCCGCTCAGCCGCCCACCCGCAGCAGTAGCTTGCCCGTGCTCGTCCGTGCCCCCATCAACCGGTGGGCCTCCGCCGCCTCCTCCAGAGCGAACTCCGCCGTGACCGGCAGCGACACCGTGCCGTCCGCCACCTTCGCGAAGGCCTGCTCGGTCAGCGCGTGAAGCTCCGCAGGAGCCGTACGCGCCAGGGTCAGGATCGAGAAGCCAGCCACCGAGAGGCCCAGCGGGTAGAGCTCCGGCTGCCCCACGCTCCACGGCTCTGCGGAGCTCGCGTTGCCGAAGGAGACCAGGCGGCCGCGGGGGGCGAGGGAGACGAGGCTCGCCTTGAACGTCTCACCGCCGACCGGGTCGAGGGCAAGGTCGACGCCGCGGCCGTCGGTCGCCGCCCGTACCGCCTCCGCGAACTCACCGACAAAGACCTCGCCGTAGCCGTGCTCGCGTGCGTACGCCGCCTTGGCCTCACCCGACACCACCCCGTACACCGCCCCGGCACCGGCCGCCTCGGCCAACTGGCCAACCGCCGTGCCGATGCCGCCGGCCGCGCCCTGCACCAGCACGGTCTCGCCCGGCTGCAGCCGGCCCACCGCGTGCACCAGGGCGTATGCCGTCGGCAGCACCGTGGGCAGCGTGGCGGCCGTACGCAGGTCGACGCCCCGGGGCAGGGGGAACACGGCTGTTGCGTCGGTGATCGTCACCTCCGCGTAGGCGCCGCCGTCCGTCAGGGCGGTCACCTCCTGTCCCACGGCCAGGCCCTCGACGCCCGGACCGACCGCCCGCACGCGCCCGGACACCTCAAGTCCCGGCACGTACGGCAACCGCGGTACCCGGTAGCCCTCCGCGCGGGCTTTGAGGTCGGCGAAGTTCACCCCGGTATAGGCCACGTCGATGCTCACCCGGCCAGGGCCCGGCTCGGGGACCGGCACCTCGACCACCTTCAGGACCTCGGGACCGCCGTACTCCTGGAACTCGACCGCGCGCATGGCACAGCACCTCTCAGCGAGTGTTCGGTAGGAAGCGAACACTCGGGAGTGTATGGTTTTCATCGAACACTCGGCAAGCGGGTGCGGCGACGGCACCGACGCGGGAGGACGGCATGACTCAGCGCGTCGGCACCAGTCACCGGGCCGCTCCGGAGCACACGCACCCCGATGACGTGCTCGTCCTCACCGCCCTCGCCGCACTCGCCGACCCCGTACGGATTCAGCTGGTACGGGAGCTGGCCGGCTCCTGCGACTGGACCCGCAGCTGCGGCAGCTTCGACGTGCCCGTCGGAAAGGCCGCCCTCAGTCACCACTTCGCGGTGCTGAGGAACGCAGGCCTGGTCGAACAGCGCGACGAGGGACCCAAGCGGGTCAACCGGCTGCGCCGCGAGGAGTTCGAGGCCCGCTTCCCCGGGCTCCTCGATCTCGTGCTGAGTCCGGATCCGCGCGACCGGTAGCGCCTGGTGCTGTGGGCCAAGATGTGCTGACACATCGGGCAGGCCCTGGTCGAGCGGCCACTGTCAGACCCTTCCGGCATGCTCGTCCCATGCTGATTGCGACGACCAACCGGGGCCACGTGGTGAAGCGCCCCTCCAAGCCGGCGATAGGCACGATGCTCGCGAACCTGCGACGGGGCGACCACATGATCCTTGAGCGGCAGGACGAGGACCGGGAGGGTGACTGGTACATCCAGGTGCTGTTCCGCGACAACAACACCTACCAACTGGAGTACCGAGACGGCGTCGCCACAGAGCACTACCAAACCCTGACCGCCTCCCCTGAGAAGGCCTCTCAGGCCCTCCTCGACTGGGCGGCCGGCAAGCCGGACTGGCAGAACGGCTACGCGTGGAACAACATCGGCGCCATGTTCGCCACCCCGATCGTCAAGGCAACGGACCAGCCCACCCTCTAGCGTCGCGCTCCTGTCGATCATGCGATCAGGTCGCCGGGAGCCGAGACCGGCCACGCCTCGGCGAAGCCCGCGCCCTCCAGAAGACCGACGGCGCTGCGACCGATTTCATGAGGCACCAGGCATTGGATGTCTTCTCGGACGTGGGCGTACCGACAGAGGGGTACCAAGACCTCGACCAATCGCGGCAAGGCACCCGAGGCCGCCGCCGTGATCCTTGGTCGCAACAGACTCCCGACCACAGCAGGGCAAGCAGCCGATTCGCCGGCAGACACACGCCTCCACGGAACGGATTCAGCACACATGAGACCGGGAAACCGCGTGAAAACGTGAGAAGCACGGAGGAGCGTTTCCCTTGGTCAGGCACACTGCGGCCTTCATCTCCGCAGGTCACAGCCTCGCCTCGGGAAAACTCCTCAAGCGGGTGTCGCAGGTTCGAATCCTGCCGGAGGCACAGAGAGAAGGGCACCTACGGATGGCCGTAGGTGCCCTTTTGCGTCCAGGTCTGGCGACCGGCTCACCCGGTGAACACGACACGGGCGCCAGGGGCCTGGCGGATGTCGACCCGGGTCTGACTGCCTCGTCAACGCCGTGGAGGTACCGGCGCCCCTCGCCCCGACCCCGGCCTCCGGGCCGCGAAGGCTGCTTCCACCAAGGCGTCCCAGAGTCACGACGACACCCTGCTACCGATCGACCGGATCGCCGCGGACCGCAACGGGTCCCCCGAACAGAGGCCCCCGTCGTTACTGAAGCCATTGGGCCGTTCGAAGGGGTCGAGGCAGCGAGAGAGCCAAGAGTGTCACGGACCGTCAGCTGCTTTTCCCCGCTCTCAGCGTGATTCCAAGCTAGGACAGGACCGGCGCCCGGGCCCCTCCCCCCGCATCAATGGCCCATACAAGGGAGAGTTACGGATATATCTGCATTTAGTAATGTGAATCGTGTCCTTGGTCTGGTGTCGCCGTGGGGGGCCACAGTGTGGGGCCTCGGCACCGAGCCGGGAATTACGGATTGCATGCCCGGCCCCAACCAGGGTCGGTATGCACGAACGTGAGGTGACAGATTCATGTCTGTTTCTCGTACGACGGTCCGCCTGATCGCCACCTGTGTGGCTGCGGGCGCACTCGTCGGCGCGGCCGCCATGCCGGCCCTGGCCGCCGGAGCCGGCCACGACCGCGACAACGGGAGGGGTTACTCGCACAGTCACAGGAGCGACCACGACCACGACGGCCGCTTCAGCGACCGTGACCGGGGCCGGGGCTGGGACCGCGACCGCGACCGCGGTTGGGACCGGGGCCGCGACCGGGGCGTGCACCACGGCTGGTACAGCGACCGGCACCGGCATCAGGACCGCTACCTCGCCCACCGCTAGCCCGCCTTGGAGGCTGTGCTGTGACGCGGAGACCCACACCCTCTGCCAGCCGTCGTCACAGCCGGCACGGCCGCTGCACCCAGCCGGAAGGCCGAAGACCGGTCCTTGCAGCCATCGGCCCTCCGGCCACATGTCGCACCCTGCGGTCGTTGCCCAGTCACCGCGCCACCCACGTCCAGTAGCGGCCGGCCTTCCAGGGAAGCAGCGCGACGATATCGCCGTCAGTGACCGATCCGTCGAGAGCTACGGATCAGAAGGCTTCTGACATCCACGGCTGACATCAACGAGGCCGGACGACTGCAACCACCAGCGCTCCCGCACGACCGTCGGACCAGCCGCCGACGACCCCAGGAGTCGGCGTGGATCGAACTCCTAAAGCGGGTGTCGCAGGTTCGAATCCTGCCGGGGGCGCCAGCGCGCAGGCCCCGGACCGACCACTGTCCGGGGCCTTTGACATCTACTTCTCCTTCTGACATCAACGGCGTCGGTCACTGACGACCGGGACGCCTCTGCGGCAGCCGGTCCATGCGGCTCATGGCCTCGCACTGTGTGTTCCGGACGACGTGCGCGTAGACGTCCATGGTGATGCTGATCCGAGAGTGGCCGACGATCTCCATCATGATGCGGGGTGCTACTCCGGCCGCCGTGAAAAGAGCGGCTGTGCCGTGCCGGGCATCGTGCAGCCGGATCACGCGAAGGCCGGCGGACTGGGCAACGCGGGTGAAGGAGCGATAGAGATTGCCTGTCTCGACCGGGCGGCCGGTCCGGGTGGTGAAGACCTAGTCCGACTCCCGCCAGGTCTCCCCCGCTCTCGCCCGAGCCGTCACCTGCCGCATACGGTGCCAGCGCATGGGCGCGATGCAGAAGAGGGGCAGCGGAACTGCGCGTTCGTGTGTCAAACGAGCCCTCCAATAGGGTGACTCGTTTCAGTGGCCACCCTCGACGTCGCGGCATGGTGCTCGGCCTCGCAGGCTCATGGGCCGGAGCGCTCACGAGGCTGGCCAATCAGCGAGCGCAGCACCGGCACCGTAGAGCCGGCCGCGGTCAGCCCCGCCAGCACAGTGCCCGCGAGGGACACATCCGTCAGCGCGGTGAGGCCGCCGACGACCAGCCCGAGCACGAGCGCGGTCAGCAGAACGACGGTGGTGTGCAGGGACAGAAACGGCGGCTCCGCTTCAGAGCCGCTCCGCCCGGGCTGCGCCGGCGGCGGTGTCATCTGGGTCATGCCAGAACCATCACCCCAAACATGCCGCTCGCCTGCATCAATCGAACAAGCTGAGTGCTAGGCCGATCAGGACCGCCCACCACCGAACACATCACCGTCGGGTTCCGGGTCGTTTCGCTATGTTCAGTGCCGTTCAGGCGGGTCTAATCCGCTGGCCACACGCACGCACCGGGGGGATGACGTGGCAGCCAATGGCGGAAACGGTGGAGGCAGTTACGCGGCAATGCTGCAGGAGCTGGCGGCGGCGTTCACCGAGCTGAAGCGGGATCGTGAAGCCCCCTCCTACGACCGCATCATCGCGCGCGGAAAGAAGGTGTGCGGCGAACGGCATGCGATGTCGAAGGCCTCGGTGAGCGAGGTGTTCGCCGGACGGCGGGGCCCGGCCTCCTTGGACCGACTGCTGTGGCTAGTGCGCGCCCTGCTCTCCTATGACGACGGCGAAGAGGTCAACCCGCCCGAACGGCGTGACCCCGAATTCCGGGTCTGGAGGGACCGTTGGCGCACTCTGGAACGCGCCCGAGCCGCCGCCCGCCGTGCGTCTTCGGATGACGCGGAAAGAGTGCTCGCGGCCGGCCGGAACTCGGTTGCGGCCACCTCCCTGGTGGAAGGCATTGAGCCCGACGGCACATTCTTCCGGTCCGGAAGGCATCAGCGCGGAAGCACCTTCGAGCTCCTGAGCGATCGCCCCGCACCCGCCGCGCTACCCGTGGGAGATGACAGCGCAGCGCCAGCCAGTCGGGAGGCGCCGCCACCGGATACCTCGCTCGCCACACCCTCGCCCCTACGCCTCGCGGACGAGCCTCAGCCGACGACGGTCGGGCTGCCACCGAGGCTCGCGGAGGCGTTCGCGGCGCCGGAAGTCCGCGTGGACGTGGCTTGTCTGACCGCGGAGACGCTGATGCTGGCGCTGGGTGAACCGGTGCGGCTGATCCACGAAGGCCGCATCTTCCCCCGGTCAATCGAAGTACGGATACTGCTGCCCTCCCGAGAGATCAACCTGGCGTTCCCGATCTCTGCAAAGAGCCCCGGGGACGCATCTGTGAAGGTCCCCAACGACAACCTGATTCATCGGCGCTGGCTCGAGCAGCGCAATGCCCAAGGGCACGTCCTGCGTCACAATCTGCTGGCGCTGCGCTCGACGCACGGCATCGATGTCCGGGTAAATTTTCGTGCACTGCCCTTCACTCCTCCCGTGAAGCTGTACCTCCTCAACGGGACGGTGGCCCTGATGGCGTACTACATGCTCACCAAGCGGGAGGAGAAGGTGGAGAGCCAGGCCCTGGAGACGTACGACACCATCGGCGCCGCTTCGCTCCTCTTCTCCTTCGAGCGTCGGGCAGGCATGCGGGACGCGGCATTCGTTGACCAATCGCAGCAGTGGTTCGACGCCCTCTGGGAAACCATTGCGACGGACCTAAGACTCTCCTAGGGCCTGTCTGACAATTCCCGTCGTCGCCCGGAGGGCGGCCTCGCGGCGTCAGGTGCGTGCTCTCGGCGTGCCGGGCGTAGGCCCTCGTAC
>NZ_JBVIKO010000047.1:0-41348 GCF_055580905.1 Streptomyces sp. NPDC031497
TCCCCGGCATGACACCCACCCGGATCATCCAGACCACACGCACCGTAGACACCGCCGCCCGAACCACCAACTCATGGCACCAAGAATGGCCAGTCGAACAGGTGGCTCAGATAGTCGCTGCGGGCAGGTGGACGACGCAGGAGCACGGTCCGACGATCGAGGCGTTGACCAGGCCTGGGCGCCTGCACATAGTCGATGCCGCCGCAGCCAGGCCCCTGCTCGCAGATCTGCTGCACAAGTTTCCGGTTCTGCCGCAGGCTCTGACGGACGCGCTGGGCTATGTGGAATTCATGACCTCTCCTGTCTTTTGTCCCGATCGACTTATCGATGCTTATATAAAGTATCCCCACCTGATGGAGGGGTTGCTCGCGACGCAGGACGGCAGGTATCCGCTGATCGAGGCGATGAATCAAAGAGACCGCGCCACGATCCTGAGTGTAAACCCGCTTATAACGACTTCCCTGGAGGGAATTGTTTCCCTGATCCTTTCCATGGCCGTACTAGGGCCTGCTACGGAAACGATCGTGGCGGAACCCGCGCTGGCGGCTTCATTGGTGAAGAGATACAGAGCCAAGGGTGGTGGAAAATACACGAGAACCTTTCCTACCGAGTGGTCGCTTATTGCTGCATTGCGTGGTTCATCCGACCGTAATCTGGACTACGACAGGCTGCTCGGCGACCTCGATTTGCGACGTTCCCTGCAGCAGCATGCGGACCAGAGTTTTCTGTGGACAAAGACGCGTGGGCTGCTCGAAGCGGTGATGGCTGAGCGCGAGTTGATCAACATATTGGGTGGTGCCGTCTCCCTGATCGACGTTCTGGAAGACGTGCCGTCTTTCGCCGAGCGCCTTGTAAGTCGAGCTGATTGGTTGAAGGCTGCAGTGGCCAACCCGGCCGTCGCCGATGTGCTCTCTCTGCACCCCGCCTATTTCAGCACGGTGAGTGACGAGGAAATGGGAGCGGCGCTGCGAGAAGCCACGGCCGAGCCGTTGCCTGGACGGACTGCGGCAGGCCGGGGTTCCACGTCGCTGCAGCAGGCCCGGGCGGCGAATCCCGCACTCGACCGACTGCTCATCGAGGAAGGGCATCTCATTGCCGAACTGACGGCGGTCCCGGATCTGGTCGCCACCTTGGCACGTCATCCCAACCTTCTCGATCGCCCGCACCACTTTCGCAGACTGCTCACAGAACAAGGCAAGGGGCTGAAGGGGGCGGTGCGTGAAGGGTCAGCGTTGCTGGCGCCGTTCATGCTGGCCACCGCTCTGCGCTATGCACATTTCCGGTCCTGGCTGCTCTACGACGGCGTACAGGCGCTCATTGAGGTTCCAGACAGTAATCAGATCGGGATGGCCAGTGGGTGGGCGGGTGAATACCCGAACGTGGGCCGGATGCTGTTCGAGTCTCCGACGTTCAGTCAGCTGTTGGTGTACACAGACATGACAAGGCCCCCCGAAATTCTCCTCAAAGCTTGGGAGGTGCGACCCTTCGACGAAACCGCTCTGCAGGCGACCCAAACTGGCAGCTTTGCCGATGTGATTCAAATGATCGACGATATCCCGCGTTTCCTGGACCTTTTGCTTCGGGATGATTCTGCTTTCATGCGCATCGCGGGAAAGACTGCGTACCATCTGAACCTGCTCACGGACGATTTCGTTCAGAACCTCGGGCCGCATGAAGTACTTGTGCGAGAGCTGGCTGCCAAGGCGCCTGTTAATATGCCATTCCCGCACTGGAGGAGGCTGTTCGGTGATGTAGCGCTCCTGAATGCCCTGGATGCGCCAGAGAATATAGAAATTACCAGGATTTTGGCGTCGGCGCCTGCTGCGCTAGCGGAGGTGATCGCCCGTCCCGGCGCTGTGCGCGCTTTTAGTAATGCAGATTTCCGGGCAAATATCAAAAACCTGGTCGGGTCGAAGAAGAAAAAGAATTGGGCGGATGCGCTCGTCGGTGTCGTATCTGACGAGTCGTTCACCGGTGAATCGAAACTTTCCCCAGAGGGAATTGAGCTGACGGCGGAGAAGATTGCGCTTGCTCGGCTCTGGCACCGGGATCCGACTTCTGAGCGAGAATTTTTCGTCGAGACTGCGGGTCGTTCGGGAATTGATCCGGCGCGGCTCTTGGATGCTGACAGGATTGTTCGTGAGAACAGTCAAGCCCTCGGGGCTGCACGAGCAAGCGTAGCCCTGGGAGCAATGCTGTACAGTAACAGCGACGTGGCCCCCTTGTTGATTGAGCGGCCGGCGCTCTTCCAGGCGAAGGAGGGAATTGCTGGTATTCTTCCCCTCGTCTCAAAATTCCCGCAGCTTGCCGGTGCCCTCCGTGCGAATGATCACCTCTACGGATTGTTCATCGAAGGTACGCTGTCAGGCGCTCGATCCATCGATCCGAGTTGGATGCAGGCGTTTGCCGATAACCATCAACTGGCGCGTCTATTCAATAAGTCGAATGCGGCGACTTGGGCTATTGTGCAGAACAGGCACGAGCTGAGGACTGTCGTGCGTGTGAGTGATTCCTTCGCGCGGGTCTTCGCTGACGGTGATCCGGTGGGAGAGCATTTTGTTTCTCCGGACGCGGCCCCTCTGCTGAAGCGGGTGATGGCACTGAAGCCTGCTGCACAGTCCCTCGTCACGGCCGTCGCCGTGAGCGGTATCCCGGTGGCGCGATGGCTGAAAGGCAATTTGTGGGGCGTCGATGTGTTGGCTGACCTTCCGGTGGTGGCTGCGGGCATAACGGAGCACGCTAAGACCTTTGTCGACGAGCGGCTGTTCGATCGGTTCATGAAATCGAATTTGCCGACGGAGCTTGAAAACCGGCCTAGTCAAGTGGGTGAGATCCTGGGCGAAGCAGATCTGTTGAAGACGGCGCTGAGCGTTCCCGGAGTGATCCCTGTGCTGGCTGCGGACACGCGCATGGCGAAGGCCTTGAAGCACGGCCGGGCGCTGCCGGAACTGCTGCAACAGTGGTCTGCGGGGGTCGAACTTCTAGCGCGGTCGTCAGAGACGCGGACTGCTCTGCGCGTGGTCCCCAATCTCGCTGACGCCCTCATAGAATCCGAAAGGCTGCGCGATGAGTTTATTTGGATGCCGTGGCTCCCCACCGTTCTGACGCGTAACCGTGTGATGGTGCAGGATGCTGCAGGCAACAGCGCCATCTGGCGTCTAGCGGTCTCCAGCCGAAAGCTGGCCAACGCGCTGACACCGAAATTGCGGCGGAGGCTGACGGGGCTGGAGAGTCTGCTCGGGCAGCACCCCCAAGTAATCGGCCATTTCTCGTCTACGCCTCGGTTGGTGGAACTGGCAATCGCCCACGGTCCGGCTCTTGCCGATGCTCTGCGGAGGTTGATGAGCAAACGAGCAGACCTGTTCGCTGAGGGGGCGCTCTCGGGCCCTCTGCTTCAGGCAGTGGACGAGGCAATGGCGGTTCCGTCGGCTTCGGCGCCGGTCATGGGGGTGACGTCGACCGAAGCCTCGGACCGAACGGTGCCGTCGGGTGGGCTGATGAACAGGCCGGGGCGCGGCCGCAGTCGCAGGATGGACACAAGGAGGCAGACCGGGGACGCCGAGAGTCGGGCCGGCTCTGTCCGCACGGTGGACCAGGCGTTGGAGTCGGCTCGGGTGTGGGCTGCCGCATTGCTGACGACGGACGAGGCGGTTCAGCTACTGCTCAGTCCTGAGAAGGTGCGGACCGTGCAAGGCCTTGCGGAAGACACGTCTTTGCTTGCACTTCTGATGTCCTCGGAATCCTTCGTGGAGAGTCTTAGTGTTGATCCTTCGCAGTGGCGTGAATTTACATTCCGTTCTTATCTGGCCCCTGGTGAGAGGTGGCGCGATGGGGACTTCGAAAGAGTATTCCAGGGGTATCTGGACGAGTTTGCGCTAATTTTGGATGGCCAGCAGCGGGAGCGAGTGCGCACCGAGTCCCTTCCGGTGTGGCAGGCGATGCGGGACGAAGGTGAGCAGAGAGCGGCTGTAGAAGCGGAAATAGTAAATGAAAGGTTGACGAAGCTACGGGGTAATGATCCGTCGACGTGGGATTTCAGCGGCCGATACGTGTATGCGCTTGACGTCGAAAAGGAGATTATCGAGGGTGTCGATGACATAGCTCTGACGCAAGTGGCGAATGGTCTGACGCCGCCCGTCGAGGATTCGCACAGAATTAAGTACGGGTTGAATGACGCTGTGCATCTCCATATCCGCTCCAGGTCTGGAGGGCTGTCGTACACCAATGTGCTCGGGTCCGACGGCCGGGTCACCGTCCTGGTGTATGCCATGGCGACCAAGCGGGACGGCAACAGCTACGTCTGGCGTGGCGGAAAGGGGACCAAGGGCGCGGCGGATGTCGGCTTGGTGCACAATCACCCCCTCATCATCACGTCACGCCTGATGCTTGAACGGGCTCGCTCTCTGCGGTCTGCCACGGACGCGGTCAAGGGCAAGGCTGTCGTCGGCGGCAGTGGCAAGCTTGGCGCGAGCGGCAAGGGCAAGAGCCGCGTCAAGGCCGGAGAGCCTGGACAGGCGGATGCGGCAGTCACTGGCGCGAGTTCCGTAGCGTCGCGGCCGGTCGGCGACCCGGGCCTGGCGAAGCTGGGCATGCTGCTGGCGAATTATCACACTGCCGTCAGCGAGTTCCAGCATGCTTCGGTCCTGCGCGTTACCCAGGGCCTGGAGCGGTTGAGGTCCGCATTGAGCCATGCCGAAGAAGAGTTGCGCAGTCTCGGCCTGCCAGTGGGTGACAGCTCGGTGCGTGTCGAGATGGCCCACGTCGACGAGGCTTTCGATGTCGGGCTTCGGCAGGCTTACGAGCAGGCCATGGTCGAAGGCGAATTCGGGTTGGCGCGCGAACTGTTCCGCAGGCTGGAGGAGCGCTGGCCCGGCGTGGGCTCGGACATCGCGGCGTTCGCCTCCGCGAGTTCGGCCATGGGGCGATCAGATGCGAAGGGAACCGGAACCCATGCTCGAAGTGGCGACTACGCTCTGTCGGCCGCACCCGGGCACCGGACCACGGACGCGGAATCGTCGACGAGCGCGGATCGGCTGCCGGAGAGCCCTGTCTCAGCAGCGCAGGAACGTTCCGCGGACACCTACTCAACGCCGACACAGCACCCGCAGCCGGAGCAGCAGGGGGGCCATTACGCCGAAGCGGCAGTCTCGGCCGCGGCTGGTGGCACCCCGCCGTCGGCTTCAGCCGTTGACGACGGGATCGAGCCGCACCAATCTGTGCGGCCCCCCGCCTATGTAATCCAGGGCATGCTCGGCGAGGGCGCTGTCGCCGACGCGGAGGTCTGGGACTTCCATCGCGCGACCCGAGAGGCCCATAACGCCACTGCCGCCCTGCGGGGCCGGCAGCCCGCGCTGGCCAGACTTGCCGCGTCCCAGATCGCTGGCATGCTGCTCACCCACGACCATGAGGCATGGAACAACCTGCTGCGTGACGGCCGCTACGTGGTCGCGGACGGCGACTACATCTTCAAGCCCGATGACGGGCCCTTCGGCGGGCAGCGGCTGCACAGGCCCCTTCTCTGGGTCAGGCCGGTTCTGAATGATCTGGCGCCCACTGCCGCCGCCGAACCCGACGAGGTGCGGACCTACGGCGTCAAGTTCGCTTCGCGGTCGATGGACCTGAAAAGCGTCAGGGACACCACCAGCGCCGCCAGCATTGGTGGGCTTCTCGCCCTACACGCCCCGTCTGTCGCCGCGTCGACCGTCGTGCCCGGAGTACCTGCCATCAAGCTGGAAGCAGGTACGTCCCTGGTTCAGGGAAGACGGCAGACGGTCATCGCCGGACGCACCATCATGGTCGACGAGACCACAAGCTTTCACTCCGGTCTGGCAGTCGCCCTGTACGTCAACGGTATTCACTACGCAACCTTGTCCGGAATTGAACGCGGTCTCACGGTCAATTTCCCGGCTGCCCATACCGGTGCCCCCGAGCGGCCGCTGCCGGCGGACCTCGAGTGGCAGCGAGTCGTGGTCGGCGATGACGCACATCTGCACGGCGTGGTCGTCCATGCCCTCGACACGGTTCCGCTGATGCTTGGGATCCAGGAGCAGTTGCTGGGTGCGGGCCTGAGGACCACCGAGGTGTTCAGGGCGGTGAAGCAACTGCATCTGAACGAGGAGCTCCGCAAGCGCGGGCCAGCCGCACTCGGCGGAGGCCTCGCCAGCCGCAAGGTTCGCGTCGGAGGGCTGCTGCCGGGGACCGGTACCGATCTGCAGCTCGTTCTGCGGATGCAGCCCGTCAGTCTGCGTCTGCGTGGGGTTTCTGGCGCGGTGAAAAACCGTCAGGACCTGGGTACCGGCGTGATGACGACGCGTGGACACGGAAGCGAGAGTTCCGTGTCCGCCACCGTGTGGGCGAACGTCCTTGGGCTCGCGGCGATCACGGGAACCCCTCACACCGGCCACCGTGTTGCGAACGGCCTGGCGGTGTCCAGTCTCACTGTCGGTTCCCAGCGGAAAACTGAGAACACGAGCGGCTTCAACAGCCTTGAGCATGTTGTCCTGACCGGCACGGACGTGGAAGCTCGCTATGACGGGCGTGTTCTGCTGCATGTCACATTTCAGTCCACCGACAAGTCGCTGGTGCTGCCGTCGATCGGTGTCACTGTGTCTGCGGACCTGGGGGTCCCGTGGCGTGGCGGCGCGGGGGCCGCTGACCTTGAGCGGCGCCTTCTGGGTCAGGTGGTCTCGCCTGACGTCATGCGCAGTCTCGCAGCGGTGCGGGATGACGCCCAGCGGAACACGCGCGCACTGTTGGAGACTGCGGCGGCCATACCGGCACAACAGGCGGTCCGCTCCTGGCGGGGGATCGGCGGGACGGAGCACCCACCCGCGGCGGACGGACGCGAACCGCTCGCACTGGCCTCCAGACGGGGTCTGGGCCTCGGCGTCGTGGCGGCCCTGCCGGGCGTGGAACTGGTCCGGGACACCCTGCAGAGGTCCGCACACGACCTGGCGCGGCGAACCGGACTCGATGACCGGTCTTTGAGGGCGCTTGTACAGCACATCGACCTCCACGCCGGTCCTGACGCCCTGCAGGGACAGCTGACCGACGCCATGGCCGGACTCGTCTTCACCGTGCCGCTCGGGGGGAGGCGGGTGTACTACGAGCTCAGGGCTCGGCTCCTGGAGGAGCGCGGTTACAGCACGCGGCAGATGACGATGAATACGCGCGTTTCCAGCAGCCGCACGCACGTCAGCCGCATGGACAGCCACTTGGGCGTGCAGCTCGGTATCGGTGCCGGTTCACGGCTGTCCCTGCCCGGCGGCGTCCGCTTTCAGGTCGGTGCGGTACGCCTGATCGGCAGCTACTCCGTCACCCGCGGGCAGCACTTCACCGAGGTCACCGGCGGATACGAGCGCATTGAGGCCGAGGGAGCCGACGTGCGTGAGTACGGCCTGGGCTTCGACCTGAACATGTGGGCGGAGGGCACCCGGAGGCCTTGGCCCCAGAGGCTTGATCATCCGGGGATGGCGGCGCACATTGTGGTCCCGCGGCAGGTTCTGCCCGCCCGCCGGATCACAGCAGACGACGCCGCGTCCGTTGGCACGCTGCGCTGGATAACCCACGGGGCGCGCCCGGACGAGAAGATGCTGGACCTGTCCCGGGGCACCCACGGGATGTTCCCGGTGTTCGCCGACATGCCGGCTCTGCGTATGTCGGTGAGCGGATTCTTCGCGCAGATGTATGGCAGGCGGACGCCGCTGCCGGACGTGTTCCTGCGCGCGATGACCCCGCTGACGCTGGCCGCGCTGCTTCCGCAAATGAGCAGTCCTGACGGGGCGACCGTCGCGGCCACCGGCCCGGATGGGCGGCCGGTGACGCTTCAGCTGAACCTGCGGGCTTACCGTCCGGCGTCGGTGACGACGGACGGTCCCATAGAGATCGAGAGTTACGTCAAGAACAGCGTCCGCAGTGCCGAAGTCGGGTCGACCGGTTTCGGGGCCGAGATCCAGGCCACGGTGGGACCGCAGTTCCGGTACGGGTCTGACTCTGGTGGCGACGCCGAGATCAGTGACGGCACTCTCATCTCACCGGAGGTCGGCCACCACGGTGGTATCCCCGGCGGACGCCTGACGGCGATGGCCTACGCCACCGCCGGAATCCATCACCGGACCCGACGAGAGGAGGATCGCGGGCTCGTCGCGATCAACCGGATCACCTACTCCGGGGACACCAGACTGATTCGCTCCGATGTGGGCATCGACTGGAGACTGACGAGCTACCACAAAACCGGCGAAGTTCGCGACAGTGTCAAGCGCTTCATGATCTTCGCGAACGCGCTGGAAATGGTCGCTTCCAAGGAGCGGACCGCGCACATCATGCCGGCCGAACCGGATCGGGGCGCCGAGGTCGGTGCCTCCACGCGGGGCGTGGCTGCGGCACCCGAGGCGACTGCCCCGGGGCAGAGTGCGGCCGGTGTGCGCACTCATCTGCACGGCGGAGTGCGCACCATGGTGCACGCGGAGGTCCTCAGAGCCGACGGCGTGGCCAGGACGATCGTTCGGGCGTTGGAGGACGCCGGAATGCTGCGCAAGACGGCGTCTTCGGGGCGGGAGAGCGAGGCGGCCGACCGTACGGCAGACGCGCCGGCGACCTTCGAGGAACTGCGCCTGTGGGTGGGGGAGCACTTCGGCTCGCACGCGCTGGCCACCCGTTTCAGCACCATGCTCGGCAACGGCGTCACGTCGTCGTATTACCTGCCAGGCCTGTTCGGCGCCGTACGGGAGGTGCAGGTGCGGGTGCGGATCCGGGAAGTGGGACCCCAGACCGCCGACCGGCCGCGCCCCGACGTCGGGTTTACCGTCCGCAGTGAGGCCGAGACGCATCGCAAGTCGGTCGTGCAGACGGTCAGCGCAGTGGGCGGCGGAGTGGCTCTCACTGGTCGTGGTGGTAGCCACGATCTGGACTCTGGCGGGCAGGGGCACGCTGGCGTCGACTACGGCGTCGGCTACAGCGCGGGCCGTGCCGTCGAGGAGGCCCAGGTAGAGAAGGTGGTGGACATCTACCGGGCCAGCCCCAAGGGCAAGGGTGAGGACCGGGGTGCCCACGAGATGACGCACCCGGTCGAGTTCGACGTCATGGTGGGGATCGTCAACCATCCGCCACGCACGGTCGAACTCCTGGCCAAGGCCGGTGAGCGGGCAGCGGGGGGCGTTGCCACCCTTCTCGGGCTCCGCCGTACTGCCTTGCCCTGGGTGCGTGCCTACAGGTGGCGGACCAGCCGGCGAGTCTCGGGGCAAGCGCAGTTGCTGGTGCCGCGTTTCATGACCTCCGACGCTGCCGCGCCGACGGTTGCGCGCCCCTTCGTCCGTCCAGCCGGTGTCCAACCTGGCTGGAACCGGCGGGCCCCGCAGAGTCCGGGCGGCCTGAGCGCGGCGCTTGCCGAGCATCTTCACGTCCTGGACGTGCCGGCTGCTGACGTGATCCGCTCCTATGCCTGGATCGCGGCTGAGGGCCCTGCCCATTTCCCTGTTTCGTCGCTGGCCCACGTGGCCTCCGGAGCCATCGGTCGCCGGGGTGTGGACGGCGAGCACCTCGGTACGGTCGCCAGGGCCGGCTACGACCTTTTCACTCAGCCGGATCTGCTCGTTCCCCGGATCGCGGAGCTGCTGGGTGCCGACGGGCTGCCGATACCTGTGGACGGCCGCATGGTCCGCGTAGCCCTCACGGTTACGGGAGTTCAACTCGTCGGTCCGGCGGGCGGTGTCCCGCATAAGGCGCGCCGGTACCGCCAGCGGGACGACGAGCACGAGAACTCCCGGGAACAGTTCGTCGGGCTGCACCACGGGGGTGGTCCCGAGGCCGGCGGAGGCTCGGAGGCCGTTGCGTTCCTCAACCGCGATCCCTTCGAAACCGGACTGCGGCGTGAGACCGGCATTACTGCGGCTGACTCCGAGGTCGAGGAGCACAACCGGGAAGGCACGCAGCCCTTTCGCTTGGTGGTGGCTGATGTCCGTGTAGCCATCCGCGGCGGCAAGGACGAGCTGTCGGTGTCCGTGCCCGGTGGTCTCGTGGGCATGATCCGTACTACGAAAGACGGTGCCCTGGTCGGCGGTCTCGATGCGCTGCTGGCTCCGCTGGTCTCTAGCGTCGATTCGGCGTCCGCAGCCGTGACAGGCCATGAGGAAACAGCTGTCGCAGGAGCCGGCGTCGCGGAGCCGGGCACCGCTTCTCTCCGTGAGGAAAGGGGCGACCGTACTGGCCAGGATGTCGGCGCACCGGCTCCGGAAACTGCCGACGGAAAAGCACGCGAGGCCGGTAATGTGCCGCGAGTACCCGCCCGCGGGGACGACGTGCCGGCCGCTCCGCTCACTGCCCTGCGGGCGGAGGAGGCCGCGGAGGTCCCGAGCACCGGAAGCGTCCGCCAGGGCGCCCCTGGGGCCGCCGAAACCGTCGCAGCGTCCGGGGAGCCGGCCAGCGGCACGGCTGTCGGGGCCGTGGACCGGGTCGACCCCAACGGCGCGGTCAGTGTGCTTTCCTTTGGTGCCGATGTTGAAGGCTCCGTTGCGCCGTGGGGCCACAGGATCGACCTTCAGCCGGACGCACTGGCTTTCGCCGTCCCTCGGTCGGGCCTTCCAGGTATGCCCGAACTCGTTCGGGCGGTTGAGCAGCACGCCGCCGAATTGGGCCACCGGCTGTCGCGGAGCACGGTGGACCGGCTGCCCAACAGCCTGCTGCTTGACTTCCGTCACCTGCGATCCGGTGTCGTGCTTCCGCTGGGATCCGACGCCGAGATGCGGATTCAGCTGGTCACGGAGGATCCGAAGCGTGTGATTCGTCCGGCCGGCGTCTATGACGGTCGGGCTTTGGACCTGATACCGGAGGAGTCCGAGGCGGACAGCGCTTCCGGGCCCGCGGACAGCAGTCCTGAGCCGACACTCGCCGATTCCCGTACGGGCAAGCCGCTCGGTAGCGTGCCCGAAGACGGCGAGGCGAAGCCGTTCCACGCCAACGAGGCGATCAACGCCGTGGTCAACCCCGGTGCCGTGGTGAGGACGTACTCGTCTCCCACAGAAGCGTTCCGTATCCAGGTCGCCGCTTCGTTCGGTCTCGGCGTTGGCCGGGTCGGCCTGGGCGCGGCACAGACCTATTCCACGAGCCGCAGCACCACCACGGTCGGTGACGCCGAGCGGGGCCGTGTCGCGGTCGCCAAGACCGATTCCGACATGGTCGCCCTCCGGGCCACCTGGCGGATCACGCTGCGCACCGGCAAGAAGCCGGCCGGGGGCGGGCAGAGTACGTTCACGGTCACGGCGGCCGAAGACGACCGCCTCGTGGTCTACGTGCCGCGCTATTACCTCGAACCCGCCCCGGCGCGGCAGGTCGTCGCACAGGGAGAGGAAGTCGCCACGCTGCGGACACTGCTGCCGCCGACGCATCTCGCCACCGGTCTGACCGGACTGCCCGAACTGTACGACAGCGTCGTCGCCCTGCTGGGGAACGGTCCGAAGCTGGGCGTCGGGAGCGCTGCTCGTGGCGAGCTGCGGCAAAAGCTCTGGGACCTCGAGGCCCATCTCGAAGAAGCGATGGACTCCGGGTATCTCATTACCCTCCATGACGCGTACGGTGCTCCCCTGGCCACGGTACTGGTACGCAGTGAGCGCGACTCGAGCCTGCCGCCCGTCCTTGTGGGTGCGGCCAGTGACAAGGCCGCGGTGGAAGACGTCAGAACGGCGATCGAAGGCGTCAGCAGCAGTGACACGAAGGCCGCCTCCATCCGTGTTGCCCTGTCGGGTGGGGCGTCACCGCTTCCTCTGGGCCCCAATGTCTCCGTTGAGCTCGCCCGCACGGACTCCACCAGTGCTGGCCTGAGCGTCGGGCGTACTGGTTTGAGCGTGGAAGTGCTGCGGGTGATGGAAACCGCTGGCTACCGGCTCGGCCTGGTGCATACCGCCCTGGTGTCGGTGGCCGGCCGCGACAAGCGGTGGACGCAGCCTGTATGGGGTCAGGGCCATCTGCGGACGCCCGTGTCCGAGGCATTCCGCTATGGCCTGCCCGTGGGCGAGGACGCCCTGGCCACCCCGGACGAATCCATGGCGGGGGCCGCTACCGATGCCGTTGCGGTCCCCCGTGCCGTACCTGAGAACACGGCTCTACGTCATGCGCCGCGTGCGGACAGCGTCGGCCTAGAACAGTTGCCGGCCCACGCGGTCTCCGGCCGCGGCTATGGCACAAGCGTGGTCACGGTTCCCCACAGCACGGCCCGAGAGCTGTTTGAACGCGTCTACGGGCTGGCACTGCAGGGGGGATATGTTCCCAACGATCCGACGGCGCCTCTGCGTGAGGGTAACGATGTGCTGCGCAGTCACCAGCACGCCAATCTGGAGACGCTGCGCAAGCACCTCAACGCCAGGGCTTTGGGCGTCTTTTGGTCGAAGCTCAGCCAAGGCGGCCTGTTCGTCGAGCTGACAGTCCCGACCAGCACCGCGGGCGTCGTCACGGGCATGAAGATCCTGTCCCTTCTTCTGCAGGCCCGACCCACTCCCGGTACGACGGCGCAGTTCGTCGGTACGACCGGCGACTTCACGGTTGCCCATCTCAGCATGGGTATGAGCACCGCCAGGTATTCGGCCAGCAGCAGCATGCGCACGAGCCTCGTCGGGAGCATCCGAGGCGGCGGATCCCTCCACAGTGGCGGTTTTGGCGTCGGTGCAGCGCACCAGTACAGCGTCAGCAACTCCCGTAACAACATGGTCAATGAACCCGAGCTCGAGGAGTATCAGGGCGGTGACCTCCGGCAGTTCACCCAGGCGGTCGACTACCAGCTCAGCCTGAAGGAGAGCCTGACGGGTCTGAACCGGCTGGGGACGGTGCTGCCGACGCCGTACCGGAGATGGAGTCCGCCGCCCACCGTCTCCTTGACCGGCCAGAACATAGGCGTCCTTCTCTTTCCCATTGGCACCCCGCAGGGAGCACCAGCAGCCGTCCCAACTCCGCATGCACTGCTGGAGCACGGCGTCATCCACTACGTCGACACCACGGGCCTGTACGACGAGGCGGCCGCGCTCCTTCCCGACCTGCTGGAACGGCCCGGCAACAACGTCGAGGCATATCTGCGCAACTTGCTTGGCCCCACCGTCGTCACGTCGCATTTCCGTCAGATCCTGAACGGCGACTTCTCCAGCGATCAGCCTTTCGCCGCCGACTACTTCTACAACCAGAACGCCGCCGTGAACGTGTCGGGCGCCCTGAGCGGGTCCACGTTCGTGGGCGCCACGTCCAAGCCGTTCGTGTCGGGCAAAATCACGATGGGGCTGACCCAGGCCGGCAGCGAGCAGAAGAGCTCACGCAGTCTTCAGCTCACCTTGCCCAGCATCGGCGCCAGCGGGCCCGTAGGGGAGGGCGGAGTGCTGCAGGCCGGCCTGGACGTCTCCTGGGGACGGCAGTGGAACACCGCCACGGCCACGGAAGTGACCGGTGCCACCGAGGCCATAAGCCTGGGCCTGGGACGGCCCATGTACTTCTACCGCACGTCCGTGACCTACACGGTCAACGCCCTGCAGATGGCGTCAGCCAAACTGCTGCCCACCCGGTCCCGGTCCGGAACACGGACGGTGCCGAACCGCGACGTGGTTTACGGCCTGCCGGAGTGGGCGGCGCTGCGTGCCTACGGACGCGGCGAAGTGCCCCTGCCCGACCAGCAGCTCGTCGATGTGATGAACCTCTGGCGCGGGGGAGAGGTCCGGCTCAGCGGCGACACCGTCGCCGCCGTCTTGGTCCGCTGGGCACAGACCACACCGGACACGGCCGGCTCCCCGGCCGGGCTCACCACCTCCCACGCCGGGCTGGCCGACCTGCTGTGGGAGATGCACAGCACAGGAGAACTGCCGATCCTGGACGGCACCGTCCTGACCGACTTCGCGAACCTGTTCGACAAGCCCCTTCCTGCCCCAGAGGCTGAATCGCAGGCCGCCGTGCCGACGGCCGCGCCTGCCGGGCGGGCGAACGACCTGCCCGACTACCTCACCCGTGCGGGTCGGAGCTGGTACTTCGGACACGGTGCGGTCCGTGACGTCATCGGCGACGATCCTCAGAAGACGCCGATGGCCGTCGTGACGGAACTCCTGCGCAGTGTCGCGCCGAACGCCATGACCACCAACCCCGAGGTGTGGGACTCGGGCGGCCGGAACATCGGCACGCTGCAGGGCCTGCGCAGCGCACTGGAGACCATGCTCAGCCCCAGGAGGCTGTGGGCGTTCAGCGAGGAACTGCTCTCCCCGGACGGGATGACGTTCTACTTCGCCCATCCCCGGTTCGCCAGGGCCGGAGTGGGCGTCGAGGTCGTCCAGCTGACGCTGCACGCCACGACCGACGCCTTCAAATTGGTCGAGTTCCTCCCGAACACCGGTCTGGAGCACTATCGGCACGGGGGTGCCACCACGTCGCGCACCACGTCCCGGGACTCGACCACGTCGGTGAACGTGAGATTCGGTGGCGGCGAAGGGACCGGAACCAGCACGTTCGCCCTGACCGGCATCGCGGGTACGGCAGCGGCCACCCATCGCGCGCTGAACCGCAGCACCACCGAGACCAACGAACAGACCGCGTACAGCTATGACCAGGGAACCTGGCGGGCCGACGCGCGATTCCGGCTCGATGTGGAAGCCAAGCGGTTGAGGCTGAAGGGGGCCGGCTGGCCGATCAACGCCGTCATCGCTGCCATCGGTGACCGGCTGGGCACCGTCGCCCGCTCCGCCTCCGACTCGGTCAGCGGTACGGTGAGCCTGCAACTGCCGAGCCCAATCGCCAGGTTCCAGCCCCAGTACGGGCCGTTCCTCTCACCGGACCCTCGGCCTCTGCCGCAGCTGCCCGCTGACGTTCATATCACCGGGGAGTCGGTGGACGGACTCCGCGAGGCGGCCCACACCTTGTGGCAGCGTCTGTTCGGTGTCCATCCGGAAAGGGACCGGACGCCCGTCAACAGCATTGTCCTCCAGCTGTCGAGCCCTACCCAGGTCGCGGCTCTCCTACCGCGGGCCCAGTGGGCTCCGGTGATATTGACCGAGTCCGCGTTCGAGCTCGGTCGGCCTGCCGACCGGGCCACCATCTCCCTGCGGCTGCACGGATTCACCCAGGCGCGGGTGCTCGGTCGCTTCGAAGGGGAGATCGGGATCGGCCGCTACGGCAAGACCCAGACCGCGACGACACCGAGTTCCGGCATTGACGGATGGCGACCCTCGCATGGTGTAACCGGTTCCGGGACCGCTCTTGTCCCCACGTCGGACCAATGGGCGCACACCGCAGGGGGAGAAGCTCCCTTCAGCCGTGTAACGGCCGGCACCACGACTGCCGCGGTCGGCGAGAGCTACCGGCGCGAGCAACACATCAAGCAGCTCGGCTCGGCTACCTGGCGGGTCGCCTTGACGGCACATCTCTCTCTGAGCGCACAGAAACGCCATGAGGGTTTCGGCCCGACGTATTACGACCTGCCGGTGGAAGAGCACGTCACCGGCCGTGTGGAAGTCCAGCTGAACGAAGGAGAACTGGAGCAGCTCCTGCACCGTCTGAGGGAGTCTCCCCATCCGCGGGCCCTGCGTCCGCGGAAGTGGTCGGCGCTCGACGGGGTGCGAACTCATCTCGACCTCGTTCCCCTGCTTGAAACGGCTGCCACGGCCCGAGGCGGCACAGTGGCTCAGTTGCCCGAATCAGTGCTTCACGCAGTGCACAGGCTTCCCGAGGGCCGCGGACGCGCGGCGATCGCCCTGCGCCTGGACCGGGCCCACCTGCGGCGCGTGGCTCATCGCGCGGCTCTGCGCTGGGGCATCGCCACACTGCAGGCCGATCTGGAGGCAGTGGTCCCGGCCCGGGCGGAGACCGTGGTCCTCGACCGGGTCCGGGACACCGTCGGCAGGTACGAAGCAGCCCTGCAGGACACAGCCGCAGGAGACAGCGATCCGTGGGCGTTGGTGCGTGAGGTGAACGAGGCCCACGACGCGCTCAGGCGAGGGGACAGCCCCGTGCCGCCGGTGAGTCTTCCCGACCTGTTGCACTTCGCCGAGCTGAACTGGGACCACTGGCTTCGCGCCTTCGCCCACGAAGCGGGCGTCCCTGTACGCCTTGACCTAGCCGGGCTCGACGGGGTCGTCCACCGGCGGTGGGCGGAGCCCTCCGGGCGTGTCCACGCCTTCCATCCGCTGGATCGTGACGACTCCTCGCCGGGCTTCCGCAGCCTGACCGTCGACCAGGCTCAGCAGGCCGGCCTGCTGATGCCCGCGCAGGCCAGGGCGGTTCAGGAGGCTGGTCTGACTCCTGCCGAACTGGCGCAGATCTACCGCACATCGTGGAGGGACGGCAGGACCTTCGCGGAAGCGGCGGCGCGGGACGTCGACGAGCGGATCCGTGCGCGCGTCCGTCTGGCCTTCCGCCCCCTGCCCGGTGAGGGCGCGGCCGCGCTGCGGGAGCTGACACGCGTGCTGCGCGGCCACGGTCATGGAACACGTGCCATGGTGGAGATCACCGGCCGCCACGTCTACGCGACCAACGTCCGGGGCCGGGTCCGGTTCTTCGATCGCGGTGGCAAGGAATTGTCGGCCGTCACGGCGGAAGGCCCGGTCCGCTCTCTCGAGATCGACACGACGGGTGCGCTGCTCGACCGACAGCCGCAGGTGGTGGACGCGAACGGAACGAAGATCGTCTTCCCCCAGGTGGGCCTCACTGTCGACTTGTTCGACTTCTTCGCGCGCTATGGACCCGTCGATGGTTCGCCCGACCGGCAGCATGATCCGGGGGACGCAGCCACCCGCTCGGGACGCACCCGATTTCTGGAGACGGTCGCTGAGGAGGAGTCCGAGCAGGAGTCGCGCCACCGGGGCGGCTTCGGCGACGACGAACTGGACGCCGGGACTGCGAGCTCCGGCGGACGCTCTTCGCTTCCCTCCGGCGCGGCTGTAGCCCGGGAGCCCGGCGTCGGTCTTTCTTCGCAGCTGCTCGCCTTCGGCGCCCCGGAACCACCCACCGACGACGCGATGGAGGAGCACATCGCGGGCGGCGCGGTGGTGACCGAGGGTCCAGGGTTCTACACGCTCCAACCGCTCGGGCCGCTGGACGAACTGCTCAGCGAACTGATCGTCATGCCGTCCCAGGTCAGCCGGCCCGTCGCTGCCCGGCTGGAACTGCGGCGACTTCTCGCTCTCGTCCTTCGTACCCCGGAGGCCCTCCGGGCTTTCCGGGAAGCGGATCGTGGCGGCGAGGACACCATGCCGTGGCGGGTGCTGGTACTGCCGCGTGACCTAAGACTGACGGAGGTGCCTGGCTACGGCGACTTGCACGACCTGCACTCCGCGTCCGGCCGTCCGCGTCCGGCCGGGGGAGCGCGGGCTCTGACCGATTCCGCCCGGCGCGTGGTGGTCGTGCCGGAGGAGAACCTGACCGGTGAGAGCCCCTCTGTCGAAGGGGTGCAGGCGCAGCACGAGGGGTACTCCGAGGTCCTGCACGAGTTGTTCCATCTGCTCTGGCACCGCCTGCTGACAGACCCACAGCGACAGGCGGTGAGCGATGCTTTCGAAGAGAAACGGTCGGCGGCGCACGCCTCCGCGGTGCGCTGGCCGGACGGCCCCCTGACCGCCGACGGCCGCGACGACGTCAACTACTCCGCCACCAGCGTCGAGGAGTACTTCGCCCAGGCCGGCAACGCCTACCTGGGTGCCAACCACGGCCGCGACCCTTACACCGGACAGTCCCGCAACAACGGCGCCCAGTGGGTCCGGGACAACGAACCCAGACGCGTCGTCACCCTGCTGGAAAGCCTGCTCGGTGCTCAGGACTCTGCGATTCCCCCGCTAGCCAATCCCCGGTTCGCCACTTGGTCGGAGACGGAGGCCCTGGGCGCGGCCGCAGACCTCGAACGGCTGGCCGCGTCCGGACAGCCGCACCTCCCAGCACAGGAGCGATGGGAGGAGCCCGACCCCAACCCGGCCGTCCCGCCCGTGAGCACCGCCATCGCCCGGTTCGGCACCCCCGAGGGCCCGTATGCCCTTGCCCATGTAGAGCCGATGCTGCAAGAGACCGTCGTGGCGCTCCAGGACCTGGTGATCCGGCAGGTCGAAAACGACCGAGGACCGGACGAGGCGCTCCGGGTCGCCGTGCGCGCCCGGCTGACCGCCCGCTGGCTGAGCGGCGAGCAGGGACGGCTGTTCGACGAACAGGGTGCCGCACTGCCGGTGACCCACCGGGACACACCTCACCTGGCTTTCCTGCGGCTGCGGCTCTCCGACCCTCGCCCAGGTGATCCGGCCATCGCCCCCATGCCGGACGGCAACCCGGTCAGTACTCAGTCCTGGGCGTTTGGTGTCGACTCACCGGGCAGCAGCGCGAGCCACGGCACCCAGGCTCCGGTGAGTGTCGAGTACACCCACGCCTTCCGATCCACAGGGAGCGGACGGCTTCCGCAGGTCACCCTGCTGCCGAGCCTTACCTTCCTCGCGCATCAGCGCCAGTCCGAGGCCACGGCTGCATTCACGAACCAGCCGATGCTCCTGCTGCGCAGCCGCGAGCGATCCGACCTGTACCACTACCGCGTCCAGGCCGCAGTGCATGTGGCCGTGGCAGACTCGTCCGCCTCCCGTCTTGCCGCCCACATCACGCCTCCAACTGGCGATGCTTGGTACGAGGTCCCCGGTCCCCTCAGCGTGTGGTGGCCCAAGCATGCCCAGGACGAGGCCAACCCTGCGTCTTTGACCAGCGGGAATCCAGAGCTTCGCCCGGCGACGAAGGATCTGCTGAATCGGGTTCCGCTGGTCATGACGGAGGCCTTTGAGCACGCTGGCCGCATCTTGCAGGACGTGCTGGTGTCCTTCGGCGGCGAGCTGAAGAACATCTCCGCGCTCTCCCTGGAGGAGCTGCGCATCTTCTTCGGTGAGGGCCAACTGCGGTCCAACATGCCTCTGATGACCGACGGTCAGCTCACCTCGCCCACGCTCTACGACGAACGCGGTGAGGCGATCGGCGCGTTCCAGGTCAGCGTCGACCTGTCGCATCGCACCGGTCCGGACGCGCTTGCCGGACCCCCCACCCGTGGTTCCGTGCTGGAGTCGCACGTCCTGCGGTCCGTGCAGGTGGCTGGTACTACCAGGGCGGTCAACCGGATGGGCGTCGGGTTGGGCGTCGGCCTGGGCTGGACATTGGGTACGCCCGACCATGCCACCGGCACTCGGCAGCCCGGGCTCGGGGTGACCGGACGCATCGGCTTCTCTCGGCAGGACGCCGTCACCGTCGGCGCTACTAACGGAGCCAAGAGGTCCAGCTCGCTGTGGACCTCACGCCCACTGCTGCGGGTATGGGCTGACGCACACTTCGACATCAGACTGGTGCGCGCTCACGGTCCGCGGCGTGATCCGGCCCCGGGTACTCCGCTGGCCGGCGACCCCCGGTACTCAGTGATCCTTCGGGTGCCGTCGGAGGCCACGCTGACGGGCGCCCCCCGGACCATGCGCTACCTGCCACCGGAGATCGGCCGCCTGCGCTCGCTGGACGTGTCGGTCACTCCGCTGACCGTCGACGGGATCAGTCCGCTCTTCGACCGGCTGGAATCCTGGTTGCGCGACCAGGGCTTCCTGCCGCCGGGACCGTATGGCGACGCTCCGTGGCTGCTCGGCAACATGCGCCGACTCGCGTGGCTGCGCTCCTCGCCACGCTACGCCCTCGCCGAAATGCTCCAGGGCGGCCAGCGGATCCGCTTCACCAAACCATCGGTCACCGGTGAGCGCAGCGTCTCGGTCCTGTTCACCACCGAACGCCGCGACCTGTCTGGACGGCCGCAGGGCGGGGCCGTTCACGAAATGGACCTACCGCACGTCCGGACGCTCAACTACACGGGCTCGACCATCCCCGGTGAGGGGAGGACCGAACACGTTCCATGGGCGTTCACCAGTACCTTGCAGGGCTCGCTGACCAATCTCTTCGGCGGCCGGGTAGGTCACTGGCTGAGAGGGCTTACCCCCGGCTACGACTACGGCAGGCAGCGAACTGTCACGCACGTCGGCGGAAAGGGCGTCGGCCACGAGTTTTATACCCTGGGCCCGGCTGACGGCATCAGCGTCTTTGCCGTTCCCGTCACCCACGTGATGCAATGGTGGACGGACGCCGGTAGGGCCCTGCCGCCTGAGGAGCACGAGGGCCAGATCAGGCTCGCACTTCCCGCGTACCGCACGCTCGGTGAGCCCGCCACCGAGGAGGCACCGGTTCGGCCGCGCGCCCGGCCGCGCACCGACGCGGACCGGGATCAGCCGGTCGGCACGCTGAGGCTGCCTCAGACCGCGGTTGTGGACCGGTTCGACGGCAGCGACGTCCTACGTGCGGCGGTGCGGGAGATGCTTGCCGAGGCTGACGGCACGGCAGCGGCACCGCAGCCGCGGACGGCCGGAGCCGACGAGAAGATCCGGCGACAGGCCCCAGGGGATGATGACTCCAGTGAGTCCGACCTGCCGTCCATGCCGGGTGCCTATCCCACACAGACGGTGCGGCCGCACGACGACGCCGAAGCGACCCCCCAGGGTCCCGAGGACCTTCGGCCCCGGCTCGCTGACACGCTCCGAAGGCCCTGGCGGCTTGCCACGGGGGAAACCTTGACGGCCCCGCACGGCGTCGTGCAGGAGATCCTGGATGCGGCACTCTCCCCACACCACCTGCTTGCCAATGTCTACCGCATCCTCAACGACTCGTACGTCGTGGAACTGCACGGCGCCGGCTCCTCAGGCATCCTCACCGGCCTCCAGGCCAGGATTGAGGTCAAGGGTCACCTGACCAACGTGCGGACTCTGGCCCGCCCGGGAGTGATGGACTACGAGCGCTGGGTCCAGTCGGTCGACTCCTCCGCGTACACGGTCGGTTCCACCAGCATCCACGCTTTCGGCCTGGGGGCCGCGGGCGACCATGGGGGATCCCGAGCCTCTGTCGCGCTGTCGGGCCGCTACGCGTGGGGTGGCGTCCGCACCGACGCCACCACCGTGAACGACAACTCGTCAACCCTGCGCGTCACTGCCGTCAACGACGAGCCCCAGGTCCATCACCTGGTCGGTGATGTGCGATTGGAGGTCGGCGTCGCGGTGGGCCGGGACGACGTTGTCGCCAGGACGGCGACCGGCGGCCCGGCCTACGAGAAGACGTACGTGGTGGACATGAAGGACGCGCTCGCGTTTCTGCTCTCGCCGGACGACCTGGCTGAGGGCAGCCATCCCGAGTTCCGGACGGAGGGCGCGCCTCTTCCTCCAGTCCCCGGGCCGGACGACCGGTTGCTGCCCGACTGGTTCGTCCGCAGTGGTGGGCAGATCGGTTATGGGTCGGTCGTAGAGGTGCTTCCCACGGGCGGACGGTCGGCACTCGCCCGGACTGTCCTCAGGCTCGTGGAGAAAGCGGCGCCTGGCACGACCGTTCCTGGTTCCTCGACCTACCTGCCGGGGGTGGCGGGTCACATCAACGGGATAGCCACCGGGCTCGGTCCGCATACGCTGGTCGATCACGGTCCGGACGGGCGTACCGTCGTCCAGTTCCTGTACCACTCCCCCCTGGGCATCCCACTGCTGGTGGAGGTCGCGTTGAATGCCCGGCCCGCCGACGGCTGGACGGCCGTTCGGGGCCGTCCGGTCCTGGGCAGACCCGGCTTGGACAACGTGCTGGGCCACACCGGCGGCGACGGCAGCGTGCTGCCCGATCCCGGAACGACTCGGCAGTCTCGCACTGCCGCAGACACCAGTGCCGCCGACTTCTCCTTGTCGGTGGGCGGCCACGGCCACACCGGGCGCCTGGGACTTTCCGGCACGCGACAGACCGGCGCCACCCGGGCCGCGACCTCGCTGCGCGAGGAGCGGATATGGGAGCGCAGTATGGGCGAGCAGAGCATCCGTCGATTCCGGCTTCCGTACGAGTACAGCGTGGCAGTCACCACCCGGGTCATGGACAGGTCGTCGCTGCTCGAACTCGTCCGGCTGCTGGGGACCGGCCTGGAGCGAGTCGGCGTACAGAAATCGGCTGCCGCCGTGTACGGACTGCTTCCCGATCCCGTGCGCGGCACGCTGGAGCGTCTGGTCGGGATGGTGCCGACTCTCCACCGACAGGAGTCCGAAGTTGTCCGGGCCGACGTGGTGATCCACTTCAATGAGTCCGAGACCCGACCCGAGCCGGTGGAGACGACGCGACCGGTGGGGCAGGAAGAAGCGGACCGGCCAGAGCGGACGGCGGTGGCCGAACGCGCCGAGCAGACCACGGAGACCGAGCTGACCGGGCGACCGGGGCGGACCGAGGCGGCACAGACGGACCCTGTCGTCCCAGCCGTCTACACCGACGACCCCGCGCTCTCGCTCGTGGGCCGGCCCGGCGCGGTCGTCGTCGACATGGAGGTGGCCGCCGGCCTCAGGGCCCGCCTCAACGGACGGCAGTGGGAGTTCACCCAGCGTCGGCCTGTCGCGCTGTACCACTTCGACGCCCTGGCCCAGTTTGCCGAGGCGCTGCGCGCCGTCGCGGGGATCGGTGCACCGCCCGGCCAGGGCACCTCCGTCTCACGTGAGGGAGGCCTGGTCCGGCTGATGGGCCCGGTGCTGACCGGGCTGCCCACAGCACTGTCTCCGGCGGCGGTCACGCAGTACCTCGGACAGCCGGTCACGGATACCGTGAGCATCAAGGTGTCGGTGCACGATCCGGTCGTCGTGGCAGAGAGCGTGGACACGGCGATCGACCGGGTCAGGATTGCCACGGACGGCTCTTTCGCCCAGGCTGCGGGAGCCACGGGCGTGTTCCCAGCTGTCGGCTACAGCGGCCCGCTCGGGGTCTCGGGCAACGACCGCCTCGGGGCCACTGCACCGTTCGGAGGCGGGCAGGTCACCGACGGCCAGACTCACAACACCGCCGCCCCAAGGCGGGACATGGGCCGGTTTGGCACCGCCGTGGCACGGGCGGAGAAGGGCGTTCCGGGCTATCTGATCGAGGCGGTCCTCAGGATCGAGGTCACCGGACCGGGTGGTGCCACGCGGTGGGTGGTCGGCAACGCCTGGCTGCGTACGACGGTGCAGCCGCCGATCCGGGACGCTGCACTCGGCGAGAACAGCGGTGCCCCGTCGAACGGCGCCGTCGTCGGCCAGCCCGTGGCCCAGGTTGGCAGCGGGCTCGCTGACGGGGGCTCTACCTTGCCCGTCGGGCGGCATGGTGCGGAGCCCGCTGACCGGCCGGCCCCAGAAGAACACGCCGCAGAGCCGCCCATGGGCAAGGCGGCCGCCCCTGGGGGCGAACGCGCTGCCGACGGCCCGCCCAGGCTGTCGGTTCCTGGAACACCCGACGGTTCGGCATCTGGCCGGAGCGTGCCTGCTCGCCCCGGCGTAGTTGTGGGGCATGACGCGCCCTCGCTTGATGAGTACGTTCTGACAGCACTGCGGGGTACCGGACCCGCTCCCCGGCCTCTGGGCGAACGGCGATATGAGGCTGAGGCCGCGGTGTCCTCCCCTGGGACCACTTGGCAACCTGTGAATCCCACGCTGAGTGCTCGTGCGCGGTCCGCTGTCCCGGGGGCCAGCGGCCAGGACGCATTGGGGATCACGGACACGGGAAGGCTCCAGAACGTCGATGCGGCTCCGTACGGCGTGCCGATCAGGTCCGCCAGGTCCGGCGCACCCGTGCTGGGTCACGACTTTACCGGCCTTCTTCCGCCGGGTCTGCAGGTGCTACGGGCATCGGACGTCTACATAGCGCATCAGCATTCCGGCACGGGGGATGAAACCTTGGAGGCGGCGAGGGCGCCCTGGTCCTCACCGTTCCGGGCCATGACGGAGCCCTACTTCGCCGTGCTCGCCGGCACTGCAGAGCTGCTGCAGGTCCGGATACCGAGCGGTACTGTCCCCATGGCGCCTCACGTGTTCGCGGACCACCTTGCTGCTCGGCCGGAGGTGCAGGCCCTTCGTCCCGACACCCCGATTGTCCTGCTGATGTCCGATGGTGCATCCGGCGACTTGCGGCTGCCTCGACTGGTGGCAGCCCGGACGGGGCGCGCGGTGTGGGCACACAGCGGAGAGATGTGGCTTCGTCCCGCTCAGCAGGCGCGAGAAATAGTCATGACCACAGTGACTCGTGATTCCGTGCCGAGGGGAGACTGGATTCTGAGCCTGCCGGACGATCTCGGCACCGTATCGCCGCGCGATCGCGCTCACGTGATGCCACCGCCCGCCGAGGAACTGACCACGGTGGACGATCAGTCGTTCTCCACCGGGTCTCTACTTCAGCAGACCCTCACCGACCGGTACGGCAGACCTCTGGGACGTGCCTCTCTTCCCGCCTGGGAATGGGCGGAGGACGATCAGTTCCGGCGTGCGGCACCTGTGGAGATCAGCGATACCTATTCGAGGTCTGTCCTCCGCTTCGGCAGCCGGGTGCAAGGACTGCCGGGCACCGAGCGGCGCGTGCCGTGGGCCTCAGGCGCCGAGATATATGTGTTCGACACTCACGGCTCGCCCGACAGCGTAGAGCTGCAGTTGCGGAACGGCGGAACCGTTCGTGTGGGCGGGAGGGAGTTCGGCCGGTACCTGCGCCGTCGGCCGAGCCTGTCCAGCCGTCCGGCTTCCCATGCGATCGTTCTCATCTCCTGTTTCACGGGTGGCCGGAGCACGTCACCGGACGGAAATCTGGCGCAACAGGTCGCTGATGCGACCGGGCGCGTTGTGTATGCACCGACGGGGGGGACGAGCATTTTGCTCGGGGTGACGGGCGAAGCCGACGGTAGCCCGGGCCAATGGCTCGTCTTCTACCCCCGTCCGAACCGCGGACGCCAATGATCGGCGGCTCCAGTGACAGGGCGGTCGGACACGACCGGGACCGGGCGACAGGACGGGGAAGTCGCCGACGGACGTGGCTGGACGGCCCGCCGTAGACGTGCGACAAGGAAACACATATGTGTGTCATCGGCACACGTATACTGTCATGGGTGTGCGTAGCGCGACTGACGCATAATCTGAAGAGTAGTTTTTCGATCACGAGTGATGCCGGTCGCGCCATGCGAGGTTCTGGCGTGTGCCACCGAGTGCATATGCTGCACCTGCGGGTGCGAAGTCGAGGCAGAGGGTTGGGTTCATGGTTGCTGGTCGTGTGGTGCGGTTCGACAACGCGCGGGGATACGGCTTCATCGCCCCGCAGCATGGCGGTGAGGATGTCTTTCTCCACGTCAATGACCTGCGTTTCCCCGAGTACGAGGTGCGTCCTGGGTTGTCCGTGGAGTTCGAGGTGGAGGAGGGCGGGCGTGGGCCGAAGGCTTCCCAGGTCCGGCTGTCGCTGACAGCCGACGAAGTCCCCGCCCAGCCGATCGTCCCGGCCGTGGCTCAGAGCGCGCTCACCACGCCCGGTGCGGCTGCAGAGCCGGACGATCAGGTGTGTGACGTATTGAACGAGGCAGAGTACCGTCACGAGATGACGGAGGCCCTGCTGAACGCGGTCCCGTCCCTGACAGGTGAGCAGATCATCCGGGTACGCGGCGCGCTGCTCGAACTCGGCAAGACCCACGGCTGGATCGAGAACTGATCCTGCTGCCCGGCTCGGGGAAACCGCAATGACGAGAGGGTCCGCCGGCGGTTCGCGGCGGACCCCTGTGGAGTGCGGCTCAGTTCACGGTCAGAGCCGACGTGTCAGCGACCGACTGGGTCACCATTCGCTCCACCCGAACTCATTCCACGATTCGAGATAGTGCTGGTTCTGTGCGGTGGTGCCCTTCGCGGCGGCGTGAGTGCCTCCGTAGCCCCCGCCGAAGTACCCGAGATAGAAGAAGTTTGAGCTGGTGTTGTACTTGCCGTACACCGTCACCGAGACGGTGCCGGCGGGAGCGTGCGTTGTACGGCACTGGCCGCTGAGCACCAGGGGATCGTTGTACTGGACACCCGACATCGTCTTCCACATGAGGAACGACGCGTAATTCCCCTTGGAGCAGAGCTCAACCTGGTTGAAATCCAGAGCAGCCGAGGCGGAGCCCGAGGTACCGATAACCGCGCCCAGGGACAGACCCGCGGCGGTGGCGCCCATGCCCAGATGCCGTAGCAGCTTGTTCACCTTCACGAAAACCCTTACCGGAGGAGGAACAGTCGACAAGTCCCGCGGCTGGAGTGATCCGCGGTTGCCTGAGGCTAGCCGTCGGCACTTGACGGATTGTGGAATGAGTGTGGAACTGCCCTTCCTAGCACGGTAGTTGGGAGCTTCACGGCGCCCGGTGACGCTCGGCGGGTTCACGTGAGCCAGCCTCGCCGGACTGCCTGTACCGCCGTCTGGAACCTGGTGGAGGCACCCAGTTCGGTCATCAGGCGATGGATACGGCGCTGGGTCGTCCGCGGGCTCCAGCCCTGTGTGCGGGCGATCACCGCGTCCGTGCAGCCCGAGGCGAGCAGTCCGATCAGGGCAAGGGTGTCGGGGTCGGGACCGTCGGCACGGGTGTCCCGCGAACCGGCGTCCACGGGTGCCGCATGGATCCATTCGGCCTCGAAGAGCGATTCGAGTGAGGTCAGTATCGGGGAGCGGTGTACCAGGTAGGCCGCGGACGTGCCGCCGGGCGCGAGACTGAAAGGGATGATCGCCGTTTGGTCATCGGCGAGCACCAGTTTCAGCGGCAGTTCAGGGCGTACCCGAGCCTGCTCACCGGCCCGCACGCTGGGGAGGATGTCGTTCTGAAGGCGGCCAGGCCAGGCCATCGCGGCCTGCGTGTAGATGACACGGTGCACGACACCGCCGCGCTGACGCCGGCGCTGGTCCTCCAGCCGGCTGCCGGGGCGGTCGACGTAGGGGGGACGGTCGAAGGCGCGGACCAGGCGGCGGGCGCCTTGCGTCAGCCGTTGTACCGCCGCGCTGATGTTCTCGCGTCCTCTCAGCAGTTCGACGGCTATGTCCGGGTCGCCGATGCGGATGGCCTTCCGGTGTCTGTCGGCCAGTTGCCCGACCAGTGAACGGGCCGCGTCGAGTTGCCGCTGGTGTTCGTGGAGGAGATCGGCGACCGCGATATCGGGGGCGGCCGCGGTGTAGCGAGGGGGCCGGTCTGCTGTCTTTGCCGCCAGTCCGCGTCGTACCAGAACGGACAGGGCTCGTCCGGCCGCGCTCGCAGTAGTCCCCAGTTCTTGCGCGATCTGTGCCCCGGTGCTGCGCGGCAGGTCGACCAGCGCCGTGTACACGGTCTGTGTTTCCTGGTCGAGTCCGATGACGTCAAGTTCCATGTCCGCTCCGGTCGTCGCGTGGCCGGTCGTCGCCACCTGGCGTGAACCGGCCACCTCGGCGTGCTTGCGCCGAGTCCACTCTCGTTGGCATTTTCGCTCTGGTGAAGGGATGCCGTCCTCGGCGATGACGCGCGGACGCAGGTCCCTGTCGTGCGTCAGAACGCCTGATTTCACCAGAAAGTGCCGCCATGCCGCCTGTAATACCCCCGGCGCGTAGGTTCGTCCGGGCTTTTACCGCAATTGTGCTCGCCTGGGCCGGTGCCATGACGGCAGTGCCCGCGAGCGCCGCGCAGCCGACCGGCTCCCAGTCCGTGGACAGCACTGCCGTCGGCCGGGCCACGTTCGCCCTGGACCAGACACCTGTCACCGACTTGGGCTCCACCTCCACCCGCCTCCCGCGGCAGCGCGAAGGCGCCGTACCGGGCCAGGTCCTGGTCACCCTGGCGAACGACACCTCGGTCACGGGCGCCCGTGTGCCGGGCACCCGGGTGGCCGCCCGGACACCGCACACCAGCAGCGCCGCCGTCAACGTCGCGCTGCACAACGTCGGCGCGCGTTCCCTGCGTCCGCTGTCCGCCGGCGGGGACCCCGCCGGTCCGGCACACATGTATCTGCTGTCCACCGACCGGCACGACTCCGACGCCGTCGCCCGCGCTCTGCGCGGCACGTCCGGCATCGCCGACGCCGAACCCAACCGCTACGTCAACACGTTCACCGCGGGGGCTCAGCCGCTGCCGCAGGCCACGTTCCGTGCCTTCCCCAGCGGTTCCGGTGCTGCGGCTGCGGCGGGCGAGCGGACGGACGCGTCGACCGCTGATGGGCTGCCCACCAACGACACGCTCACGACATCGGCCCAGTCCTTCCTCAACGCCGGCGGTGTGGACGCCGTCGGCGCCTATGCACTCATGGGCCGGCACGGACAGCAGCCCGGCGCCGGTGAGATCATCACCAACGTCTCGATCGGAGACCTCACCGACCAGTCCATGGCCGACGCCGGAGACTCCTACGTGGCGTCCAACGGCCCGACGACCGTCCTCAAGAACGGCCACCGCTATCTGGACCTGCCGTCGATGCCCCTGATCCCCACGTACGTCGCGAAGGACGGCGGCGGCCTGGACGACAGCGCCTCGACCGAGAACCAGGATCCGACTCTCGACGAAGTGCTGCTGGACTTCAGCGTGATGGCACCCCTTCCGCACGACCGGCAGCGGCCGGAGGCGGCCGGCAGTGGCTACACGGACCTGCTGGGCATCGCCCCCGGCGCGCGGTACCGCCTGGTCGTCCCGGAGCAGCCCACCACCGACCGCATCGCGGGCGCCTTGCTCGCCGCCGCCCACCAGTCGCCCAAGCCCGATGTCATCACCGCAAGCCTGGGCTTCGGCACGGACGCGGACGGCTTCCCCGGACGCTACCTGGAGGACGACCCCGCCATCCGCGCCGTCATCACCTCGATCGTCCACGACGACGGCATCGTGGTGTCCGTCTCCTCCAACGACGGCACCCGCCTGTTCACCCCCGCTTCCGTGGGGCCCGACGGAGGCAGCACCCCCACCGACCGCGTGACGGACAGCCGTTCGGCTACCACCATCGACGACGACGCGGAATCCACCACCCCCACCCGCGTGCCGGACAGCGGCGCGATAGCGGCCGGCGGTACCACCCTGGACGACACCCTGGCCTCCGGAGCATCGGGCGACGCGACCACCGCCGAGACCCGGATCAGCGGCTTCGGCACCTTCTCCGCCGGCTTCGGCAGCCGGGTCGACCTATCCGCGCCCAGCGACAACATCCTCGCTCTCTCCCACCGCACGGGTGGCACGGCGACGGACGTCGACGTGGTGCTCAACGGCGGGACGTCCGCCTCCGCACCGGAGATCGCCGCCGCCGCGGCCGTCGTACTGCAGGCCGGGCACATCGGCAACCACCGTCTGACACCCCAGCAGGTCCGCGCCATCCTCACCCGCACCGGACGCCCCGTCTCCACACCGCCCCAGATCGACCGCACCCTGCACATAGGCCCCCAGATCGACGTCACGGCCGCGGCCGAGGAGGCGCTCGGCACGTCCACGGCCTCTCCGTCGCTGCTCCGCCTCTCCGTCTCGCACCGCGTCACCATCGGCGACCTCGGCGGCCTGTTCCTGGAGACCACCGATCCAGACCGCATCGACCTCGGCGACCGCTCCGCGGGCGGTACCGGCGAGGGCCTGACCGGCCCGATCACCTTCGCCGGCGACGTCACCGGCCTCGACCAGCCCGCCCAGTACACCCTCACGGTCGGTTCGACCGTCCTGCGGTCCACGACCCCGGCGATACGGCTCACCCCGGCCCGGCTGCTGGCAGCCGCCGGTCTGCCCCTCACCTCGTCCACGGACCGGCAGGTCAAGGTCACCTACCGGGTACTGACCGGCAGTCACACCCGTGCGAGTGCCACCCGGACCCTTGTCGTCGGCCCGAGCGACGGCACCTACGCCGAGGCGACCGCCCCCGTGGGGCCCGCCACCGTCGCCGCCGGACACGCTGTCACCGTCTCCTACGACCTCACGGGCGTCACCCCGCTGTCCGATCCCCAGCTGGTCGTCTCGACCGTCGGTCACTGGAACCCCGACCTCGCCCCGCTGTTCACGGCGGGCTGGCACCAGGCGCTAACCGCGTCGAAAGGCACCGTCACCATCCCCGCAGACGCCTTCGCCGCAGGCGGCGGCCTGTACGGCATCGGCATCGTCCAGCAGGGCTTCGGCGGCAATCCGCAGCGTGTCCAGTACGGGGAGTTCCACCCGATCCGGGTGGACGGCGCCACCGCGGCGCAACGCCCGGCCGCACCCGTTCTGACCGCTACGGACGGCACACCACAGCACATGGCGACGGTCTCGCGTGCCGCGTCGCGGTTCACACTGCGGTACGACGTGCGGGGCGTCCCCGGTGCGCGGAACGCCGAAGTCGAGTTCTCCGCTCCGGCGCCGACCCTGCTTGGCACGTACAACACCTTCACCAACGCCAACGGCACCAGGCTGGACGACGACGGAGTGAACGGTCCGTCCGTCCTGCACCGCACCCTGAGCGGTATCTCGGGATCCGTCCGGCTGGACGCCTCGGCGCTCGGCCTCGGCAGCTCCGACTCCTACAACGTCCGTGTGCTGGCACTCGGCCGCGACGGCAGGGTCATCGGCCAGGCGTCGCCACTGTCCACCCTCGCCTTCGACGACGGGCCGGCCCCGGGCGACGCCTCCGTGACGGGATTTGCCGCGGCCGGCGCACATTCCGTGGCCTCCCTGGCGTTGCCCGGAGGCGGCTCGGAGGTCCGTCACTACACGACGGTCACCGGCAAGTACGGCAACGCCATCACCGCCGACTCCGCCGCCGGTTCCTCCTACGACGTTGTCGGCGCCAGCTCCGACCGAGTCCTGCTGCTGCACCGCACCGCGGGCGACGAGACACGCGTGGAGACCTGGAACACCGAGAAGGACTCACTCCTCGGATCCACCGTCCTGCAGGCTGACCGCTACACCTACGTCACCGGCCGGGTGGACGAGGTCCGTGACCGGGGCGCCCTGCTCGTCCACGACAGCGACGGCGCCGACCTGGTGCTCCCCGTCTCGCTCGACCGGGGCACGGTCGGTGAGCCGGTCGCGGCCGACCCGGACCCTGCCGCGCCGGGCGGATACGACCTCCTCACCGTGGACACGTCGACCGGCCGTATGTTCCTCGGAACGGAGGCTGGTCCCTTCAACTGCCTGGGTTCGAGCACTCCTGCCGCTGTCGACCTGACGGCCGGTACCGTGACCGCGCTGGCCGGCTCCTCACGTTGCAGTCACGGCATCGCCTCGGACGGCGCGGGCACGCTGTACAACCTGTCGGCCACCGTGATCAGCGTCAACGCCGTACCGACAAGTGTGCTCAGCCCGCTGGACGAGTCCGGTGCCACGGCCGGAGACACCGTCAACGTCCGCCTGGGCAAGGCCTCCGCCCTTGCGGTGGACGGCAAACACAAGGTCGCCGTCGTCTCCTTCCCGACACCTGCGGGAACGGCGTACTTCGGTGCCGGCATGTGGGTGCCGGACAACAACGGCACCGGCCAGCTCGCCGTGGTCGACCTCGTCACCGGACAGGTCATCCGCACCCTGACCGGTTTCTCCCCCGGTGACCATGGCGGTGCGGAGAACGCCCTCCAGCTCGATCCGCGCACACGGACGGGCTGGACGTATGGGGCTGGCGACCGCGAGATCCAGCAGTTCACCTATTGACGGCGGGCATGCCTGGGGGCAGCGGTTCGTGCAGGCGTTGGTGTGGCCGCATAGTCCTACGCTTGAACCTCTACTCCAGGCGCCGCCTGATCCTGCAAGATCTCACGTGTGACCAATAGGCAACCCAGGATGCAGGATACCGATCGGCACAATTGATCTCACCCCTCTGTTGCTGTCAAGTCGCGCTCGGCAATCGACAGCTGGCGTGTTGGCGCGAGGGCGGTCCAAGTCGGCGCGGCCAAGAACAACTGTCTGGCCGAGCTGGCTCGGAAGTGGGACGGGAATTCGGCCTGTAAGACCGTGACGACCAAGGGCGTGCTGACCCTGCTGCTGCCACGCAGCCTGACTGAGTTCCGCTCGGTGCAAGGACCGCTGCCGCCCCGGGACATGAGGCCGCTGGCTCCGTTCGCGGCTCGGACGGGACGCGCAGTCTGGGCCCACAGCGGTGCGGTGGGAATTCGTCCGGCCCCCGACGGACGTGCCCTGCTGATCACGGAGGGGGACGGTGGTGAGGATGTGCCCGAGGGGCGATGGGTGCGCATCCTGCCCGGCGACCTGGCCCCCACTCCCTGACGAAACCGTCCCGACCGGGTCAGATGACTGATGCCCGCGGAGCCGTGGGCAGGGATCCTGATACATGCGGGCCATTGCACACACATGTCACGGCCGACGGTGAAACGGGTATCCCAGGGTCCGGCTTTACTTGCCTCCAGCAACCAAGTAGACATATGTTTTCCTCAAGTAATGAGAGTGGGACGTGTGAACGTGGCGGAGCGGGCGCCATACGAGGAACTGATGCGTCAGCTCAGTGCCGTCGCGGTCGTACGCCGGGAACTGGAGCGTGTGCTGGCGCCCGAGTGCCCGGCCGGTTCTGTCGTCGTACTCACCCTTATCGACCGCCATGGCGAGACACGGATGAGCGGCCTCGCCGAACTCATGGCCGTGGACATCTCGGTGACGAGCCGCCATGTCGCGCACGCCGCCGCCCGCGGCTGGATCGAGCGCTCCGCCGATCCCGCCGACAGGCGCTCGCGGATCCTGCGGCTGACGCCCGCGGGCCAGGAGAAGCTCGGCGAACTGTCGGGGCGGACGGCAGACCTGCTCGCCGAGCGGCTGAGTCACTGGACCGACGACGAGGTCGGGCAGCTGATCCGGCTGATGACACGACTGCGTGCCGACTTCGGCAGCGGCCGGCCCACCCCTGTCCGTTATCCCGCCCCCATCGCCGACGAGCCCACGCGTAAGTTCCCGGAAGCGTAAGAAGAGGAAGCCCCATGGCAACGACCACACCAGATGATGCACGGGCTCACGCCGGACGGGGAGAAGAGCCCTCCGGTGCGGCTCCGATGACGCACCGGCAGATCATGGAGGCTCTCACCGGCCTCCTGCTCGGCATGTTCGTGGCGATTCTGTCGTCCACGATCGTCACCAACGCCCTGCCGCACATCATCACCGACCTGGGCGGCGGCCAGTCCGCCTACACCTGGGTCGTCACCGCCGCGCTGCTGTCGATGACCGCGGCCACGCCCCTGTGGGGCAAGCTTGCCGACCTGTACAGCAAGAAGGCGCTCGTCCAGATAGCCCTGGTCATCTATGTCCTGGGTTCGATGGTGGCCGGTCTGTCGCAGAACGCTGGCATGCTGATCGCTTGCCGTGTCGTCCAGGGCGTCGGTGTCGGCGGTCTGTCCGCGCTCGCCCAGATCGTCATGGCCGCGATGATCTCGCCGCGTGAGCGGGGCCGTTACTCCGGCTACCTCGGCGCGACCTTCGCCGTCGCCACCGTCGGCGGCCCGCTGCTCGGCGGTGTCATCACCGACACCTCGTGGCTGGGCTGGCGCTGGTGCTTCTACGTCGGCGTCCCCTTCGCCGTCATCGCGCTGATCGTGCTGCAGAAGACCCTGCACCTGCCGGTCGTGAAGCGGGACGTCAAGGTCGACTGGTCCGGCGCGACCGCCATCGCCGCCGCCGTCTCCCTGCTGCTGATCTGGGTCACCTTCGCCGGTGACAAGTACGACTGGATCTCCTGGCAGACGTACGCCATGACCGGCGGTTCGATTCTGCTGGGACTGCTCTTCGTGCTCATCGAGTCCAAGGCGAGCGAGCCGATCATCCCGCTGCGGCTGTTCCGCAACCGCACCATCACCCTGGCCTCCTTGGCCTCCCTGTTCGTCGGTATCGCGATGTTCACCGGCACGGTCTTCTTCAGCCAGTACTTCCAGCTGGCCCGCGACAAGTCCCCGACGATGTCCGGCGTGCTGACGATCCCGATGATCGGCGGTCTGTTCGTCTCCTCCACCGTCTCCGGGCAGTTCATCACCCGCACCGGCCGCTGGAAGGCCTGGCTGGTCAGCGGTGGCGTGCTCGTGACGGCCGGCCTCGGCCTGCTCGGGACCATCCGGTACGACACGGCGTACTGGAAGATGGCCATCTTCATGGCGCTGCTGGGTCTCGGCATCGGCATGATGATGCAGAACCTGGTGCTGTGCACGCAGAACCAGGTCGATCCCTCCGACCTCGGGTCGGCCAGCTCCACGGTCACCTTCTTCCGTTCCCTCGGTGGTGCGGTCGGCGTCTCCGCGCTGGGCGCGGTGATGGCCCACCGGATCACGCACTACGTGACGGAGGGCGCCGCCGCCCTCGACCCCAAGTCCCGGGCCGCGCTGGCCGGTTCCGGTGCCTCCACCGACAGCATCCCGGACCTGGGCAAGCTGCCGGCCCCGCTGCGCACCCTCATGGAGAGCGCGTACGGCCACGGCATCGCCGACGTCTTCCTGATCGCCGGGGGCCTCGCGGCCGTCGCGTTCCTGATCACCCTGTTCATCAAGGAGGTCCCGCTGAACACCAAGGGCGGCCTGGTGCAGGCGGCGGAATCCGCCGCGGCGTCCGCTGCTCCAGCCGACCAATAGACGGACGGTAGCCGAGTCCGCGCCCGGCCTTACACACGTGTGCGGAGAGCGAGGCACTGCCACACGTCAGATGTTCTCCGGGCTAGCACACTCAAGCCGACACCCTGACGTCATTCGATCTTGACATGTAGTACGGTTTGTGGGAACACTGCGCATATTCACTTCTGCTGAGGTAGCCGATCGGCACCTCGTCCCAACGACCTTGACGGTGGGTCCGGATGTTTCCGGCACAGATGCCGACAGATGGCTTCCTCACCAGCGGGCGACCCACTGTTCAGCGGAGATAGCAGTCACGCATGAGACACCCTGGCTGGTCCCTTCGCAGCAAGATAACCGCACTGCTGCTGCTGCCGCTCCTGTCCCTGTCGGCGTTGTGGACCTACGCCGCGTACTTGTCGCTGGACAACGCCCTGACGCTGGTGCATGTGGACACCATCGGCAGCAACCTGGCACATCCCCTGGGGCAGGTGTTCATCAGCCTTCAGACCGAACGCCGGGCGAGTCTGGTGGCGATGGTGTCGCCGGGCCAGGGCGACGCGAAGGTGCGATCGTCCCTGGAGCGCGCCCGCGCGGATACGGACGACGCCGTCGCTGATTTTGCCGAGAGGGCCTCCCGCCAAAAGGTGCGCGACAGCGCGAGCCCGCAGGTCAATCAGGACGTCGCCACGGCACGCGAGGCCATGGACGGCCTGCGGGGGCTGCGGCGTGACATCGACGGGCATCGTGTTGACACCCAGCACACCCTTGACGCGTACACGGGCATGAATTCGGCGATCTCTGAGGCGTTCGAGGCCATGACGGTGCTGCCTGACACGAAGGCGCAGCGCTTCGGCAACAGCCTGTACACCCAGACCCTGGGCAGCGATTTCCTGTCCCAGGAGGACGCGTTGATCTCGGCTGCCGCGGCCTCGGGCCGGATGACGCGTGAGTCCTACGCGCTGCTCGTCCAGGACATCGGGGCGTCCCGGCGTCTGACCGAACTTTCGATGCGGGGACTACCGAAGGAGCAGCGCGAGGAGTTCGAGAAGTTCGCCCAGCCGGGCCAGCCGCTGCGTGAGGTCATGGCGATGGAGGAGCAGCTGGTCCAGGCCGGCCCTGGGGCCGGCAAGCTGCCCTTCCCCGTATCCCGCTGGCGGAAGGCGTACGACGCACAGTGGGCGGGCACGAACAAGCTGGCACTCGGCGATATCGATGTTGTTTTCGAGCTGACGGGCCCCCCGGCCAGACGAGCCCTGTGGGAACTCGGCCTGTCCGGCGCGCTCGGGCTGATTGCCCTGGCGGCCTCTCTGGTGATGTCGGTGCGCGTCGGACGCTCGCTGGTCGGTGACGTGTCCCGGCTGCGGGAGTCGGCGCGCAATCTCACCGAGGACCGGCTCCGCGATGTCGTCGGCCGGCTACGCCGGGGGGAGAAGGTCGATGTCACCTCGGACATGTCCCGGCCGCGCTTCGTGCACAGGGAACTGGCCGAACTCGGCGATGCCTTCTTCGCGCTCCAGACCACGGCCGTCGAACTTGCCGACGAGGACGTCCGGCTGCACCGTCGCGTCAGCGAGGTGTTCGTGAACCTCGCCCGCCGCAGCCAGACGCTCGTCCACCAGCAGCTCGGCCTGCTCGACTCCATGGAGCACCGCGAGGAAGACCCCGACCGGCTGGCGGAGCTGTACCGCCTCGACCAGATTGCCATGCATCTGCGCCGGTATGCGGAGAGCCTCATCACCGTCGCCGGTTCGGTCAACGGCCGTGTCTGGCGCGAATCCGTTCCTGTCGTCGACGTCGTGCGCGGCGCGGTGGCCGAGACCGAGGACTACACGCGGGTGATCGTGCTGCCGGTGCCCTCCGTCCGCATCGGGGGACGTGCCGTCGCAGATGTCGTGCATCTGTTGGCCGAACTCATCGAGAACGCACAGCATTTCTCCCCGGCCGACACACAGGTCCGTGTCAGCGTTGGTACGGGAACCAACGGACTGGTCGTCGAGATCGACGACCGCGGCCTGGGCATGAGCACGGAGGACCTTGACGCCGCCAACGCGCGCATCAAGGAGCCCGTCGACATCAGTGACCTGGACAGTACTCGCCTCGGCCTCGTCACCGTGGGACGGCTGGCCCAGCGGCATCAGATCAGCGTGGCACTGCGGCACTCCCCGTACGGCGGTGTGACCGCCGTCGTCCTGGTCCCGCGCACTCTTTTGGAGGAGGCCGGTCCTGAGACCGGACAACCGGAGCAGGTGCCTTCGCGGTTGGACGGCGCCCCCGTCTGGAATGCCCCAGCGGTTGCCAGGCAGCCGGCGCCGGTGCCCGCCGCCCTTCCCGCCGGGGACAGCTCCGGGCTCATACAGCCGTACGCGATGACGGGCCCCGGCCACTACCCGGAGCCCGTGACGGCCGGTCACGGTGAGTACCCTGTGGTTCATGAGGGCGGTGGTCCTCCGCTGTCCGGCATGGGGGGAGAACCGGCGGAACCCGTCGTCTTGCCGGTCGAAGACCACGCTCGGCCACAGCAGACCGAGTACGTCGACGGACTGCCGCGGCGGGTCCGGCAGGCCAGCCTCGCTCCTCAACTGCAGTCCGGGGACTCACCGTCCAGCGTGCCCGTCTTCGACTGGAGTGGCACTGGGCAGGGAGTACACCCTGCTCCCCACCCGCCGCCCGGCCCGTACCCGGTCGGGACAGCAGTCCTCCCGCAGGCACCCCCCGGCCCTTCGGGGCCCGCCGAAGCCGACTCCACGCGCCCGATCCAGGTCCGCTCACTGATGTCGGCGCTCCAGTCCGGCAGTGCGCGGGGACGGCTCGCACGACAGGACGTCCCGCCCGTGGACCCTCGCTCCGGCGGGCACCTTTGATGCCGCCGCGCTTTCCGGCACACCCTTCCGGCCACAGCACCAGCGACCGGTCTTGCGATACAGATGGGAAGGAATCGATCCGATGACACAGCCGAGCACCACGGAGACTTCAGCACAACTCAGTTGGCTGCTGGACGACTTGGTGCAGCGGGTGCCGGACGTCGGCCATGCGATCGTGCTGTCCGCCGACGGCCTGCTGCTCGCGTCGTCCTGGGCATTGCCTCAGGAGGAGAGCCAGCGACTGTCCGCCGTCGCGAGCGGCTTCCACAGCCTGGCCAAGGGCACGGGCCGCCATTTCGGCGGTGGGGCCGTGCGCCAGACGGTGGTGGAAATGGAGAAGGGATACCTCTTCGTCTGCGCCGCCGGAGACAACGCGTGTCTTGCCGTACTCACCCCTGAGGGAGCCGACATCGGCAACGTTGCCTATGAGATGGCGCGGCTCGTGATCCGAGTGGGACAGCATCTTTCCGTTGCCCACCGCGGCGGCGGGCAACGGCCTGACGAGCGTCTGGCGATATGACCGAGGACGACTGGTCCGACGACGGGGCCGTCGCGCTCGTGCGGCCCTACGCGCTGGTGCGGGGCCGCACGCATGTCCGTCACGATGTCTTCGACTTGGTGACGTTCGTGATGAGCATGGTCGCCTCGGTACAGCAGTGGCACGATGTCGAACCCGAGCACGAGGCCATGCTCGTGCTGTGCCGGGTTCCTCTGTCGGTCAGTGAACTGACATCCCGTTCGGGGCTGCCGCTCGGAGTCGTCCGTGTACTCCTCGGTGATCTGTTGGACATGGGAGCCATCCGGGTGAGCAAACCGGCACGCCAGGACGGTCGGCTCAGCACCAGCGTCATCAGAGAGGTGCTTGAGGGTCTGCGCGCGCTGTGACCCGTTTTCCAGAGTTGCTCAGAACGGATAGGAAATGATCAGGGAAAAGTCATCGCCAGCCGCCGTGCCGGCGCCGGCGGACGATATGCCGCAGGGTGTCAAGATCCTTGTCGCCGGCGGCTTCGGAACCGGGAAGACGACCGCGGTTGCGGCGATTAGCGAGATCGCTCCGTTTCACACCGAGGAGAACCTGACCCGCTCCAGCATCGGCGTCGACGACACCTCGGGTGTCCACCTGAAATCCGTCACGACCGTCGCGATGGACTTCGGACGCATCACGCTGCACGAAAAACTGAGCGTCTTCCTGTTCGGCACCCCCGGCCAGGACCGCTTCTGGTTCATGTGGGACGACTTGGCCGCGGGCGCTCTGTGCGCGGTCGTGCTTGCCGACACACGCAGGCTGGCCACCTCGTTCCCGGCCATCGACTACTTCGAGCGCCACGCGATTCCCTTTGTGGTCGCGGTGAACACCTTCGAAGGCTCTCGTGTGTACGAGCCGGACACGGTTCGCACCGCACTGGATCTCGATCGAGGCGTCCCGGTGGTCCTGTGTGACGCCCGGCAGCGGGAATCCGTCAAGCAGGTACTCGTGACGGCCGTCGGCCACGCGCTGGCCATCGAGGAATCGGCTATGACCTGAGGACCGCTGGGGGAGTACCGGGAACGGCCTCCCCCAGCGGGCACCGACACCGGGCCTTCAGGGGCCGGCCGGCCCCGAATCGGCTCAGGCGTGGGGCAGGCGCGTGACGAGCCGGTACAGGCGCGTCTTCTGGGTGGCGTTCTGGTTGTCGTCGCTGACCAGCAGGATGCGCAGCCGCCCGTCACGCGTTCGTCCGGTGACGGTCATGCCCTCGATGTTGTCGAGCAGCGGGTTGGGCTGTGGCTGGGCACTCTGGGCACCCAGCGACGGGCACGCGCCGATGTCCGCCAGGAGCGTCTTGTGTGCGAAACGGACTTGTGCCGTGGTGTCGAGCTGCTCCACGTTCCGGACGTCCGAGGCGTGACGTAGGTCCGCGAGCTGGATCCGGACGGTGTTCCCCACACCGGCCGTGAAGCCGCGCTCGAGAATGAGCAGCCTTCCGTCGGGTGTGGCCGTGATGTCGGAGATGTTGAGACCGGCGTCGGCGACGACTGCGTACTGGCCGGAGAGCAGGAAGGGTTCCTTCGGGCCGTCGCGGTGCCAGGTCTGCAGGCGCCGGACGTTGCTGCCGTCTCCTGCCAGCGCACCCTCCATGGACGCCACCAGTGTCCGGCCGTCGGGCAGCAGCGTGAGACCTTCGAAGGTCTGGTTCCGGGTGGCCCGGCCGAGCGGAGCGACCCGGAGGGCGTCCGGCGTGGCCAGCTGACCGAGCGGCTTGCCGGAGCGGTCGAATCGCGTCACGGACGGCTCGATCTCGGACGCCACCAGCCGACTGCCGTCCTGGTCCACCGCGATGGCCTCGGAGTCCAGCGGCTGCCCCTGCGCGTCGGCCAGCGCCTGTACCGACTCCACCTTCCGGCCCCGCGGGTCGAGGGTGAACAGGTGGGACTCGTCGGCGACGGCCAGCAGCCGGTGGTCACGGTCGACGGCCAGTCCCGACAGCTCCGCCACCGGCAGGCCCGCGAAGGTCGTCTTGTCCAGCGCGTCGGAGTAGCTCTCGATGCCGGTCCAGGGGGAGCAGGCATAGGCGCGCGCCGAACTCCCGTACGTGGTGGCGGCGTTGGCGGTGGCGGTGAAGACCGGACAGGACACAGCCGTCAGGGCGGCGGCGAGAGCGAGCGCGCGAAGACGCACGATGACACACTCCTCAGGAGGCGACGGTTGATCGAAGCCGACTCGTCGATGCGTGCGCAGTCTACGCGCATCAACGTGTCTCGTGGGAAGTTATGGCAAGGATGTGTCAGGTGTGTGAACGGCCCTCGTGCGAGCTACGACATGTTGTCGGGCGGGCGACTGCACACGTGGGTGAAGTCGGCGATCAGCCCCGACACATGTGAACATGCTTCCCGGGACGGGGCCGGGCACAGGAAATCCTGGCGGCCCCGCCCCGGGTGTGCTCAGACCCGGCGCAGGCGGAGTGTCACCAGCTCGAACGGGCGCAGCCGGACATCAATGCGTCCGCCGTCCGCTGTCGGCGCGTCCGCCCCGGCCAGCGGCCGCTCCAACAGGTCGGTGACTGTGACGTCGGCGATCTCGAAGCCTGCGGTGAGGGTGGCGCGGGCCCGGCCGCCGTGGGCCTCGTGGAAGCGGACCACCACGTCGCCGCTGCCGTCGTCGGCCAGCTTCACGGCGGTGACGACGATCGCGTCGTCGTCGATCGTGACCAGCGGGGCTACTTCGCCGGCGCCGGTGACGCGGCGCTCAGGCTGGTTGATCCGCCAGCCTTCGCGGACCGCGTCGGCGATGTCCGCGCCCGGTACCAGTGCGTGCCGGAAGCGGTGGACGCCCTGGTCGGTCTCGGGGTCGGGGAAGCGCGGGGCGCGCAGCAGTGACATCCGGAGGCTGGTCGTCGTACCGCCGTCACCCTCGCTGCGGACGGCCCGGGTCACGTCGTGGCCGTACGTCGAGTCGTTGACCACCGCCACGCCCCAGCCGGGTTCCGCGAGGTGGATGAAGCGGTGGTTGCAGGCCTCGAACTTGGCCGCCTCCCATGAGGTGTTGGTGTGGGTGGGGCGGTGGAAGTGCCCGAACTGGGTCTCGGAGGCGTAGCGTTCGGCGTGCACGTCGAGGGGGAAGGCCAGCTTCAGGAACTTCTCGGTCTCGTGCCAGTCGACCTCGGTGTCAATGAGCAGCCGGCGCTCCCCGGGCGGCAGCGACAGTGTCTGGACGGCCTTGGAGGAACCGAAGGACCGGACGACCCGGACCGAGAAGCCGTCCTCGCCGCCGGTGACCGCGTCGGCCGCGGTGAGGTCGGTCACGGAGTTGCGGTAGAACTCGTCGACGTCCCAGGCGTCCCACATGTTGGGGAAGTCGGGGTGGAGTTGGAGCAGGTTGGCGGCCGTGCCCGGGGCGATGCTCTCGCGGTCGGCGCGGATGTCGTAGGCGGAGACGACCAGGCCGTCGCCGTTGATTTCGATCCGCAGCAGCCCGTTGTCCAGCACGAACCCGCCGGCCTCGCGCGCGGTGAGCGCCGTCGTACCGTCGACGGAGGGTGCGGCGGCGGCCCCGGGCAGTACTCCGTGGCGGCTGTGCGGTGCGGCGTTGAACACCAGCTCGGTGGTGCCGTTGCCGGCCAGGGCGCGCTGGGCCGCGTCGATGATCCCGTCGAGTTCGGCGGCGACCCGCTGATAGGTCGCCCGGGCCTCACGGTGCACCCAGGCGATCGACGAACCGGG
>NZ_JBVIKO010000048.1:0-37112 GCF_055580905.1 Streptomyces sp. NPDC031497
GCCCTCGTACTGGACGTACTTGGGTCTGCGCCCGGTGCGGCGAGAGTGCGTGCATGGCGTCGCGAGGCAGACGGGAATTGTCAGACAGGCCCTAGTGACGTCTGCTAGACGCAGACCGATCCGGTGACAGCAGAGACGGAAAGAGTCTTGGCTCAGCGCGAGCAGATCCTGGGCGATCCCCAACCCGACACCCTGGCCAGCCGCAACGGCCTCGCTCATGCCAACCGAGCCGCCCAAGCCGTACAGCAGAAAAGCACAGCAACCCCAGCAACCCCAGCAACCGACCATGACAGGTGACGACTTCGAAGGGTGGAACGGCGGCCTTTATGCCCTCACTGACCGATCCACATAGAGCTACGGATCAGAAGGGCGCGGCCATGGCGTTGCGCACCATGGCCGCACCACAAGCGCACTCGCCGAAGATCAGCCAAAATCAAGCGCTGACCAGGGCGGATGCCGACAGAAGAGGGCGGGAGTCAGTCTCACTGACTCCCGCCCTCTCTCGTTGCCTCTCACCGCTCTCGCACTATCTGCGATACACGCGGCACACCTCCGACACACTCGTCAGCCGTACGGCATGGCATAGGGCCGTTACCAGCCGGGGTGAGGACGATGCGATGAACGAGGGGTGGGCGGCCCTAGCCGCCGGTGGCTTTGGATTGATAGGCGCTTTGGCTGCCGCCGGCGCTGCCATGTGGGGTGCTCGGACAGGGGCAACAAGGGCTCTCGAAGCCACCTACGCCCAGGTGACGGGTCAAGAACTTGCCGAGCATCGCCATTGGGTCCGCGAGCAACGCATGCTGACCTTGATGGAGACAGTTGATCTGCTGACGGCTATAGATGCAGCTCTGAGCTTGGCTTGGGTGAAGCTCCTCATGAGGGAGACGCCTTCTCCTGGACGGCACGAGGAGTTCGACGTAGCCCATAGGGCTCTCATGCGTTGCGTCTTTCGCCTGGGGGTCTGGGGACCGAACGAAGGGCGGGTCGTAGCCCAGGAGATCCATCGCTTGGGCAGTCGTATCGCTGAAGCATGGATTAGGTCATCTCGAAAGATACCCACCTGCCGTCGTTCAGACAGTGCTGTCGCTGAGGTTGATGGAGACGTCCTGTGAAGCGCCAACCATGATCGTTATGCGTACTATACGATGTCGCCCTCTTCCTCCAGAGCCTTTGTGATCTTTGCGTTGGCGGCTTCCTCTTGGCCGTCAATGCAGTCGTGATAGCGCCGGTGGATCACCTCGGGAGAGTTATCGACCCGCCGTGCAACCTCAGCGATCGGAACCCCCGCGTTCAGCCACTGCGTGATGCAGGCGTGCCGGAGAGCGTACGGGCGCCCGGCCACCTGCTAGTCGGCTCGCTCAGGGGGAGCGCATACACCCGCGCCTCCTCCCACACCCGCCAGCAGGTAGAAGAGCCGACCACGCCCCCGCGTTCGTTGCCGAACACTCACCCTTCCTTGGCTGTGCCGAACGCGTCCAGGTGCGCCCGCAGGGCGACGACAAGGACGGGCGGGATGGGAACCGGCCGGTCGCTCTTGGCCCCCCGTGCCTTCAGCCCGTAGACGCGCACGGAAATGTGGAGGACGCAGAGAGCGCCGATCGCCTCATTCCAACCTGGGAGGATTGAAGGAGCTCCCTGCCGGGTGAGTGTCTGGCTGCGTGACAACGCCGACGATCAACGGCGGACGAGCGTGAACGTCTGCGGACCGTCAGCGCAGGTGAGAAGCACACCGCCGCAAGGCCGAGGGCCCATCCACATTGCTTCGGGACAAAGCGGTCGCTCCGCAGGACGGGGCGCATGGGACACCGCCGGTCTCAAGGTTTTACCCCTGCCTCAAGGGAACTCGGCCAGTGAGCGCGGAGGTACCGAGATGAGTGCCGGAGAGAAAACCAAGGCAAAGGTCGAACAAGTTGTCGGAAAGACCGTGCGGAAGGCGGCCCACGCGGTGCACAAGGATGCCCTCGCAGCAAAGGGTGCCGCCCTCGAAGCGCGGGGCAAGATGAGGGGCGCGAAAGAGAGGACCAAGGAATCCTTCAAGCACTGACACGTCAGGACACTTGAGTCACTGTGCGTGGTCGCGTCGCGTGGCACGGAACCGTTGATGTGGCGCGGAACCGTTGATAAGGGCAGTGGCCCACCTGAAGACCCGTTCTACCAGGGGGCGCAGCAGAGGACGTTCGTGTGCTACGCGTGGTGGGCGCCCGACACACCTCCGACACGGTCTGTGTCGCCGTCGCCCTCTGACGAACTCCGCCTCAGGTCAGAGAAGCGTGCGAGGCGATCAACGCAATCACTCCGGAGCTGTGTGCGCAGGTTCGAATCCTGCCGGGGCCACTCGCCAGTCAGCCAGCGAGAATGAAAGCTCTGACGAGGGCGAATGCCGCCATGGAAGAGCGGGATCCAGTCTCACCGGGTCCCGCTCTTTCTCGTTGTCTCTCAGTGTCCGCGACACACCTCCGACACATCGTCAGGCACTGGACGCGCCCGGCCGCGCCTGGCAGCCCTGCTAGCCGGATGCCTGGGCTCATCGGCGTTTTGGCGGCGGTCGGCGCCATCATGTCGGCCGCTCGAGCAGAGGCAGCGAAGGCACTCGATCTGGCGCGCCTGCCGCAGGTGCGCCACGCTGGTCACCAGCTGGAGAGGGGGAGGCCGCGATGAGGTGGTTTCTTTGCGACGATGAATCCGCCGTCGTCTTCGACTCCGTGATCGCCGACGGGGTCATCTGTCCCAGGGATCAAGCTTGACTGCGACAGAGAGGAATTCGAGCCATGCTCCGCGCGGCGTCATGCGTTGGCCACTGGGCCTGCATATCGCCATAGCACTGGTGCTGGCCGTGGCAGGAGCCGCCACAGCCCTAGGACTGCTGTGGCTGACACTGGGGTCACCTCGAGTGCAGGTATCCGGACCGCTCAAGCCCAGCGACACATACGACGCTATCAAGATTGCATTGACGGTCGTGGCCGGAGCCGGCGGTGTGGTGGCACTCGTGGTCGCCTACCGCCGCCAGCATCTCAGTGAAACCACCAGCGCCCGGGAATACGAGAGGGCACTGATCGAACGGTTCGGCGCCGCTTCCGGGCAACTTGGCGCGGATCAGCCAGCTGTACGCATGGCCGGGGCCTACGCAATGGCACGGCTCGCCGATGAGTGGCCACAGGAGCGGCAGATGTGCATCGACGTGCTGTGCGGATACCTGCGAATGCCCCACGCTCCTGATCCACCCACCGACGACCATGCGCTGACGACCTGGGAGCGCGAGCGGGGTGTCCGTGGGACCGTCCTACAAATCATCGGTTCCCACTTACGCGACGACCTTGCTGAATCCTGTGAATCTTGGCAGGGATACGACCTCAATCTCGCCGGAGCCGTGATCCATTCGGCCGACTTCCGTGGTGCCCGCTTCACCGGCGGTGACATCAGCTTCGTGAAAACAATCTTCGTGGGCCATGGCCGGGACCAGGTCGTATTCGACGATGTCGACTTCGCCAAAGGCAGCTCCGTCTACTTCCGGCTCGCCGAATTCCGCAGCGGCTCCGTCCGCTTCAACCGTGCCACCTTCAACGGTGGCTGGGTCACGTTCGACAGTGCCCGCTTCGCAGGTGCACAAGTACAATTCCGGAACGCTTCCTTCGCGGCGGGCGAGATCCTCTTCGAGGACGCCGAATTCTGCGATGGCTGTATCGACTTCAGCGGTGCAACCTTCACCGGCAGTACGGTGAATTTCGGCGAGCACGATCATCGCTCCGTCTACGTCACGATGCCACCCGCCCGCTTCAGCGGCGGCGTCGTCGACTTCTCTCAAGCAGCCGACTTCACCCATCCACCGCAGTTCGGCCTGGAGGCACTGCCTCCCGGGCTCCGGCTTCCCGCCGACACCAACATCTCCGACCTCACTTGAGGAGGGAGGTCGGAAGCGAGTCGTGGCGGTTGACGCTGACTGTCCCACCCGATCAGCCACACCAGTCCCCACCAAGCAGCCGCAGCAGCGCGCAAACACCCGGAGCCGTGTGCGCAGGTTCGAATCCTGCCGGGGGCACTCGCCCAGGATCAGCAGAAATCAGGCGCTGACCAGGGCGGATGCCGACAGAAGAGGGCGGGAGTCAGTCCCACTGACTCCCGCCCTCTCGCGTTGTCTCTCAGTGTTCACGCACCATCTGCGATACGCGCGACACACTTCCGACACGCTCCGCGTGATCCTAGGACTGCCCTAACCACGACCGGCCCCATCCGTCCGTGCTACGGATTGCAGAGTTCGTCCACCGCTTCCTGCCATTCCTTCTGCTTCTTCCTTGCCCCCAGCCAGTTATCCCGGGTCTGGTCGACCTCGGCCTTCTGGGCCTCGATCGCCGCCTCATCCGGGGGATGCGCGGCTTCCAACTCCTGGAGCTTGTTCTGGGCGTCGTTCAGCTCATTCAGCCTGAAGGCTGTCTCCCGTTTGGCCTTTGCAAGGCCGGCCTTGGCGTGCTCGCAGATAGGCGGCAAGCTCGGCATCTGTCCTCCTCGGGAAACCCACTCGACATACGTAGCAGGATCAGGGGTTGGCCGCGTGCCACCTATGAACGGGACACGACCGGCCGCCGTCCCACACGCTAATATTCGCCCCGCTCTAGGACATGGAGTCCGCTCGCGCGCGGGGGGGGGGAAGTTGCGCTGTCTGGCGGACGCGCCCCGCGACCGCGGTGCGGCGGCATACCGGGAGCTGTCGGTCCGGTAGCAGTGGCCCGCCGGAAGTCGGGAGTCGGCTCCAAGCTCAAGTAGTGGCGTGTCCTGACCACTCGCCACGACGAGACCGCGACCATCTACCTCGCCGCCATCCTCATCCCGCAGCCAGAGGATCCGAAGGGAAGACCCTAGGGCTGCTTGATCAGGCAGCCTCAATGTTGGAAAGGCGGTGCGAAAGACCGCCCTTCCAACATTTGCACCGTCGCTACACGGAGTCGCCCTCCTCCTCCAGCCGGGGTGCCGTCCAGCTTGTACCCGAGGCGATAGAGAACGTCCTCGAACACGGCAGCGTCTGCCACATCGCTGACCGGACGATCCATGGTCATGAGTCAGTCATACGCCGCTTTGAGGCCGGCCGGTGGATCCTCGCTCGCATTTGCGGGCACGATCCCCCACCGGAAGGCCAACCGCAGTTGCTCATCCGCAGGAACGCCGTCGCCGCGCTTGACCATGGGGAGTGTCACGGCAGCAAGACCGTCGGCCATGCCTCTCGGGTCTTGGCTGCACTCGTACGCCACCGCCCGGCGACGATGGATCACCTCGGGCGAGTTACCGACCCGACGGGCGACCTCGGCCACCGGCACGCCGGCGTTCAGCCACGTCGTGATGCGTTGAGCGAAGAGACAGGGGCACCTCGCCGCGAATGCTTTCGGGAGCCGTGAGAAGACTGTGCCCCGCCAGGATCGACCTGGCGGGGCACAGTCGCGTACCTGAGGTCAGTCGTCCTCGTCGTCATCCTCGTCGTCGGCGATGCGCGGCAAAACGTTGGTGTCCATGCCGTACACGCCGAAGAGATCGACCAGGGCCCTGGTCATGGCGTCCAGGCCGCCTTCGCGGACGATCACGAGGTCGGGGATCCGCAGGTACAGGCCGTCGGCGCACTCGCCAGTGGTGGACCGGTGGTCCATCACCTCGGCGATCTTCCGAGGAGTCATGAAGGTCGCGGTCCACCCCTTGCCGTCACGGGCGCGGATGACCGCGTCGACGTCCTCCACGGTGTCGGCGTCGTCATCCAGGGCGAGTACGTAGGTGACGGAGAAGTCGGCCGTCTCCATGGTCACCAGTGGCTCATGAGCCATAGATCTTCAGCAGCTCCTCCATGACGTTCGGCTCGTTCGGCTTGTCGGACTTACCGATGATCTCGAAGCCGCCGTCGACCTGCCGGAAGAAGAGCCGTGCGCCGGCGTCGCCCCGAAGGTACCGGATGCCGTGTACAGCGCCCTGGAGCCCTTGCCAGGTTGATCGTTGCCGTCCAGCAGCTTGTTGATGAGCTGGTTCATCTCGCGCTGCACGTCCTCGTTCTTCGTGGGCTTCTCGGCGAGCTCGGCGAGCCTGCTGTTCTTGCCGAGCGCCGAGGTCACGCAGATCTTCGGCCTGCCGGCGGCGGCCAGTGCCCCGGCCTTCGCGGAGGCCCCGTGGAACCCGGCCCGCTGGGCCGGCGACCCGGCAGGCACCGCATCCAACCGGATCGTCACTATCTGCATTCACTGATCACCCTGTGTATCGTCTTCTCGTGGCCGCTCCCAGTACCGTCCGCCGCCTCCTGCTCGTCACCGGCTTTCTGGTGCTCGTGCAGGCAGGGGTCGGCTTGGTCATCAATCTCTACGGCCTCTTTCCGGCTCACCATCGGGGCTCTCAGGCGGGGGCCCATCGGGCCGGGGCCTACGAGAGCTTCACCTGGGCGGTCGGGCACGGCACCTTCGCCCTCGCCGTGCACACCGCGCTCGGCCTCACGCTCGTCCTGCTGTCGATCGTCGCGGCAGTGCGCGCCGTGCTGCTCCGTCAGCGCGCGGTCGCGGTCTCGACTGTGCTCGGGGCACTCCTGGTCATCGGTGCCGCCCTGTTCGGTGGGAGCTTTCTTTCGAGCGGCAAGACCCTCGACTCACTGCTGATGGCCCTGTTCGCACTGAGTGCCGAGGTGTGCTTCCACCTCGCCATCGACCTTCTGCCTTCCGGGCGGCACGGAGCCGTGGCCACACTCCGTTGAGGTGCGCCGCATGATCAGCAACGCCTGGCACCGCCTCACGCCAGGGTGACGTGCATGGCGCCCTCGGCCAGGACACTCAGGGCCTCGGCGAAGAGGTCGTGGGACTGGCCGCCGGACGAGGACGCCATTGACGGTGAGAGGTTGCGGTGATCGCGGTACTTCCTCCGCGGCGGAGCTGGCGCGGTTCCCGAATGCGGTGATCAGCAGTGAATGCGTGCGACCGGTGACCGGTGACCCGTGACCGGAACAGGCTCTATGTCGCAAATGTGTCTTGTGTGAAAGGATGTCACGTGTGGCTTTTGGTGCTGAAGAAGACAGGCGAGAGGAGTGCACCATGATCGCCAAGCTGCTCGGCAAGCTGTCCTTCACCCGCCACTACGGTGCGTACGGCGCCCACGAATGGAGTGCGTACGCCGGGGACGACTAGGAGTGACCGCACTGCCGGCGGGCGCCCTGGGCGCCCGCCGGTTCCCGGTCACGCTGCCGACGACATCGGCCCGGACAGATTCGAGAGCCAGGGACGAGAGACAGGTACGAGAGCCGGGGACGAGAGCCAGGGACGATCTCATGGGCCCGAGCAACGAGCCGCCGCGGTTGCCCGGAGGCAGCTTCGCGGCCTGGAGCCGCGACCGGCTGGCCTTGGCGCGCCGTGGCGCCGAAGAGTGTGGGGACGTCTGGCAGCTGGAGCCGGGTGTCTACGTAGCCGCTGCGGCCGAGCCGTGTGAGGCGGTCCTGCGCCGCGCGCAGGACTTCCCCAAGGCACCCTCGCCTCTCTTCCCGCCGTTGAAGCGGTCGAGCGGAGCACCGACACCCGAGGAGCGTGCGTACGCTCATGCCGCCCGCATGCGCGGACTACGCGCGCAGGCGGTCGCGGCCCGGATCGGTGAGATCGCGCCCCAGACCGCTCGGTTTGCCGACCAGTGGCCCACGGGCCAGGACGTCGAGATTCTGCCCCCGGTCCGGCACACCCTGGCAGAGATCGGCGTGAGCTACCTCTACTCCGAGGACGCTCCCACTCTGCTGCCCTATGCCGCACAGCTCTTCCTGGCCCGGGAGGTGCTCGTACACCCCTCGCGTTGGGTATGGCCGCGCTGGATTCCCACACCGGCGCGGCGGTTCCGCACCCGGCAGCAAGTGGCCTTCACCGACGCTCTGCGGCCCATCGTCCGCCGGCGTCGCTCATCGGGCCGGCTCGGTGACGACATGCTGGGACAGATGCTCCGGCCCTCGCCCCACTACGGCCTACTGCCGGAAGAGGCCATCCTCGACACTCTCCCCGGAATCACCGTCGCCACCTTCGAGACCCCCTCCCGGGCGGCCGGATGGATCCTGCTCCACCTGGCCCGGCACCCCCAGGCCGCGAGCCGCATCGCGGCCGAAGCCGCCTCGCTGCCCGCGGACCCGGCCGCGACGACCAGCACCCACCTCGGCAACCTGCGATACACCCAGGCACTGGTGAGTGAGGTGCTCCGGCTGTATCCCCCGAGCTGGCTGCTGACCCGGCGCGCCCCGCGACAGACTCAGCTCGCCGACTACACCATCGACGCCGGGTCCACCGTTCTCGTCTGCCCTTACACCGCCCACCGCGACGTACGGGAGTATTCCGAGCCGGACCAGTTCCGGCCCGAGCGCTGGCTCGACGATGCGGACTCGCCGGCGAAACCCGGGGTCTTCCTGTCTTTCGGTACCGGGCCGCACGGCTGCGAGGGAGCGGCTCTGGCCATGGCGATGCTGACGCTCCTGACGGCGCAGACCGCCCGCCGCCACCACTTGAGCGAGCCGCCCGGACCGGAACCCGGCTACCAGGTCACCACCCTCGAAGGTCTCGCAACCGTCGGCCTGCGCCTGCGCGCCACCTTGCGCGGCTGAGGGCAGTCCCGCTGTCGGTGGCTCATGGTTCGCTCATCATGTGTCGCCGGTCGAAATGTGTCGCTGTTCGAACTCGTCGGCGAGCATGCCCATCATGACGAGGTCGTGGTGCCGGCCGGCGAAGAAAACGTGTTCCCGCAGGCGCCCCTCCTCGGTGAAGCCGAGCCGGCGGAAAAGCGCCAGCGATGCCTCGTTCTGGGCGAAGATCGCTGCCAGGCATTTGTGATAGCGCCGCTCGGCGAACATGAAGCGCAGCAGCAGCACCACGGCTTCTGCCGCGTAGCCCTTGCGCCGGTGGTCAGCGCCGATCGTGACATCCAACTCGAACCAGCCCGAACGAGTGCCGGTGCGATGCGAGCCGACTGTGCCGACCAGCTCCCCCGTGGCCGTCGCCTCGACTGCCAGCCGGAAGCGGTCGTCATCGCACTCGGCAACGGCTTGCTCCTTCGCCCAGGCGCGGTAGCTCTCGGCGGACCGCGGCAGATCCGGTCGGCGCCCTCCCCGCCCGTCGTCGTCGGCGAAGCGCAGGAACGCCGTCCAGTCGTCGGGCTCGACGGCGCGCAGGCGGACCCGATGACCAGTCCAGGACGATGCCATGCCCTATTTGATCACGCTGGGCGCAAGTCCGACTGTGTCGGAGGTGTGTCGCGAATACCGAGAAACAATGAGAGAGGACGGGAGTCAGGTCTCTGGCCTGCGGCCATCTGATCGACCAATGCTGGACTCGCCGGTATCGGTGCCGCTGTTACGCTGATTCCCTGACGGTATTCCGGCGCACCGTGCACACGGTTTCCGTCGAAACGGCAATCCAGAAGAGCGCCGCTCCGCCTTGGCCGCGATAATCAATTCTTTCCATGGAGACCCGGCCGGCGCGGTGCGCCCCCTCGCACTTCGCAGGGGTGGGCGGCGGCCGGATCCGCCCTCGTCGCGCGCCGGAGTGGCGTCGGTTCGAGGGTCTGCAGCTCCCACTCCCTGTGGAGGTCGGGGTGAAAGTTGTCGTTGATCTTTCCCGATGTGACGGGTACGCGCAGTGCGCGTTCCTGGCTCCGGAGGCGTTCCGGATGCACGGTGAGGAAGCGCTCATGTACGACCCGAACCCCGCCGACGCCCTGCGCGACCAGGTGCTGCGCGCCGCGGCGGCCTGCCCGGTCCAGGCGATCCTGGTCGACCGGCTGGAGGCGCGTCACGCACCGGCGGAGGCGCCGCCGTCATGACCGGTGCCGACAACCCGCGTGCGTTCCGGCGCGAGGGCCGCATCGTGGTCGTCGGGGCTTCGCTGGCGGGGCTGCGGGCCGCGGAGGCTCTGCGGGACGAGGGTTTCACCGGGTCGTTGACCATGATCGGTGACGAGCCGGGCGAGCCCTACGACCGGCCTCCCCTGTCCAAGCAGGTACTGACCGGGTGGGTGCCGGCCGGGGGCACCGCTTTGCCCCGCCGTCGTGACATCGACGCCGAGTGGCTGCTGGGCGTGCCCGCCAGCGGGCTGGACCTCGGGACGAACCACGTGCGTCTCGCCGACGGACGCGAGGTTCCCTTCGACCGGGTGCTGATCTCCACCGGGGTACGGGCCCGGCCGTGGTTCGTCGAGTCCGAGGCGGCCCTGGACGGGGTGTTCGTCGTCCGTACGCGCGAGCATGCCGAGAGTCTGCGGCGGGCCCTCGCCGCCAGGCCCTCGCGGGTGCTGGTCATCGGTGCGGGATTCACCGGCTCCGAGATCGCCTCCGTCTGCCGCGAGCGGGGCATCCCGGTGACCGTCGCCGAACTCGCGCCGGCCCCGCTGGTCGGGGCGCTCGGCGCCATGGTCGGCGAGGTCGCGGCCGGCATGCAGCGCGCTCATGGTGTCGACCTGCGCTGCGAAGTCAAGATCACCCGGTTGGAGGGCGACGCGCAGGGACGGTTTCGCCGTGCTCACTTCGACGACGGCAGTACGGTCGACGCCGATGTGGCGGTGGTGGCACTCGGGAGCATCCGCAACACCGAGTGGCTGCGGGAGTCGGGACTGGCGGCGGGTGGGTGGGGAGTCACCTGTGACCCGGGCTGCCGCGCCCTCGACATCGACGGCCGCGTCACCGACGACGTCTTCGCCGCGGGAGACGTGGCACGTTGCCCGAACCCCCTCTACGAGAACCGGCTCATCGCACTGGAGCACTGGGCCGACGCCGTGGAGCAGGCAGAGGTCGCGGCACACAACATGGTCAGCGCCCAGGCGGACCGCCGGCCTCACCTGTCCGTCCCGCTGTTCTGGTCGATCCAGTTCGGCGTCAACATCAAGTCCGTCGGCGTGCCGACCTTCGCCGACGAGGTGGTCGTCACTCAGGGATCGCTGGACGACCACCGTTTCGTCACCGCGTACGGCTATCAGGGCCGTGTCACGGCTGCCGTGAGCTTCGACAACGGCAAGTGGCTGGGCCACTACCGACGGTTGATCGAGACGGCCGCGCCGTTCCCGCCCCCCTGCCCCACGCCCGACCAGCCGGCCGACATGAAACCAGTGCCGGTCGACTTCCCCGGCACCGCCGTGCTCGCGCAGGGCGCCACGGTGGTCGTCACAGGCCATGAACCGGGTGAGCGCCCCGTCACGGCCGCGCACCCTCATCGCCATCCGCATCGGCATTCGCATCGGCAGGAGGAAGGCCGGACGACCACGACCGGGACGCCCGGCACGCTCCAACGGATCTTCGACTACTCCGCCCGGGCCGACCCCTACCCGCTGTATGCCGAGTTGCGCAGGACGCCGGTGGCTCGGCAGGAGGACGGCAGCTACGTCATCAGCGCCTATCGCGAGATCACGGACGTACTGCACGACCCGCATCTGAGTTCCGACGTGCGCAATCTGTCGTCTCCGATGCCCTCGGGCGAGGGAGGGGCCCCGTCGTCGTTCATCCACATGGACTCGCCCGACCACGATCGCCTGCGGCGTATGGCGATGCGTCACTTCGGCCCCCCGCACACCCCTGGGCTGGTGACCGGACTCGAAGGCTTCCTGACCACCACCGTCGGCGACCTGATCGACGATCTGGCCGGCAAGGAGCGGATCGACGTCGTCGACGACTTCGCCTTCCCGCTCCCCGTCACCGTGACCTGCCGATTGCTCGGCGTGCCACGCGAGGACGAGCCGAGGTTCCACCTCTGGGTGAGCGACATCATGAACTCGATCGACTACGACCCCGAGACCGACCCGAAGGAGAAACTGGACAAGGGCGTACGGGCCCGCAAGGACCTGCTCGAGTGCCTGGGCGAGCTGGTGGAACAGTGCCACGGCCGGCCGGGAGACGGTCTGCTGTCACGGCTGGCCAACGACGACGGGCCGGACGGCCGGATGGCCGACGCCGACATCGTCGCCACCGCCAAACTGCTCCTCGTCGCCGGCCATGAGACCGTCGTCAACCTCATCACCAACGGCATGCTGACGCTGCTGCGCCACCCGCCGGTGCTGCGGCGACTGCGCGACGAACCGGACCTCGTCGTGCCGCTGGTCGAGGAACTGCTGCGCTACGAGCCCCCCGTGCAGATCATTCCCTGGCGGGCGGCGTACAGCGACATCACCGTCGCCGACACCGTCATCCCCCAGGGCTCGCAGATCATGCTCATGCTGGCCTCGGGCAGCCGTGATCCCAAGCGCTTCCATGATCCGGACCGCTTCAACCCGGACCGGCGTGACAACCAGCACCTGGGGTTCGGCAGCGGCATCCACCTGTGTTTCGGCGCCCCGCTGGCCCGGCGGCAAACCCAGATCGCGCTGACCGAGCTGGTACGCCGGCTCGATCGACCCAGGCTGGTCGCCGACCCGCCGCCGTACCGGCCCAGCCCCGTTCTTCGGGGTCCGAGCCGGCTGGACATCGAGCAGGGCGACGGTTGACGCGAGCAGTTGGACGAACGCCGACAGCGACTCATCATGCCGCGCGACATCGCCGAGGCCGCCAAAGCCCGCAGCGGCCCCTCCGGCCCGTCCGCCTACGTCGCCGCAGCCGTGGCCCGGCAGATCGAACGCGACAACCTCAACGAACTCATCCAGGTTGCCGAGGCCGACCACGGTCCCGTCACGGACGACGAGGTCCAGGCCCTGCGCGACCAGCTCCACCAGGCCCGGCAACAGCAGACGCGAGGCGGGGCCGACGCCGCGTGACCCCCTCCCCCGCCACGCCCGGCGGCACCCTGGTCCTGGACAGCGAGGACTTGGCCAAGGCCATGCTGCGCGACCGGTCCGTCACGGGATGGCCAGCCCTGGCCCGAGCCGACGACCTGCGCGTGATCACGTCCGCGGCCACCCTGCACCTTCGGATCGTGTCACTCGTACTCGTGTGGGAATGGACGTAATCGACTCGGCCCGCTGACTGGATACTTGTCTGATGGAGGTCTCAAGAGGTTCGTGGGTCAACACCACGCACGATTGGTCCCGTGTCATCGATCTGGACCATCTTGCCCATATCCGGCGGAGTCCGGCGGAGTTCGCTCCGGGTGGCTCGTTGCATCTCGTCCTTGAGGTGCTTGCCTATGCCGCTGATGAGGCTTCAGGCGGAGGAGGCGGGCGTTGTCTCGTCACTCTCCATCCGGATGGGTCCCTGTCCGTGGCGGATGACGGGCGGGGCACCGATACCCGTACGAACGAGCAGGGTCAGGTCGTGAAGAAGCCGGTCATGGCGTCAAAGGACCTCCGGTTCTTCGACTTCCCCGGCGCGGAACTGCTTCCGGACGGCCATCCGCGTCGAGGCATGTCCGTTGTCGCGGCCCTCAGCGAATGGCTCATCCATACCAACCGCCGCCTCAGCGGGGCCTGGACCCAACGCTACGAACACGGCATCCCGGTCACCGACCTGGAGCCTGTCGAGGCCGACGGGACCACCGGGACAGTCGTCCACTTCAGGCCGGACGAGCCGTCTCGGTCGGGAGAGACAGTGGCCGAGGGCCAGTTGAAGCGTCTGGCCGCCAGGGCCTGGCCGGGCCTGGATGTCCAGGTGGACGATCGGTCCGGCAGCTGACCCGGCCGTACATCGCCGGGGCCGTCAGGCTGGCCACGGCAGGACGGTGAGCTCCGGCCACGCGTCCTGCCAACGCGCCGTCTTCGTCTCATAGACCTCCCGTGGGGCAAGGACCGAGTTGGGCCGCACGACAAGGTTGAAGACGTCGGAGAGCCCATGAGGCGCGTACACGCGCCATCCTCCACCGGGTTCCAGCCGGACGCCCAGGCAGCACGTTGTCGCAGCGAAGCAGTCGATCGCGGCCTCGGTCGACTCGTGCGGCGGACAGGGCACTCCGAACTTCCGCTCGTACCAGAGGTGCACGCGGGCTTCGTTGCGGATCTCCACCTCGGCCGGCAGGTCGGCGAATACCTCGTGACCCGCTTTGATCACGGCATCCTCCGCTTCCCAGGAGCGGTCGCCGTCGTCGAAGTAGAAGATGTCGTAGTCCTTGATGCCGTAGGCCGGGGGCCTGCCGGTGACCACGTTCCACACCGTCTGGAACAGGCAGCCCGCCGTCACGTACCAGCCGGGCAGGTCCAGTGTCGCCGCCCTGGTCATCACGTCGGTCAGGATCTCGTTCTGGGAGAGGGCGGATCGCAAGCCCTCAAGCTGCTCATCGAGAGGAAGTCGGCCAAGCATCCGCCTTGCCTACCACGGTGGGCGGCGGAGCATCACGGCCGGGCTTCGTTCGAACTCCTCCGCATCCGCACCCTCACGGGGAATCACGTGGGTCCGGCCCTGACTTCGTGAGGAGGACGGTGCCGGTCTGATCCCGAGCGGCGATGCCGGGCGGACGTGGGCCGGTCCTCAGCCGGGTGCCACTTCCGAGATCAGTTCGCGAACGCGCGTCTCTATCGCGTCGCGGATGGGACGGACGGCCTCGACGCCCTGCCCGGCCGGATCGTCGAGCTGCCAGTCGAGGTACCGCTTGCCGGGGAATACGGGGCAGGTGTCGCCGCATCCCATGGTGATCACGACGTCGGACGCCTGAACGGCCTCCACGGTGAGAATCTTCGGGGTCTCGGCGGAGATGTCGATACCGGCCTCGCTCATCGCTTCCACCACGGCCGGGTTGACGGTGTCGGCGGGGGCCGAGCCCGCGGAGCGGACCTCGACACGGTCGCCCGCGAGGTGGGTGAGGAAGGCGGCGGCCATCTGGGAGCGGCCGGCGTTGTGGACGCAGACGAACAGCACCGACGGGCGCGCGGGGGAAGTGCTCATGACGGGTGACTTTCTCGGGGCGGGGTCAGGAGGAGACGGGTTCGGGTTCGCTGCCCGGGATGCCGATCCCGCCTCGGGCGCGGGCGGCCTGCGGGCCGTGGACGACGGCCACGATGCCGAGTCCGACAGCGGTGCCGAGCAGTTGCGCGGCGATGAACGGGGGGACGGAGGCGGGCGCGATCCCGGCGAAGGTGTCGGTGAAGGCCCGGCCGACGGTCACCGCCGGGTTCGCGAACGACGTGGAGGAGGTGAACCAGTAGGCGGCCCCGATGTAGGAGGCCACCGCGGCCGGGGCGAGCGCGGTGCGGCCGATCCTGGTCAGGCCGAGGACCAGCAGGGTCAGCCCGGCCGTGGCGACGACCTCGCTCAGCCACAGGTGTCCGGCGGAGCGGTCGTGGGTGGAGAACTTCACCGGCGGCTCGCCGAACATCGCGTCGGCCAGGACCGCGCCGCCGATCGCCCCCGTGATCTGGGCGGGCACATACGCGGCGACGTCCCGCAGGGTGAACCCGTCCGACGTACGGCGTTCGGTGAACCAGACGGCGAGGGTGACGGCCGGGTTGAGGTGCGCGCCGGAGACCGGCCCGAAGACGGTGATCAGCACGCCCAGGCCGAAGACCGTGGCGAGGGAGTTGGCGAGCAGTTGTACGCCGGCGTCGTGCGACAGGCCGGCGGCCTGGATGCCGGAGCCGACCACCACCGTCACGAGAAGCCCGGTCCCGATCGCCTCCGCGGCGACCCGGCGGCCGAGCGGGATGTTCACGCGTCGGCTCCGGCAGTCCTCGGGGTGGTCAGGAACGCGGCGAGCCGGTCCAGTGCGCCCGGCAGCGCCCAGTAGTACACCCACGTGCCGCGACGCTGGCAGTCGATGAGACCGGCCTGCCGCAGGAGCTTGAGGTGGTGGGAGATCGTCGGCTGGGACAGGTCGAAGGCCGGGGTCAGCTCGCACACGCAGACCTCGCCGACCCTGCCGACTTCGCCGCCCTCGCCGCCCTCGCCGCCCTCGCCGCCCTCGCCGCCCTCGCCGCGCGAGGCAATCATCGACAGCAGCCGCAGCCGGACAGGGTCGCCCAAGGCCTTGAAGACCTTCGCCAGGTCGACCGCCTGAGCCTCGTTCAGCGGCGCGGCAGACAGACCCGGGCAGCAGGCGGTGTCCTGGCCGATCACCTCAAGCACTTGTTTCGACATGCCTCTATGTTGACGTTTTTCGATCCAAGGCACAAGGTTGCATCAACGGATATCAATACAGGCCGTTCCGGGCCGTGCTGCGCCCGTTCCGGACCGTGCTGCGGCCCGTCACCTGGGAGTGAGTCATGAGCGAGCAGTCCACCGACCTGCGCGAGACCGTCCGCCGGCGGTACGCGGCGGCGGCCGTGAAGGTCACCGAGGGCGGCACCGCCTGTTGCGGGCCACAGCCGGTCGAGGTCGACGAGAACTTCGGCTCGGCCCTGTACGCCGCCGACGAGCGCGACGCGCTGCCCGCCGAGGCGGTCGCCGCCTCGCTCGGCTGCGGCAACCCCACCGCCGTCGCCGAACTGCGCGAGGGCGAAAGCGTTCTCGACCTCGGCTCCGGCGGCGGTATCGACGTCCTGCTCTCCGCCCGCCGCGTCGGCCCGACCGGCATCGCGTACGGACTGGACATGACCGAGGAGATGCTCGCGCTCGCCCTCGCCAACGCGGAGAAGGCGGGCGCGACGAACGTGGAGTTCCTCAAGGGCACCATCGAGGCGATCCCGCTTCCCGCGAACACCATCGACGTCGTGATCTCCAACTGCGTGATCAACCTGTCCACCGACAAGCCGACCGTGTTCGCCGAGACCTTCCGCGTACTCAAGCCCGGCGGCCGGATCGGCGTCTCGGACGTTGTCGCCGACGACACCCTCGACGCCGAACAGCGGGCCGAGCGCGGCGACTACGTCGGCTGCATCGCCGGAGCCCTGTCCTTCGCCGAATACCGCCGGGGACTGGAAGCGGCCGGCTTCACGGGCGTCGAGATCACTCCGACGCACTCCGTGGCCGACGGCATGCACTCCGCCCTCATCCGCGCGGCCAAGCCCACCACCTCCACCGTCCCGGAGACCGCCGTGACGTCGTCGGCGGACGCCTCCTGCCGCGGCGTCACCACGTGCTGCACGCCGACCGAGCAGGCAGCCGCCCCGTCCACCGCCGTCGATACGGCCACGGGCGCCGCCGGATGCGCCTGCCGAAGCTGACCACTCGCACGCGCCAACCGCCCAGGAGCCTTCACGGTCTACGTGTGGTGCTCGTGTCGTACGTGTCCTGGTGGTGTCGGATCTCGGTGCGGTGTTCGGCGCTCCAGGCCGCCAGGTGCTGGATGGCGGAGAACAGGGAGGCGCCGAGGTCGGTGAGGGAGTACTCGACGCGGGGCGGTACCTCCGCGTAGGCCGTGCGGTCGACCAGCCCGCTGCGCTGGAGGCGCTTGAGGGTGAGGGTGAGCATGCGCCGGGAGATGGCCGGGATCGCGGTGTCGAGGTCCGAGTAGCGGGCGTCGCCGGCCGCAAGGACGCCGATGACCAGCATGCTCCACTTGTCACCCACCAGGTCGAGGATCTCGCGGATGAAGTCCGTGTCCCACTCGTCCCAGCGCGCGCACGGGCCCGGGAGACGCAGTACGTTCACCCGCGCCTCGCCGGTGAAGGGCGCCCGGCCCTCGTCGCCCGCGTCGCCCTCGCCGTTGCTCATCGATGACGCCCTTCGGATGTCCCTCAGGAACATAGACATACCTTTTGTAACCCTTGTCGCGTTCCTGCACAGTGGGGCGCGCACCAGGCGTCAACGCACTGGTCGAAGCGGCTGAGCCGCGCGCACAGGACGGCAACCGCCGGGCCCTTCAGGCGTATTCCCGCCTCGTCGCCTCCGGCCCCGCCTGCCACGTCGGCGCCGCACCCTCACGAACGAAAGGATGTGCCTGGCCATGGAAGGGCTCAAGGACAAGGTCTTCATCGTCACCGGCGGCGGATCGGGCATCGGCGCGGTCACCGTACAGCGGCTGCTGGCCGAAGGCGCCCGGGTGACCGCCGCCGGCACCAACCCCGACAAGCTGGCGCGGACCCGCGAGCAGGCGGCGGACGCGGCCGATCGGCTGCTCACGGTCCAGTTCGACCTCCGGGACGCGGACTCCATCGCCTCCCTGGTCGCCCGGACCACCGACCACTTCGGACGGCTCGACGGCGTCGCCAACGTCGCCGCCGCCGTCAGCGCGGACCTCATGACCCGCGACCAGGGCGTCGACACCATGGACCCCGAGGTGTGGGCCGAGATGATGCGGATCAACGTCACCGGCACGGGGCTCGTGATCCGCGAGAGCCTGCCCGCGCTGGTCGCCGCGGGCGGCGGCTCGATCGTGAACATCTCCTCCCTGGCGGCATGGCAGCGGGAGTCGTGGCTCGCCGCGTACGCCTCGTCCAAGATCGCCCTGCACGCGCTCACCCGCCACACCGCGCACGAGTGGGGCCCGAAGAACATCCGGGTCAACGCCGTCGCCCCCGGCGTCGTCCTCACCGAGATGGTCCGCACCGGCACGCCTCCCGAGATCCGCAAGGCCCTGCTGGAGAAGACCGCGCTGCCGCGGCTCGGCGAACCCGAGGACCTCGCCTCCATGATCGTCTTCCTGCTGTCCGCGGAGGCCAGTTGGATCACCGGCCAGATCCTGTCGGTAGACGGCGGCGTGACCATGCGCGAGTAGCGCTGCCGGCGGCCTGCTGCCAGGGCCTGCTGCCGGCTGCCGCAACCCGGATCACCCCTCCCTGCACCTCCCCGCCGCACCTCCCTGCCCTCGCCGCCACCGTCCAGGGCCCCGCGGCCTGAACCCCGATCCCCGGCACGCTCCGAGCGGAGGCGTTCCGGTGCCGGGTGGCGGGCAGGGACGGCCCGCCACCCGGCGTGTCCCGCGGGCAAGGCGTACGGAAAGCCGAGGCGTACGGAACGACGCGGCGATCCGGGCCACCGCAGTCGGCCGTCGGCGGCGGTCCGGCAGCTCCCCGGCGCTCCCCTCACGCGTCCCTCACTCGTCGATGGCCGTCGACGCGCGCACACGAGGGGACTGTCGCTTGCAAGAGGGGACTGTCCGTCAGGCCGGGGTTCGGGGCCTCTGAGGTGGCGTTCGAGGTGGACGGGGTGTGGGCGGACTTCTGCCGGGTCCGCAGGGCCACCAGCGTGGCGAGGCCGGCCGCCGCCGCTCCGGCGAGCATCGCGGCGCGGTCGCCGACCGCCATGCTGCTGTGGCCGGTTCGGTCCACCGCGTCGGCGATGGCGGGAAGCAGCGCCGCTCCCAGCGCGGCACCCAGCTGGCGGCTCATGTTGACCACGCCGCCCACCAGACCCTGGTCGCGGTCGGCGACGCCGCTGCTGGCGGTCACCATGCTTCCGAACGCCGTCCCGGCGGTGCCGAACCCGACCAGGACCACTGCCGCGAGCGGCGGACGGTAGCCGCCGCCCGTCGGGAGCTGGGTCAGGATGAGGAAACCGGCGGTGGCGGCCAGGGCGGTCAGCACCAGGACCCGCTGGATCCCCACGCGTCGCGCCAGCCGGGCACCCAGCAACCCGGTCGCCAGGCCGACGACGCCCTGCGGGGCGATCACCAGACCGGCCGCCAGCGGGGACATGTGCAGGACTTCCTGGAGGTACACGGAGAGCACCAGCATCTCCCCGCCGTTCCACAGGCCGAGCAGCATCATCAGGGCGCCGGCACTGCGCAGCCCTCGGGTGCGCAGCAGCGAGAGCCGCACGAGCGGATCGGCCCGCCGTTGCTCGACGGCGAAGAACGCCACGGCCGCCAGGGCCGAGAGCCCGAGCGGCACCAGCACGCCGGCGGATCCCACACTGGTGACCCCGGCCTGGGAGACCGCGAAGACCAGCGCGGCGACGGCTCCCGTGATGAGCGTCGCGCCGACGGTGTCCAGGTGCCGCCCGGCCCGGGGCAGCCTCGACTCGTGCAGGAGACGGGGGGCCAGCAGCAGGGCGGCCAGCCCCACCGGGACGTTCACCAGGAACACCGAGCGCCAGCTGAAGAACTCCACCAGGACACCGCCGAGCACCTGTCCGGCGACGAAGCCGACCGACGCCGTCGCCCCGTACAGGCCCAGCGCGCGGGTGCGCCGGGGGCCTTCGGGGAAGCCCGTGGTGATCAGGGAGAGCGCGGCGGGCGCGACCATCGCGGCGCCACAGCCCTGCAGCGTGCGGGACAGGATCAGGAGCAGCGGATCGTGCGCGAGCCCGCCGGACAGCGACGCGGCGGTGAAGACGCCGATCCCGGCCATGAACAGGCGCCGCCGCCCGTAGAGATCCCCGGCGCGGCCGCCGAGGATCAGCAGCCCGCCGAAGGTGATCGCGTAGGCCGTGACCACCCACTGCACCGAAGCGGCCGAGATGCCCAGCTCGTGCTGGATCGACGACAGCGCGACGTTCACGATGCTGAAGTCGAGCACCACCATGAAGGACGCGACGAGGATCAGCGCGAGTCCGAGCCGTTGGAGCCCGGCGGCAGGGGCGGGGGCCGGCGTGCCTGCCACCGGGGTCGTGTCCCCGGGGGGCCGTGTCGGGCCGTTCGCCGGGTCACTTCGGGTGGCCGGCCCAGTTGCTGCGGTCATCACCGGGGTCCTCTCCTGTGGGGTTCCCGCACAGGCCCTGCGCGGTCCCTGCGCGGTCCCTGCGCGGTCCCTGCGTGGTCCCTGCGTGGTCTCTGCGGTCTCTGCGCAGGGACCACGCCGAGCCTGTACGGGGCTGTTCAGGCGGCGGTGTACACCGCGGCCAGATCGTCGTCGGCGTGGCTCAGCGCGGCGTGCCGCCAGCGGGGCAGCAGCGCCTGGGTGAGCGCGAGTTCGGTACCGCCGGCCTGCGCGGCCTGCACCGCCAGCTCGGCGTCCTTGAGCGCGTGCTTGAGCGCGAACGCGGGGGTGAAGTCACCGGTCAGCATGGCGGTGGCCTTCTGCACGGCGTACGGCGACCCGAGCGGCGTCGACTGCAGCAGGTCCACGATCGCCGTCGGGTCCAGACCGAGCCGGCGGGCGAAGGAGAGAGTCTCCGCGGTGGTCTCGGCAAGGTCGACGAGCCAGTTGTTGAGCACCAGCTTGGCGCTGGTGCCGGCGCCGGCCGGGCCCAGCCAGACGGTGGCCCTGCCGACCGCGCCGAACACCGGCGCGAGGACGTTCCGCATCCGGTCCGGGCCGCTGGCCAGCACGATGAGCTGCCCGGCCCGGGCCGGACCCTCGCTGCCGGAGACCGGGGCGTCCACGAACGTCATCCCGTGGCGGGCGGCGATGCGGCCGAGCCGGGCCGTCCAGTCGACTCCGACGGTCGCCATCTGCACCCAGACCAGCCCGGGTGCGTCGGCCAGGAATCCGTCGGGCCCGGTGGCCGCCTGTGCGGTGGCGGGACCGTCGGCCAGCATGGTGACGAGGATCCCGGCGCCCCGGACGGCCTCCACCGGACTGGCTGCCACGGCGGCGCCCGCGCCGGTGAGGAGTACGGCGCGGTCGGCGGACCGGTTCCACACCCGTACGTCGAAACCGGCGCGGGCCAGATTGGCGGCCATCGGACCGCCCATCCGCCCGGTGCCCACGAACGCGATCGGCGGCGTCGACGCGGCGGGGTGGCGACCGGGGCGGTCGGAAGCGGTGTCCTGTCGTGCGGTCGGGTGGGTGCTCATGGCGTTCCCTCCGGCGGTGGTGGGGTTGGTACTTCGACCCTCGCAGCCGCGGAAAGCCGCTGGTAGTGGCCTCACCCTTGCCGGGATACAAGCCGGACTTGTACCGGATCACAGGCATCGACGGCCGGACACCGGGACGACCGAACCGGACAACGGCCACTCCCGAACCGGACCACGGCCACTTCCGAACCGGACCACGGCCACTCCCGAACCGGACCGCGACCGCTCCCGGGCCGGTCCGAGCCGGGAGACGGGCCGGTCCGAGCCGGGAGACGGGCCGGGCCGAGCCGGGAGACGGGCCGGTCCGAGCCGGGAGACGGGCCGGTCCGAGCCGGGAGACGTGGCCTGCGCACGGGGCCGACGACGGCAGCGCCGGTCAGACCGCCGACGGCAGCCCCGGTCAGTGGGTCCGGCCGCCGCGTCGCTCCTGGTGCCGGCGGGTCAGGATGTGGGCGATCAGGTCGCGGGCCGCGCCGCTGGGTGGGGCGGTAGCGCCGTCCCAGACGGCGCGCAGGGTTCGGCGCAGGTCGAGTTCCGGTGTCTGTACGCGACGAGCCGACCGCCGGCCAGGTCGTCGGCGACGGCGAGTTCGCTGATGACCGCGGGCGCCGCACCGGCCAGCGCGGCCGAGCGGATCGCCGCGGTGGTGGACAGCGACAGCGCCGCGGGGGCCTGCGGGGCACCGGGGCCGAGTACGGCGGTCAGCGCGGCGGTGAAGGTGTCCCGGGTACCGGAGCCGCTCTCCCGGCTCACCAGCGGGGTGCCGGCCAGCTCGGCGGCGCTGACGGGACGCCCGTGTGCCCACGGGTGACCTGGAGCGACGACGACCGTGAGCCGGTCGTGGCCGATGGCCCTGCCGTGCAGCCCGGCGGGTTCGTGCGGGCCCTCGGTGAAGCCGATGTCGGCGATGCCCTCGGTGACATGGGTGATGACCATGGCGGTGTTGGCGTAGGTCAGGACGATCTCCGGAGCGTGCCTGCCCTGCGGGGTCTCCGCGCGGAAGGACGCCAGCCAGCCGGGCAGGAGCATCTCGGAGATGGTCGAACTGGCGCTGACCCGCAGCCGGGACCGCTGGCCGGCCCGCAGTGCCGTGATCCCGGCGTCCATTTCGGCCGCGACGTCCAGCAGCCGGGCGGCCCACTCCGCGATCATGACGCCTTCGACGGTCAGGCTGGACCCGCGAGGAGTCCGGTGCACGAGGGTGACCCCGGTCTGCGCCTCCATCGCGCGGATCCGCGCCGACACCGCCTGCTGGCTCACCCCGGCCTTGCGGGCGACGCCGTTCAGGCTGCCTTCCCGGGCGACCCCGAGCAGGAGTTCCAGCGCGGCCAGGTCGGGGACATGCGTGCTGAGCATCGTCCCAGCCCTCCCAGCTGTGAGCCAGGGTTCTTGCCCCTCAAGCGTACGACCGCCGCCACGGCCCCCGCCCGTGGTGGCGGTCGGCCGTGGTGATCACTTGCCGGGCGAATCCTCGCGGGGCGCGACGATGTCCAGGACGGCCATCATGCCCATGTCCTCGTGGTCGAGGATGTGGCAGTGCAGCACGGTCTTCCCGGGCACACGACACAGGGCACGCGGCCACAGGGCGCGCGGCACAGGGCGCGCGGGTACAGGGCGCGCGGCCACAGGGTGCGGGACCGCCGCCATCCTGTGGCCGTCGCCGCAGCCGTCCCGCCCCGCCCGGCCTGGTCAGGACGGGGCGAGGCGGGACGGGGCGGGACGGGGCCCGTTCAGATGCTCAGTGCGATCGCGGCGCCGATGCCGCCCAGACCGAGCGCGACGGCGGCTGCGGACCAGCCGCCCGAGCGCCAGGGGAAGAACCGGTCGAGCGACACCCGGCCCGGGCCGATGGCGGCGAGAGCGAGGGCGACGATGCAGATGGAGACGCTGTACTCGACTCCGTTGTTCTGGATCCACAGGCCGTGGGCACCGCTCACGGTCACCATGGCGTTGATCATCACGCCGATGACGGCGGCGGCCGCCAGCGGGGTGAGCAGTCCGACCGCCAGACCGAGGCCCCCGCAGAGTTCGGAGAGACCGCCGATCACGGCGAAGACCTTGCCCGGGTGGTAGCCGAGGGCGTCGAAGCTCCTGCCGGTGGCCGCCAGGCCGGGCCCTCCGAAGATGCCGAACAGCTTCTGCGCACCGTGTCCGGCCAACAGCAGTCCGAAGGTCAGCCTGATCAGCAGCAGTCCGCACTCACCGGCGGACAGCCGGAGAGCCGGACCGGCGGCATGCGTCCCGCCCGGCGGGCCCGCGGCTGCCCCGGCCGGATCGGCGGGCCCGCGGACCTCCGTCACGGGGCCCGCGGGGGCGCGTGCCTGGGTCAGTGACAGGACATGAGTTCTACCGAAGGGGTGGAGATGCAGAGCACGCATGACAATGCCTTCACTGGTGGGAACGAGCCGGTCTGCCCGCCCTGCGGCGGGCCCTCCCCCACCACCCAGCATTGCGCTACTACCACACCATATCCACCGATATGTTGAAATAGGCATTATCTCGATCGCCGATAACGAGCATGGCGCACCTGGCGGCTACCAGGCGCGGTACGCGACGGGGACCCGAACGGCGGCGGAGAAAGGCATGGTGACGGATCGCCAGAAAGGCCGGGGCGCGCGTCGAACACAGCGCCGCGACAGCCGACGGGGGCGACTTTATGCCGAACGTTTGCGAGGTGAAACCGTCTTCTTGACCGTCGACTTCTTCGCCGCCGCTTTCTTGGCCGTGGACTTCCTGGCCGTGGACTTCTCTGCCGCCGCCTTCCCGGCCGCCGCCTTCCCGGCCGACGTCTTCGCGGCCGTCGACTTCTTCGCGGCCGTCGCCTTCTTCGCCGTCGTCCCCTTCGTCGCCGTCTTCTTCGCCGCCGCCCTCGGCCTCTTGCTCGGCATCGGCGTGACCTCCGCCGCCTCGCTCCGTGCCTCCTCGCCCCGCGACTCCTCGCCCCGCGACTCCTTCGCCGCGCGGACGCTCTTCTCCAGGGCCGCCATCAGGTCGAGCACCTTGCCGCCCTTCGCCGGTTCCGGGGCCTCCGGTGGGGCCTCGCCGGCCGCCTTCGCCGCGATGACCTCCTCCAGGGCCGCCCGGTACTCGTCGTGCAGGTCTTCCAGGTCGACCTCGCCGAGGGTGTCCATCAGGGCGTCCGCGAGGTCGAGTTCCTTGTCGCGGACGGTGACGTCGACGTCCGGGGCGACGCCCTCCGGGGCGCGGACCTCGTCCGGCCAGAGCAGGCCGTGCATGGCGATGGCGTCGCCGACCACCCGGAGCATGCCGAGGCGCTCCCGGCCGCGCAGCGCGTATTTCGCGATGGCCACCTTGTGGCTGCGTTTCAGGGCCTCACGCAGCAGGGTGTACGGCTTCGCGGCGGGGGCACCGGAGGCCGCCAGGTAGTACGCCGCGTCCATCTGGAGCGGGTCGATCCGGTCGGCCGGGACGAAGGCCACGATCTCGATGGTGCGGGCGGTGGGGATGGGCAGGTGGGACAGGTCGTCGTCGGTGACCGGGATGATCGTGCCGTCCGCGTCCTCGTACCCCTTGCCGATCTCCGACTGGGTGACCTCGCGGTCCTCCAGCTCACAGAACTTGCGGTAGCGGATCCGGCCGTTGTCCTCCGAGTGGACCTGCCGGAAGGAGATCGAGTGGCTCTCCGTGGCGTTGACCAGCTTGATCGGGATGCTGACGAGACCGAAGGAGATCGCGCCGTTCCAAATGGATCGCACCTGCGGCTTCCTTCCGTCCGGATACCCATCATTTGTATGAGTTCGTATGAGACTGTCATCGTATGACGCCGATCACAGAGGTGGACGGGCGGAGGATCGCGCTCAGCAACCTGGAGAAGGTGCTGTATCCGGCGACCGGGTTCACCAAGGGCGAGCTGCTGCACTACTACGCGACGTCGGCCGGGGTCCTGCTGCCGCATCTGCGGGACCGGCCGGTCTCGTTCCTCCGGTACCCGGACGGTCCTGACGGCCAGGTGTTCTTCGCCAAGAACGTGCCGCCGGGTACGCCCGAGTGGGTCACCACCGCCGAGGTGCGCCGGTCGGAGGGGGCGGCCCGGATGGTGCTGGTGCAGGACCTGCCGAGCCTGATGTGGGCGGCGAACCTGGTCACCGAGTTCCATACGCACCAGTGGCTGGTGCGGACACCGGACGAGGCCGACCGGATCGTCTTCGACCTGGACCCCGGGGCTCCGGCGACGGTGGTGGAGTGCTGCGAGGTCGCGCTGTGGCTGCGGGAGCGGCTGGCCGCGGACGGGATCGAGGCGTACGCCAAGACGGCCGGGTCGAAGGGGCTGCATCTGCTGGCGGGGGTGCGGGGGGCGTCCAGCGAGCGGGTGAGCGAGTACGCGAAGGGGCTGGCGGTGGAGGCGGAGCGGGCACTGCCGGGGCTGGTGGTGCACCGGATGACGCGGAGCCTGCGGCCGGGGAAGGTGTTCGTGGACTGGAGCCAGAACGCGGGGCGGAAGACCACGGCGACCCCGTACACGGTCCGGGCGCGGCGGGAGCCGATGGTGTCGGCGCCGGTGACCTGGGAGGAGGTCGCGGAGTGCCGGCGGGCGGAGGACCTTGGGTTCCGGGCCGGGGACATGGCGGGGCGGGTCGAGGAGTACGGGGACCTGCTGGCGCCGCTGCTGGACGCGGGGCGGGCGGCGCCGCTGCCGTGAAACGCGGAACCGTGAACCGTGAACGTGAAACGCAGAACAGGAAAGGGGGGCTCTCGCGGGCCGGACGGCCCGGAGTTACACCCTTCCCCACGTGGTGCGGTCCCGCGCCATCGCGTGCAGTGCCTCGACGTCCGCCGGTTTGAGGACTCCGCCCAGGCGGGAGAGGCCCTCCAGGTCCCGGTCGCGGAGGACGCGGACCTCGCGGGGCGGGGCCGTCAGCACGACGTCCGCCGGGTCGGTCAGGGCCAGGACCGGGTGGACCTCGGCCGTCAGGGCGTAGGAGGCCCGGGCGGCGTCCGCGCACAGGCGGCGCAGCAGCGGCTGGGGGTCGCGGCGGCCCAGGGTGACCATCGGGTCGGCGACCAGGACCTTCTGCTTGCGGGCGTAGAGCGCGTACACGCAGAAGAGGCCGCCGGGGCCGATCAGCAGATGGTGGAGTCGGTCGCCGCCGGGGAGCGGGACGGAGTGCAGGGTGTGCCAGCCGGCGCCGTCCAGACGGTCCAGGGCTTCGCCGACGGTCTGCTCGGCGGTCAGGGCGCGGCGGCGCGGGTCGGGGCGGAGGCGGTGGGCCGGGCCGGGGTCCCGGTCGAGAGCGATCAGCAGCGCCTCGCCGGGGCGGTTGGGCGCGAGGTCGTCGTCGGGGTGCAGGGTCAGCCGCGCCAGTTCGGCGGGCGTGGGCACCGGTGGCGGACCGATCGTGACCGGGCCGGTCAGGAACGGCCGCAGGGTTTCGAGTACGTCGTCCTGGCGCTCCTCGCTGAGCAGGTTGACCCGGCCCGCCTCACGGTCGTACCAGGCGATGTTCCGTCCGTCCGTGAGGCAGACATACAGCCGTTCCTGGCCCCGGCGCCAGGTCGGCACGACGCGCAGTCCGGTCATCGCGGCATCACCCCTCGACCATGGGAACAGGCGGGGTGCTCCGCGGGCAAGAACCCCGCTACCTTTGACAGGGGGTTGGCGCGTGCAGTGGGGAGGCGCCGGTGCGGATCCATGGGGAGCAGTACGACGTTCCGGCTGCGGACAGCCCGTGGAGCGAGGTGCTGCCCGGGCTGTGGATGGGCGGCCACGAGTTCCGGGGGCGTGCGGGGCGGCTGGAGTCCGCTGTCGTGCGGGACGAGTTCGATCTGGTGCAGAGTCTGCTGCGGGTGCCCGGGCACGGGCCGGACACCGGGGTCGAGCATCAGGTGTGGCCGATTCCCGACGGGCCGCTGGACGGCACCCAGTTGGCGGGCGTGATGCGGCTCGCGCGGGCCGCCAGCGAGGCCCTGGACGCCGGGCGGTCGGTACTGGTGCGCTGCCACAGCGGGTACAACCGGTCGGGGCTGGTGGTCGCGCAGGCGCTGGTGCACCGGGGGCGTACGGCCGAGGAGGCGATACGGCTGGTGCGGGCCCGGCGCTCGCCCTGGGCGCTGCACAACGAGTTGTTCGTCGCCTACCTGCGGGCCGGGCTTTCCACCGCCCGGCTCCTTGAGGAACTCGCCGAGTAGCCTCTTCCCCGCACCGGCCACCCCGAAGTGCAAAAAGGACTTCCCTACGAATCTGCGAATAAGGTGTGCGGGGCCCGACACCCACCCCCCCGAACCGCCCAGGAGCAGCGTGCCGACCCGTCGTCCCGTCCGTACCGCCCTCGCCGCGGCCGCCGTCGCCCTGCTGGCGACGGCGGTGGCCGGCTGCGGCGACTCCGGCGGGCTCCAGAAGGCCGGAGCCACCCCGACCGCGGTCAGCCCCGTGAAGCTCTGGCCCGACCTGCGGCCGGCGGCCAGTCCGGCGTGGCCCTACGACGAGGGCAGCGCGCAGACCGTCAAGGGCGTCACGGTTCCCGGCGACGACATCCGCGGGGTCGACCCGGTGGCCGTCGTACGGGCGGAGATCGCCTCGGACTCGGCGGACTACGGGTCCAAGGGCGCGTACCACGAGACCACGAACCGGATGAAGGAGTGCGCGGCCGGGGGCGCCGGGGCGCGGTGTCCGCTGCTCAAGCCCTACTACCGGGATCTGACCGGGGACGGGCGGGACGAGCTGACGCTCGGCTTCCGGCTGTATCCGACCAACCAGACCGCGCTGCGCGTGTACACCGTCGAGCAGCACCGGCTGGTGCAGGTGCTGGAGGACAACGACGCGATCATCGGCGTCGAGCTGGCCGGGCGGACCGTCATCGTGCGGTCGCCGGCCGGGATCACCGGGTACGAGTACCGGACGACCTGGGCGTGGGATCCGGAGCAGAAGGCGATGGTGTTCTCCCGGGACGAGTTCCTGCGCACCGGCAAGGCCCGGCACAGCCGCACGCCAACCCCCTCCGCCCCGGTCTCCGCCCCCCTCTCCCCCGCTGCCTCCGGCGCTGCGAGTGCGCGGTGAGGCTCCCCCACTGGGCCGGGACGCTCGCGGCGAAGTCGGCCGTGTTCATCACGGTGATGTGCTGTGCGCTGGCCGCGCTGCTCGGCGTGCTCGTGCATGTGTCGGTCACCGACCAGACCGTCGCGCAAGCCCGTGACCAGGCACTCTCCCGGCTCGCTGACGCGACGACCGCATACCAGGCGGGCGATGCGCTGCTGCCTGGCTCCGCGATCGACCCGGTGGGGCTGCCGCCGCGGCTGCGGGCGCTGGCGGTGACCGGGGAGCGCGGCACGATGGTCGCCCGGGACGGGGGTCGTCCCACGATGTGGGCGGCGGGCCCGGCCGACCGGAACCAGGCGCTCGCGGTGGCCGTCGACTACTCCCAGCAGACCCGTACGATCGCCGGCCTCGACCGCTCCATCGTCTGGTCGTCGGCCCTCGCCATCGGGGCGACGCTGCTGGTCGGGGCATTCGCGGTGACCCGGGTGACCCGGCGGCTGCACGGCACCGCGCAGGTGGCCCGGCGGATCAGCGCCGGGGACCTGGACGCGCGGGTGCACGACCCCCGGACGAAGGATCCGAGCCGGCCGCAGGACGAGGTGGCCGCGGTCGCCGCGGCGCTGGACGGCATGGCCGCGTCGCTGCAGAGCAAGCTGCTCAGCGAGCAGCGGTTCACGGCCGACGTGGCGCACGAACTGCGGACTCCGCTGACCGGGCTGCACGCTGCGGCGGAACTGCTGCCTCCGGGGCGGCCGACGGAACTGGTGCGGGACCGGGTCGCCGCGCTGCGCACGCTCACCGAGGACCTGCTGGAGATCTCCCGCCTCGACACCGGCCGGGAGCGGCTGGAGACCGACGCGGAGGCCCTGGGCGCGCTGGCCGAGCGGGTGGTGCGGATGTCCGGGACGGAGACCGAGGTGAAGGTCGTACGGGACGTGTGGGTGGAGACGGACCGGCGGCGGCTGGAACGGGTACTGGGGAACCTGGTCGCCAACGCGCACCGGCACGGGCGGGCGCCGGTGGTGCTGACGGTGGAGGGCAAGGAGGTCACCGTACGGGATCACGGGGGCGGGTTTCCCGAGTACCTGCTGGCCCACGGCCCCCAGCGGTTCCGGACGGAGGGCGGGACCAAGGGGCACGGGCTGGGGCTGACGATCGCGGCGGGGCAGGCGGAGGTGCTGGGCGCGCGGCTGTCGTTCGCCAACGCGATCGACGGCGGGGCCGTGGCGGTTCTGACGCTCCCTTAGGGGTGGCGAGGGTGCGATCGCGACCGCGAGTGCGTCGTGGCTGACCGCGCAGTTCCCCGCGCCCCTTCAGGTGGGACCGGTGCACCTGCCAGAAGGGGCGCGGGGCTGTGTCGATACGCGGCTCCGCCGCGTGGGCGCGAGCAACCCCCCCGGCCGGCACGTGCCACACCACCCGAGCCGCCCCCCGGCCGCACGCCACGCTGGGGCAAGCCAACACATCACACACTTCCCACTATGTGGGTAAGTTCCGGACATGACCAAGGCCGGAACCACCCTCACGGCGTCCGCGGCCCCGGCCGCCCCCGTGCGTCTCCCCCGGCGCCGTGGCATCGAACTCGCCCTGCTCGTGCTGGCCGTGCTGCTCTCCGTGTACGGCTACTGCGCGGTCGGCTTGGCCCGGACCGGCACCGTGCCGCCCGGCGCCGCCGGTTACGGCGCCGGCCTCGGCGTCCTCGCGCTCGTCGCCCATCTCGCCGTACGCTTCCGCGCGCCGTACGCCGACCCGCTGCCGCTGCCGATCGGCGTGCTGCTCAACGGACTCGGCCTGGTCCTGATCTACCGGCTGGACCTGGGGACCCCCGGCGACCGGGCGGCCCCCGCCCAACTCGTCTGGTCCACCCTGGGCGTCGGCCTGTTCATCATGGTCGTGCTGATGCTGCGCGACCACCGCCTCCTCCAGCGCTACTCCTACGTCTGTGTCGCCGCCGCGCTCGTCCTGCTGCTGCTCCCGATCTTCTTCCCGGCCGTCAACGGCGCCCGGATCTGGATCCGGATCGCCGGATTCTCCATCCAGCCCAGCGAGTTCGCGAAGGTGCTGCTCGCGGTGTTCTTCGCCGCGTACCTGGCCGCCAACCGCAACGCGCTCGCCTACGCCGGCCGCCGGCTGTGGTTCATGCAGTTCCCGACCGGGCGGGTGCTCGGCCCGATCGTCACCATCTGGCTGGTGAGCGTCGGCGTCCTGATCCTCGAACGCGACCTGGGCACGTCCCTGCTCTTCTTCGGCCTCTTCGTCGTCATGCTCTACGTCGCCACCGGGCGCACCGGCTGGATCGCCGTGGGCCTGCTGCTCGCGGTGCTCGGCGCGGTCGCCGTCGGCCATCTGGAACCGCATGTCCACGGCCGGATCGAGGACTGGCTGCACCCCTTCGCCTCGATCGACGCCGGGCAGGGGCCGAACCAACTCGCCCAGTCCCTCTTCGCGTTCGCCGCCGGCGGGGTGCTGGGCACCGGACTCGGCCTCGGCCACTCGATCCTGATCGGCTTCGCCACCAAGTCGGACTTCATCCTGGCCACCGCGGGCGAGGAACTCGGCCTCACCGGCCTGTCCGCGATCTTCCTCCTCTACGGCCTGCTCGTCGAGCGCGGCTACCGGGCCGGCCTCGCCCTGCGCGAGCCCTTCGGCCGGCTGCTCGCGGTCGGGCTCGCCTCGATCGTCGCGCTCCAGGTGTTCGTCATCGCGGGCGGGGTGACCGGACTGATCCCGCTGACCGGCATGGCGATGCCGTTCCTCGCCCAGGGCGGCTCCTCGGTCGTCACCAACTGGGCGATCGTGGCGCTGCTGATCCGGGTGAGCGACTCGGCCCGCCGCCACTACGACGGACAGGTGGCCCCATGAGCCGGCGCGACCGCCAGGGCACCGGCATGGCCAGGTACATCCGGCGGGCCCGGGCCTTCTGCGCCCTGCTGCTCTTCGCCCTGCTCGTCAACGCGGCCCGCGTCCAGGTGGTCCGGTCCCACGCCTACGACGACAACCCCGCCAACCGCCGCACCACCATCGCCCGTTACGGCCTGCCGCGCGGCGACATCCTGGTCGGCGGCGAGCCGGTCACCGGCTCCAGGGACAGCCGGGAACAGCTCCGCTACGAACGCACCTACCCGCAGGGTCCGTTGTACGCCCCGGTGACCGGCTTCGCCTCGCAGCTGTACGGCACCACGTTCCTGGAGCATGCCGAGGACGGGCTGCTCTCCGGCACCGACCCACTGCTGTCGCCGTTCCCGCTGTGGAACGACACCAGCCGCTCGCAGAACCCGGGCGGGAACGTCGTCACGACCCTGAACCGGTACGCGCAGGAGGCCGCCTTCCGGGGCCTTGGCACCCGTAAGGGCGCGGTGGCCGCGATCGAACCGTCGACCGGCCGGATCCTCGCCCTGGTCTCCACCCCGTCGTACGACCCCTCCGAGCTGTCCGGCAACGGCGAGGCGGTGGCCTCGGCCTGGGCGCGCCTGAACGACGACCCGGAGAAGCCGATGCTCAACCGTGCGGTACGGCAGACGTATCCGCCGGGGTCGACCTTCAAGGTCGTGACGGCGGCCGCTGCCCTTGACGCGGGCGTGGTCACCGACCTGGACACGCCGACCGACTCCCCCGACCCCTACCGGCTGCCGGGCACCACGACCCGGCTGACCAACGAGGGGGACGGCTGCGGGGACGCCTCGCTGCGGGCGGCCTTCGAGTGGTCCTGCAACACGGTCTTCGCGAAGCTGGGCGTGGATGTGGGGGTCGCGGACATGACGGCGACGGCCCAGGCGTTCGGCTTCAACGACACGCACCTGCGCATCCCCTTCGCCACCGCGCCGAGCACCTTCGACACGAGCGTGGACAAGGCGCAGCTGGCGCTGTCGTCGATCGGGCAGTACAACACCCGCGCCACCCCGCTGCAGATGGCGATGGTCGCGGCGGCGGTGGCCAACGGCGGGATGGCACGGCCGCCGTATCTGGTGGAGCGGACCGTGCGGCGGACCGGCGAGACCGTCGGCACGGGCGGCGCCGGGCCGGTCCGGCAGGTGATGAGCCCCTCGACGGCCGTCCGGATGAAGGAGCTGATGACGGACGTGGTGGAGGAGGGCACCGGGTCCAACGCGGCGATCCGCGGCGCCACGGTCGGCGGCAAGACCGGCACCGCGCAGCACGGCCTGGGCAACTCCGGGGTGCCGTACGCCTGGTTCGTGTCCTGGGCACAGGCGGACACCGACCTGGAGCCGAAGGTGGCGGTGGCCGTGGTGGTGGAGGACGCGGCGGCCGACCGGGGCGACATCAGCGGGGGCGGGGACGCGGCGCCGATCGCCAGGGCGGTGATGCGGGCGGTCCTGGGGCTCTGAGGCGGGCCGGGCGGACGGGGCCCGGTAGACGCGGAGTCAACAAGTCGTGCGCGGGGGATTGACCACCTTGCTGACAAGCGGTCTCATAAGAGCCGACGGCAACGTACCCCCGGGTAACGAGGTGAGGGAGCCATGACGACCCTGACGGAAGCGGACGCGGTCGACGGACTGCGCGACGCGCTCGGCCTGCTCAAGGACCGCGAGCAGGTGGCCGAACGGCTGCTCGTCTCCTCCGCGAAGCACTCCTTCGACCCGGACAAGGAGCTGGACTGGGACGCGCCCTTCGAGGACGGCAAGTGGTTCTGGCCGCCGGAGCTGGTGTCGCTCTACGACACGCCGATGTGGAAGCGCATGTCCGAGGAACAGCGGATCCTGCTCTCGCAGCACGAGGCCGCGGCCCTCGCCTCGCTCGGCATCTGGTTCGAGCTGATCCTGATGCAGCTGCTCGTGCGGCACATATACGACAAGGCAGCGACGAGCGCGCACGTGCGCTACGCGCTGACCGAGATCGAGGACGAGTGCCGGCACTCGAAGATGTTCGCGCGCCTGATAGCCCGCGGTGACGCGCCCTGGTACCCGGTGAGCCGGGCCCACCTCACCCTGGGCCGCCTGTTCAAGACGATCTCGACCACGCCCGGCTCCTTCACGGCCACGCTGCTCGGCGAGGAGGTTCTGGACTGGATGCAGCGGCTGACCTTCCCCGACGAGCGGGTGCAGACCCTGGTCCGGGGGGTCACGCGTATCCACGTGGTCGAGGAGGCCCGGCACGTCCGGTACGCCCGCGAGGAGCTGCGCCGGCAGATGGTGACGGCGCCCCGCTGGTCCCAGGAGTTCACCCGGGTCACCTCCGGCGAGTTCGCGCGGGTGTTCTCGGTGGCCTTCGTCAATCCCGAGGTCTACACCAACGTGGGCCTGGACCGGCGGGAGGCGGTGGCGCAGGTGCGGGCGAGCGGCCACCGGCGGGAGGTCATGCAGAGCGGCGCGAAGAAGCTGACGGACTTCCTGGACGACATCGGCGTTCTCCGGGGAGCCGGCCGACGGCTGTGGAAGAGCTCGGGGCTGCTGGCCTGAGTGCCGGGTCTCAGGTCACAGTCGGAGCCGTCGGCTGCAGGACGCCGAAGCCCTCGTCCGGACCCTCCGTCGCCGCCTTCGGGATCACCGGAGGTGTGTAGTGGCCCAGGGGCCGGGACCTCGGATCCGGGCGTACCGCGCCCAGGATGGGGTTGGCCGCGATCGGGGAGACCTTGATCCTCGCGCCGGGCCGGGGGGCCTGGACCACCCTGCCGTCGCCCAGGTAGAGCGCCACGTGGGTGGCTTCGGGGAAGTAGACGACCAGGTCACCCGGGCGCAGCTGGTTCAGCGGGACGTGCGGCAGGTCGGCCCACTGCTGCTGGCTGGTGCGCGGGATGGGGGTGCCGGCGTGGTCCCAGGCCTGCGAGGTCAGGCCCGAGCAGTCGTACGACGTCGGGCCCTGCGCGCCCCACTGGTACGGCTTGCCCAGCTGCCGCACCGCGTAGCGCACCGCGCGGTCGCCCTCCTGGGACGGGGGCGGGGTGGTGGCGCTCAGGGCGCCGGACGCGGTGAGTTTCCGCTGCGCGTCCGCCGTGTTGGTCCGCTCCAGGTCGGCCAGGGCGGTCAGCTGGGCGGGGGTGAGGGAGGCCAGCATGCGCTCCACCTCGGACAGTCGGCCCTGGACCTGGTCGCGCTGCTTCTTCTGCCCCTCGGCGAGGGCGAGCCGGGTGTCCAGCGCCTTGCGGGCCTTGCGGGCCAGGTCTGTCTGCCGCTCCTCGTCGTCCACGAGACGCCCCACCGTGTGGGCCCGTTCGCGCGCCAACTGCCCGATGACATGGCCCTCGTCGAGCGCGTGCTGGGGGTCGCGGGCGAGGAGCAGCCGTAGGTACGGGGAGAGACCGGTGACACTCTGGTACTGCTGGCGGGCCAGCCGGCCCGCCTCGGCCTTGCTGGAGTGCAGGGAGAGCCGGGACTCGGCCAGCTCGTCGTCCAGCCGGTCCACCTCGGCGCGCTGCCGCCTCAGCCGTTCCTCGGTCGCGTTGTAGGCCTCGGTGGCCTGCTCGGTCTGCCGGTACAGCCCCTGAAGGTCCGTCAGCAGTTCGGCCACCGGACGCTCGGGGTCGGGCGCGGCGAGTGCGGGCCCGGGCGCGAGGACGGCCTGGGCCGCCACCGCGGCCATACAGGCCAGGCGCAGGAACCTTCCTGACACGTCATCACCTCCGATGCGGGACGGCCTCTCCGTACCGCATCGTGATAATCGGACATGCAGGTTTAATCCGCGCAGCGATGGTGGGCTTGTCGGCCCAGCCCTTTCACCCGTCCGTGTCATCCGGCTTGCGGAGCGGCGTGGTGTCCGGTGCGGAGGTCTGGTCCGGGTCCGGATCCGGGTCCGGCTTCGACCACGGCCACTTCGGACCTCCGCCGCCGCCCTTGCCCGTGGGGTCGTACGCGTACTTCCAGCCCTGGGTCAGCCCCAGGCGCTTGCTCTGTCCACGGGGGACGCGCCGGTAGACCAGGACGGTGGGCTTGCCACCGGCCGGGTCCGGGACCGGGATGCGGTACGTCTTCGGGGGATGACCGGTCATGCCCAGCAGTACGGGGAGCACGCGCCCGTCCATGGGTCCGCCCTCGAAGGGGGTGTCCTGACTCTTCACGGCACCAGTTTCAGCCATCCGCCGCGAGGGCGTCGACGAGGGCGGCCGTCTGCGGGTCGCGGCGCGCGGTGACGCTCAGCACGGCGACGAACTGGTCCACCAGCCAGTCGCGCAGCTCGTCGGTGGGCGGCTGCTTGTCCTCGTCGAGCCAGATCAGGGAGGCCGCCTCGACGGCGGTGATCCACATGCGGACGGTCATGCGCAGCCGGGGTCCGGGGTCGGTGATGCCGAGGTGGCTGAGAATGTGCTGCGCCGCGGCCCGTCGTACGCCGTCCACGGTCGCCGTCGTCCGCGAGGTCTCCACCACGCTGCCGCCCTGGAGCAGGGCGCTGAAGCCGGCGTCGTGCTGGTCGACGAAGGCGAGGTAGCGGTCGAGGGCGCGGGAGAGGCGGGGCAGCAGGGGGCCCGTACGGGGTTCGTCGAAGCAGTGCTCCAGCTCCTCGGCGGCCGTCCTGAGCGCGGCCTCGTAGAGCTGCTGTTTGCCGCCGGGGAAGTACCGGTACACCAGCGGGCGGGAGACCCCGGCCGCCTCCGCCACGTCGTCGAGGGAGACGTCCTCGGGGACGCGGTGCGCGAAGAGGGAGAGGGCCGCTTCGAGAAGCTGGCTGCGCCGCTCCTCGACGGACAGCCTGCGGTAGGCGGGGGTGGCGGCCTGCGGGGTCATGAGTGCAGCGTATGCGCTCCGCTGGGGGCGCCGCGATGGGCGTCGTGCCGCGATGGGCCGTCGGTCGGGTGCGGCGCCGTTGTGGCTGGTCGCGCAGTTCCCCGCGCCCCTAAGGGGCGCTGCCGCGCCCCCGCACTCAGGCGGCGCCGGCCACCGATGCCAGGCAGGCCTCTGTCTTCTCCGGCTCGGAGAAACCAGTGGGCCGTCATCCCCTGGGTTGGGCAGCTGTCCACACAGCCGCCCAGCCACCACAAGGGGGGAGACAAAACCCGCGCTCAGGCTCAGAGGCAACTTGAGAGGGTCCAACTGATCAGTTACGACCGGTCCAACCGCCGATGCGACCAAGCAGGCGCCAGGCAGGCCGCTCCTGCCGTCGGCCCACATGTCTCCTCGTCTCCCATGACAGTGCGCTGCTGCCGTAGTTGCGGGTTGACAGGCTGTTCACTCTGCTCTCAACCTCGCGGAGATGCCTGCCAATACGCTGAATGCCCTGATTGCAGTCCCTCAGCCAGAGGAGACCCAGCAGGACGGTGGCACCCGCAAGATACAGATTGGGCTTGTGCAGCGAGAGCCCGCCTGTCGAGAGGAGAGCTGCGATCACTCCCGAAAAGCCGAGTATCTCCATCCTTGACGCCACGCGCTGCGCTATCTCGGCCCGCAACGACTCGTACTCCCGCATGAGTAAGTCGATGATCTGAGCGTCCCGCTCTACTCTGCTCTGCTGCCTCACTGTCTTCCCCCCGGATCATCCGCGCATCCTTGAGCCCTGGATTCCCTGGACGGTCGCACACGAACCCCGGCCAACTGCCGTAGAGGCCGGCCGAGGCAGCGCACCAAGCTGCACTAAAGATCACCCTTTGACCGAGCGTGGCCCCTCTCACACACGGTCGCCATACCCGTGTGTCTGTAAGCACTTGTTTTGGGGTCTGGCACAAGTTCCGTGACCCGGTTGCTGACCGTGATGTCAGCGGCATGTGTTGAGATGACGGGACTCTGTTCGCCGACTTGCTGGGAG
>NZ_JBVIKO010000049.1:0-31332 GCF_055580905.1 Streptomyces sp. NPDC031497
CGCGGACCGCGGCGGCGGGGGCCCCTTTCCGAACGATGGGCGCCGTAACCCAACACCCCCGACTTCTTCCCGTCGGCGTCTGTGCGCCCGCCGTGCGGTGCGGGGCCCCCGGCACCGCACGGTCCTCGCGGCCCACCACCCCCGCTGTCGTCCCACGAAGGTCCTCATGTTGCGCGCCGCTCCCGAGCAGGCCCCGCCGTCCCGTGCCCCGCGTCCGTCCCGTCCGGAGCCGAAAGGAGGCACACGGCACCGGACGCCGAGCGGTTTCTTCGAACCCGGCCAGCTCGTCCGCTCCTTCCCCGACGCGCTGCGCAAACTGCATCCGCGGGACCTGGTCAGGAACCCGGTCCTGTTCGTGGTCTCGGTGGGAGCCGCCCTGACCACCCTGTCCGCACTGCTGCACCCGGCCGTCTTCACCTGGGTGATCAGCTTCTGGCTGTGGCTGACCGTGGTCTTCGCCAACCTGGCCGAGGCGGTCGCCGAGGGCCGCGGCAAGGCCCAGGCCGCGTCCCTGCGCAAGGCCCGCACCGACACGGTGGCGCTGCGGCTCCTCGACTGGCGCTACGGCACGGACGCGGGTACCGCCCGCACCGAGGCGGTCGCCGCGGCCGAGCTGAAGCCGCTGGACTTCGTGGTCGTGACGGCGGGCGAGCTGATCCCGGCGGACGGCGATGTCGTGGACGGGGTCGCGGCCGTGGACGAGTCGGCGGTGACGGGCGAGTCGGCGCCGGTGATCCGTGAGTCGGGCGGTGACCGCAGCGGCGTCACGGGCGGTACGACCGTCCTGTCGGACCGGATCGTCGTCCGGGTCAGCGCGCGGCCCGGGCACAGCTTCCTGGACCGGATGATCGCCCTGGTCGAGGGCGCCTCCCGGCAGAAGACGCCGAACGAGATCGCCCTGAACATCCTCCTCGCCTCGCTCACGATCATCTTCCTGCTGGTCGTGGTCACCCTCCAGCCGATGGCCGAGTACGCGGACGCGGCCCAGTCGACGACCGTCCTGGTCGCCCTCCTCGTCACCCTCATCCCGACGACGATCGGGGCTCTGCTGTCCGCGATCGGCATCGCGGGCATGGACCGGCTGGTGCAGCGCAACGTCCTCGCCATGTCAGGGCGGGCGGTGGAGGCGGCCGGTGACGTGGGCACGCTCCTGCTGGACAAGACCGGCACCATCACCCTGGGCAACCGCGAGGCCGTCGCCTTCGTACCACTGCCCGGCGTGGACGAACGGCAGCTCGCGGACGCGGCCCAGCTGTCCTCGCTGGCCGACGAGACACCCGAGGGCCGCTCCGTCGTCGTCCTCGCGAAGAAGCTGCACGCACTGCGCGCTCCCGCCCGGGACGAGTTGGCGAACGGCCGCTGGGTCGCCTTCAGTGCCCAGACCCGGATGAGCGGCGTCGACCTGCGCTGGGACAACGGCGCGGTCTGCGCGATCCGCAAGGGCGCGGCCCAGCAGGTGATCGCCTGGGTGGAGATGTACGGCGGTCATGTCCCGCCCGAGGCAAGGACGTTCGCCGACACGGTGGCCGCGTCCGGCGGTACCCCGCTGCTGGTGGCGGTGCACGACTGGGACGGCCCGCGTGTGCTCGGCCTGATCCATCTCAAGGACGTCGTGAAGGACGGCATCCGGCAGCGCTTCGCCGAGCTGCGCCGGATGGGCATCCGCACGGTCATGATCACCGGCGACAACCCGGTCACCGCCCGCGCGATCGCCGAGGAGGCCGGCCTCGACGACTTCCTCGCCGAGGCCACGCCCGAGGACAAACTCGCGCTGATCCGGCGGGAGCAGGCGGGCGGCAAGCTGGTCGCGATGACCGGCGACGGCACCAACGACGCGCCCGCGCTGGCCCAGGCCGATGTGGGCGTGGCCATGAACACGGGTACGTCGGCCGCCAAGGAGGCCGGCAACATGGTCGACCTCGACTCCAACCCGACCAAACTCATCGAGATCGTCGAGATCGGCAAGCAGTTGCTGATCACGCGCGGTGCGCTGACCACGTTCTCCATCACCAACGACGTCGCGAAGTACTTCGCGATCATCCCGGCGATGTTCGCGGGCACGTACCCCGGCCTGAAGTCCCTCAACGTGATGGGCCTGCACAGCCCCACCTCCGCGATCACCTCGGCGATCATCTTCAACGCGCTGATCATCGTGGCGCTGATCCCGCTCGCCCTGCGGGGAGTCCGCTACACGCCCTCGTCGGCGCACGACCTGCTGCGCCGCAACCTGCTGGTGTACGGCCTCGGCGGGCTGGTACTGCCGTTCGCGGGCATCAAGCTGATCGACCTCGTGATCTCGGCGGTACCCGGCCTCGCCTGAGCCCCGCCCGTTCGGCCGAACGGCCCGTCAAAGACCCGTACGCGCACGTCAGAGGCGTGTCAGAGAACGGTACTGCGGCTTGTCCGGGGTCCCCGGAACCGCTTCCATGGAACCCGTGAACAGCGCCTGGCTCCTCTTCGACCGGCCGCCGAGTACCGCTCGGCCGTCCCGTCGGCTGCCGCGCTGCCCGGAAGCCCTCGCGTCCCGCTGACGCGGCTTCCGTGCCCCACGGGGCGCCGGCCCTCGCCCTCTCGCCAAGGGACCTGACCCGGTCCGGCGCCCCTCTTTCCTTCCTTACACCCCGCACGCCCGCCGCCACCCCCGCCGGGGACCGTGCCGCGTGCCCACACTCCCGGATGGGACCATGCCCGATTCCACCCTTTCATCCCGTACCGTCCTGGTCACCGGAGCCACCTCCGGTATCGGCCTGGAGACCGCCCGGCTGCTCGCCGAGCGGGGCGACACCGTGCTGCTGCACGGCCGCAGCGCCGAGGAGGCGCGCGCCGCCGCGGACCGGCTCGTCGCGACCGCCGGGATCGACGCCGACCGGCTGTGCACCTACGCCGCCGACTTCGCGCGTCTCGACGAGGTCGAGAGCCTCGCCCACAAGGTGGTCACCGAGCACCCGCACCTGGACGTCCTCGTCAACAACGCGGGCATCGCCGCGCCCGAGCGGCACACGGTGACCGCCGACGGCAACGAGATCGCCTTCCAGGTCAACTTCCTCGCCCACTACCTGCTCACCTGTCTGCTGGAGCCGGCCCTCACCAGCGACCCCGGCGGCCGGGTGGTCAACGTCTCCTCCGCCCTGCACCGCACGGCGTCCATCCAGTGGTCCGACCCGAACCGCGCCCGCCGCTACTCCCGGCTGGCCGCGTACGCCCAGTCGCAGCTGGCGCTCACGGTGTTCGCGGCCGACCCGCGCGTCACCGCCGTCTCCGTGCACCCGGGCGCCTGCGAGACCGCGCTGCTCCCGCTCTACGCGCACGAGGGCGCCTCGGCAGCCGAGGGCGCCGCACACGTGGTCCGGCTCTGCGACCCGGCCTTCGAGATCGTCAACGGCGCCTACTACGACCGGGACGCGCGCGTCGAACCGGCCCCGGCGGCGACGGAGGACCGCGCGGTCAGGCGGCTCAACCGGCTCGCCGACCTGCTGGTCGGCCGCACCGCTTGAACGCCCCATCACTGGAACGGAGCTGACAGACATGTCCAAGCGAACCCGCAAGAAGAAGGCCCGCCGTAAGAGGAAGGCCAACCACGGCTCGAAGGCCGGTCAGCGCTAGCGCCCTCCGGAAGTCCGACGGGGGGCAGGGCGACTCCCCTGCCCCCCCCCGTCGCCGTCCCTCGGGGCGCCGCCCCGTCACCCCGCAACGCCGGACGAACTGGAGTGAAGACCTCGTGATCGAGCTCGCCCTCTCGCACCTCGCCCTGACGACCCGTTGGCTGCCCACCGGGACCCCCGGCCCCGCCGCCGTCGGCGAGCACATCGCGGCCACCGGCGTCGGCCGGTGGTGGGCCGACCGCTCCGCGCATCCGCGCGCGATCGCCGCGTCGTGCGCCGGAAACGTCGTCCTGCGCGGGGCCGCGGACGCGGTGACACCCGAGGCCCTGGCACCGCTGGCCGGCACCCGGATCGACGCTCCCGCCAGCTTCCTGCCCGCACTCGGCGCCGCCTTCGAGCGGCTCACTCCCCAGGAGCGGATGATCTGGACCCTCCAGGCCGAGCCCCAGCGCCCGCCGGTCCCGAGGAACGTGACGATACGGCGCCTGGAGCCGGCCGACACGGACGCGGTGCTCGCCCTCGGCCCGGACGCCTCCTGGCTCTCCGCCAGCTGGGGCGGACCGCGGGGCCTGGCCGCCTCCGGGCACGCCTGGGCGGCGACGAGCACCGGCCGGGTCCTGTCGGTCGCCTGCACCTACTTCCGCGGCACCCGCTACGAGGACCTCGCCGTCTACACCGTCCCCGACCACCGGCGCCACCACCTCGCCCAGGCCTGCGTCGCGTCCCTCTGCGCCGACATCACCGCGCGCGGACACATCCCCACCTGGAACTGTCCGGCCCACGACCGCGCCGGCCGCCTGCTGGCCTGGACCGCGGGGTTCCGCCTGGTCCGCGAGTATGTGCAGTACGCGGTCGGCTGCCCGGTCGTACGCGAACGACTGAGCGCGTGAGATGGGGCACGGCAGGAGGTCGTACGCATAACGCTCGGTGTCCGGGCCCCGCACCCGCCCGCCACCCCCCGTACAGCCGAACGCCCCGTCGCGGCCTACCGGCACCCTCTTTTTGATGCTGCACCGCCGTCTGCCAGGCGATTCTTAACGCAAGCTTGACGCCCGGGGCCCGCTGATCCGTGGGCCCATGCGTCACTCTCTGCATACGCTGGTGCCGCCGTCCGCGTGATGGCCGGAATCGAACTGCACCGCACTCAGCGCGCCGGACACCAGGAGCCCGACCGATGGCCACGACCGAACACCCCCCTCCCAGTCGCCTGCGCGCCTGGATGCTGGAGGGGCTGTCCGACATGGGCAAGAGCGGCGGCCACACCGGGCCCCACGCGCAGCCGGAAGCCGCGCACAAGGGCCAGCGCTGGTGGCGGGTGATGTGCCTGACCGGTGTGGACTACTTCTCGACCCTCGGTTACCAGCCCGGCATCGCGGCCCTCGCGGCCGGCCTGCTGTCGCCGATCGCGACCATCGTGCTGGTCATCGTCACCCTGGCCGGCGCTCTGCCGGTCTACCGGCGCGTCGCCGCGGAGAGCCCGCACGGCGAGGGCTCCATCGCCATGCTGGAGCGGCTGCTCTCCTTCTGGCAGGGCAAGCTCTTCGTTCTCACCCTGCTGGGCTTCGCCGCCACCGACTTCCTCATCACCATCACCCTGTCGGCCGCCGACGCCTCCACCCACCTGGTCGAGAACCCGCATCTGACGGACGCCCTGCAGGGCAAGCAGATGATCATCACGTTGATCCTGGTGGCGCTGCTGGGCGCGGTCTTCCTCAAGGGCTTCCTGGAGGCCATCGGCGTCGCGGTCGCCCTGGTCGGCATCTACCTCGCGCTGAACGTCGTGGTCGTCATCGTCGGCGTCTACCACGTCATCACCGCAGAGCACGTCATCACCGACTGGACCAGCGCCCTGACCACGGAACACGGCAACGTCTTCGTCATGATCGGCGTGGCCCTGATCGTCTTCCCCAAGCTGGCGCTGGGCCTGTCCGGCTTCGAGACCGGCGTCGCGGTCATGCCGCACGTCCAGGGCGACCCGGGCGACACCGAGGAGCGGCCCACCGGCCGGATCCGGGACACCAGGAAGCTGCTCACCACGGCCGCCCTGATCATGAGCGTCTTCCTGATCGCCACCAGCTTCATCACCACGCTGCTGATCCCGGAGAACGAGTTCAAGAGCGGCGGTCAGGCCAACGGCCGTGCGCTGGCCTACCTGGCGCACGAGTACCTCGGCAACGCCTTCGGCACGGTGTACGACGTCTCGACCATCTGCATCCTGTGGTTCGCCGGCGCCTCCGCGATGGCCGGCCTGCTCAACCTGATGCCGCGCTATCTGCCCCGCTACGGCATGGCACCGCACTGGGCCCGCGCCGTGCGCCCGATGGTCATCGTCTTCACCCTGATCGCCTTCCTGGTCACCTGGATCTTCGACGCCGACGTCGACGCGCAGGGCGGCGCCTACGCCACCGGCGTCCTGGTGCTGATCAGCTCCGCGGCGATCGCGGTGACCATCGCCGCCCACAAGGCCCAGCAGCGCAACTGGACCATCGCCTTCGCGGTCATCTCGGCGGTGTTCCTCTACACGACGGTCGTGAACGTCATCGAGCGCCCGGACGGTGTGAAGATCGGTGCCTGCTTCATCGTCGGCATCATCCTGGTCTCGCTGCTGTCCCGGCTGGCCCGCGCCTTCGAGCTGCGCGTGACGAGTGTGACGCTCGACGACATGGCGGACCGGTTCATCAGGGACATGGCCAGCCGCAAGATGCGGTTCATCGCCAATGAGCCGGACGCCCGCGACAAGGCCGAGTACCGGGACAAGATCGAGCAGATCCGGGCCGACAACGACATGCCCGAGCAGGAGGACTTCGTCTTCGTCGAGGTCACGGTCACCGACCCCTCCGAGTTCGAGGCGGGCCTGACCGTACGCGGCGAGGTCCTCCACAACCGCTACCGCGTCCTGACCCTGGAGTCGGCCTCCATCTCCAACGCCCTGGCCGCACTGCTGCTGCACGTCCGTGACGAGACCGGCTCCATCCCGCACATCTACTTCGAGTGGACCGAGGGCAACCCGTTCGCCAACTTCCTGCGCTTCTTCCTCTTCGGCCAGGGCGAGGTCGCCCCGGTCACCCGGGAGGTACTGCGCGAGGCGGAACCGAACCGCTCCCGACGACCGCGCGTGCACACGGGCTGAGCGGCCACACCGAGGCGACCGGGTCGTAAGAATCCCGTCAATAACCGCTCGGTCCGCATAAGAACCCCGTCAGCCACCGGCCCCGAGCGCCCTGCGGCCCCTACCGTCGGCCTCATGGAGGACACAAGACGCGGAGGCCGGGCAGCCGGCGACCGCACCTGGCGCGGCAGCGCACGCCTGGCCGTCGGCTGTGCCCTCGGCTTCGGCGGCGTGACGTTCCTGGTGGACTGGGACGCCGGCACGCTCACCCCGGTCCGCACCCTGCTCTGGGCCACCCTGTCGGCGGCCATCCTCGTCATGCTGCTGCCGGCCCGGGTCACGGCGGGCCCCGGCTGGCTGGCCGTCCGCGGGCCCCTCCGCGGCCGTACCGTCCGTACCGACTCCCTCGTCTACGTCGGCCAGTACGGCGACGTCTCCGCCCATCTGGTGCTGCGCGACACCGCCGGCAACCGGCTGGAGCTCGACCCGAACGTCCTGCACGCGAATCCGCTGCTCTGGCACGAACTCGACACCGGCGTCCGCCGCTCCCTGGACCGCGGCACCCTGCGCCGGGGCACCGAGGTACTCGCACAGCTCGGCCACGAGATAGACGACACCAACGCGCGCGCGGTCCTCAAGGCGTCCGGCCTGAGCTGACCACCACCGGGCGCGGGCCGCTGTGCGACGCCGGCATCGGTCTCCAGGACGATCCGGGTGACGGCGAAACGAGGGTGCGGCGCCGTCGTGGCTTGTCGCGCAGTTCCCCTCGCCCCTCGGGGGGTGGCAAGCGTCCCGTCTGAAGGGGTGTGCGGAAACGCTCCGGCCGACCTGGTCCGCGGGCCCCGCCGACCGGCCCTATCGTGACCCCATGCAGTCCTACACGATCGGCCAGGCGGCGCGGCTGCTCGGCGTCAGCCCCGACACCGCCCGCCGCTGGGCCGACGCCGGCCGGGTGACCACCCATCGCGACGAGGGCGGCCGGCGGCTCATCGAGGGCAAGGACCTCGCCGCGTTCTCCGTCGAACTGGCCAGGGCGGGCACCGTCGAGGAGGACGCCCCCTACACCTCGGTCCGCAACGCCTTCCCCGGCATCGTCACCGCGATCAAGCTCGGCGACGTCGCCGCCCAGGTCGAGATCCAGGCCGGTCCGCACCGCCTGGTCTCGCTGCTGACCCGCGAGGCCGTCGAGGAACTGGGCCTGGAGGTGGGCATGGAGGCCACCGCCCGGGTGAAGTCGACGAACGTGCACATCGACCGCGTCTGACCCCGTCACCGGCGACCGCGTCCGAGAGCCTGACCGGCGACCCCTGACCGACGCCCTTCCCGGCACTCCCGGCCGACGCCCGTGCCGGCACCCCGCCGACGCGGTCACCGGCACATCAGCGCCGCCCACAGGTCCAGCCGGTCGCTCAGCCGGGACAGGTCGCGCCCCGTGAAGTGCTCCACCCGCTGCATCCGGTAGTGCACGGTGTTCACGTGCAGATGCAGCGCCTCGGCGGTCCGCGCCCAGGAGCCGTCGCAGGCCAGGAAGGTCTCCAGGGTGCTCAACAGCACGGCAGTGGCGGCGCGTTCGCCGCCGAGCGGGCCGAGGACGGTCCGGCTGTAGGCCGCGCGGACCTCGGCGGGCACGCCGGTGAGCAGCGTGGCGAGGCTGGTGAACGCGCCGGCGTCGACGAGGGCGGAGGCGTCCGGGGTGGTGCCGCGGGCGGAGGTGAACGCGTACCGTGCCTGCGCCAGCGCCCCGGCAAGGGCGCCGGGCCCGGTGGCCGCCGACCCGGTCCCGCCATGCAGCGGTACGCCGGGCTCGCAGCCGGCGACCAGCGCCCAGACGTCGGCCGGCACGTCTCCCGCGGTGGGCAGGACCGCGAAGGCGAGCCCCTCCGGCAGCCGCCCCACCGCCGCCCCGGGCGCCACATGCCCGGCGACCTCCGCCAGCGCCCCTTCGGCGAGCCCGGGCCGCCGCGCCCCGGTGTCGGCGACGAGCACACGGTAGGGCCCGTCGGCGGGCAGTCCGCACTCCCGGACGGCGGCCGGCAGAGCCCCCTCGGTCGCTCCCGGCGCGGTGAGCAGCGCGCCCAGTTCGTCGGCGGCCTGGTGCTCGGCGGCCCGGCGCCGGACCACGGCCTCCTGGCAACGCCCCAGCACGGCGGCCACCTCGTGCAGCATCCCGGCCGGCGCGCCGTCCGGGTCCGGCAGATACAACAGCCAGCGCTCGTAGGGCGAGACGCTGTCGGCGGCCACGGACACGGTCACGCCGCGCCCGTCCGCGACCAGCGCCGCCGCCTCCCGGGCCGGGACGGCCACCGCACCCGCCGTGGCCGTGACGGTCCGTCCGGACGGCGTGAACACATAGGCGGCGATCCCGTCCAGGTGCGCGAAGGCCGCCGCGAGGACGTCCCCGGGCCCGGCCTCCTGCGCGAGCAGCCGGCTCAGCCGTACCCGCGCGTTCTCCGGCAGCGCCTGCCGACGGCTCAGCTCTCCCCACCGGCGCAGGTACACGGTGTCCGTGATCGCCCGGAACATGATGTGCGCCGGTACCCCCGCGACCGGGACGCCGTGCCGCGCGCACGCCTCCACCAGTTCCTCGGGCACGCCCCCGTGGGTCTCCTCCCCCGCGAACAGTGCGGCGGCCCCGGCCTCCTTCAAGCCCGCGACGAAGCGTTCCGCCCTGCCCGGCGCCCACCACACCAGCCCGCTGAGCACCACCTCCCCCGGCCGCACGAAGCGCGCGGGATCCTCCAGATCCGTCACGGTCACTCCGGTGATCTCACGCGCCAGCAGCGCGTCCTGCGCCCACAGCGGGCGCAGCCCGAGGGAGACGTCCTTCAGGAGGTGTTCGACGTGCATGTGCTCAGACTCCTCGCGCCAACCTCGCATTCACCAGGTGAGTGCGAGTTACGGCATCGTAAATGCAAGTCTCCCAGGTGCGGAACGCCTCTTGGTGGATCATCCAGGACCGGCCCGGCCCGGCTGGTTTTTTCCGTGCCCCGCACCAGTCGTGCCGGGCGGGCGCGCGTTGCTTCACTGGCCGGCATGGACCTGAACACGGTGGTGGAGATCCGCGACGCCCGGGACCCGGCCCCCTGGCGCCCCGGCGACGCCTGGCTGGGCGGCGGGACGTACCTCTTCTCCGAACCCCAGCCGCACCTGCGCCGCCTGGTCGACCTGAGCCGCACCGGCTGGCAGCCCGTCGCCGTCACCCCGGACGGTTCCCTGGAGATCGCCGCCACCTGTACCGTCGCCCAGCTGTCGCGCTACGCGGCCACACTGACGGCGAGGGCCGCCCCCCTGTTCGAGCAGTGCTGCCGGGCCTTCCTGGCCTCCTTCAAGATCTGGAACATGGCCACGGTCGGCGGCAACCTCTGCAACGCCCTCCCGGCCGGCCCGATGATCTCCCTCACGGCCGCCCTCGACGGACAGTGCCTGCTGATCGCCCAGGACGGCGTACGACGGCAGGTCCCCGTCACCGCCTTCGTGACCGGCGCGGGCCGCAAGGACCTGTCCGACGGCGAGCTGCTGCGCTCGGTCACGCTGCCCGGCCGAGCCCTGGCCTGCCGTACGGCGTTCCGGCAGGCCTCCCTCTACGGCCTGGGCCGCTCCGGCGTCCTGGTGATCGGCACCCTCGACCCCGTCGACGGCTCCTTCACGCTCACGGTCACCGCGTCGACCGTGCGGCCGGTGCGGCTGTGGTTCCCGCTCCTGCCGACGGCCGGGGCCCTGCGGACGGCGATCGGGTCCGCCGTCGCCGACGGCGACTGGTTCGACGACATCCACGGCCTGCCCGAGTGGCGGCGGCACATGACGTTCCGGCTGGCGGAGGAGATCCGCCGCGAGCTGCGTGACCAGGGGGAACGATGAGGATCGAGGTCAACGGACGGGCCCACGACGCGGAGCCACGCCCCGGCCAGTGTCTGCGCACCTATCTGCGCGAGCGCGGCTGGTTCGGGGTGAAGAAGGGCTGCGACGCCGGCGACTGCGGCGCCTGCACCGTCCACGTCGACGGCGAGCCCGTGCACAGCTGCCTCTATCCGGCCTTCCGCGCCGACGGCCGCACGGTCACCACCGTCGAGGGCCTGGCCTCCCCCGAGGGCGAACTCCACGCCGTACAGCAGAAGTTCCTGGACGCCCAGGGCTTCCAGTGCGGTTTCTGCACCGCGGGCTTCCTGATGACGACCGCCGCCCTGTCCGACGACCAACTCACCGACCTCCCCCGGGCGTTCAAGGGCAACCTGTGCCGCTGCACCGGATACCGCGCGATCGAGGACGCCGTCCGCGGGGTCAGGCACGTCGAGGAGCCCTCTCCCGGTGAGTCCGTCGGACGCAACCTGCCCGCCCCGGCCGGACCGCAGGTGGTCACCGGCACCGCCCGCTACACCTTCGACATCGAGGTGCCGGGCCTGCTGCACATGAAGCTGCTGCGTTCCCCGCACGCCCACGCCAGGATCACGGCGATCGACACCACGGCCGCGCTGCGCGTACCGGGCGTCCACGCGGTCCTCACCCACCACGACGCCCCGGAGCGGCACTACTCCACCGCCCGTCACGAGCACCCTGAGGAGGACCCGGACGACACCCGCCTCCTCGATGACACGGTCCGCTACATCGGCCAGCGGGTCGCGGCGGTCGTGGCGGACAGCGAGGCCGCGGCGGAGGAGGGCTGCCGCCGCGTCGAGGTGACGTACGACGTCCTGCCCGCCGTCCTCGACCCGGAGGAGGCGATGCGGCCGGGTGCTCCCGTGGTCCACGACAAGGACCCGTCCGCCGCCCGTATCGCCCGTCCGCGGGCGAACGTCGTCGGCGAGGCACACGGCGAGATCGGGGACGTCGAGGCCGGGTTCGCCGCGGCCGACGTCGTCCACGAGGACACCTTCCGCACCCAGCGGGTCCAGCACGCCAGCCTGGAGACGCACGGCGCCGTCGCCTGGATCGACGAGGACGGCCGGCTCACCGTCCGCACCAGCTCGCAGACCCCGTTCCTCACCCGCCGCGCCCTGTGCACGCTCTTCGACCTGCCGCCGGAGCAGGTCAGGGTGGTCGCGGGCCGGGTCGGCGGCGGCTTCGGCGGCAAGCAGGAGATGCTCGTCGAGGACATCGTGGCGCTGGCCGTCCTGCGGCTGCGCCGCCCGGTGAAGCTGGAGTACACGCGGGCCGAGCAGTTCTACGGCGCGACCACCCGGCACCCCTTCACCGTCCACGTGAAGGCGGGCGCCGGCCGCGACGGCCTGCTCACCGCACTCCAGTTGCGGGTGGTCTCCAACACCGGCGCGTACGGCAACCACGGCCCGGCGGTGATGTTCCACAGCGTCGGCGAGTCCACCGCGATGTACCGGGCCCCGCACAAGAAGGTCGACGCCTACTCCGTCTACACCCACACCGTCCCCGCGGGCGCCTTCCGCGGCTACGGCCTCGGCCAGGTCCTGTTCGCCGTCGAGTCCGCCCTCGACGAGCTGGCCCGCCGACTCGGCCTGGACCCCGTCGACTTCAAGGCGCGCAACATCATCGGCCCGGGCGACGCGATGCTCACCCCCGGCGGCCACGAGGAGGACCTGCACATCGCGAGCTACGGCCTCGACCAGTGCGTGTCCATCGTGCGCCGGGCGAAGGCGGAGCCCTTGCCGCACGAGGCCCCGGACGGCTGGCTGGTCGGCGAGGGCACGGCCCTTGCCATGATCGCGACGGGCCCGCCGGGCGGCCACATCGCCGACGCCAAGGCCGCCGTACTCCCCGACGGCAGCTTCGATCTGGCCGTCGGCACCGCCGAGTTCGGCAACGGCACCACCACCGTGCACCGACAGATCGCGGCCGGCGAACTCGCCACCACCGTCGACCGGATCACGATCCGCCAGTCCGACACGGATGTCGTACGGCACGACACGGGCGCGTTCGCCTCCACCGGCACCGTGGTCGCGGGCAAGGCCACCCTGCGGGCCGCCCGCGCCCTGGCCGACCTGCTCCTGGACTTCGCCGCGGCCCACCTGCGCGTCCCGCGCGCCGACTGCCGGCTCGCCCAGGAGGCCGTCCTGCACCCGGGCGGCCGGCTCCCGCTCAAGGAGCTGTACGTCGCCGCCCGCGCCGTCGGCGTCGAGCTCACCGCGGACGGCCACTTCGGCGGCACCCCGCGCTCGGTCGCCTTCAACGCGCAGTGGTTCCGGGTGGCCGTCGACCCCGGCACGGGCGAGATCCGCATCCTGCGCAGCGTGCACGCGGCCGACGCCGGCAAGGTGATGAACCCGATGCAGTGCAGGGGCCAGGTGGAGGGCGGGGTCGCACAGGCGCTCGGCGCGACGCTCTTCGAGAACGTACGGCTGGACGCGCGCGGCGCGGTCGAGACGGCGGCCTTCCGCCGCTACCGGCTCCCGCAGTACGCGGACATCCCGCGCACCGAGGTGCACTTCATGGAGACCGCCGACGCCATCGGCCCGCTGGGCGCCAAGTCGATGAGCGAGAGCCCGTTCAACCCGGTCGCCCCGGCGCTGGCCAACGCGCTGCGGGACGCGACCGGGGTGCGGTTCACGGAGTTGCCGCTGACGCGCGACCGGGTGTGGCGGGCACTGGACGCCGGCCGCCGTACGCCCCGTCCACCCGGATCGCCGTGATGCCGCTGATGTGCCGGGCCCCGCAGCGGTCCTGCGGCAGGACGAGTTGCGGGCCCGCCAGATCCAGCGGGGTGCCGTCGATGCCGACGGCGAGCAGGACGGGCGCGTTTGCGAAATCCGGGTCGATCTCCGCCCAGGAGAGCAGTGCGTGATGCCCGTCGGCGCCGGTGACCGCGATGAGGAAGCGCAGGCGGTCCTTGCGCCGGGCGGGGTCGAAACCGGGGCCCGCGTCGCTGAGGACGTCGTACAGCAGGGGGCCGGTGAATCCGTGGCGCTGGACGCCGCTGGTGGCGCACTCGAAGCTGACCCGCGCCTGGTGCTGGGGCCAGCGCAGGAGGTCGGACACGGTGAGCCGGGCCGGTCGTGCCAGGTCCCCGGTGAGGTCGAGTTCGGCGAGCGTCATGTGCGGCCACCTCCTGGATGACGGTACCCGCGGTGCACCTCCGTACAAACGCACATGCCAGGTTCTGGCCACAAGTGTGCAGCTCATGCGATGTGACAGAAGACTTATGCCTGGCAAGTGCGGCAGTATCATCGCATGGCGGCCGACAGACTGGTCGCGACAGGGCGCGACAGCTTTTTCATCTGGATTCAGAGGAGTTCACTCGTGATGACCCGTTCCGCGCGCCGGACCCGGCGGACCCTTCAGGTGGCCGGTGCCTCGGTGGCGGCCCTGCTGGCCCTGAGCGCCTGCTCCTCCTCGGACGACGACTCGTCCGCGAAGACGAAGTCGGACACCTCGTCGTCGGCGTCGCCCAAGCTGTCGGGCTCGATCACCGTGTTCGCGGCGGCCTCCCTCAAGGAGAGCTTCACGACGCTGAAGACGGACTTCGAGAAGGCCCACCCGGGGACGACGGTCAACTTCAGCTTCGGCGGCAGTGACACCCTCGCCGCGCAGATCACCAGCGGGGCCCCCGCCGACGTCTTCGCCGCGGCCAGCCCCAAGACGATGGCGATCGTGACGGACAAGAAGGACACCGCCACCACGCCGGCCACCTTCGTCCGCAACCAGCTGGAGATCGCCACCCTGCCGGGCAACCCCGACAAGGTCGCCTCGCTGAAGGACCTGACCAAGTCCTCGCTGAAGGTGGTCCTCTGCGACAAGACGGTGCCGTGCGGCGCCGCCGCGCAGAAGGCCCTGGACGCCAGCAAGCTCAAGCTGACCCCGGTCTCCTACGAGGAGGACGTGAAGTCCGCCCTCAACAAGGTGGTCCTCAAGGAGGCCGACGCCGCGGTCGTCTACAAGACCGATGTGAAGGCCGCGGGTGACAAGGTGGAGGGCGTGGAGTTCCCCGAGTCCGCCGACGCCATCAACGACTACCCGATCGCCCTGCTGAAGGACGCCCCGAACCCGACGCTGGCCAAGGCGTTCATCGCGCTGGTGCAGTCCGCCGAGGGCCAGCAGGTCCTGAACCAGGCCGGATTCCTCAAGCCGTGACGAAGATCGACGAGCCGGGCGCCGGGGCCGTCGCCGTCACGGGCGGCCCACGGCGCCGGCGCGTCCGGTCGGCTGTGCCGCTACCGCTCCTCCTCCCCGGAGCGGTAGCCCTGGTCTTCCTCCTCCTGCCCCTGGTCGCCCTGCTCGTGCGCGCCCCCTGGGGCAGCCTCCCGTCGCTGCTGACCAGCACGGAGGTGTGGCAGGCCCTCCAGCTCTCGCTGCTCAGCGCGACCGCGGCGACAGCGGTGAGCCTGGTGCTCGGCGTCCCGCTGGCCTGGCTGCTGGCCCGCACGGAGTTCCCCGGCCGGGGCCTGGTGCGAGCGCTGGTGACACTCCCCCTGGTCCTCCCGCCGGTGGTCGGCGGTGTGGCCCTGCTCCTCGCCCTGGGCCGCAACGGGGTCGTCGGGCAGTGGCTGGACTCCTGGTTCGGGATCACGCTCCCGTTCACGACGACCGCGGTGGTGATCGCCGAGTCCTTCGTGGCCATGCCCTTCCTGGTGATCAGCGTCGAGGGCACGCTGCGGGCCGCCGACCCGCGCTACGAGGAGGCGGCGACGACCCTGGGCGCGTCCCGCTTCACGGCGTTCCGCAGGGTCACGCTCCCGCTCATCGCCCCTGGCATCGCGGCCGGCTCTGTCCTGGCCTGGGCCCGCGCGCTCGGCGAGTTCGGCGCGACGATCACGTTCGCCGGCAACTTCCCGGGCCGCACCCAGACCATGCCGCTCGCCGTCTACCTGGCCCTCCAGAACGACCCCGACGCGGCGATCGCCCTCAGCCTGGTCCTGCTGACCGTCTCGATCGCGGTACTGGCGGGGCTCCGCGACCGCTGGATGACCGCCTCATGACCCACCACGACCCCGCGCGGCGACCCCACACACCACCCGCGGCCGCCACCCCCGCCCAGCCACCCACGACCGCCGACCCCGCGCAGCCGCCCACGACCGCCGGCCCCGCGCAGCCGCCCACGACCGTCGACCCCGGACAGCGGCGCCACACATCACCCGCGGCCGCCGACGGCGCACAGCCCCCGCAGGGGCCACCCGCACCTGACACTGATACCCGCACGGGTGGTGCGGGTGGGAAACACAACCCGGCCGGAGGCCGGGCAGCCCCCACGCACCCGCACCCGCACCCGCACCCGCACCCGCACCGCACCGACGGCCTCGACGCCCGCCTCGTCGTCACCCGCCCCGCCTTCCACCTCGACATCACCCTCACCGCCGCCCCCGGCGAGGTCGTCGCCCTCCTCGGCCCCAACGGCGCCGGCAAGACCACCGCCCTCCGGGCCCTGGCCGGCCTCACTCCTCTCACCGCCGGCCATCTCCGCCTGGACGGCACGGAGTTGGACCGTACGCCCCCCGAATCCCGCCCGGTGGGCGTCGTCTTCCAGGACTACCTCCTCTTCCCGCACCTGACGGCCCTCGACAACGTCGCCTTCGGCCCCCGCTGCCACGGCGCGACAAAGTCCGAGGCCCGCGCCCAGGCGGCCGCCTGGCTGGACCGCATGGGCCTCGCGGACCACACCGGCGCCAAACCCCGCCGTCTCTCCGGCGGCCAGGCCCAGCGCGTGGCGCTGGCCCGCGCCCTGGCCATCCACCCCCGCCTGCTGCTCCTGGACGAGCCCCTCGCCGCCCTCGACGCCCGCACCCGCCTGGACGTACGTTCCCAACTCCGCCGCCACCTGGCCGAGTTCGAGGCCGTCGCCGTACTGGTCACGCACGACCCACTGGACGCCATGGTGCTGGCCGACCGCCTGATCGTCATCGAGCAGGGCCGGATCGTCCAGCAGGGCACCCCCGCCGACATCGCCCGCCACCCGCGCACCGACTACATCGCCCACCTGGTCGGTCTGAACCTCTACCGCGGGCAGGCCGAGACCGAGGCCGGGGGCCACCTGGTCAGACTGGACAGCGGCCCCGCCATCGCCACCACGGAGGACCTCACCGGTGACGTGTTCGTCGCGTTCCCGCCGAGCGCCGTCACCCTCTTCCGGGACCGCCCCACCGGCACCAGCGCCCGCAACCTGTGGCGCTGCGAGGTCGCCGGCCTGGAGATCCACGGCGACCGGATCCGCGCCGACCTGACCGGCGAACTCCCCCTCGCCGCCGACCTCACCACGGTCGCCGCCGCCGAACTGGACCTGCACCCGGGCGCCCCGGTCTGGGCCACGGTGAAGGCGACAGGGACACACGCGTACCCGGCGTAGCACCACACGCGAGAGGCCCCGCCGAAGCGGGGCCTCTGCCACCTCCGTGCTACCGCGGATCAGTGCTCGTACGCGTCCAGCGGCGGGCAGGAGCACACCAGGTTCCGGTCTCCGAAGGCCTGGTCGATCCGGCGCACCGGCGGCCAGTACTTGTCGGCGGCGGACACCCCGGCCGGGAAGACGGCCTCCGCACGCGAGTAGGCGTGCGCCCACTCCCCGCCGAGCGCGGCGGCCGTGTGCGGGGCACCCCGCAGCGGGTTGTCCTCGGCCGGCCACTCCCCCGCCCCGACCTTGTCGATCTCCGCCCGAATGGCGATCATCGCCTCGCAGAACCGGTCCAGCTCACCGAGGTCCTCGGACTCGGTGGGCTCGATCATCAGCGTGCCGGCCACCGGGAAGGACATCGTCGGCGCGTGGAACCCGTAGTCGATGAGCCGCTTGGCGACATCGTCGACGCTCACGCCGGTCGCCTTGGTCAGCGGGCGCAGATCGATGATGCACTCGTGCGCGACCAGCCCGCCGGGTCCGGTGTAGAGCACGGGGTAGTGCGGCTCCAGCCGCTTGGCGATGTAGTTGGCGCTGAGCACGGCCACCTGGGTGGCGCGCTTCAGTCCCTCGCCGCCCATCAGCCGGACGTACGCCCACGAGATCGGCAGGATCCCCGCGGAGCCCCACGGCGCGGCCGAGATCGGCCCGACACCGGTCGCCGGCCCGGCGGCCGGCTGGAGCGGGTGGTTCGGCAGGTACGGCGCCAGGTGGGCCCGTACGGCCACCGGACCGACACCCGGACCGCCGCCGCCGTGCGGGATGCAGAAGGTCTTGTGCAGGTTGAGGTGCGAGACGTCGCCGCCGAAGTGCCCGGGCTTGGCGACCCCGACGAGGGCGTTGAGGTTGGCGCCGTCGACGTACACCTGGCCGCCGGCCTCGTGGACCTGACCGCAGATGTCCGCGACGTGCTCCTCGAACACGCCGTGCGTGGACGGGTAGGTGATCATCAGCACGGCGAGCTGGTCGCGGTGCTGCTCGATCTTCGCCCGCAGGTCCTCGACGTCGACCTCGCCGTCCTCGGCGGTCTTCACGACGACGACCTTCATCCCGGCCATGACGGCGCTGGCGGCGTTGGTGCCGTGTGCGGAGGACGGGATCAGGCACACCGTGCGCTGCTCGTCGCCGTTGGCGCGGTGGTACGCCCGTACGGCGAGCAGACCGGCCAGCTCGCCCTGCGACCCGGCGTTGGGCTGGAGCGACACCTTGTCGTAGCCCGTGACCTCGGCGAGCCGCTCCTCCAGCTCACGGATGAGCGTCAGATAGCCCTGTGCCTGCTCGGCGGGCGCGAAGGGGTGCAGCTGGCCGAACTCGGGCCAGGTGACCGGCTCCATCTCGGTGGTCGCGTTGAGCTTCATGGTGCAGGAGCCCAGCGGGATCATGCCCCGGTCCAGGGCGTAGTCCCGGTCGGCGAGCCGGCGCAGGTAGCGCAGCATCGCAGTCTCGGAGCGGTGCTCGTGGAAGACCGGGTGGCCCAGGTAGCCGTCCTCGCGCAGCAGCGCCTCGGGCAGCGTGTCCGCGGCGACCGCGTCCAGCGCCTCGACGTCGCCCTCGACCCCGAACGCCGTCCACACGGCACCCAGCTGGGCCCGCGTGGTGGTCTCGTCGCAGGCCATGGAGACGTGGTCGGCGTCCACGAGCCGCAGGTTGACGCCGCTCTGCCGGGCGGTGGCGACGATCTCGGCGGCCTTGCCGGGCACGCGCGCGGTGAGGGTGTCGAAGTAGGCGCCGTGCACGACCTCGACCCCGCCGGCCCTGAGCCCCGCGGCCAGGATCGTGGCGTAGCGGTGGGTCCGCAGGGCGATGGCCCGCAGCCCCTCGGGCCCGTGGTAGACGGCGTACATGCCGGCCATCACGGCGAGCAGCACCTGCGCGGTGCAGATGTTGCTGGTGGCCTTCTCCCGGCGGATGTGCTGTTCACGGGTCTGCAGCGCGAGCCGGTAGGCCTTGTGCCCGTCGGCGTCCACGGACACGCCCACGAGCCGGCCGGGCAGGCTGCGCGCGAACTTCTCCCGCACCGCCATGTAGCCCGCGTGCGGCCCGCCGAAGCCCATCGGGACGCCGAACCGCTGGGTCGTCCCGACGGCGATGTCGGCACCCAGCTCACCCGGCGAGGTCAGCAGCGTCAGCGCGAGCAGATCGGCGGCGACGGTGACCAGCGCGCCCAGCTCGTGCGCCTGCTCGACGAGCGGCTTGATGTCGCGTACGGCACCGGAGGCGCCGGGGTACTGGACGAGCACGCCGTTGATCTCACGGGCGGCGAGGTCCGCCGGAATCCCGTCACTCAGGTCCGCGACGACGATCTCGACCCCGGTCGGTTCGGCCCGGGTCTCGATGACGGCGATGGTCTGCGGCAGGGCGTCCGCGTCGATGACGAAGACACCCTTCTTGTTCTTGCCCATGCGCAGCGACAGGGCCACGGCCTCGGCGGCGGCCGTGCCCTCGTCGAGCAGCGAGGCACCGGAGGTGGGCAGTCCGGTGAGGTCGGCGACCATGGTCTGGAAGTTCAGCAGGGCTTCCAGCCGCCCCTGGGAGATCTCCGGCTGATACGGCGTGTAGGCCGTGTACCAGGCGGGGTTCTCCATCACGTTGCGCAGGATGACGGGCGGCGTGAAGGTGCCGTAGTAGCCCAACCCGATCATCGAGTCGAGCACCTGGTTCCGGTCGGCCAGCGATCGCAGCTCGGCCAGCACCTCGGCCTCGGTGCGCGCGCCCGGCAGTTCCAGGGTGTCGGCGTTCTTGATGACGTCCGGCACGGCGGCGGCGGTCAGCTCGTCGAGCGAGCCGTATCCGACCTGGGCGAGCATCTTGGCCCGGGCCTCGTGGTCGGGCCCGATATGGCGCTGCTCGAAGGGGATTCCCTGTTCGAGCTCGGAGAGCGGAACACGCTGGGCGGTCATTGCGGAGGCCTCCTGGTCTGACGCGACCTTCGAGGGGTACCCCGGCACGGGCACCCCGACGGCCTCCCCCTCTGTCATCTCAACCTGAGAGCTTCGCCGGACGCCCAGGGGATCCGGCTTTCACCGTCGGTGAGAGCGGACGCCGTCGCGACGCCCGCCCTGCTTTCCAGAGTGACCTCGTCCGTGCGGTACGTGAGCCTGAGAGATTCCGGGGAGGATTTGCTCCTTCGGCGCCTCCGGTGTGTCCGGAGGACTCTCCCGCACGGGGTCAGCAGCCGCTTGCCAGCCTACCAGCGAGGGCGACGCACGGGCCTTCGAGTGGCCGCCTCCTTCAATGTGCTCTTTTGTAGTGCTTACGGATGAGTTGCGACCAAGTGGAGGGCCCGTGCTGACCGACATCGATCCGCGCAACCTGATCGGCCGCAAGGCGTTCGACCGCAACGGGACGAAGATCGGCACGATCGACGAGGTCTACCTCGACGACGCGACCGGCGTGCCGGAGTGGGCGGCCATACGCACCGGCCTGTTCTCGCGGGACGCCTTCGTGCCCCTGGAGCCCAGCGAGCTGGTCGAGGGCACCCTCAAGGTTCCCTTCGAGCGCGCCCTGATCAAGGACGCCCCCGACTTCGGAGTGGGCCGCCACCTGTCCCCCGAGCAGGAACTGCAGCTCTACCACCACTACGGCCTGGACACGACGGCCCCACCCCCCGACCACCCGGACCACCACTTCGGCAAACTGGCGGGAACGGATGACGCGGGCGCGTAAGGGAACGGATGACGCGGGCGCGTAAGGCCGCCGACGCCGGGTTCGCCCACGGTTCGGCTGCGGGCCGGTGGGGGTTCCTCGCGAAGTTCCCCGTGCCCCTTACGGGGCACTGCACTCGCGTCGACTACGTAGAGAGCTACGTAGCTGCGGCAATCGTGCCTCCCAGTGCTTAAGGGCCTGGGAGGTGCCTCCAGGCGGCACGGGTGGGCGCTGGGGGTACCCCCTCTGGGGGAGGCACCCCGCAAGCGCCGGCGAGCGAAACCTCCCACCCAGCCCTACCCCGGGTCACGCACCCACCCCGTCCGCCGGCACCCCCGGTACCAGCGGCAACGGATCCACCGGCTCCAGCTCAGGGTCGTCCACCCGGAACGTCCGTACCCGCCCCGGCTCCACCGCCCCCGGCGTCTCGAACCGCACCGTCACCCTCCCCAGCCCACTTCCCTGCACCCATCCGTGTCCGTACTCGGTGTGCCGGACGTCACGCCCCGCGGGCCACCGCCGCTCGGCGGCCACCACCTCCTGCTCGGCGACCGGCTCCCCAACCTCCTCCTCCGCCGCGAACTCCGCCGCCCCTTCCCCGGCCGCCGCCTGCGCGAACAGATCCTCCTGGGTGTAGTCGGCGAGCCCCGACACGCCCACGCCCAGCAACCGGACACCCCCCGTCGTGTCCACCGAGTCCAGCAACCGCGCGGCCGCCTCCCGCACCACCGCCGGGTCGTCGGTCGGCCCCCTGAGCGTCTCCGACCGGGTGAGCGTCGAGAAGTCGTACCGCCGGACCTTCAGCACGATGGTCCGCCCCGACAGCCCGGCCCCCCGCAGCCTGCGCACACACCGGTCGGCCAGCCGCCGCACCTCCATCCCCACCCGCATCCGGTCATGGATGTCCACGTCGTAGGTGTCCTCGACGGAGACCGACTTGGCCTCGCGCTCGGCGACCACGGGCCGTTCGTCGTGCGCCAGCGCCATCGCGTACAGCGCGTGCCCGTGGGCCTTGCCCAGCAGCCTCACCAGCTCGTCCTCCCCCGCCTCGGCGATCTCGTCGACCGTGGTGATCCCGGCCCGCCGCAGATGGTCCCCCGTCGCCGGCCCCACGCCCGGCAGGGTCCGCACCGTCATCGGCCCGAGCATCGCCCGCTCCGTGCCCGGCTCGATCAGCACCAGCCCGTCCGGCTTGGCCTGCTCGGAGGCGATCTTCGCGAGCATCTTGGAGGCTGCGAGGCCGACCGACCCGGCGAGCCCCGTGACGGCTCGTATGTCCGCGCGCAGTTTCTCCCCCACCAAGCGTGCCGAACCCGCGTCCCAGGCCACCTCACCCGCCTCCAGGTCCACGAACGCCTCGTCCAGGCTGAGCGGCTCCACCAGCGGCGACAGCTCGTGCAGCAGCGCCATCACCTGCTCGCTGATCGACCGGTACAGCCCGAAGCGCGGCACCAGATACGCGGCGTTCGGCGCCAGCCTGCGCGCCTGTGCCATCGGCAGCGCGGAGTGCACCCCGAACGCCCGGGCCTCGTACGACGCGGTCGCCACCACACCGCGCGGTCCGAGCCCGCCCACGACCACGGCCTTCCCGCGCAGACTCGGCTTGGACGCCTGCTCCACCGAGGCGTAGAAGGCATCCATGTCGAGATGCAGGATCGTGGGCGCGTTTCTCACATCTCCGATGCTGCACCACGCCACTGACAATGCCCCGGCACGGAACCGTGCCGGGGCATCACAAAGGGCTCAGGAGATTCAGCTCAGGAGATTCAGGGGGCGGGGGGTGCGGGCCGGGGCGTCAGACCGCCCGGTTGCGACGCCGGGCCAGTTCGTCGGCGGGGTTGGGCCCGATCAGGGTCTCGCCGGTGTCGACCCGCTCGCCGTGCAGCTGGGAGAGCGCGCTTTCCACGTCCCGCCAGACCACGCCGACCGCGATCCCGAAGATGCCCTGGCCGCCCTGGAGCAGGGCGTGGACCTCGTCGGGCGAGGTGCACTCGTAGACCGTGGCGCCGTCGCTCATGAGGGTCATGCGCTCCAGGTCGCGGAAACCGCGCTCCCTCAGGTGCTGGACGGCGGTGCGGATGTTCTGGAGGGACACCCCGGTGTCCAGGAACCGCTTGACGATCTTCAGGACGACGACGTCCCGGAAGCTGTACAGGCGCTGGGTGCCCGACCCGTAGGCCGGCCGCACGCTGGGCTCGACCAGGCCGGTGCGGGCCCAGTAGTCGAGTTGCCGGTAGGTGATGCCGGCCGCCGCACAGGCCGTGGGCCCCCGGTAGCCGATCTCCTCGGTCGTCATGGACGCCGCCCCTCCGCCGCTCGGCACTGCCGTCGGCCGCTGCGGAGCGTGACCGGCAGTGCTGCCGTGAGGCCGGTACGGACCGCTCTCCCCGAGACCGCGTCCCGGGGCACCCCCAGCCGTACCGTCGCCGCTGCTTCTCACGCCGACCTCCGTCCTTGACCTGCCCTCTCGACGGTAGGCAGTCACCAGGGGTGCGTCAACGATCGCCACACTCGGCACGCCGAGTGATAATCACCCTAGGAGTGGTTTCCCGTGCCCCACCGCGGGGAAAGGCTAGCCGAATGCTCTGGCGGGAAGACGTAGGACGCTCTCAATGGCCGCTGGCAATTGCCCATGATTTTCGAGCCCGACCGGTCGTGAACCGGCCCGTCACCGGCCCCTGACGGGTGGGTGACGGGCCGCTCCGGTCCCTCACTGACTGCTGGTGCCGAAGTCCTCGGGCGAGATCTGGTCGAGGAACTCGCGGAACTTCTCCACCTCGTCCTCCTGCTCGTCCGGGATCGCGATGCCCGCGTCGTCCAGCACCGTGTCGCTCCCGTAGATCGGCGTTCCGGTGCGCAGCGCCAGCGCTATGGCGTCGGACGGACGGGCGCTCACCTCGACACCGCTGGCGAAGACCAGCTCCGCGTAGAAGACGCCCTCACGCAGGTCCGTGATGCGTACTTCGGTGAGCTCCTGACCGACGGCCTCCAGCACGTCCTTGAACAGGTCGTGGGTCAGCGGCCGCGCAGGGGCCATGCCCTGCTGGGCGAACGCGATCGCCGTCGCCTCCCCCGGCCCGATCCAGATGGGGAGGTAACGGTCGCCTCCCACTTCGCGCAGGAGCACGATCGGTTGGTTGGAGGGCATTTCCACCCGGACACCTACGACATCGAGCTCGTTCACACAGCAACCCTAGGCCGTGCCCGGGACGTTTGGGTAGTCGGGCCCGGAACGCGCGCCCGATCCGGCCTCCGCCCGGGTCCTGTCACCATGGTCACGGCAGCCTCACCCCGAGCGCGGTCTGCACCAGTGCGGCGTGCAACCTCACCGTGAGCGCCGCCAGCTCCTTCGTACGGGCCTCGGCATGGGCCCTGGTCTGCGGATTGCGGTGCCGCTTGAGCGGGGCAACCACCTGGTCCACCAGGCCCGCCTCACGGTCGGCGGCGGCCTTCATCACCCGCAGATGGCGCGGCTCGATCCCGAACCGGCCCAGCTCGGTCACGAGCGCGGCCACGGTGACCGCCTCGGCGTCGTACACGCCGTCCTCCAGGGGAGCGAGCAGTCCGTACGACTCCCACTCCGCCAGGCAGTTCTCGTCGATCTCGGCGGCCGCGAGCAGCTCGTTCCGGCCGATCCGCGCCACCGTGGGCGCCTCGACGACCATCGGCACGGCCTCGCCGTCCCGCTGCCGTCCCAGCACGGGCAGCTGGACGGCCTCACCGCGCTCCATGGCCTCCAGGTACTCCCGGATGACCTTCAGCGGCAGGTAGTGGTCCCGCTGCATCCTCAGGACGTGTCCGAGCCGCTCCACGTCCCCGGCGCTGAACTTGCGGTACCCGGACGGGGTCCGGCGCGGCTCGATCAGCCCCTCCGACTCCAGGAAGCGGATCTTGGAGATGGTGACTTCGGGGAACTCGTCGCGCAGCACGTTCAGCACCGTGCCGATGCTCATCAGCCCGGATTCCGTGGCGGCGGTGCCGTGACCGGTACCGCCGCTCGGTGTGTGCAGCATGGGCCTTCTTCCCTGGGGTCCCCGGACGACGTCCGGAGGGTCAGATGCCCTGCCGGCTCGCGTAGAAGACCAGCCGGTACTTGCCGATCTGGACCTCGTCACCGTTGGACAGAGCGACCTGGTCGATGCGCTCCCGGTTGACGTACGTGCCATTGAGGCTGCCCACGTCGGCCACCGTGAACGAGCCGTCCGGCTGGCGGCGGAACTCCACATGGCGGCGCGAGACCGTCACGTCGTCCAGGAAGATGTCACTCTGCGGGTGACGGCCGGCCGTGGTCAGGTCGCTGTCCAGCAGGAAGCGGCTGCCCGAGTTCGGGCCGCGGCGCACGACCAGCAGCGCGGAGCCCAGCGGCAGCGCGTCGACGGCCGCCTGCGCCTCGGGCGAGAGCGCCGGCGCCTGGGTCTGGCCGGTGACCTCGGCGTCGTAGGCCTCCAGGCCGGAGATCGAGATCGTGGACGTCGTCTCCGACGCCCGCTCGGGGACGGCGCCCGCGCGCAGCGGGGCACCGCAATTGGAACAGAAGCGGGCGTTCTCCGCGTTGCGGTTACCGCACCTCGTACAAACCAGGGCCGACATGGACGGATCCTCCTGCCGCGGCTGCCCCGCCGGGGCGTTGGACGCGTACGGGTCGGAGGTAAACCCTCCACCCGCACCTGAGGTTGACGGTTGCCCGAAACCTATGCCGCCGGACTGCGACGGGTCAACTGACCGCGCGCCCTGACCTCCCGAAATGTCACCCCCCGGACCAGTCACCTGATCCCGGAACAGCGGGCGCTGACCGTCCGCGTCGGGCTGTGCGCGATGGCGAGCGGTCGCGTTGTCGCTACCCTCTCGGGTGCTCTTGCCGAACAACTTCGAAAACAACTTCACGGGCGATTCCCCTTGACCGAAACAGACCCGCCCGTGGGGCAGGACGAACCCTGACTGAATAAACCGGCCGACCCGGACAACCACACAACGTCCGTATCCACCAGACAGTTTCCACCACGCACCGGCTCCCCGGTGCGCCGACCCCCCGCATCCTCATGCCCTCGCCGGACGTCCCGCATGCACCGCCGGTTCACTGTGAGGACGACCGAGCGTAGTCAGGCTGCTTCGCCGGTCGCAAGGCATCCACCACGATCTTGGTCGACCGCTCGACGGTCACAGTCGCCTGTTCCTTCTCCAGGGTCTGCACCACGCCTCCGGGGATGTTGAGAGCCGGTTCGAGATCCTGCGGCTTGCCGATCACCTTGAAAACGTAGGGCTGGGTGATCTTGTTCCCGTCGACGCTCACGCTCTTCCCGGAGTCGGTGAGGTAGGTGCCGGAGATCACTCGCACCCCGTTGACCTGGATCGCCTCCGCGCCGGCCGCGCGCAACTCCTGGATCGCGTCGAGCAGCATGTCCGCCTGTACCGTCCCCTTCGGGTCGTCGACCGTCATCGTGATGCCAGGACCCTGCGCCGCCACGGTGCCCGCCAGAATGCCGAGTTGCCTCTCCTTCTCGGCCGTCTGCCTGCGTGCCTCCGCCGCCTGGTCGGAGCTGCTCTGCAACTCCTGGCGCTGCTTTTCAAGTCCTGTCTTCTCGTCCTCAAGACGCTGAGTACGGTCATCCAGTTCATCGAGGATCCGAACAAGATCCTCCTGGCGGGCCCCGCGCAACGCGCTGTCACTGTCGCTGTTCGACGCCACCTGCACGGCGAGCCCGAATCCGAGCCCGAACAGCAGCACGGCGACGATCAGTTGGGCCCGGCTGACCCGCGGCGGCCACAGCCCCTGGACCAGCCGGCGGCGGCCGGTCAGCCCGGCCTCCGGCTTCGGCTCGGCGGTGGATCCGGTCTCCGGTGCCGCGGCGGGCACCTCGTCCGGCAGTTCTCTGCGCAGCCCGTGTTCCGGGCGCTTCTCGTGCTCGCTCATGCCGCTCACGCCCGGAAGACATGCCGTCGGATCGCCGCGGCGTTGGAGAAGATACGGATACCGAGGACCACGACGACACCCGTGGACAGCTGCGACCCCACACCCAACTTGTCGCCCAGGAACACGATCAGCGCGGCCACCACCACGTTGGACAGGAACGACACCACGAAGACCTTGTCGTCGAAGATCCCGTCGAGCATGGCCCGCAGCCCACCGAAGACGGCGTCAAGCGCCGCGACGACGGCGATCGGCAGATACGGCTCGACGACCGCCGGAACCTCAGGACGGACCAACAGTCCGGCCACGACGCCCACGACGAGGCCAAGTACGGCGATCACGATGTGCCCTTCTCCGTCTTCTCCGTGTACGGCTGGGCCGTACGTACGATCACGCTGGGTGCGGCGGGCAGCCGGACGTCACTCTCCGTGGAGATCGTCGCCCGGATGTCGAAGTTCTCCTCCAGCGCATGCAGATACAGCCCGTCGGGGCTGTCCTGGAACCTGGAGCTGAGCCTCTCCCCGTCCCCCACCGCCAGCACCGTGTACGGCGGTACCAGCGGCCTGTTGTCGACCAGTATCGCGTCTCCCGCGGCCCTGATCGCGGACAGGGCGGTGAGCCGCTGCCCGTTGATGGAGATCGCCTCGGCGCCCGAGGCCCACAGCCCGTTCACGACGCGCTGCATGTCATGGTCGCGCACCCGGCCGGTGTCGGAGAACCCTGAGGTCTCCCGCGGGTCGCTGCCGTCGCCGCCCGAGGAGGCCTCCTTGGCGTCGTTCACGACCAGCTTCACGCCGGGGCCGTGCACCGCCGTGGCACCCGACAGCATGCCCACCAGGTCCGCCTGGCCGCTGCCGCCGCTCTCCTTCAGCGCCGCACGCTGGCGGGCACTGACATCGTCCCGCAGCCTGTCGACATTGGTCTCCAGCTTGTCGGCGGCGGCCGTCTCACGGTCGATGCGGTCGATGAGCTCCTGGCGCTCCTTGGCCACGACAGGGGCCGTCACGCGTGCCTGCGCCGCTCCCACGGTCACCACCAGCGCCGCGAGCACCAGACCGCCGGCGAGGCCCAGCCTGGCCCGGAGGGTCTTCGGCATGCCGCCGCCCTCCCCCTGCGCCCGCTTCCGGGCCGCCGCCTCGGCGTACCCGTCGTCGAGGCTGTGGTCCATGACGTTGGTGATCAACGACATGGAGGCGTCCGGGCGCTGCGGCCGGGTGGCGCTGCTCCGAACGGGGGGTTGCTGCGGCATGCCGCACATCGTCGCACGTTGCGACCGGTACCTCCGAACGGCCCCACCGGCGTGCCGGACAGGCCCCCGCGGGGACACTTGTCCGGCACGCGCGCGTGCGGCGGATTTACCGTCCGGCGCTGTCCACGATCGCCGACCATTCGTCCAACAGGGCCTGCGCGGAGGCGTCGTCGGGCCCCTCGGCCCACAGATGGGTGACCGCCTCGGCCGGGTCGGGCAGCACCATCACCCAGCGTCCGTCGGTCTCGACGACCCGCACCCCGTCGGTCGTGTCCACGAAGCGATCATCGGCCGCCTCGACGACACGCCGCATGACCAGGCCCTTGACAGCCCACGGGGTCGCCAGGTCCCGCTTGAGGACATGCGCCCGCGGGATCCGGGCGTCGATCTGGCTGAGCGTGAGCTGTGTCCGCGCCACCAGGCCGATCAGGCGCACGAAGGCCGCCGTACCGTCGTAGACACTGCTGAACTCGGGGACGATGAATCCGCCCTTGCCGTCACCACCGAAGATGGTGCCTTCCTCACGCCCCACGCGCGTGAGGTCGTCGGGCGAGGTGGTCGTCCACTCGACCTGGGTCCCGTGGTACGCGGCCACCTGCTCGGCGATCCGGGTCGTGGTGACCGGAAGCGCCACACGGCCGCTACGCCGCTCGGCGGCGACCAGGTCGAGCATCACGAGCAGCGCGCGGTCGTCCTCGATGATGCGGCCCTTCTCGTCCACCAGGGACAGCCGCTCGCCCACCGGGTCGAACCGCACACCGAACGCGGCCCCGGAGGACGCCACGATCTCGCCGAGGCGCACCAGCCCCGACCTCCGCTGGTCCGCCGTCTCCGTGGGCCTGGCCTCGTTCAGTCCGGGGTTGATGGTCAGCGAGTCCACGCCGAGCTTCCCGAGCAGGCTGGGCAGAACGAGCCCGGCGCTGCCGTTGGAAGCGTCCACGACGACCTTCAGGCCGGCCTCGGCGATCCCGGTGATGTCGACGTTCCGCAGCAGCGAACCCGTGTAGGAGTCGAAGACGCTCGCCGGGAAGTACAGGTCGCCGATCTCTCCCGGGAACGCACGCCGGTACTCCTGCCGCGCGAAGATCCGGTCCAGCTTGCGCTGGCTGGCCTGCGAGAGGTCCGCGCCCTGCCCGTCGAAGAACATGATGTCGACGGAGTCGGGCACCCCGGGCGAGGTCCGGATCATGATGCCGCCGGCGCTGCCGCGCGCGGTCTGCTGCCGTGCCACCGGCAGGGGCACGTTCTCCAGGTCGCGTACGTCGATGGCGCTGGCCTGGAGCGCGGAGATGACCGCACGCTTGAGCGCACGGGCGCCCCGGGAGTGGTCACGGGCCGTGGTGACCGTGGACCCCTTCTTCAGGGTGGTCGCGTACGCGCCGGCGAGCCGTACGGCCAGCTCCGGTGTGATCTCCACGTTCAGGATCCCGGAGACACCACGGGCACCAAAGAGATGCGCCTGCCCGCGGGACTCCCAGATCACGGACGTGTTGACGAACGCACCGGCCTCGATGGTCTTGAACGGATAGACCCGGACGTTGCCCTGCACGATCGATTCTTCACCGATCAGGCACTCGTCACCGATGACCGCTCCGTCCTCGATCCGGGCGGCCCGCATGATGTCGGTGTTCTTCCCGACGACACAGCCCCGCAGATTGCTGTGCTGCCCGACGTAGACGTTGTCATGGACAACGGCCCGGTGCAGGAAGGCTCCGCTCTTCACGACGACGTTGGAGCCCACGACGGTGTGCTCGCGGATTTCCGTGCCGGCCTCGACCTTGGCGTAGTCACCGATGTACAGCGGTCCGCGCAGCACCGCGTCCGGGTGCACCTCGGCGCCCTCGGCCACCCAGACGCCCGGCGATATCTCGAAGCCGTCGATGTCGACGTCGACCTTGCCCTCCAGGACGTCGGCCTGCGCCTTGACGTACGACTCGTGGGTGCCGACGTCCTCCCAGTAGCCCTCGGCGATGTAGCCGTAGATCGGCTTGCCTTCCTTCATCAATTGCGGGAAGACATCGCCGGACCAGTCGACGGGAACGTCGGCCTCGACATAGTCGAATACCTCGGGCTCCATGACGTAGATGCCCGTGTTCACCGTGTCGGAGAAGACCTGCCCCCAGGTCGGCTTCTCAAGGAACCGCTCGACCTTCCCCTCTTCGTCGACGATGGTGATGCCGAATTCCAGCGGATTGGGCACACGGGTCAGGCAGACCGTGACAAGCGCGCCCTTTGCCTTGTGGAAGTTGATGAGTTCGGTGAGGTCGAAGTCGGTCAGCGCATCGCCGGAGATGACGAGGAAAGCATCGTCCTTCAACGCCTCCTCGGCGTTCTTGACGCTTCCGGCGGTACCGAGTGGCTTCTCCTCATTGGCATAGGTGAGCTCCATGCCGAGCTCTTCGCCGTCCCCGAAGTAGTTCTTGACGAGTGACGCCAGGAACTGCACGGTGACGACGGTCTCGGTGAGCCCATGCCTTTTGAGCAGCCGTAGCACATGCTCCATGATCGGTCGGTTCACCACCGGAAGGAGCGGCTTGGGCATGCTGGAGGTCATGGGGCGAAGGCGTGTGCCTTCACCACCGGCCATCACTACGGCCTTCATGTCGGAAGCGTCCTCCTCTAAGAGATGACGGTCTAGCCGACTTCACCCGTCCAGATTGTCCCGCACTTTTCCGCCGCGGGCCATCGAGAGCCACTACGTCCGGACAATCGCCGGGCTCAATCGGCTGTGGCGTCCGCACGAACCAGACGGCGGACCTGCACCACATAGAGCACTCCTGCCCACCAATAGAGCGTTGTACCCCATCCGGCGAACGCCCATCCGAAAATTGCAGCGAGTGACGAGATCCAGCCGCTTCCGTCACTGAGCAGCAGGAGCGGGAACGCGTACATCAGATTGAACGTGGCTGCCTTGCCAAGGAAGTTCACCTGCGGCGGTGGATAGCCGTGCCGCCGGAGAATCCCCACCATCACCAGCAGCACCAGCTCGCGCAGCAGTAGTACGGCTGTCAACCAGAGCGGCAGGATCTCGCGCCAGGTGAGTCCGACCAGCGTCGACAGGATGTAGAGCCGGTCCGCGGCGGGGTCCAGAAGCCGGCCGAGGCTGCTGATCTGGTTCCAGCGTCGGGCGAGCTTGCCGTCCAGGTAGTCACTGATGCCGCTGAAGGCGAGCACCAGCAGCGCCCAGCCGTCGCTCTTGGGCCCGCCGAACTCGGGCCTGAGGATCAACCACAGGAAGACGGGTACGCCGACGAGACGCGCCATGCTGAGGATGTTCGGGATGGTGAGGACCCGGTCCGTCTGGACACGGGTCTCCTGGACCTCCACCCGGGGGCCTCCTGTGATGGGAAACGAGCCAACTTTGCCCCCTGACCTTACCTCAACGCAAAAAAGCTCTGGCTCTTGGGCTTGAAGCCCAAGAGCCAGAGCTCTAAAAGGAGTTCGGCGGTGTCCTACTCTCCCACAGGGTCCCCCCTGCAGTACCATCGGCGCTGTAAGGCTTAGCTTCCGGGTTCGGAATGTAACCGGGCGTTT
>NZ_JBVIKO010000050.1:0-30173 GCF_055580905.1 Streptomyces sp. NPDC031497
TGCCAACCTAACCCACCCCCACACCACCCCCCCCCCCCCCCCCCCCCCCCCCCCCCCCCCCCCCCCCCCCCCCCCCCCCCCCCCCCCCCCCCCCCCCCCCCCCCCCCCCCGGCCCGAGATCCGCTTCACTTCACCGACCCCGCCATCACCCCCTGCACGAAGTGCCGCTGGAAGGCGAAGAACACGATGAGCGGCACGATCAGGGACAGGAACGCTCCTGGTGCCAGCACGTCGATGTTGCTGCCGAACTGCCTCACCTGTGACTGAAGTTCCACGGTCAAGGGCTGGGAAGAGCTGTCGGCGAAGAGCAGCGCCACCACCATGTCGTTCCAGGTCCACAGGAACTGGAAAATCGCCAGTGAGGCGATCGCAGGCCTGGCCACCGGCAGGACCAGCTGGGCGAAGATCCGCCATTCCCCGCCGCCGTCCATCCGGGCTGCTTCGAGCATCTCCTTGGGGATTTCCGCGAAGTAGTTCCGCAACAGGAAGACGGCGAAGGGCAGACCGTAGGCGACATGAAAAAGCACTACGCCCGGGATGCTGCCGAACAGGCCAAGCGTCCCGAACAGCTTGGCCACCGGCAGCAGACCGATCTGCACCGGTACCACCAGGAGGGCCACCACCAGGAGAAAGACCGCGTCACGGCCGGGGAAGTCCAGCCAGGCGAACGCGTACCCCGCCAGGGCCGCGATGACCACGACCAGCACCGTCGTCGGCACCGAGATCAGCACGGTATTCCAGAAGGCCCTCGTGATGTCCGCGTTGCCGAGAAGGGCCTCGTAGTTGTCGGCGGTCAGCTGGCCAGGGTGCGCGAAGACCGTCCACCATCCTCCGAGCGCGGTGTCCTGCGTCGACCGGAGTGAGGACAGGAGCAGACCCGCCAGCGGAGTCAGCCAGACGAGCCCCACGAGTACCAGGAAAGCCTGGATCACCCCGCTGTTCAGTGCCCGGCGGACTGTACTCATCACTGGCTCCTTCGGAAGCGGCGGACGTTGAAAACCATGGCCGGTACCACCAGGAGAAGAAGCAGCACGCCGAGGGCGCTGCCGAGACCCTGGTCGTTGCCGCCCCCGAAGGACACAAGCCACATCTGGGTGGCCAGCACGGTGGCGTCCTCCTGCACCGGGCCCGGAGCGATGATGTAGACCAGGTCGAAGACCTTCATCACATTGATCACGAGAGTGACGAAGACGACGGTCAGCACGGGTGCGAGCAAGGGCACGGTGATACGCCGGAAGATCTGCCACTCGTTGGCGCCGTCCATCCTGGCGGCCTCCAGCGCGTCCCGTGGCAAAGTCGACAGACCCGCCCCGATCAGCACCATCGCGAACCCGGTCCAGATCCAGAGATAGGCCCCGATGATGGCCGGGGTGACCAGGGTCGGCCCCAGCCACGAGACCCCCCGGTAGGGGGCGGCGAAGTTGGCGGCGGGCAGCCGGAAGGTGTACGAGCCGTCCCGCAGCCCGGTGAAACGGAACGAGCCGTCCGCCGCGGTCGTCGTGTGCGCCACGGCTGTTCCGCCGCGTACGGCTTCGACGGCCATGCGGGGCAGTCCGCTCTCACCTCGGTCGATCTTCCCGGGTGTGCCCTGTCCACCTGGTGTGAAGTCCAGGTACACCACACCGCGCAGCTCTCCGGGAGCCGTCCAGCCTGCCTTCAGGGCCGAACGGTGCCCGGCAGGCAGGTCGGCCGGGAGAATGCCGACGAGCGGTATCGTCACGAGCACGTGCCCGGGCGAGACACCCGCAGTGGTCCGGTAGGAACCGTCCCCCTGTTGCCTGAGGTCTCCGCCGGGACGAGCGCGTGCAGTCGGGTACGGAGAGGTGCCCGCGAAGGCGTCGTGGACGGAGACGACAGCGGCGTTGAGTACACCCTTGTCGGGGTCTTCGTCGTACGTGAGCCTGAACAGGACACCGGCTGCGAGGAACGAGACCGCCATAGGCATGAACAGCAGCAGCTTGAAGGCCGTGGCCCAGCGCACCTTCTCCACCAGGACCGCGAGGATGAGGCCCAGCGCTGTCAGCAGCGCCGGCGCCACCACGACCCAGATGACGGTGTTGCGAATGGCCTTGAGGGTGGCCGGGTCCTGGAACATCTCGGCATAGTTGTTGGTGCCGACGAACCGGGTGCCGGAGGCGTCGAAGAAGCTGCGCCCGATGGAGAAGAACACCGGGTAGACGACGAGTGCGCCGAGCAGCAGCAGGGCGGGCAGTACGAAGATGACGGCGGCCAGGCGCCCTCGCCGTCGCGCCCGGGGCCGGGACGCGACGGGAGAGGAAGCCGGTCGACGGTCGCTTTCGGCGAGTGTCGCGGTCACGGTGAATCAGTCTCCGTAGGCCTTGGCCGCAGCCGACTCGAGACGGGCCGCGGTCGCCTTGGGGTCGGACGGATCGCGCAGGAAGTCCTGGAGCACCTTCCACTCGCCGACGCCCTTGGTGCCGCCGAACGCGGCGGGCGCCTGGTCGGACATGTCGAATCGGACCGAGTCCCCCGCCCCCACCAGGGACTTGGCCGTGGCCCGGGTGACGTCGTCGCTGTAGGAGGACAGGGCGAGCTTCTCGTTCGGGGAGAGATAGCCACCCGCCTTCGCCCACACCGCCGCCGCCTCGGGCGTGGCCAGGTACTCGATCAGCTTCATGCCCGCCGCAGCGTTCTTGCCGTCCTTCAGGACGACCGCGGCGTCACCACCGCTGACCACGGGGGTGGTGCCGCCGGCCACGGCCGGGAAGGGGAAGAAGTCGGCGTCCTTGCCGATCGTCCTGCCGTACTGGTCCTTGGCCACGCCGGCGACGAAGTCGCCCTCATAGACCATGGCGGCCTCCGGCTTGGGACCGAAGACCTTCTCCACCGAGCCCGGGAAGTCGGTGTTGAGGGCTTCCTTCTGGCCGCCGGCGATGAGCTGCTTGTCCTTGAAGAGTTGCTTGAGCGTGGTGAGAGCGGTGACCACGCTGCTGTCCGTCCACTTGAGCTTGTGGGCGGCGAGCTGGTCGTACTTCTGGGGGCCGGCCTGAGAGAGATAGACGTTTTCGAACCAGTCGGTAAGGGTCCAACCGTCCTGACCGGCGACGGAGAACGCAGCCAACCCGGAATCGGAGATGGTGTGCCCGGCGGAGATCAGCTGGTCGTACGTCTTCGGAGGCTGGACGCCCGCCTGCGCGAGGGCTTCGGGGCTGTACCAGACGGTCGACTTGTGGGCCGCCTTGAAGTACAGGCCGTAGAGGGTGCCATCGACGCTGCCGTACCGCTTCCAGACCGCGGCATAGTCGGCGTCCACGGTCTTCTCCGCGGTCGCGGACAGCGGCCGGAGCCATCCCTTGGCGGCGAACTGCTGCAGCACCCCCACCTGAGGGACCATCACGACATCTGGCGCGTCCCCACCTTCGATCTTGCTGCCGACCACGGTTGAAACGTTGTCGCCGGTGGACATGAACTGGGTCTTCGCGCCGGTCTTGGCGGCGAAGGCGTCCAGGACCTTCTGGAAGTTCTTCTGTTCGCTTCCGGACCAGACGCCTGCCACGGTGACTGTCTGCCCGGTCAGCGGCTTGTCGCCACCCCCTGCGGAGACGTCCCCTCCACCACAGGCGGTGGCTCCGATTGCCACGAGGGCCGTGCAGCCGGCGAGCATGCTGAAGCGGCGTCGTATCATCCTTCATTTCCTTTCGGTGAACCGCGAGTGGGCGGTGCCGTAATCAAGCGAGGGTGTCGTCGGTGACCCACCACGCGGCGGTGGATCCAGCGAGCACTCCGGCCGGAGAGGGGCCGCTGGTCAGCAGCGGGCTGCCGGTGACCGGTGCGGGCACCGGAGAGGTTCCGAAGTTGACAGCGCACACCAGACCGTCACCGCGGACGAAGGAGAGAACGTCCGGCGGGGTCTCCAGCCACCGCAGCGTCCCCTCCCCCAGTTGAGGAAGGGTCGAGCGCAGATGCAGACCCTCCCGGTAGAGGTGCCAGAAGGAACGGGTGTCGGCGAGAGCGACATCGGTGGCGTGCTGGGCAAACCAGTCCGGCTGTGGCAGCCAGGGCTTGGCGGCCTCCACTCCGGAGGTGAAACCGAACGGGGAGGCCTGACCCGACCACGGCAGCGGCACCCGGCAACCGTCGCGGACCCGGGCCCGGCTGCCGGTCCGCCGGAAGATCGGGTCGGTGAGGACGTCGTCCGGCAGGTCCACGACCTCGGGCAGGCCGAGTTCCTCACCCTGGTAGATGTAGGCGGCCCCGGGCAGCGCCAGCATCAGCAACGCGGCCGCCCGCGCGCGGGCGGCACCCAGCCCGCTGCCCTCGGTGGCGGGCTCGCCGTAGCGGGTGACGGTGCGTACCTGATCGTGATTGTTGAGGACCCAGGTAACCGTGGATCCGGTTCCGGCGATGTCCTGCATGGCCTCAGAGATGACCTTGCGGAACGCGTCACCGTTCCAGGGGGCGCTGAGGAGGTCGAAGAAGAAGGCCTGATGGAGTTCGTCGGCGCGCACATAGCGGGCGTGTTCACGAGCCGTGGGTACGGAGACCTCGCCGACCAGCAGCCGCTCGTTCCCGTCGCGGGCGGTGTACTCCTCGCACACGGCACGCCATTGCCGCCACACCTCGTGCACCTCTGGCTGATTCCAGGCCAGCGGGTTGACCGAGTCACGGCTGCGGGCATCCGCTTCGGGGTCCGGGGAGTCGGGCAGTTCGGGGTGCTTGAAGAGGCCGGCAGCGACGTCGATACGAAACCCGTCCACTCCCCGGTCGAGCCAGAAGCGCAGCACCCGCTCGAACTCGGCGCCCACGACGGGGTTACGCCAGTTCCAGTCGGGTTGCTCGGGCGTGAACATGTGCAGATACCACTGGCCGGGAAGGCCGTTCCGTTCAACGACACGGCTCCACGCCGGGCCACCGAACATGGCGTGCCAGTTGTTGGGAGGTTCGCTCCCGTCCGCTCCGCGCCCGTCGGCGAAGTGGAAGCGCGCTCGAGCCGCGGATCCCGGAGGGGAGGCCACTGCTGCGCGAAACCAAGGGTGCTCGCTGGAGCAGTGGTTCGGGACGATGTCCAGGAGCACCTTGATGCCCAGCCGCCGGGCCGAGGCCACGATTCGGTCGAACTCGGCGAGGTCCCCGAAGACGGGATCGACGTCGCAGTAGTCGGCCACGTCATAGCCGTGATCGTGCTGCGGCGAGGGATAGAAGGGACTCAACCAGATGCCGTCGACGCCCAGCTTCTTCAAGTAGGGCAGTCCGGCCCTCACTCCGGACAGATCACCGATGCCGTCGCCGGTGCTGTCGAGGAAACTGCGGACGTAAACCTGGTAGATCACTGCGTCGCGCCACCACGGGTGGGCGTCAGTGCGCTTGTGAATCACCCCGTCAGCCTGTCTGTGCGTGCCAGTTGTTATGCATGCATGTTAGGTAGTGGTGACGAGCAGATGTCAATGATGTGGCCCAAGGCAAAAGAGTCACGTGGCCCGCTTATGGTGATTTGTCGATCCAAATGGAGCAAGAGAGTGCAGCGTCAATACCTACACGTTAGGTAGAAGTCCTACGACGAAGGCAGGGTGCTGAGTTCACGGGCCAGTCGCCGTACGGCCTGCGCAGGGCTCTCCTTGCCCATCAGCGCGCCGTGTACCACGGCCTGCACGACGAGACTCACCTGCGAGTAGCGCGGACTCTTGGGGCGCGGGACGGCACCCAGAATGCTCGCTCGCAGGGTCGGCAGATAGGGGTACCGGGCGATCAGAGCGGGATCACGGTAGAGGGACGCTCGCACGGGCGGCAGCGCTCCCTTGACCAGTACCTGCCGCTGGATGGGCTCGCTGGTGAGATAGGCGATGAGGCGCATCGCCGACTCCGGGTGCCGGGAATGGGCGGCGATGGCCAGGTCAGAGCCGCCGAGGACGCTGGTGCCGGGGCCGGCGGGGCCGGGCAGCGGAGCGATGCCGACCTTGCCGGCCAGCATGGAAGAGCGGTCGGAGGCGGCGACATAGGCATAGGGCCAGTTCCGCAGGAACAGCAACTTGCCGCTCATGAAGGCCTGCTTGGATTCTTCCTCCGTGTAGGTCAGGGCCTGGCGGGGAATCCAGCCTTGGCGTACCCCCCGCACCAGAAAGCCGATGCCCGCACGAGCGGCGGCCGAGTCCACCGTGACGCGTCGGCCCTCATCGCCGAGAATGGTGCCGCCCGCCGAGTAGACAGCCTCAGCCGCATTGACGGTCAGCCCTTCATAGGGCAGCAACTGGCCCGCGTATCCGTCCAGTCCATACTCCGGCGCGATGGACCGGGCGTCCTGCTGCAGCTCGGCCCAGGTTCGCGGGACCGCGACGCCCGCCTTGGCAAGAATGTCCTTGCGGTAGACCAGTACACCGGCGTTCGTCGTGTAGGGAACAGCGTAGAGGCGGCTGCGGTAGGTGGCCGTGCCCACGACCGGGGACAAAAGGGATTTCAGGTCGAAACTTTCACGCGGCAAGGGGCGTATCCATCCTGCCGCCGCGAACTCGGAGGTCCAGTCCACGTCAAGGTTCAGCACATCGAACCGGCCGGCCGCGCCGCGCACGTCCGTGGTCATCTGCGCGTGTGCCTCGTCGGCCGAATCCGGGAGCTGGACGAGCGTCACCTTCTCCTCGGGATGCGCACGGTTCCATCCCTGCAGCAGCGGTTCCAGGTAGTTCGTCAGATCACCCGCCGTCGCGAGCGTGAGCGGGCCGCGGACCGCGGTGGTGCTCTCCCCCGTACCGGCTCCCGGTGCGGCATAACCCGTCAGCAGCACCAGGACGAAAAGAAGGCCACGTCCTGCGGCCGGCATCCACCGCATCGGGTCCTCCGTCCACCGGCACCTCCGCTCAGTCACCGGCCAGCCATGTATACCGGTTAGGCATGCGCGATACTAGAGCCTTCCATGCACCGGCCCTCGCCCGGCCGGCGCGCACACACGGGGCTTGCGTCCCCTGACACGGAGGCGAGGTGGAGGACGCGAATGCGGTTTCCCCTCCTCGCCCTACTCGCCCGCAGTCCGGCTCACGGCTACGAACTCAAGCAGGACCTTGAGCAACTACTGGGTGCCGCGTACCCTCAGCCCAACATCGGGCAGGTGTACGTCACTCTCGGCCGTCTCGAGAAATCCGGACTGATCGAGGGCGAGGAGGTCGAACAGTCCAGCCGTCCCAACAAGAAGATCTACCGTCTCACGGACGCCGGCCAGGAGGCACTGGAGGGCTGGTACGAGGAGACGGCGGACGAACCACGCGTTCGGGACGAGTTCTTCATGAAGCTCGCTCTCGCGCCGTTCGTCGCCCGCACCGATCGAATCGACCTGATCAACAAGCAGCGGCGCCAGTACCTGAACACCATGCGCAGCCTGTCGAAGCTCGCCGCCGCCGAAGATCGCGACAATCGCATCGCACAGCTGCTCGTCGAAGGCGCCATGCTGCATCTGCAGGCGGATCTCGACTGGCTGGAGCGGTGCCAGGAGGAACTGGAGAGACCGCAGTGAGCGGAGCCACAATCCCCTTGCTGCGGACCGAGGGCCTGGTCAAGACACACTACGGACGCGGCGCAGCCGTCCATGCCGTACGTGGCATCGACCTGTCGGTGCGGCAGGGCGAGTTCGTGGCGATCACCGGCCCCTCCGGAGCGGGCAAATCCACCCTGCTCCACCTGCTGGGGGGCTTGCAGAAATCCGATGCGGGCACCATCTACCTCGGTGAAGAACGCACTGACAGTTACTCGGAAGCCCGGTGGGCCATCGAACGCCGCACGCGGATCGGGTTCGTTTTCCAGTTCTTCAACCTCATATCGGACCTGTCGGTGGCCGACAACGTGGAGATGCCCGCCCTGCTGGCGAAGGTCCCGCTGCGGCAGGCCCGAGCGCGCCGGGAAGAACTGCTGAGCGAGCTGGGCCTGACGAACCGCCAACGCAGCATGCCCGGCGAGCTGTCAGGAGGCGAGCAGCAGCGAGTCGCGCTCGCCCGCGCGCTGGTCAATCATCCCGCCCTGCTGCTCGCCGACGAACCGGCGGGCAGTCTGGACAGCACCGGAACCCGTGAGGTCACCAGGCTGCTCTCCCGCTTCCACCAGCGGGGACAGACCATTGTCCTCGTCACCCATGACGCCCGGCTGGCCAGCGCGGCTGACCGGGTCATCAGCCTGTTCGACGGCCGGATCTCCGACGACTCGGCACTCGACGCCAACCCGGCGCACGGCCAGGACACATCAGCCGTACTCAAGCTGACGGACTGATCCGAGCGACGGGCAGGCGCGCCTGCCAAAGGAGCTGTGAAGTCGTGCGAGCCACCCTGCGCTGGATACGTTCCGACGTGAGCAGACATGCCAGCGAGCCGCTCCTGCTCGTCCTGGCCGCATTTGGGGTCGTCTCCTCTCTACTGCTCGCCGTATCTCTGTTCGGCTACGCGACCCATCCCTGGCAACGGGTCTTCACCAAGACACACAGCGCACACATATGGCTGCACACGGACGTGTCGGCCGACCTGGGCGGCCTGGCCACGCTGGACGGCGTACAACAGGTCGCAGGACCGTATCCGGCGCAGTCTCTCGCGGTCGCCGCGCATGGCACACGTGCCGCGGCAGAGATGCGCGGAATGACGAAACTTCCATCCGTGGACCGTCCCCTGCTTACCTCCGGGACATGGCTGGAGCCGTCCGTCCCGAACGGGGTGGTGCTGGAGGAACATCTGGCGCGGGCCCTGCTGGCCGGCCCGGGAGACACCCTCACCATGCCCGGGACGGCACGGACGCTCACCGTCGTCGGCGTCGCCGAGACCGCCGAGCCCCGCTACCGTCCCGGGCAGCGCCCCGGTGTCATCTGGGCCCTGCCCGCGGAGGTACGCACTCCCGACGCACGGGTGGCGGGCCTCCGTCTCGCCCACCCGGACGACACCGATTACACCGTCCAGCGCATGGTGACCGTGCTGGGCGCGGCCGCGGTGCACGACGTGTCCACGTGGCAGCAGGCCCGATCGCAGGCACAGGGCGACAGCCGTCTCATCGGTGAAGCGATCGGCCTGTCAGGCCTTGCCGCGCTCATCGCGGCAGGCCTCGCCGTACACGGCGCCATCGGCACACGCGTCCGCAGCCACATCGGCGACATCGCGATGCTGAAGGCGATCGGATTCACACCGGGACAGGTAATACGCCTCTTCCTGCTGCAGCATCTGGCCTGGGCACTGCTCGGGGCGATTGCCGCGGTCAGCCTCACCGAGTCCCTGGGAGCGGACATGCCCGGCCGTCTGGGCGAGGCCGTACGGGTGGGCCGGGAAATTCCGGGACACACGGCAGCCTTGTCCGCGGTGCCGGCCCTGGTGGTGCTGTTCATCGGCGCGACCACGTCCCTGGCCTCCTGGCAGGCCGGCCGGGTACCGCCCATGCCCGCTCCCCGTACTCTGCCGGCCTCGGCAGGACCGCTGCCTCCGCTCACCCTGCACTCGCTGGACCGCGGGGTGCCACCTTCCCTGGCCCTCGGATGGCACCGGGCCTTCGGACGGGGAACCAGATCCCTCTCCGCAATCGGAAGGCTGACTCTCCCTCTCCTCCTCGTCGTTGTCGCGCTCAGTGCCTGGAGCACCCTTGACTTCCTCCACAGGCATCCCGATCGCGCCGGCGTCCCCGCCTCACTGACGGTACGTGTGCCGGACATACGGGCAGAGACAGCCGCCCGCTCCCTCCTGGAACACGACCCCCGAGTGAGTTCCGTGTATCCCGGTGTCGAGTTCGCCGCCCTGGTGCCGGGCCAAACGGCCACCATTACCCTACGTGGCCTGGGAAACCGCGCGCACCCCTACCCGGTCTCGATCGTCGCCGGCCGCGCCCCTCACGGGCCCGAAGAGGCAGTGGCCGCCCAGGGCCTGCTGGATCTCATGCACGTGCGTGTGGGCGACTGGGTGCGCGTGACCGTGCGCGACCGGCCACAGATCCTTCATCTGGTCGGCCGCGACATCGAGCCGGACAACAACGGGCGCGTCATCACCACATCATTGGAAACCCTGCAGGACTACTCCCCCGGCCTTCAGGCCCAGCTGTACGAGGTGCGGCTGCGTCCCGGCACGGACGCGGCATCCGTGGCAAGGCGGCTGACGACCGCACACGGTCCGATAGACGTATACCCCGTGACCAACCCCGCCGACCGGCTGCGGGCGTTGCGCGGGGTGGTCGTAGGGCTCGTCCTCGTACTTGTCCTCATCACCGCGGTGGAGTTGCTCACCATCGTCGGCGGCATGGCAAGACAACACGAGCGGGATGTCCCCGCGTTCCATGCCATGGGGCTGTCACCCCGTCAGATAACGGCGATCACAGTCTTCACCACCGCGTGGTCCGTGCTGGCGGCTGTCGTCCTCGGCCTGGCGGCAGGCCTGCCGCTGGGCCGCCGCCTCATCGACTACCAGGGCCGCATCAGCGGAGTCGGTGCCGGTGTGGCACAAACCCCGGCAATCCCGTTGCTGGCCGCCCTTGTGGCCGTCACGGTTCTCGGCACCGCCGCGCTAGCCGCTCTCCCCGCCCGTCGCGCCACCCGACGCCAGCTATCCGACGCGTCGAGGAGGACGCTCTGATGAAACACCTGCGGCCAGTCAGCTCTGCCGCAGTTCGTCTGGTACGTCGGTACCGAGAAACTCCAGGAGATCGGCAAGCTTCCGGTCGAGTTCCACCCCTACGCCGGTCACTTCGGGGTGGCCGAGGCTGGCGAAGTGAGTACTGGGCTGGTCGACACTGAACCAGGCGGCTCCCTCCCTGTCCTGCCAGATGACGGTACGCAGCGGGGCATAGAGCATGGTCCTGGGGTCATGACGGAACATGCGCTGTGCGATCAGATGGTTGCCCATCAGGTACCAGAAACACGGCGCTGTCTCGGCGCCGGCGAGACGCATCAGAGGATGCGCGGCGTTCCCCTCGAAGATCATGAAACCGTGCGGGGTCACCGATTCGATCAGCTCCGTGATCTCCGCCCAGGAGGCTTCACGGCGCACCAAGGCTGTCAGTTGCTCCACGGGCACCTGCGGTACCGCAACCTCGTAGCTCTTCCGGAAATCAGCTACGGACGGCACAGCCACGTTCAGACGCCGTACTTGGTAAGTGTTCACTTCGCCTCCACACCGGCATGGTTCGATATATGACAAACCATAACGTCGCACCCTGCCAGCTGCCACACACATGTCTGCCACGCGGCGGCGGGCCACTCAGCATGTCTACAAGGAACCCGATCCACAAAAACTCCATAAGCCAGCGTCACAGTTGTTTCACCCGCTCGCGAGAGGACGCAGTTGGCACACACTCGTCCGACACGCATGGATACGTCTGACACATGGTGATGGTCGGATCGCGACCCATCAGGGGACGGCCGCCCTGGCCTAGAAAAGGCACACAGAGAGCGTTTATCCGGCGCGGACCTCGTCGAGATCATTCAATGCATCACGCAGCGCGGCTCTCGAGGTGATGCCCAGCTTGGGAAACACCCTGTACAAGTGCGCGCCAGCGGTGCGCGGCGAGATATTGAGCTGCTGGCCGATCTCCTTGTTGGACATACCGGTCGCCGCCAGCTCCGCGATACGACGTTCCTGCGCGCTCATCGCCACCACGCCGTCCGCCTGCGGCATCCCCACGCTCACGCCGACGGCGCGCAGTTCGTTGCGGGCACGCTGAACCCATGGGGGGGCCTTCAGCTGGTGCTCGAAAAGATCCAGAGCCATACTCAGCTGGACACGTGCGGCCGTGTACTCCCGGCGGCGACGCAGCCACTCTCCATACATCAGATGGATACGGGCGTATTCGAACTTCCACAGAGAAGCGTCCGGCATCGCCAACGCGGCTTCAAACAGCTGACCCGCTTCCCCGTCGGGCGCCACGACCGCGGCGGCCGCGGCAAGGATAATCGCATGATGCGGCGAGATGGCATCCATACGAGCCTGCCGACCGGCTTCGACATGCGCTCGGGCTTCCGCCGCTCTGCCGGTCCGCATCGCCGACTCCACGAGGTCCAGGAACACACGAGGGAAATGCGGTTGGTGCGATGGCAGTTCACCTGGCGGAGTCAGTGTCGCCGTCATCAGGTAGGCCTCTTCGAAGTCTCCCCGGCCTAGCGCGGCTCGCGCCCGGGTCTCGTTGACTCCGATCAGCAGCAGCTGCATACGGCGCGGTTGAGCCCAAGCGGTGATGGTCTCGCAGTGCTTCCGCAGCGCCTCTTCATCACCGCGGCCGGACGCGACCATGGCCAAACCATAAGTGAACACCGCGTGGATGACGTTGTAGTTGTGCTCGGTGGCGTCCGCGATGCCTCGGGACGCTATAGAGAACATATTGTCCCATTCACCGCGCATAAACGCATCGTGGGCCCGCGCCACCATGACGAAGCGCTGACCGTCGTAGGCGTCGTGGCCGACGAGATCCCGCCACATGCTGTCGTAGTAGGTGAAGCAATCGAGGTAAAGAGCCGTGTAGATCAGCCAGTTGACACACCACAATGGGGTGTTCGGGGACAGCTCGGCCGACGCCCGGTCCAAGCGCTCTCGTACATCGTGAGCGGTCCTCGCCGGGTCCGCGACGGTGTCGAAACACATGCGCACTGTGTCGGAGACGCAATCGACTAGACGGTAGAGAGGCGGCCACAGTTCGGGGCGTGCTCCCCAGACGGCAGCGTTCAGCAATACATAGAAGGCGTCGTCGAATGCCTGACCTTCTTCCGGAGCAAGTCCAGTGGCCGCAGCTTCCATCACAGGCAGCAGAGTGCGGTAGACCGCGTCGATGTCTCCCTCACGATGGAATTGCACGTATGCCGCTGCTGCCCCGCCTCGCAAGGACTCCGCTTCTTGGGCATGGGACAGTTCCTGGGCTGTGTCCAGCTGCCCACCGACACCGGCCGCGAACGCGGCCTCATCCAAACGGCGGGCCCGCTGGGCGGGAACTTCGCTGAGCTCCGCCGCACGACGGAAGGCCGCAGCGGCCTCGGTGGCACCGCCACGCGCCAGAGTACGTTCAGCGGCTCGGGTGAGTTCGACGGCGACGCTTTCGTTCGGCTCGTCCGCCGCATGAGCCAGATGCCAGGCACGCCGTTCCGGATCTGCTCGGAGGACTTCCGCCAAAGCCTGATGCGCGGTCCGGTGTCGTCTGCTCGGTGACATATGGACGACACAGGAGCGGGCCAGAGGATGGCGGAAGGTCACCTGTTCCGCCAGGTGATCAATGCGAACCAGTCCAGCGCGCTCGCTGGCTTCCAGCAGCCCCTCGTCCCACTCTTCACCCGCCTGGATCGACGCGGCGCGAACGTCCCGTAGATTGCCGACGCGCTGCCCGTCCAATGCCGTCAGCAGAAGAGCGAACCGGGTGGAGGAATCGAGCTGTCTGATGCGGTCCGCGAAGACGCTTTCCAGCCTGCTGCTCAGCGGCAGGTTCATCGGCAGAGTTTCTTGGCCATCACGCTGAGCAGCAGTGAGTTGTTCCGGCAGCTCTACAAGCGCAAGGGGGTTGCCGCCGGCCTCGTCCAGCAGTCGACGACGGGTCGGCTCTGCCAGCTCAGGATGGCTCATTTCCAACAGGGTCAGTGCATCCGTGGCTGACAGCGGCTCCACGTTCAGCACGCAAAGCCCTGCCGGGTCAACAAAGCCGTTCCACCCGACGCGAGCAGCCATGATGAAGGCCGCCCGGCAGCCTTCAAGCCTGCGCGTGATGAAAGTCAGCACTTCGGCGCTGGAGCGATCGATCCAGTGAACATCGTCCACGACTACCGTCAGGGGCCGGTCCTTGGCGGCGTTCTGGATCAATGCCAGCGCCGCGGCCGAGATGGCGAACCGACCGGGCACTGAACCCTCTCGTATGGAAAGGACCTGCTCCAGAATGCCGCTCTGGAATGTCGGCAGATTCGGAAGATGGTCAAGTAGAGGGTAGAGAAGCTGATGGAGCGCCGAGAAGGCAAGCTCCTGCTCGCTTTCCACCCCGACCACCCGCAGCACACGGTGTCCGCTGGACCGGGCATGCGCGCCCATCTCATCCAGCAATACGGTCTTCCCTACTCCTGGGTCTCCTCGTAGCAGCAAGGCGGTACCGTCTCGCTCCGCCTCCGCCAGTACCGCTCCGAGGACCTTCATTTCGGACGTACGGCCTACCAACATCGTTCCTCCCGTGCTGGTAAGCGTTCGCCCCTACCAGCACAGCCCATACTGGGGGGCTGGCGGGGACCCGGAGTATCTGTCACTCGACTGGGGTTGACCGGTCGGCAGATTCGGCGCCCAGAAAATCCAGCACCTCCTGAGCAAAGTGCCGATGGTGCTGGAACAGGAAGCCGTGTCCTGCGTCAGGGTAGATACGCAGCCGCGCATCAGGCAGAAGGCCGGCCAGCAGGGAGGACGAACCGGGCGGAATGACCAGATCGTTGTCACCGCTTGCGACAAGTGCCGGATGCCGGATCTCCGCCAGCCTGCTCAGTGCGCTGTGGTCCGGGATGCCCCATTCAACCATTGCCTCGTACTGAGCCTCCCGGGCAGCCCGAGTCACCGGCATGTCCCTGTCCTGCTCTCGTTCGATGTAGCGTCCAAGGAATTCCAGCCCACTGCGTTGACTCGTCTCCGAGTGATTGAAGAAGGTGTACAGGTAGCTCTGTAGATCCAGCTGATCACTGTCCGCATGAGCGAGAATGTCGTCTCGCCAGCCGTGTATGCCAGGCCCGCCCCGGGGGGCGGTCGCGGCCAGCACCAGGCGGCGAATGACGGTCGGGTGTCGCAGAGCCAGCTCCTGGGCTGTGTAACCACCCATCGAATGGCCGAGCACATCGACCTGTGCTACTCCGATGGCCCTGAGAAACTCAAGGACGTCCAGGGCTGTGGCTTCGACAGTGCGTGAGCTATCACCGGTGCTGAGGCCGACTCCGGCACTGTCAAAAGCGATCACGTCCCGGTGAGCCGCCAAGATGTTGATCAACGCCGGATCCCAGGAGTCCAAGTTGCCTCGGAAGTGCTGCAGCAGGAGCAGTGGCGGCTGCAAACCGGCTGGCCCACTTCGACGGTAGGCGTACCTGACACCATTTCCTGCTTCAACCAGACGATTTGGTGCTTCAATGTACATGGAGGACCTTTCACTGAGGGTACTTCTCTCTGGTCGGCGGAGAACCCGAGAACCCGCAGACGCTTCGAGTGTGACCGCCCGCCGCGGTCGAGGCATCGGGCATTTGACCATCTGGTTCTCACTCGCCGTTCGTTCAGCGGCACCTATTACGGCGTAATAGCCGAAGGCCGGGTTGCGTCCTGAGAAGTGGTGTACGGACTCCTACCTGATTCGGGCGTTTGTCCGTGGTTCGTAGTAGGTGTCCGAATACAAGAGCGGCCACCGGCTGATCTTCGAGATGTCGAAGGCTCGAAGGAAATCAACACGATGACCGCCCCAGTCAGTCTGCCTCTGCATGTCCTCGCCGACGGCAACGTCGCCGTGGACGGTCCCGACTTGCTGCGCGCGATGGTCAAAGCGCTCGCCGGCGGACTCATGTCCGCAGAGGCCGACGCCTTCTGCGGCGCCGAGTACGGACAGGTCATCGACGAAGGAGTCAACCGCCGCAACGGGTACCGCCCTGGCGAGTGGGACACCCGCCGGGCCGAACAAGCTCTCATCGGCGTGGTCGCCACCGCTCCCCTGCTGGGTTGCTCCACCCGTTGGGTCGAGAAAATCGCCGAGTCGCTGAGGTGACGTCGCTGTCGAAGTCGCAGGTCTCGGCGATGGCTCGGCACCTGCACGAACAGGTCACCGCCTTCCGCGACCGGCCACTGATGCATGCCCGTACGCATTAGTCTGGGTCGACGCACTGACCCTGAAGGTTCGCGAGGGCGGCCGCATCATCAACGTCCAAGCGCTGATCGCGGTCGCCGTCAACGCCGACGGGCTTCGCGAGATCCTCGGACTGGACGCGGCCACCACCGAGGACGGCGCCGCCGGCTGGCTGGCCTTTCTGCGCTCACTGATCACCCGTAGCAGGGCCGGCGTGCAACTGATCGTCTCCAACGCCCATGCCGGTCTGGTCGGCGCCGTGCTGTCCGGCGCCCCGTGGTAGCGATGCCGTGTCCACCCCGTCCGCAACGTGCTCAGCCAGATCCTGAAGTCGACTCAGCCGGGGGGGCACACTACCGTGGACAGTCCTCGAACAGCCCAACACCGACGCCATCCAAGCCCAGATGCGGAACGCCCTGGAGGCCAAGTTCCCCAAGGCCGCCGAGCACCTGTACGCGATGGCTACGACCTGCTGACGTTTACCGCCTTCCCTCGTGAAGTCTGGCGATTGATCTGGTCGAACAATCCGCAGGAACGGCTCAACAAGGAGATCAGGCACCACACCGATGTGGTCGGCATGTTCCCCGACCGTACTGCCCTGATCCGCCTGGTCGGCGCGGTCCTGCCCTGGCCAAGCAGAACGACGAATGGACCAGAGCCCGCGGCTACATGGGAATCGACCTGCTCGCCAAGGCCCGCCCCCACTCGATCGCATCAGGAGCCAACGGCACGGCCCTTCCCACCCGCCTGACCCCCGGTCTTCCGCAGGACGCACGGCGGTTGGCTGACGACTGGGGGCAACTGGGTTTGGCTATTACGGCGTAATAGCCAAACCCAGTTGCCCCCTCCTCTCCCCCATCGGTCAGACCACTTCACGGGCTTGAGCCGTACACGTAGGTCCGACGACGGCGTCAGTAGACGCCAGCGATGACTGCCCACAAACGGTGGGTCTCGCCGAAGAAAGCCGGCCTCCAGCAACCAAGGAGCGCATCCTGTTGAGGGTCACACGCGAGGACTTGTTTACTGATGACGCGGCCGTAAACACTTCCCGAGGCGATCCTACATAGATAGTTGCGTAACTAAATCAACTTCTTGGAAACATGTCCCGGGCGGGGGATCTCACCTCCGTTGATCCGTTCCGATCTTTACGCCGTAATACCCATGCTGGGGACCGGGCCTCGAAGCGCGTTCGACTCAGCGGGCGCAGACCAGCGAAGTCATCGACGCGTAGACCGCCCCCGCGCGCCTGGTTACCTCCTGGCTTGGGTAAGGCCCATGTTCGGGGCCAGACCGCGTGCCGCTGGGCCGGTGCCGAGGAAAACGTGGGTGCGTCCCACATAGCGGTCCTCGTCGAAAACGCGCGGCCAGCCACCATGTGAACCTGCATATGTCGGCCGCGAAGCTTTCCAGCAGGAGGCCGCGACGCCCATTATTGGGGCAGTCGTTCCGAGGTGCCGTCGCCACACCACAGCCACTGGCATCCGTAGACGGCCTTCCACAGTCCAAACTGTTCGGGCAAGGCACGTCACTGCCTCCCGGTCCGGACCCCGTACACATCCCTCGCCTCCTGGTGATCCCGCCACCCTCCACAACGACCGCTACTCACCGGCACTGACACAGCCAGGCAGCCGCTCCCACTCACCCTCCGCCAAGCCACGCCGCTCCATATCCGCCTCATGACTCCACAGAGCAACAGTTACATGACCAGCCAGACAAGTCCGCGCACGTGATCGGCCCCACAAAAAGCCTCTCGCCCCTCCACAACAGCCTTCCTTGCTATTACGCCGTAAAGATCCACGGCAGGGACTCGTCTCCCAAGAGTTGGCCGGGCTGAGTACGCGGGGTCCACGTAGCTCCACCACGAGAGCGGTGGCAGTCTGTGGACATGCTCGAGGCGCGTGTCCGCCACGCGCGCCGGACGACTACTCCGGGAGGCGAGCGAAGCCGTCCTGACGCTGGCTGAATAGGCAGCAACTCCCAACCTTTTCAATCCTCGACGTCGGTCGCTAACGTCATCATCGACCGCCTCGACCCGTCGCTCGTCCCGTGCGACCTCACGAGCTGTTCCGCAAAAACACCGTACTGATTCCGGAACGGCGGATCTAACAGGCACTCGCCCATCCGCCAGATCGTCATCAACCTCCACACCCAGACGCGCTTGAGATTGCGCATGACCGACAAGCACTTGCCCAGCTAGGGGACAGCGGTGGTCTCTCTGCACCCCCGCTGATAGACACCGAGGCCGCGTGACTGCGAAGTGAGACTGCGAAGGTCTCGGGACACGGCACCAAGCACCTGTCGTCAGGACGCGCAGGTTCAGGGTCTCGCCACCAACCGTGAGCAGACCGAACTCTCGACGAACGCAAAGCCGGACCGGCCTGAGGAACTGGTCCGTCGCATCGGGCTCAACCTTTGCAGCCTCAACCAGAAGCTCCCGTTCTTGGAGGCTATTACGGCGTAATAGCCTCCCCGCATCAGTCCTACCAGGGGAGGGCAGCAGATCTGCCGTATGCCAACGTCCGGAGGTCTGAATCTTCGCCTGACTGACACTTCGGTTGTCCTCGGGTGGAATCGTCGGCCTGCCGGGCGATGCCGCTTGGCGCGTGACCGGTCGGGTGACTGTCACTTCATAGGAGCCCGGCCAAAGGTCCCATCACTGTCTTGTCCGTCTGCCCGACCCATCACATACCCTCCCGCACGCGAGAGTTGGAAGGACAGCGTGACAGCAGGCGAGATAGGCGTCTTCGGCGGGATCGACACGCACACCGATCTCCACCAGGCCGCAGCCATCGACAGCCTCAGCTGTTACCTGGCCACCGAGCAGTGCGAGACCACCCCCGAGGGCTACCAGCGGCTACTGGACTGGATGCGCTCGCACGGCAACGTCCCGGCCGTCGGGGTCTAGGGCACCGGTACCTACGGCGCCGAGATCGCCCGGTTCCTCACAGCGAACGACGCCACCGCGGTCGAGGTCGACCGGCCGGACCGCAAAGCCCGCCGGGACAACGGCAAGTCCGACCCCGTCGACGCCTACGCGGCGCAGACCGCGGTCCTGTCCAGCCGTGCCGGCAGGCCCCCAAGTCCCGGGACGGCATCCGAGAGGCCATCCGGACCTTGCGGGTAGTCCGTAAGAGTGCGGTCAAGGCCCGCACCCAGACCATCAACCAGATCCGTACCCTGATCGTCACCACACCCTCCGTGCTGCGGGACAAGCTGCGCGGGCCGCCCACACGCCAGCTGGGCGACGACCCGGCCCGCTCCCGCCCGACATGTGAACTCGCCGACCCCGCCCACGCGGTCCGCATCGCACTGAGACGTCTCGCCCGCCGCTACCAGTAGCTCGATGAGGAGATCAAGCACGCGGACCGCGAGATCGGACCGCTGGCCACCCAGGCCGCCCCACAACTGGTCGTCCTGCCCGGCATCGGCCCCGAGACCGCCGGGCAACTCCTGACCAGCGCGGCGGACAGCCTCCGCTCAGAAAAGGCTTTCGCGTACCTCTGCGGGGCTGCCTCAATCCCGGCCTCATCCGGCCGGACCAACCGCCATCGCCTCAACCGCGCCGGCGACCGCCAGCCCAACAACGCGCTCCACACCATCGTGCTGGTCCGTACGTCTCTCGACACACCGCCCAGGGCATGGCCAAGAAGGACATCGTCCGATGCCTCAACCGATTCGTCGCCCGCGAGGACTACAAGCACCTACCCCATGTAATCCATCCCACCGAACCGCTCCCACAGGTCGCTTAACGATCTAAAGGAGCTTCAGTGCGCCTTCGATGGATCGACGCCCGCCACCGCAGGTTCGCCGACATCCGAGTCACCCTAAACTGTGTGGCAACCTCCCCATCACCTGCCCGAGCCCCGACCAGACCGGCTTCAACTGACCTGCCCACGCCGAGACCGCTCCACGGCCGCCAATCCACGCCATCGGCGCACCTCATCCTCCCGGTGCAACGCGACCCGCGACAGCCGTCATGACCCGACGTAACCTGCACCGCTAATGATCTCAAGTGACAGTGTGCGATCGCGGACGTAGCAAACCCCGAAGCCTGTGGATCTCGCTCCAGATAGCTTTGTCAAGGCCGGTAGTTGAGTATTCGGTCCGTGTGAAGACATCACCGTGGATCGTGCCGGACCAGGAGTTGTCGTACAGGATCCAATGCATGCTGCACATAGGGGGCAATGAAGGGCAAATTCGAAAAACGGCGTCTGCCACGGTACCTGGCGAGACGTCAGCAACGGCGGCTCTCTCGCCCCGGCGAGTGACATCCCGCTATGGCTCCAGGAGTACGACGTTGTCGACGCCTCTGCGGACCGCAAGACCCATAGAATGGTCATCGGGGCGGCAGTTTCTGACGCTGGGGGAGCCAACCGTGACATGGCTCGTCGCCAGCCGCGAGCTGGAACAGGGGTGGGTGTCGTCCCACGCACTGATTCTGGTAACCGCTGTAGACCCAGTCATCAACCGCTGCAGGTGGAGCAGACTGCAGCTGCGCCGCCGGTAGCTAGTGCAAGAGGCGAGCACCTGGAACGCAGGCGATATACCTGTAACCGTCTTCAAGGCATCGCGCTCACACCTCCGACCTTCGCGTCAGGCACCGAGGGACACCGAAACCGAAGGCATTGACAGACTGCTGATGAGACGCTGCTTGCGATTCCGGCTTCACCCGACACCAGAACCAAGCGTCGCGAGCTCTTCATGAAACTCCGGACCAAAAGACGGCAAGGGTCCGGCAGCCGCCGGGCGTAAGGACCGGGAGAGGCTCACCTCCGGCAAGAACAAGCAGAACACCGTCAAAGCCATGGTGGTCACGGACGAAAACCGCCGTCTGCTGTTTTGCAGCACAACCAGGTCTGGCAGCTGCGTCAACATCACACATGCTCGCCAATCAAGGCTAGTCAGGCTCCTGGCCGACGGTCCCGCGGTGGATATCTCGCGGATGCCGACTACCAGAGCCTGGGAGCACAGACCCGGGGGGACGCGTGGTGACGCCACCGCACGCAAGTTCAGGAGCAATGGTCCGAACCAATATGAGGAGATGTAAGACTGTCAGCGCAAGACCCATCCCGATCGAGTAAGAGAGCAATCGTCAATACCTGTGGATGAGTTCCGACTTCAGCTTCGCGTTGGCGTGAGTCTGGCGAGTCCTTCGATGCCTGCGAGTTGGCCTTGGAGGGCGGGGTCTGGCCCCGGGGCGGTGACCAGGAGGAGCACGGGCAGGTCGGGGTGCTGCTCGTCGTAGAGGTCGTTGTCGCCGTCGTCGCCGCGTATGGCGTTCGGCTGAACCTGGAGGCGGGTGGCGTCGTCGAGTGTGGCGAGCAGGTAGATGCCCAGGTAGTCGCTGTCCCGTTCGACGAAGACTGTGCCAAAACGACCGGTCAGTAGGTCGGCAAGCTGCCTGGCGGTGTAGGTGCTCGTGCCGTATGTGTCGAAGGCGGTCATGGTTGGGTGTGCTCCTCAGGCTGCGAGGGTCTCGTCGCGTTCCACCAGCAGCCCGCGTTCGATACGAGCGCCAGCGCGGACGAGCGGGACGAGGTGGGATCCGGTGATCGCCCGCCAGCGGACCTGGGCGGACTCGACGAGCTTGGACACCATCGCGAGGGCTGCGGCCGGGCTTCCGGCGCCGCGGGTGACCTTGGTGCGGAGCTTGACCGTGGAGAAGGTCGACTCAATCGGGTTCGTGGTCCGCAGGTGGATCCAGTGCTCGGCCGGGAAGTCGTAGAACGCCAGCAGTTCATCGGCGTCGTCGGTGATCTTCCCGACGGCCTTGGGGAACTTGGCGCCGTACGTCTTCGCGAACGCCTCGATCGCCTTCTCGGCGTGCGCGCGGTCCTCGGCGTTGTAGATCTCCCGCATCGCCGTCGTCGCGCCCGGCTGCGCGGACTTCGGCAGGGCGTTCGTGACATTCCGGGCCTTGTGGACCCAGCACCGCTGGTGCCGGGCAGCCGGGAACACCTCCGCCAGCGCCTTCCACAGCCCCATCGCGCCGTCACCGGCGACCAGCTCGGGATCACGCATGCCGCGCCTGCGGCAGTCGCACAGCAGGTCGGCCCACGACTCGGTCGACTCACGCAGCCCCTCGGCCAGCGCGATCGGCTCTTTGGTGCCGACCAGCCGCACACCCATCAGCACCAGGACGCAGGAGTGCGCCTGTCCGAGCCGGACCTTGGGGTGCACCCCGTCCGCCCACACATACACGTAGTCGCTGTCGGCGAGGTCGCGCTGTTGGAAGGCGGTGTGGTCGTCCTGCCACTGCCTGGTCAGCCGGGTCACGGTGGCCGGCGACAGGCCGGCCGCCGAGCCGAGGAACTGCTCCAACGCGGGCACGAAGTCCCCCGAGGACAGCCCGTGCAGGTAGAGCAGTGGCAGCACCTCGCTGACCTTGGGCGACTTGCGGCACCACGGCGGCAGGATCTTCGAGGGGAACCGCATCCGCTTGCCGGTGGCCGCGTCCACCCGCTTGTCGTTCACGCGGGGGGCCGTGACCTCGATGGGACCTGCGGCGGTGGTCACGGTGCGGGGCCGGTGGTGGCCGTTGCGGACCACCATGCGCCGCCCGGCCGCGTCCGTCTCGGCGGCCAACTCGGCTATGTACTGGTTGACTTCGGCCTAAAGCGCGGCGGCCGGCGCCCTCACGGACGATCTCGTCGATCAGGGAGCCGGACTCGGTCGAACCCTCGGCGCTCACTACGCTGAGCATCGGGCATGCCTTTCCGACCCGCGCCGCGAACGCGGGCCTACTCGGTGACCATCACAGGATCATTCGCGAAGGTACGCCCTCTGCGTCCCTCCCTGGACTAATCCACAAGTCCCGAGCATTGCTCCGAGTAAGACATCACTCATCTGAAGAACGGGCCTGCCACCTGAGTGGTGGACACGCTGATACCGGATCTGCTTGATCCGGAGGAAGCGAGAAGACCGCCGATGGCGATGAAGGACTACTCGGACGAGGTCAAGGCCGATGCCGTGGCCCCTGTCCGAGTCCACGCCCCGGGGGACCTGCAAGAGCATCGCCGCCAACCTGGGCATCAACCGGGCCACCCTGCGTGAGTGGGTGCTGCGGCACCGCGAACACCGAGGTGTCTGACCGGCCGCGTCGCCGGCCGGTCAGACCACACCGTGCGCCGATCCGGACGAGCGGATCAGGCAGTTGGAGGCCCGGGGGGCCGAGCTCAAGGCGCATGAGCGGAAGCTGGCGACCGAGCGGGACGTACTCCGCAAGGCGGCCAAGTATTTCGCCGGGGAAACGAACTGGTGAGGTGCCGCTTCCAGTTCGTCGACGACCACCGGGACACTACGAGGTGAAGCGGCTCTCCAAGGTGCTGGACCTGAACCGGTCCGGCTACTACAGGTGGCTGGCCGGCAGGGCGGCGAGGGCACCCGGCAGCGGGAGGACCGGCTCCTGGCCGAGCGGATCCGCGAGGTCCATGGCGAGTCCGGCGGCACGTACGGCTACCCACGGGTGACCGCCGAGCTCCGTGTGAAGGGCTTGCGGGTCAACGAGAAGCGGGTCGCCCGGGTGATGCAGACGTTCTCCATTGCTGGCATTCGACTGCGCAAACGGCTCCGGACCACCGTCCCGGACCCGGCAGCATCACAGGTTCCGGACCTGTTCCAGCGGCACTTCACCGCCACCGAGCCCAGGCGGAAATACATGGGCGACATCACGTATCTCCCGTTCGCAGGCGGGGAGTTCCTCTATCTCGCGACCGTTCTCGGCTGCTTCAGCCGCAAGGTCGTCGGCTGATCCATCGCAGCCCACATGCGCACCAGCCTGCTCACCGAAGCACTGCAGATGGCAGCCTCGACCCGCGGCGGCCTGCACGGCCCCGTGTTCCATTCCGACCACAGGCCCCAGTACAACTCCCGGGCCTTCGCCAGCCTCTGCTCCGAACTCGGGTTACGCGATCGATGGGCGCGAGCGGCACCAACGCGGACAACGCGGCCTGCGAAAGTTTCCACCCGCCCCTGAATCGCGAGACCCTCCAGGGCGCCCGCGACTACGGCAACGCCGCCTCCTGCAGAAGGACGGTATCTGCCTGGCTGGCCCGCTACAATACCCGCCGGCCGAACTCCGCCAACGGCCACCTCAGCCCCAACGAATACGAAGGCCGACACCACGCGGCTAAGCTCACACTCGCCGCGTGATCAACGAAGCGTGTCCACCGTCACGGGGGAAGGCCCAACTCTCGCGCGCACGTCCGACACCTCGGCCACATGAGCGATATCGGCCAGGCCGTCGCCGGCCAACGCTCTCCTCAGCAGACCCCCTGCCTGATCCTGGCAGGGCAGATATAGGCGCCGAACCCCGCCGAGACCCACGACCCCTCACCACCCAGCGTGCACGAGCTCGTAAGGCAGAGCCCCACCGGCAGCCGCATAGCAAACCCGTCGTCCGCACCAACCGAGAACGATCTGTCATACCGACTATCCTCAACCACCAGACCCACGGCGGCCACGGAAACTATCACCCGCCTGTCGGTCGCAAGCCAGCCAGCCATCGGGACTGAAGCCTGGCCGGACAGACTCGCGAGCGTTTGAGGGCGGCATCCAGCCAGCGGGCGGCGGGCGCGCGGAGACATTGCCAAGCAGAAGTCATGGGGGAGCGCGGATGACACAGCTTCCCCACGCCACCTCGCCGTTTGAGTCGCTTCGGTCGCTTGAGTCGCTGAGCAAAAGTGGTGGGAATCAGCGACTCAGAGGCGTCAGCGACTGAAAGAACAGCGACTCAGCGACTTTTCGGTCGCTGGGTCGCTGTCAGAAAAGCGCAGGTCAGCTGGTATGGGGAGGCGGAACAGCGACTGAAGCGACTCAAGTTACAGGTATATGAAGACATTCGTGTGTGCGCGTGTGCGTGATATATAGGGACATTGAGTCGCTTCAGTCGCTGTTTGAACCCTGGGACGTGCTCTGACCTGCGGCAATGCTGTAGCGATCAGAGAGCGACCGAAGGCCCCTCCAGTCGCTGGGCCACGCGTTCAGTCGCTACGGATCTCAGCCCCCGATCTCTAAACCCGGTACGACACGACTGACATCGAGTTTTGCGCGGCCTTCACAACTCGCGTCACTTGCGTTCGCTAGGCTGTGTCCGTCGTTGAGTCGCTTCAGTCGCTGATAGGGGGTCCGAATGTCTGCTGAGCTGCGGTTTTTTGCCAGCGACTCAGAGTCTCTGCCCCCCCAGACACGTGGACTGCCCCGGTCGCTGGCAACCGCCCGCTGGTGCGCCCGACGCGGTTGGCCCGTCCATCCGCTGGCTCCAGGCCGTAAGACGCCCACCGCAAACTGCCCGGACTGCCGTCGGGTCTCTCACGCTCCGGCCAACTGTCCCTGCCTGCAGTCAGGTCGTGCTTGCCATGGTTTCCACGCTGCGACGCTGGACCAGCGTCGTATCGATTCATGGTGGGGTCAGTATCCGGAACTGGGGGTCGGTATCGCCTGTGGCCCGGCAGGTCTGGTTGTGATCGATATTGATGCTCACGAGGCTGAACCCCCAGCCCGGGACCGCCTCCTGCCGGGCATTCCGATCGCCGACCACGTCGACCTGACCGGCCTGGCCAACGGATACCACACGCTGGCCGTGCTGGCCGCTCTGCGGGATCAGCCGAGTCCCGCCGAGGATGCCTCGACGCTACGGGTCCGCACGCCGTCTGGAGGCCTGCACGTCTGGTACAGAGCCACTGACAACCGGCGGTGGCAGTGCTCCGCTGGATCGAGCGCGGGACGGGCACTCGCGTGGCAGGTAGACGTGCGCGCCCACGGGGGTTACATCGTCGTGCCCGGTACAACGACCGCCGCTGGCACCTACGTCGCTCTCGGTGAGGTACGGGAGCCGGCCCCCCTCCCGTCCTGGCTGGCTCAGGAGCTGGAACGTACGGGCCATTTGCCCCCGCTCAGCATCCCTGCGCCCCGCCCAGTCCCTCCCCGTGCTCAGCAGGCTGTCCTGGCGGCCGGTGGTGGCCGTGAAGGCCTTAGAAGTGCCGTAGCAGCCGTTCTCGCGCCCGTTGAGGAGTGTGGACGTGTCACGGAGGGCGCCGGGTTCTCAGACGCGCTGAATCGGGCGGCATTCACTCTGGGCGGCCTGGTCGGCGCGGGCCGTATGACCCGAGAGGAAGCCGAGAGGGTTCTCCTCGAGGCAGCAGCGGTGGTCCGCCCCGGTCAGGAGCGCCGCTCCGAACAGATCGTCCGCAGTGGTCTCACCGCAGGTTCTGCGAAGCCGCTGCACGCTCAGGGAGGGCGCACATGACGTCCTCTCGCAATGAAACCCTGTTCGACTTCGACCCAGAGGCTGTGGCGGCACAGATTCGTAGCCAGGGACAGATTCCCGTTCCCGCACAGGTGGATTCGGAACGAGTTGACGCGGGGGAGGCGACCGCTGGCGGCCTGCTCCCGGACACCCTCTCCGACAGGGGAAATGCGAAACTCTTCGTCAAGCTCTACGCCAATGACTACCGGCATGTGCCGGGAATCGGCTGGTACCGGTGGGACACCACCCGATGGCAGATCGATGAAGACGACACCGTGCTTTGGGCCGCGGGTGACCTCGCGGAGAACATTGCCGTTCATGATGCCCGGGGCCTCTTCCCCCACCAGGCGCTGAACCAGCACAGGCGGCGGGCTCTGTCGACCACAGGTATCAATGCGATGCTGACGCAGGCCAAGTCAGCTCCAGGCATGGTCCTCAACGCCGCGCTCCTCGACGCAGACCCTTACGCGCTCTGCACGCCCGACGGGATCGTCGACCTGCGGACGGGACTGACTAAAACTCCTGACCCCAACAAGGACTTCCACTCGCGCTCCACGGCGGTCGGTCCTCGTCACGTGGCCACCCCCCGCTGGGACCGTTTTCTCTTCGACACCTTCGGCGACGAGGCTGAGGGCGGCGAGATGATCGATTATCTGCAGCTGCTGCTCGGGTATTCCATCACCGGTGACGTGGGCGGCCAAGTGCTGCCCTTCCTGTTTGGCTCGGGCAAGAACGGCAAGTCCGTGTTGCTGGACGTGCTCATGAAGCTGCTGGGTGACTACGCTGACGCCGCACCGCCAGGTTTCCTCATGGCCCGCCCGTACGAAGGACACCCCACCGACCTCGCCGAGCTGCACGGTCGACGGGTCATCGTTTGCTCAGAAGTCAAACCGGGCGACCGCTTCGACGAAGCGAGAGTGAAGTTGCTTACCGGCGGTGACCGCATCAAGGCGCGCCGAATGAGACAGGACTTCTTCAGTTTTCAACCGACGCACAAGTTGTGGCTGCTGGGCAACCACCGTCCTGAGGTCGGAACCGGCGGATTCGCGTTCTGGCGTCGTATGCGCCTCATCCCGTTCGAGCGTGTGGTCTCTGACGACCGTAAGATCGACAACCTTGCCGACATCCTGGTTACGGAGGAAGGACCGGGAATCCTTGGCTGGCTCATCGACGGTGCTCGCCGTTACCTTGCTGGAGCCAGGGATCTCACAGGGCCCGAGCGCGTGCGTATCGCCACCACCGCCTATGCGGAGACCGAGGACCATACGGGGCGTTTCTTCGAGGAATGCTGTGTTCTGGATCCTCAATCCCGCGCCGAGCAAGCCGGTCTCTACGCGGCCTACAAGTCCTGGTGTCACAATGAGGGTGCACCCCCCATGACCTCCCGGGCCTTCGCGGCCCGGGCGCGTGAGTTGGCGGGGCTGGCGTCGCCCAAGGAGATGATCCTGTCGAATCAGCGCAAGTACTACCCCGGCATCGGACTACTCACCTACCAGGAGCGGGAGGTACAGGCATGAGCTCCCTGATCACTGAGGACGAGATCAGCCATGAGACCGAACTCGTCTGGCTGGAGGATGTCGGGAGCCTGGACTACGTGCGTCAGAGCCTCGACAGGCTTCCTACTCGACGTGGCAGGCCGGCGTACCACCGTGATGGACGGATGGTCGGGTACGCGCTTCTCGGTGCCGGAGCCAAGCCCTCACGATCCTCCGGCACATTCCGTCGCCGGGTGTTCTGGCTGCTTCCTCACGACAGGGACAGCGCGCCGGCGGGCTTGTACGCCACTGGCGCGCCTGCCGAAGCCGTTGACCCGCGCACGCTGGCCGCGCGAGTCAAGGGCTACAAGACCGAACGCTCGGAGGGTGGCCCGCCGTCTACAGCGATGCGCGAATTGGGCATAACTCTCCCTCTGTGACATATATGTGAAATGAAGTGGGCGGTGGCTTCTGCCACCGCCCACTTCATGTGTCGGTCGGGTTCGTCGCCTCCGGTACGTCCTCGAAGCTGGTACACGCCGTGCAAGCAGTGACGGGGCCTGCACGGATTCCCGTCCGGAGCATTGCCACGGGCGTTCCGACCGTGGTTTTGCGTATGAACTCTGCCGTGTTCGAGCAGGAACTTCGCGCTCCGTCGCCTCAGTCCTGGGCAGAAGCCGTATCTTCGGATGAACTTTCGTCCGGGGGGTTGACAATCACGGCGTACATGACTGACCTGACTTGCTTCCGGCGCTCGATGAGCCCTTTCGCCACGAGTCCTTCCAACGTATTGCGTACGACCTGAGGTGTCGGAGTCCGGTCGGGATACGTGCTGAGGAGTTCGTCGCGCAGTTCCTTCGCGAGGCGTGGCTCGTCATGCCTCTTGAGAAGACCCAGAAGAAGATCTCCCAACAGCGGACCTCGCCCGCCCTGCGCGGGTGCCTGCTGCTGTCCGGTGCTCCGGGCACGCGTGCGTCTCGTCCGGTGTGCATGTGTGCCGGAATCCTGGGAGGCAGGTCCTGGTGACCGGAGTGGTTGGCCGCCGTGTGCCTGCTCAGGCACCGCAGTGGATTCCTCAGCAAGACTGAGGATGTTGGCGAGCAGTTTCTCCTCTTCCTGCAGTGATTCGATCTGACGCGCCAATTCTTGTTGCCGGCGACGGTTGTCCTCAAGGTCCAACGCGGCTTGCTCCATGTACCGCGATCGGACCGTGGTGCCGGCTGACTTGTCGGGCACAGCCTTCACTCCCTTGTGTGTGGATGACCTGCGCATCGTACTCAGGGCAGCGCACACCGAACTAATGGGAAGCAATGAACGACCGAGGAGTACGGCGCACACCCGACTCAGAGGCAGGGCGCGCAGTCACTGCAGGCGCGTGAAAGTGTGTAAGGGCGCCGGACACCGGGGGAGTGGTGTCGACTGGGCTCACTTAAGGATCAGTGGAGGGGAACGAGGAGTGCTCGTCCCCCTCCATGCAGGTCATCCACAACCCGACGCCCCATTGTTGCCCCCTGGCGGGACCGCGCGGTGCACGCAGAGAGGGTGCCTGCGTGTTCAGGCATCCAAGGTGCCTGAACACGCAGGCACCCAAGGTGCTTCGAACCTCAAAGCGCTCTACCTCGTGGTGAATCAATCAATACTAGAGGAGCGGTATATCCCGATTTACACGGGAGGAAGTAGGTTTGCGGTGAGTTCCGACCAGTTCAGCAGCTCTCCCTCGCTCCCCGCGGGGACGATGGCGTACGTCCGTTCCAGCCACATACGGACTCCTGCAAGATGCGCTGCGAACGTGGCGTGTCCTTGGGGGCGCTGCAGCCTCATGTACAACAGGGCGTCGTCGTGATCCGATCGAGAGGGCCATACCTTGAAGTCCCCCTCTCCGCTTAGGCCCGTAGTGCCGGCGTGCAGCAGATCTCGGCCGATGATCCAGGTGACAAGCACGTCATCGGCTGCGAGAAGATCCATTCGCACCGCGAAGGGATCTTCGACGCTGTAGCTAAACCTGCAGTCGATCCCGCTGCGCTCCGGTGGCGCCGACAAGAGATGGATCGTGGTGAGCAGCTCCGTCGAAGCGGTCGGTATCTTGCGGTTCTGTCCGGATTGTCGTTCATAACTGTTCATGTGAAAGGGTCTCCTGACGCCAGACGGTATGTGCGTACGTGTGTGCTACCTGTTTCCGGCTGGTGGCTTTCCCCGGGCTTCGCGTGCTGCGCTCTGCCTGATGGAGCGTCGCTCCTGCTCACTGAGGCCGCCCCACACACCTGACTCTTCGTGATGGCTGATGGCCCAGTCCCGGCAGCTGCTCCTGACCGGACATCGATGGCAGACGGCCTTGGCCTTGGCGATCTGTGCCAGTGCGGGTCCGGAGTCTCCTATGGGGAAGAACAGCTCGGGATCCTCGGACCGGCAGGTTGAGTATCTGCGCCAGCCGAGTCCGGGCTTCGCGGGCGTTACCGGCTGGACGGCCGTCGGGTCTTCCAGCGGGGGACAGGGCCGCGAAAGGCCAAGTGTCTTCATCAGTGCCTCGGTCAGGGGTCGGTCTGGTTAGCCATCTGCGTGTTTTGACGAGCCTTCCGAACCTGGCTGTATGCCGCATCTGTCGTCTGACTAACTGTCGAGTCCGGAAGGTTATCGACCGAACGTGCTGATGCCGGTGCGGGGGGGGGGGGCCCCCCCTCTTTTCTCTCCCCACCGAGACCCCCAGAGAGAGGGTCCGGCGGGGGGGTTCCCCC
>NZ_JBVIKO010000051.1:0-29166 GCF_055580905.1 Streptomyces sp. NPDC031497
AGCAAAAAAACATGCCAAAAAGAGCCAGACCCGGTGGGGGGGGGGGGGAAACGGGGGGGGGGGGGGGGGGGTCGCCCACCCCCCCCCCCCCCCCCCCCCACCCCCCTGATGGCCGGAAACGGGTCAGTCGACCGGCGGTGTCCCATGGGTGTGGAAGGACTCGATCGTCTTGAGACCCCATGCCTGGCCCTTGGCCCGTTCGGCCTCGGTCCAGGTGATCAGCGGCCAGTCGGGCGCCAGTACCAGCCTGGTGAGCGGGTTGCAGAGCTCGATGCGGTTGCCGCCGGGCTCGTAGACGTACAGGAAGAACGTCTGCTGGATGGCGTGCTTGTGCGGGCCGGTCTCGATGAACACGCCGGTGTCGATGGCGAGATCGGCCGCGCGCAGCACGTCCTCGCGGGTGTCGGTGGCGAAGGCGATGTGGTGCAGCCGCCCGGTGGAGCCCGTCCAGTCCGAGGTGTACACGACGTCGTACGACTTGTTCGTGAAGGTCAGCCAGCGGGCCGCGATCTTCCCGGTGTCGAGCCGGATCTGCTCGGTCGGCCGGGCGCCCAGCACCTGTTCCTGGAACTCGGCGTTGGCGAGCACGTCGGCGGCCAGGAAGTTGATGTGGTCCAGGCGGCGCACGCCGACGCCCCGGTTGGGCTTGGCCTGCGGCTGGTTCTTCAGCGCGGGCCTGAGCCCGTCGGGGGCCCGGTAGTGCTCGCTCTCCCAGTAAAGGGCGTGCTCGTGGCCGTCCGGGTCGGTGGTGACGTAGAGCTTGCCGAGGCCGGGCTCGTCCTCGGCCCAGTGGCCGGTGCCGCCCGCCTCCTCGACCGCCCTGACACGGCGGTCGAGTGCCTCCTCGCTGGAGGTGCGCAGGGCGATTCGGCCGAGGCCGGGCCGGTCGCGGGCGGTGAGGACCAGGCTGTGGTGCTCGTAGTCGTCGAACGTACGCAGATAGACCGTGTCGCCGTCGCGGCCGTTGACGGTCAGGCCTAGGTAGTCGGTGAAGAAGGCGACGCTGGCGTCCAGGTCCGGGGTGAACAGCTGGGCGTGGCCGATATGGGCGATGTCACCGAGGGGCGGAGCCATCGTTGCCTCCTTGGGGCGGTGCGGGGATGGCGGCGGCGCGGGGGAAGACCGTGCCGTCGAAGATCTTGCGGGCGGTGCGGACGACCGCGGTGCGGCGGGCGGCCGGCGGGGAACCGTCGGATCCGGGGTCGACGCTGGTGTCGATCTCCAGGAATCCGGTGGGGTGTTCGATGCGGATCCGGTCGCCGTGTGCCGGGAGCCGGGCGATCCCCTCCCCCGCGTTGCCGGGCAGCCTGAGGCCGGCGGCCACGCTCGCGGCGCCGAGGACGCCGATCGAGGTGTGGCAGCGGACCGGGATGAAGGTCCGGGTGGTGACCGCGCCACCGTCTCGGGGCGCGGCGAGCAGGCTGAGTTTGGGCACGGTGGCGGTCTCGACGTCCCCGAGGCCCATCAGCTTGCCCGCGGCCAGCCGGATCTCGTGGAGGCGGTCGGCCAGGGCGAGGTCCTCCTCCAGGTCCTTGGGCGTCTCGTACCCGGTGACCCCGAGGTCGCGCGCGGCGATGAGCACGGTCGGCATGCCGTTGTCGACGCAGGTGACCGTCGTACCGGCGACGGTGTCGCGGACGTTGCCGGTGGGCAGCAGCGGGCTCTGGCCGGTCGGGAACTCGATCACCACCGGGGCGGCCGTGCCGGGCACGCCGGAGATCTCGGCGTCCCCGGTGTAGTCGACGCGCCCGCCGGGCGTCGGGAAAGCGGCGATGGCCAGTTCCCCGGTGTTGAGCATGCGGATCCGTACGGAGGTCTCCCCGTCGCCGGGGGCCACGAGCCCCCGTTCCACGGCGAACGGGCCGACTCCGGCGAGGATGTTGCCGCAGTTCTGACGGTCGGTCACTTCGGGCCGGTCGACGGCGACTTGGAGGAAGAGGTAGTCGACGTCCGCATCCGGGTCGTCCGACGGCGCGACCACGGCCACCTTGCTGGTGAGGGGGTGGGCCCCGCCCAGGCCGTCGATCTGGCGCGGGTCGGGGCTGCCCATCACCCGCAGCAGCAGGTCGTCCCGGGCGGCGGGGTCGGCGGGCAGGTCCTCGGCCAGGAAGTAGGCGCCCTTGGAGGTGCCGCCGCGCATCAGCATGCAGCGCACCTCCGCGGGCCCGGTCACGGGGCGGACTCCTCGTGCTCCTCGTGCCCCATGTACTCCTCGTACGTCTTGTACTCGACGCCGAGCCGTTTCAGGGTCTCCCGCAGTCCGTAGCGGTCCAGGCCGAGCCGGCCCTCGACGAACGCGGCGCGGGTCGCGGCCTCCTTGGCCTCCCGGGCCTCGGACTTCTCCGCCGTCTCGCGGACCCGCTCCCGCGGTACGACCACGACACCGTCGTCGTCCGCGAGGATCACGTCACCCGGGTTGATCACCTGGCCGTCGATGGCGATCGGCACGTTGACCGAGCCGCCGGTGGCCTTGACGGTGCCCTGCGAGGAGACCGCCCGGGACCAGGCGGCGAAGCCCATCTCCCGCAGCTCCTGGGTGTCGCGGACACCCGTGTTGAGGACGACCCCGCGCACCCCGCGCTGCCGCAGCGCGGTCGCGAACAGTTCGCCGAACAGACCGTCCGTGCAGGGCGAGGTGGTGGTGACGACCAGGATGTCGCCCTCGCCGCACTGCTCGACAGCCGCGTGGATCATGAGGTTGTCGCCGGGCCAGCTGAGCACGGTGACGGCCGTACCCGCGACCCGCACGCCCTGCTGGACGGGCCGGATCCCCGGACCCAGCAGGCCGGTCCGGCCCATCGCCTCGCTGACGGTGGCCACCCCGAAGCCGGCCAGCGCGTCGACGTCCTTCAGCTCCGCCTTCGGCGGACGGGTGACGATCACGCCGCTCACGCCAGCTCCTTCGCGATCTGCGGGAACGGCCGCATGAACGCCTCGGCCATGGTGTTGTGCGCCAGGCCCAGGTTGGGGCCGGCGTTCCGCTTGAGCTGGACGCCCCGGCGGACGGCGAGGTCGGTGTAGTAGGCCCACAGGTGCTGCTGGGCGCCGAGGCACTCCATCGCCTTGCGCTTGGTGTCCCAGACCTCGGTGATGTCGAGGAGGACCTCGGGCCTGAAGCCGCTCATCTCGGGCTGGTGCGGCTCGAAGTAGAAGACCGGCGGGGCGCCGATGATGTCGCCCTCGCCCGGGTAGCCGATGGCCTGGGCGAGGATACGCGCCTCCAGTGCCATCCGGTTGGCGGCCGGGTGGTCGCCGTTGTAGGGGTCCTCGACGGGGTGGGTGAGCACGATGTCGGGCTGGGTCTCGCGGTAGACGGCGACCAGTTGGTCGGTCAGCTCTCCGGTGGCCACCAACGGGTAGTCGCCGGCGTCGAAGAAGCGAACCTCGGCGCCGAGAGCGGCGGCGGCCTTCTCCGCCTCCTCCCGGCGTATCGCCTTGATCTCCTCGAGGTTCTTGCCCTCGCGCCACGCCTTGGCGGACTCACCGCGCTCGCCGAAGGTCAGACAGGCGATGGTGACCTTCTCGCCCCGGGACGCGGCCAGGGCGATGGCTCCGCCCGCCCGCCACACGAAGTCCCCGGCGTGCGCGGTGACGACCAGGGTGGATCGTGGTGGGGTGGCAGGCGCGTTGGCGTGCGTCATTGCAGAAATCTCCTTGGTGGACAGGTGTGCGCCCACCCAGCCCCGGGCGTCTCAGTCGCTCAGCGCGTCGATCACGCTCGTGAGGTGGGCGCGGACGGCCGCCTCGGCCGCCTGCGGGTCCCTGGCCCTGATCGCCTCGATCATCGCCAGATGCTCGCTCAGGGATTGCTGCGGACGTCCCGGGCGCAGCGCCAACTGGAAGCGGTGCCGCACCAGTTGGGCGTTGAGCCGCTCCAGCAGCTGCACGGCGGTCTGCTGGCCGGAGATCTCCCGGATCTTGTCGTGCAGGCCGTGGTTGAGCTCGGAGTAGGTGACCGGTTCGCCGTCCGCGACGGCCTTGGTCATGGCCGCCCCGAGGTCCGCGAGTTCGGTGAGGTGCTCGTCGCTGGCCGCGACGGCCGCCTTCGCCGCGCACAGCCCTTCCAGGACCATGCGGCACTCCGTGATCGCGACCGCCTCCTCCACGGTCACCACCCGCACCCGCGAGCCGCGGTTGCGGATCCGCTCGACCAGTCCCTGGGCCTCCAGATCGATCAGTGCCGCACGGATGCTGGCCCGCGTCACACCGAACTCCTCGGCGAGTTCGTTCTCCACCAGCCGCTGGGCCGGGGCCATCTCGCCGTGCAGGATCGCCTGCCGCAACAGCGCGAGCGCATGCTGCTTGGCCTGCTCTCCGGTGCTCGGACGGGCTTCTTTCGGCATCGTTTGCCCTCCCTGAGTGAGTGCCTGTCGAACGTAAATCTAGCCAAACAAGATTGTCAACAATTTTGTCTGCCGTATTGCCGCGTCATTGACGCCCCGCTTCAGAACCGCAAAGAGTTCTTCGCGAAGAACTCTTTGCGAAGAACTCTTTGCGGATTACCGTGTGTCGCATGACGGATGCGGTGGAGAGGCCGGACGGCCCGGACGTCGAAGAGGACTCGGTTGTTCTGGATGCCAAGGGGCTGCGCGCCCTGGCACATCCGGTGCGCGTGCAGTTGGTCGGGCTGCTACGGAAGTACGGCCCGTCGACGGCCACCCGCCTCGCGGAGCGGCTGGGCGTGAATTCCGGTACGGCCAGCTACCACCTCCGGCAGCTCGGCGCGGCCGGTTTCGTCGAGGAGGACACCGAACGCGGCAACGCGCGCGAGCGTTGGTGGCGTTCGGTGCACCGGACGACCTGGTTCAACGATCCGGAGCTGGCCGAGCGGGAGCCCGAGGCCGCGCTGGCCTACCAGCAGTCCGTCGCCGCCATCTACACCCTGCGCACGCAGCAGACCCTGAACGGGCTTCAGACGATGCCCCGCGCATGGCGGAACACCTTCGACCTGAGCGACTGGGCCCTGCGGCTCACGCCCGAGGAAGCCGCCGCCCTGTACCGGGAGTTGGCGGAAGTCATCGCGCGCTATCGGCGAGACGCGCCGGAGACGGCGGCAAGTGCCCCCGAGGGAGCCGAACGGGTCGCCGTGATCACGCAGATCCTGCCCGAACTGGACGTGCCTGCCACGTCGTCGCTCTCTTCCGGCCCTCAGGAAGCGGAAGGCGGCCCGCTGTCATGACCGACGACGCCTCGGAGGCCGGCGGCATACCCGGCAAGCGGTCCTTACGGCCGCTGGGCGGGGTGCTGGCGGCCATGGCCGTGTCGCTGACCGGCACTCGGATCTCCGTTGTGGCACTGCCCTGGTTCGTCCTCGTCACCACTGGCAGCGCCACCCGGACCGGACTGGTCGCCTTCTGCGAGATGACTCCGTACGTGGTGGTCAAGGCATTGGCCGGACCGCTGGTGGACCGGATCGGCCCGCGGGCCGTTTCCTGGACCACCGATCTGGCCAGCGCGACCGCCGCCGCCGCGATTCCCCTGCTCCACGCCCTGGACCTGCTGTCCTTTCCGCTCCTGCTGGCCCTGGTCGCGCTGATCGGCGCGGCCCGGGGACCCGGCGACCTGGCCAAGGAGGTGATGGTCCCGGAGGCGGCCGAGCGTGGCCGGGTGCCGCTGGAGCGGGCCACCGGTCTGGCCGGTGTGACCGAGCGGCTCGCCACCACCCTCGGCCTGGCGGTCGGCGGATCCCTGGTGGCGCTGCTCGGTTCCCTGACGGGGCTCGCCGTCGACGCGGGCTGCTTCGCCCTCGGATCGGTGATCATCAAACTCGCGCTGCCTCCCGGCATGGGGCACGCGGCCGAGGAAGCCCCCGCACCGGCCGGGGGAACGGAACCGGGTTACTGGCAGCGGTTCGGCGAGGGCTTCACCTTCCTGCGCGGCGAGCCGTTGCTGCTCACCGTCATCGTCATGGTCAGCATCACCAACCTGCTGGACGCGGCGTTCACTTCGGTGCTCGTACCCGTCTGGGCCAGGGTGTCCGGCGAGGGGCCGACCGCGATCGGCCTGATGGGCGGCGTGATGGGGGCCGCGGCGGTCGGCGGGAGCCTGATCGCCGCGGTGGTCGCGCACCGGCTGCGGCGGCGGGTGGTGGTTCTCACCGGGTTCCTGCTGGCCGGGGCACCGAGGTTCCTGATCCTCGCCCTCGATGCCCCGTGGGGGGTGGTGCTGGCCGTCTTCGCGGTCAGCGGGTTCGGTTCCGGCTTCATCAACCCGGTGCTGGGGGCCGTCCTCGTCGAGCGGGTGCCGCGCCGGATGCTGGGCCGGGTCAACGCGCTCGGTGACTCGCTGGCCTGGGCCGGTATCCCCCTCGGCGGGCTGATCGCCGGGGCGGCGGTGACCGCTGCCGGACTCGCGCCGGTGCTGCTCGCCTGCGGCGCCGCGTACTTCCTCACCACGAATCTGGCCGGACTGCGGCCGGAATGGCGCGAGATGGACCGTACGCCAACTCTGAAGTAGTTATTGCGAAGTTTTCGCTTCATACCTACGGTGAGCGCATGCGACCGAAGCCCGAGCACGAGCCCGAGCACGAGCACGAGCCTGAGCAGATCACCGATCTGTCACGGTTGAGAGTGTTCATGAACCCGCTGCGGATGCAGCTCTGCCGACTGCTTCTGGCCGCGGGCTCCGCGACCGCCTCTCAGCTCGCGGAGCATGTCGGCGAGACTCCGTCGCTGGTCAGTTATCACCTGCGCAAGCTGGCCGAGCACGGCTTCGTGGCCGAGGCGGGCGGCGAGGCCGCCGACGGGCGTGAGCGGTGGTGGCGGGTGGCGTCCGAGGAGGGCTGGGGCTTCCGCGAGTCGGACTTCGCGGGCACGCCCGAGGGAGCCGCCGCGGTCGGTGCGGTGACGCGCAGCATCTTCGACACCCGTATCACCCAATACCGGGCCTACCTCGACCAGAAGTCCGCTTGGGGCCCTGAGTGGACCGACGCGTCCTTCAGTTCGGAGTGGCTGCTCGACCTGACCCCGGCCGAACTCGCCGAGATGTGCGGCGAACTCGAGACGCTGACCCGGCGGTGGCGAGAGCGCGGCAAGGCAGCCAAGGCGGCCGGCGACACCGAGGGCCGTGAGCACGTGTCCGTGCACCTCTACGGCTTCCCGTTCCGGCCCTGACCCGGGCCGTAGCCCCCGACTTCCTGGAGCCTTCCATGGCCGGTACAGAGACAGTCCTGCCCGAACGCGCCACCGCCCCGGCTCACCGCGACGGAAATGTGCTGCGCTGGCTGGCCGCGTACACGGCGTCCCTCGTCGGCGACAGCGTGTACTTCGTCGCCCTCGGCTGGTCCGCCCAGAAAGCCGCAAGCCCCACCGAAGTCGGTCTCGTCATGGCCGCCGGGGCGCTGCCGCGAGCGTTACTCATGCTCGGCGGGGGCGTGGTGGCCGACCGGTTCGACCCCCGCCGGGTGATTCTCGGCAGTGACGCGCTGCGCTGTCTCCTCATCCTGGCGGTGGCAGCCGGCATCGCACTGACCGCACCCACCCTGTGGATCCTGGCCGCAGTGGCGCTCCTCTTCGGCGCCGTGGACGCGCTGTTCGTCCCCGCTGTCGGGGCCCTGCCGCCACGGATCACCAGCCCCGACCAACTCGCCCGGGTCACCGGCATGCGCTCACTTTCGATGCGCCTCAGCCAGATCGCGGGCCCGCCCATCGGCGGCCTGGCCATGGGGCTCGGAGGTACGGCGGCGGCGTTCACCGTCGCCGGCCTGCTCTTCGCGCTGTCCCTGCCACTCCTGTTGACGGTACGGATACGGTCCCTCGGGGCGCGCGATTCGGCGCCGCCGGAGCCGGGCACAGGGGTCAAGGACTTGCTCGACGGCCTGCGTTACATCCGCCGCCACCGGCTCATCGGCCCGCTCGTCGCCGTCGGCGCCATCTGCGAACTCGGGCTCCTCGGCGCCCTCAACGTCGGCATGGTGCTGCTCAACGCCGAGCGTGGCTGGGGCCCTTCCGGCTACGGCTTGATCGGCAGCTGTTTCGGTGCGGGGGCGGCGGCCAGCGCCGCGCTGCTCGCCATCGCCGGCTGGCTGCCGCGTGCCGGCCTGACGCTCGCCGGGACGCTGCTCATGGCCTGCGTGGGAGCGGCCGCCATCGCGCTCGTGCCGACCCTTTGGAGCGCCTCCGTACTGGCCGCGGCGATCGGGCTGAACGCGGGCGTCGTCGGCAGCCTGGACAACACCCTCATACAGACCGCGGCGGACCCGGCCTATCTCGGCCGGGTCACCTCCGTCGTCATGCTCACCATGGTCGGCCTCGCCCCCCTCAGCTATCCGCTGGTCGGCGCGGCCATCGGAGCCTGGGGTGCTGCCCCGGTGTTCATCGCCAGCGGCGTCTTCGCCGGCCTGGGCGTGGTCGTCGCCCTGGCCTCCGACGCGGTACGGAACGCGGAACTGCCCCGGCAGCGGTGAGCCGGGTTCGGATGCGCGGCGCTGACGACCGGCATCACTGACACGCGGCCTGCTTGCGCAGCCAGTTCCTTGCTGCCTGCAGAACCTGGTCCGTGGTGGATCCGTCTTTGATCCCTGTGGTGGCGATCTGCTCGTCAGGAGGGATCCGCCCGTGATAGCTGCGGCCAGTACGGTCCGCGTCCTTGACCTCGGCGAGCCCCAGCACGGCGCCGTCGGACAGGCGATGGTCGTTTTTCCCGGTGGGAACTCCGTAGGTGGCCTGGCCGAAGGACCGCGTCCGCAGCCCACCCCGGAAGGCGACGGCCACGGCCTCACCCGAGCTGGCCGTTGTCCTGTCGGTCAGGACCGCGATCGGGGCGTGGGGGGTGGCCACGGGCTCACCGTTTCCCCAGTTGTAGGGCTTGCCGTCCTCGCTGGGAATCCCGTTGTGGATCGTCCACGGGGATGTCCTGCCGTCGGAGTCCACGAACATGCCGACTTCGCCGTCCCCGAGGATGGGGCCCGCGACGGCGAGCATGGGCCACATGTTGCCGCCATGGTTGCCGCGCAGGTCCACGACCCAGCCGCAGGCTCCCGGCCGGTCGGCCTTCGCCACTGCCTCACGGCCCTGTCGCACGTACCGCTGGTACATCGCATCAGAACCCTGCACGGGCGGAACCGACACATACCCGATGCGATTTCCCAGCGATCGCCCCTTCGGTCCCTCGAAGGAAGAGTCGGGCGAAACCTCGGCCGCCTCCTTCGCTTCCTTGGGAGCGAAGAAGGAACTGTGCCCATCGCCGACCGTCCAAAGGGCACTGCGAATCGCGTTGTACGTGCCCGACGGCTGCTGCGCGGCCCCCGCCTGGGAGAAGGCATGGCGGCGCACCTCCGCCCAATCGACCTGATGGCGGATGAGTGCGTACTTCTCCATGATGTCCAGCGCCTTCGACAGGTAGGACCGGGCGTCGGCCGACATGCCCGGGCCCTCTGTCCCGTCCGAACCGGCTGTGCATCCCGCCCCTGCCACCAGCGCACCCAGCAGCCCACCACAAGCAGCCAAACGCAACGACCGACGTCGCCCCATCCGTCCCCCCTCGAGATCCGTGATCACGAGGAACCCTACGCTTTCGATCAACTCACTTGAAAGGCCAGTCAGTTCACGACCTCACCCCACCCCGCCCCCACCGCGATCGCCTGCCGCCACCCCCGCATCACCTTCGGCCCGACCCCCACCCCGAGCACCCCGCTCAACCGCTCCCCCCTCCGGTACCCGGCCACGAACCGCCCCTCCTCCAACTCCCCTTCCAGGACCCGCAGTTCCTTGTGCCCCCGCAGATACCCGTACGCCTGGATCTTCGTCTCGTACTGGTCCGACCAGAAGTACGGCACCGGCGCGAACGCCTTGCGCGCCTCGGAGTTGAGGAGATTGCGCGCCGCGGCCATCCCCTGCTCCGCCGCGTTCGTCCGGTGCTCGATCCGCATCGAGACCCCGAACAACGGGTTGTACCAACGGGCGACATCACCCGCCGCGTACACCCCCCGCGCCGCCTCGCAGTACTCGTCGCAGACGACCCCGTCCGCCACCGGCAGCCCGCTGCCGGCCAGCCACTCGACGTTCGGCAGCGAGCCGATGGCGACCAGTATCTCGTCGGCCTCGATCGTCTCCCCGTCGGCGAGCCGCACCCCGTCCTCGGTCACCTCGGTCACGGTGACCCCGGTCCGCAGGTCCACGCCCCGCTCCAGATGGGCCCGGGACAGCACCCGCCCCACCTCCTCACCGACCGCGTGCGCGAGCGGTACCGGCGCCGGTTCCAGGAGGGTGACCTGCGCACCGAGCTTCCAGGCGACGGCGGCGGCCTCGGCGCCGAGGAACCCGGCGCCGACCACCACCAGCCGCTGTCCCGGCCCGATCCGCTCCCGCAGGGTCAGCGCGTCGTCGAGGGTGCGCAGCACGTGCGCGCCCTCCCCGGGCAGCCGGCGCGGCCGTACGCCGGTGGCCACGATCAGCCCGTCGTACGGCAGCAGGGACCCGTCGGCCAGCCGGACCGTACGGTCCGCCACGTCCAGCCCGGTCGCTGTCGCCCCGAGCCGCAACTCCAGGTCCAGGGAGTCCAGTTCGGCCGGTGCCCGCAGTACCACCCGGTCCGGCGCCCACTCGGCCGACAGCACCTGCTTGGACAGCGGCGGCCGGTCGTACGGCGGATGGAGTTCGTCGCCGACGAGGGTGAGCGTGCCGTCGTAGCCCTCGCGGCGGAGCGTCTCGACCGCCGCGAGGCCCGCGGCCGAGGCGCCGACGACCACGATCCGGTTCACCGCTCCACCAGTCGGATCGCGGCGGCGGGGCAGACCGCCACGGCCTCGCGGACGTCGTCGAGTATCTCCTCGGCGGGTTTCTCGTCCAGCACGAAGGCGATACCGTCCTCGTCCCGCTGGTCGAAGACCTCGGGGGCGACGAGCACGCACTGCCCGGATGCGACGCACTTCGGTTCGTCCAGTTCGACATGCATGGCGTTCTCCTTGTTCTTCTTGCTCTTCCTGCTTTTGGTGGGGGGTTGGTGGGTCACCAGGCGACCGGGAGTTCGTGGACGCCGTACACGCCGCCGTTGTGTTTGAAGGGCAGGTCGGCGAGGTCGGCGGCGAGCCTGAGGGTGGGGATGCGCCGGTAGAGCGTGCCGTAGACCACCTGGAGCTCCATCCGGGCCAGCGGCTGGCCCAGGCACTGGTGGACGCCGAAGCCGAAGGCGACATGGCGGCGGGCGTCGCGGCTCAGGTCGAGGCGGTCCGGGTCGGGGAAGGCCTCGGGATCGCGGTTGGCGATGTCACTGGCCATGATCACGCCTTCACCGGCCCTGATCACCTGTCCGGCGACCTCGATGTCCGCCAGGACCGCACGGCGACGGCCGCTGTGCACGATGCTCAGATAGCGCAGCAGCTCCTCGACCGCGCCGGCGATCTGCTTGGGGTCGTCGCTGGCGCGCAACAGGGCGAGCTGCTCGGGGTGTTCGAGCAGGGCGAGGGTGCCGAGCGTGATCATGTTGGCGGTGGTCTCGTGCCCCGCGAGCAGCAGCAGAACGCCCATCTGCGCGGCGTCCAGCCGGGTCAGCTCACCGGCTTCGACCCGGGCCACCAGGCCGGAGAACAGGTCCTCGGCGGGGTTCTCCATCTTCTCGCCCATCAGCCGGTCGAGATACCCGACCAGCCTGCCGTGCGCCGCCATCCGGTCCTCGACGGAGGTGTCCCGGCTGATCAGGAGCTTGCTGTTCTCCTGGAAGAAGTCGTGGTCCTCGTACGGCACTCCGAGCAGGGCGCAGATGACCAGCGAGGGCACCGGGAGCGCGAAGACCTCGGCCAGGTCGATGGGGTTGGGGCCGGCCAGCATCGCGTCGATCAGGTCGTCGACGATCTTCTGTACGCCGGGCCGCATGGCCTCGACGCGCTTGACGGCGAACGGCGCGGTGACCATACGGCGCAGCCGGGCGTGCTCGGGGTCGTCCATCATGATGAAGCTGATGTTGTTCTTGCCGTTGCTGGGCGCCTGGAGCGGGTATCCGGGACGGTCGGCTTCGGCGCTGACCCTCGGGTCGAGCAGCACGGCACGCTGGTCGGCGTACCGGGTGACCAGCCAGTAGTCCTTGCCGTCCCAGAGCCGGACCTTGGCGAGGGGGCCCGCCTCCTGGGCGGCCTTGAGCGCCGGGGGCGGGTCGAAGGGGCAGCGCATGGAGCGGGGCATCGGGAAGTCGGGGGTCCCCGCGGCGGCGCCGGGTGCGGCGTCGGTCAGGGTGTCGGCCATCTCTGTCTCCTCGGGGTGGGGGGACTCCGCTCGATGCGGAGCGCCGGGACGATGGGTACGAGACCTCGATAAGCGAGTACAAACCGGGCGGGCTGTCCGATTCCGGTCAGTTTCCTGACACGGAGCCGACGTGGGCCAGGCGGCAGGACGGCGCTGCCGCGGTACCGCGTACGGCATGGGCGGTCACCAGGCCGTCCATGACGGGCGGTTCGGCGTCCACGACGACCAGGTCGAACCGCTGCGCCCCGGGCCGCCGCGTCACCTCGGCCGCGCCGCCCGCGGCACCGGTCCGGTGGTCGGCCGGCTCCAGGGTGGTGGGGAGGAGATCGGCGGTGTCCGGGGCACCGACGGCGACCAGAAGCCGCCGCCCACTGCCGCGGGCCGGCGGCCGGGGTGACGAAGAGCTGCCGTACATGGGACGACCCATTCGTTCGAGGCTCGGTCAATTCGCTTGCTTGACTCAAGTAAGCCACATGTGCTTGCCTAACTCAAGTAACTGGGGCGCCGCTGAGCGGAGGCCGCCCCGAGGGTCTGCCCCGGCGGACAGGCCCTGGCGCCGGACCCGTGGGGACGGGGACCGGCGCGGCCCTCGGGCCGGAACCCCGGCCCACTCCCCCCGGCCCGGTACCCGGCCCGAGGGCACCTCCCGGTCCCAGCACCGCCGGGCGAGCCGCGGCGCTCGCCCGTGTCAGCACCTCCAGAGAGCGAGAGTCACCCCATGGCCACGATGAAGTCCGTACAGACCGGTGGCGTCGGCAGGATCGAGGTCGTGGACGTCGAACGTCCCGTGCCCGGCCCCAAGGACGTGCTGCTGAAGATCCGCGCGGGCGGCATCTGCGGCACCGACGTCACCTTCCTGCACATGGGCGGCATGCCCTCCCGCGCCCATCTGGGAGGCGACCTGACCCCGATCGCCCTGGGGCATGAGCCGGCCGGCGAGATCGTCGAGGCCGGCGCCGAGGTCACCGGGCTGAAGGTGGGCGACCGGGTGGTCGTGAACCCGCAGGACGCGCCCACGGGGATCATCGGCTGCGGCGGCCGGTACGGCGCGCTGAGCGAGTACCTGCTGATCGAGAACGCCGAGGCCGGCCGGAGCGTCGCGGCGTTCCCGGACGCCGTGCCCTTCGAGGTCGCCGCCCTCAACGAGCCGATGGCCGTGTCCCGGCACGCCGTCAACCGCTCGGAGGCCGCGCCGGACGACAAGGTCGTCGTGTTCGGCGCCGGGCCGATCGGCCTGGGCGCGGCGATCTGGCTGAAGCTGCGCGGGGTCAGGCACGTCGTCGTCGCGGACGTGATCCCGGCCCGGCTGGAGAAGGCCCTGGCCGTGGGCGCGGACGCGGTCGTCAACTCGGCCGAGGAGGACGTCACCGCGCGGCTGACCGAGCTGCACGGGCAGAGCGCCAACGCGCTGGGCCAGCCCCGCCCGGGGACGGACGTCTACATCGACGCGGCCGGCGCCCCGGCCGTCTTCAACACCGTGGTGGCCAACGCCAAGTGGCACGCCAGGCTGGTCATGGTCGCCGTGCAGAAGAAGGGCGAGATCGACCTCGGCGGCATGCTGCGCAGCGAGCTGACCCTCGTCGCCTCGCAGGGCTACCCGACCGAGATCTTCGAGGTCACCCCCGAACTGGTCGAGCACCACGAGCGGTTCGCGAAGCTGATCAGCCACCGCGTCCCGTTCACCGAGGTTCGGCACGCCTTCGAGCTGGCGCTCACGCCGGGTGCCGCGGAGAAGGTCGTCGTCACCTTCGATGCGTAGGGGTGACGGGCGCCAGCCACAGCCCGAGGAGCGCGTCGGTGAGCCCGGTGGCTGCGTCGCTCCAGGTGGCGCGGGGGGTGTCGGTGCCCTCGGCGAGGGCACGCTCGCGCTCGGCGCAGGTGTGCAGGATCAGCGTCCGGGCCATCTGGCCGCGTTCGGCGCGGACTTCGGCGGGCAGCTCCGGCAGGCACCGGTTCAGCCCCGCGACGGCCTCGCGCAGCGAGGGCGAGGCCAGGGACTCCTCGACCATGATCTCGTAGAGGACCGGGTCGGTCGCCACCTGGGCGCAGAAGCGGGCGTACCAGGTGGGGCTGCCCAGGCCCGCGAGGTGTTCGGTGATCGGCCGGACCAGGCAGTCCACCCGGTCGCGGACGTCGTCGGAGTCGCCGACCGCCGCCAGCAGGCGGACCCGGATCCGCTCGATCCGCTCGAAGTGCCGGGCGGCGATCGCGCGGACCAGATCGGCCTTGGTGCCGAAGTGGTAGCCGACAGCGGCGTTGTTGCCCTGGCCGGCGGCCTCGCTGACCTGGCGGTTGGACACGGCGTACACGCCCTGTTCGGCGAAGAGCCGTTCCGCCGTGCTCAGGATGGCCTCCCGTGTCGCGCCGGCCTGCTCCGCCCGCGCCGTCCTGCCCGCCATGCCCACCCACCGCTCCGGGACCGTGCACCGATCGGCGCGGCCGGTCCCGCGAGCCGCACCGGGGCCCCGCCCGGGGCGGCGAGGTCCAGCCGGGAAAGCGTACGCGGCAGCGGCGCGCGGTGCCTGCCGTTCCTGCCAGTAAGGTAAGTCAAGCGACTGACTTAAAGTATCCCGTGTCGCTGCGTGTCGCCCTGCGCCGCTCCCTGTTCTGCCTACGGAGGCCCTCTCCCATGTCCGAAGCCCCTGTCCAGCCCGCCGGGTCATCGAGACCGGCACGCCCCAGTCCGAACGCGGTGGTGGCGGTGCTGGCCCTGGCCGGTATCACCGTCTCGCTGATGCAGACCCTGGTGATCCCGATCGTCCCGGAGCTGCCGAAGTACCTCGACGCCTCCGCGTCCAACGCCGCCTGGGCGGTGACGGCGACCCTGCTGGCCGCCGCCGTGGCCACCCCGGTGGCCGGCCGTATCGGTGACATGTTCGGCAAGCGGCTGATGCTGCTGATCAGCCTGGTGCTGCTGGTCTCGGGCTCGGTGGTGTGCGCGCTGAGCGACGAGCTGGTCCCGATGATCGTCGGCCGTACCCTCCAGGGTCTGGCGGCCGCCGTGGTCCCGCTGGGCATCAGCATCATGCGCGACGAGCTGCCGCCGGAGCGTCTCGCCGGCTCGACGGCGCTGATGAGCGCCTCACTGGGCGTCGGCGGCGCGCTGGGCCTGCCTGCCGCGGCCTTCATCGCGGACCACTTCGACTGGCATGTGCTGTTCTGGACCTCGGCGGCCCTCGGTGTCGTCGCCTTCGCGCTGGTCGTGCTCCTGGTGCCGGAGTCCAAGGTGCGCTCGGGCGGCCGCTTCGACGCGGTCGGCGCCGTGGGCCTGGCGGTCGGCCTGGTCTCGCTGCTGCTCGCCGTCTCCAAGGGCGCCGACTGGGGCTGGGCGAGCGGCACCACGCTCGGCCTGTTCGCGCTCGCGGTCGTGGTCCTCGTCGCCTGGGGCTTCTTCGAGCTGCGCACCGCCCGGCCGCTGGTCGACCTGCGCACCACGGTCCGCCGCCAGGTGCTGTTCACCAACCTCGCCTCGATCGCGTTCGGTTTCTCGATGTTCGCGATGTCCCTGGTGCTGCCGCAGCTGCTCCAGCTGCCGACCCAGACCGGTTACGGCCTGGGCAGGTCGATGATGACGGTCGGTCTGGTGATGGCTCCGCAGGGTCTGGTCATGATGGCCTTCGCCCCGGTCTCGGCCGCGATCACCAAGGCCAGGGGCCCGAAGGTCACGCTGATGATCGGCGCGGTGATCGTCGCCGCGGGCTACGGCCTCAACATCGCCCTGATGTCCGAGGTCTGGCACCTGATCCTGGTCTCCTGCGTCATCGGCGCCGGTGTCGGCTTCGCCTACGGCGCGATGCCCGCGCTGATCATGGGTGCCGTCCCGGCGTCGGAGACGGCCGCCGCCAACAGCCTCAACACGCTGATGCGGTCCATCGGTACGTCGGTGGCCAGCGCCGTCGCCGGTGTGATCCTGGCTCAGATGACGATCAGCCTCGGCGGCGCCACGCTGCCCTCCGAGAACGCGTTCAAGGTCGTCATGGCGATCGGTGCGGGCGCGGCCGTGCTGGCCTTCGTCCTCGCCTCCTTCCTGCCCGGCCGCCGCCCGGCGGACGCGGAGCCCGCACCGGCCCCGGTCGAGCCCGCGGCGGAGTCGGTGCACTGAGCGACGCACAGGGAGCGGACCGTGCCTTCGGGGAGCGGCCCGCTCCCCGGGTACCGACCGGCGTACCCGTACCCCTCCTGACGACGGGCGAGATGGCCCGGGGTGGTCTGGGCCGGTTCCCGAGAGCGGCTGATGCGGAGACCTCCCTCCCGGCCCGGCCGCCGTATCGCCGGCCGTGGTCACGGGAATCCGACCGAGCGGCCGATTGAGCATCCCTGGCAGCGCCACGCCGAGGACCACGCCCGCGCCGTCGACACGCCGGCGCCGGTGCTGTTGTTCGCCTCGTTCCTGTCCGGCGGCGGGACTCGTCACCAGGTTCCCGGCCACGCCCGCGCCCGGGGCCTGGCTCGCGCCGCCCGGACAGCTGCGGGTGCTCACCGCGCGGGAGCGCGAGGTCATGGCGCCGGCGGCACAGGGCCGCTCCGACGAGGAGATCGCCGGGAAGCTGTTCGTCTCCCCGCCGACCGTGCGCACCCACATCCACCGGGCGATGACCAAGCTGGACGCCCAGGACCGGGCCCAACTCGTGGTGATGGCCTACCAGTCGGGGCTGGTGCGGCCCCCGCCGCCGGCGACCGGCTGCTGAAGGCCGTTCGAGGGAACCGGCGCCGCGGGACGCGTGGCACGACCGCGGGCGGTTCACATCTTCTGCCGTGACCACCGCCCTGCCGCTGATCCCGCCCATGCTCGCCACGCCCGGCAGGCTGCCGCCCGCCGCGCAGGACGCCCGGTGGGCGTACGAGACCAAGCAGGACGGCCAGCGCGCGGTCGTCTATCTGCCCGGCGACGGGGGTCTGCTGCTGCGCGCCCGGTCCGGCGAGGAGATCACCGCCGCGTATCCCGAACTGCGCCCTCTGGGCGGGATGCTGGGCCGGGTCCCGGCGATCCTGGACGGCGAGGTGCTGGCCCTCGACGAGGGCGGGCGCGCCGACTTCCAGCTGCTGCAGAGCCGGATGGGCCTGGCCCACGCCCCGGCGCGGGCGGCGCGGATGGCGGCCCGGGTCCCGGTCCATCTGGTGCTGTTCGACGTGCTGCACCTGGAGGGCGGCCCGCTGCTGAGGGTGCCCTACGCGCAGCGGCGGACCCGGCTGGAGTCACTGGGTCTCGACGGCCCCTACTGGTCGACGCCAGGGGCCGTCGTCGGGCACGGCGCCGAGGCGCTGCGGGCCACCCGGGAGCACGGCCTTGAGGGCCTGGTCTGCAAGCGGCTGGACTCGGTGTACGAGCCGGGGGTGCGGTCCCGTGCCTGGATCAAGATCCGGAACATGCGGGCCGCGGACGTGATCGTCGGCGGCTGGCTGCCGGGCAAGGGGCGGCTGACCGGGCTGCCGGGCGCGGTGCTGGTCGGCCAGCGGTCCGCCGACGGACGGCTGCGGTACGTCGGCGGGGTGGGCACCGGCTGGAGCGAGGCGGAACGGACCGAACTGGCCGCGCTGCTGCGGGTCGCCGGAACCGATGCGTGCCCCTTCGACCCGGTCCCGCCGGTCCCGGGCGCGCACTGGGTGCTGCCCCGGCTGGTCGGCGAGGTCAACTACAGCACCCGCACCCGGGCCGGGCTGCTGCGCCAGCCGTCCTGGCTGCGGCTGCGCCCGGACCTCACGCCGGAGGAGTCGGCGGCGGACCTGCCGGACGGCATCGGCTGACCGTCGCCGGTGCCGGTCCGGCGTACACCGACCGACTGTTGGGCGGGGCTTCACCAGCGGGACGCCCGGGACGTCTTGGCAAAGTCTTGACCGAAGGGGAAGCTGAACCTCCCTTCCCCCCGCAGCAGTTGGAGGCCTCCGTGTCGTCACGGACGTTCCGCATCGGTCGCCGCAGATGGCTGACCGGACTCGCCGGTGCCGCCGCCCTGGTCGTCGCCTTCCCCGCCGCCGCCTTCGCCGCCCCGCCGCAGGCGCTGCCCGCCAATGCCGAGACCGTCGAGAAGACCTACCAGCCGGCCTTCGACTACGACACCGACGGCTGCTATTCGACGCCCGCGATCGGCCCCGACGGCACGGTCAACGGCGGCCTCAACCCGACCGGCGCGCTCAACGGCTCGTGCCGGGACGCCTCCGACCTCGACAACACCAACAGCTACTCGCGCTACAAGTGCAACAACGGCTGGTGCGCCTATATGTACGGCCTGTACTTCGAGAAGGACCAGGCGATCGCGGGCAGCAGCATCGGCGGGCACCGGCACGACTGGGAGCACGTCGTGGTGTGGGTGCAGAGCGGCCAGATCAAGTACGTGTCGACGTCCAACCACGGCTCGTTCACCGTGCACGCCGCGTCCGAGGTCCGCTTCGACGGCACCCACGCGAAGATCGTCTACCACAAGGACGGCGTCAGCACGCACTGCTTCCGGCTGGCCAACTCCAACGACGAGCCGCCGGAGAACCACAAGGGCACCTGGCAGTACCCGCCGCTGGTCGGCTGGAACGGCTACCCGGCCGGCCTGCGCGACAAGCTGAGCGCCTACGACTTCGGCAGCGCCAACTTCGGCCTCAAGGACGCCAGTTTCGCCTCCCACCTCACCTCGGCCAAGCCGTCGGGAATCACCTTCGACCCGGGCGCCTGACCTCGCCGCCGGACCGAGCGCCGTGACCTGCGGAGTACCGTCGCCCGCTGCGCAGCGCGCCCGGCCCGGCCGCGGCGGCCGGCCACGGAGGCCGACAGGATGTCGGAATCCGTGGCCGGCACGAAGGTCTATCGTGTCCCCATGTCCGTGCCAGAGTTGATCCGTATCGTCTCCCGCGACTCTCCGATGGCGCTCGCTCAGGTGGCCCGGGTCCGGGCCGAGTTGGCCGCCCTGCATCCGCACGTGCGCACCGAGGTCGTGCCGGTCAGGACGACCGGCGACAAGTGGCTGGGCGACCTGTCCCAGGTGGAGGGGAAGGGGGCGTTCACCAAGGAGGTGGACGCCGCGCTGCTGGCCGGCGAGGCGGATCTCGCCGTGCACTGCGTGAAGGACGTGCCGGCGGACCGGCCGCTGCCCGCCGGAACCGTGTTCGCGGCGTTCCTGAAGCGGGACGACATCCGTGACGCCCTGGTTCACCCGGGCGGGCTCACCCTGGACCAGTTGCCGCCGGGCACCCGGATCGGCACCTCCGCGGTCCGCCGGATCGCCCAGCTGGCGGCCACCCATCCGCATCTGGAGTGCGTGCCGTTCCGCGGCAACGCCAACCGGCGCCTGGAGAAGCTCGCCGCCGGGGACGCCGACGCCCTGCTGCTCGCGATGTCGGGCCTGGAGCGGATCGATCGTACGGACGTGATCAGCGAGGTCCTCGACCCGGAGACGATGATGCCGCCGATCGGCGCGGGCATCCTCGCGCTGCAGTGCCGGGAGGGCGACACCGAGCTGATCGACGTGGTGAGCGAGCTCGGCGACCCGGACACCTACCGGGAGGCCACCGCCGAGCGGATGTTCCTGCACGTCCTCCAGGGGCACTGCAACAGCCCCATCGCCGGCTACGCCCGGGTGGACGGCGGCGGTGAACTGTCGCTGCGCGCCTGTGTGTTCACCCCGGACGGCAAGACCCGGCTGAACGCCCACGAATGGGCCGGCCGTCTCGACCCGGCCACGCTGGGCACCTCGGTCGCCGTGGCGCTGCTGCGGCAGGGCGCCCGCGAGATCATCGACGGCATCCCGCACTAGGCGCTCCGCTGGTAGCGCCGGGATGTGTCATCGTCCGGCTGCGGGCGCGTGGGGGGCGCTCGCGCCCACGCGGCGGTAGCCGCACATTCAATGCAGCCCCACGCCCCTTACGGGGCGCGTCGTCACTCAGGGAGTAGTCGGGCCGGGCTCGGTCTGGTCCTTGAGGAAGGCGGTCACCTGGTGGGCCAGGCTGCCCGGTGCGGCGCTCTGGCAGGCCGTGGCGGTGGTCGACTCCAGTACGCCGATGCCGCCCGCCCACAGCCGCCGGTCGGTCCAGTCCTCGTCGACACGCAGCTGGATCTGGATGTCCACCTGGGTGAGGGCGGCCTCCGGGCCGGCGGCGTAGAGAACGGCGGTGGCGCGGCGCAGCGGGTAGACGTCGAAGCCCTCGATGAACTGGGAGCTGCGCCAGTCGATGACCGCGCCCTCCCCGTCGGGGCCCACCCGCACATCGATCTGGCCGTCCTCCAGTTGGACGCCGAAGTGACGGGACCCGCGGTTCTCGACGGTCACCCGGACACTGAAGTACGTCAGCCCGGCCGCGGCGTCGTCCCGGCCGCGCGGCGGCTCGGCCTCCTCCAGGCGGTGGACGCGGACCCGCAGACCGGCATGCTCGTCGTACTCGTGCCAGTCCCCGACCACGTTCGGCTCGTACACAGTGCCCCTCTCGACCCACGCTGTTTATCTGTGCCCTCAGCGCACTGTCAAATGCGCGGAATGCGCTGTGGCCAGGGGGTTCGCCCGCTTTGATCGCTGATCAAAGCCTTGCGCAGCGGTTATCCCGCCCCGGGACTCCGGGGCGGGACACAGACGCGTGCCGCACATCACGTCGGCGTCTCACCCGCGGCAAGATCAGCGGGCCAGGCGGCCGAGCAGCGAGGAGGCGGCGGCGATACCGAGCGCGGCGGCGACCGCCAGCACGGCGAAGTCGAGGCCGAGATGCGAGGGCGTGCCGAGCAGCAGCCCGCGCAGGGCGTCGACCTGGTAGCTCAGCGGGTTGATCTTGCTGACCACCTGGAGCCAGCCCGGCATGATCGCCACCGGGTAGAGGGCGTTGGAGCCGAAGAACAGCGGCATGGTGATCGCCTGTCCGATGCCCATCAGCCGGTCGCGGCTGAGGACGATGCCCGCGATGCTCATCGACAGGCAGGAGAAGAAGGCGGAGGCGAGGACGACGGCCAGCCCGACCCCGAGCAGTTTCAGCGGGTTCCAGGTGAGCGAGACCCCGAGGATCGCGGCGATGACGATCACCACGACGGCCTGGATCAGCGACTTCACCCCGGCCGCGAAGGCCTTGCCGGTGATGAGGGCGGAGCGCGGGGTGGGGGTGACGAGGAGCTTGTTGAGGATGCCGGCGTCGCGCTCCCAGATGATCTGGATGCCGTAGAAGATGGCGATGAACATCGCGGACTGGGCGATGATGCCGGGCGCGAGGTAGTCGATGTAGGGGATGCCGCCGGTGGGTATCGCCTTGATCCTGGTGAAGGTCTGGCCGAAGATCAGCAGCCACAGGGCCGGCTGTATCGCTCGGGTGTAGAGCTCGGTGCGGTCGTGGCGGAGCTTCTGGAGCTCGACGGCGCACATGGCGACGACCCGGGCCGGCAGCAGCCGCCACCCGGAGCGCGGCTGGGGCGGCGTTAGCAGCAGGGATGCTGCCGCCGGGCGCTCAGCCGACGCGGTTCGCGGTGCGGCGGGTGCTTCGGACATCGCGGAATCCTCCTGACTGGTCGTCGAGGCCGCTGCCGGCCACGTCGCGGAAGACGTCTTCGAGGGTGGGCAGGGTGTCGGTGCCCCGGCGTTCGGCGAGGCCGCGCCTGAGCTCGTCGGGGGTGCCGAGGGCGCGGATCCGGCCGCGGTGCATCAGGCCGACCCGGTCGCAGTGCTGGTCGGCCTCGTCCATGTAGTGGGTGGTGACCAGGACGGTCATGCCGGTGGCTTCGCGTACGGCGTTGATCTGGTCCCACACGCCGGTGCGGGCGATCGGGTCGAGGCCGATGGTCGGCTCGTCGAGGATCAGCAGCCGGGGCGCGCTGACCAGCGCCTGGGCCAGTTCGAGGCGGCGGACCATGCCGCCGGAGTAGGTGCCGGCGAGCCGGTCGGCGGCGTCGGCGAGGTCGACGGCCTCCAGCGCCTGCGCGACCCGCTCGGCGCGCTCACGCCGGGAGACGTCGAAGACGCGGGCGAACAGGGCGACGTTCTCGCGTCCGGTGAGCCCGCTGTCGGCGGACAGCTGCTGCGGGACGTAGCCGAGCAGTCTGCGGACGGCCATCCGCTCCCGGCCGGTGTCGTGGCCGAAGACGCGGACCATCCCGGCGGGGACGGGAAGCAGGGTGGTGATGCAGCGGATCGCGGTGGTCTTGCCGGCGCCGTTGGGGCCGAGCAGCCCGAAGACCTCGCCCTCACCCACGGTCAGGTCGAGCCCGTCCACGGCCCGGGTCTCCCCGAAGGTGTAGGACAGTCCCGTGCAGGCGACTGCGATGGTGTCCGGCGTCATGATTCCTGGGCCTCCTCGTGCAGGGTGACGGCCAGCTTGCGCAGCGCCGGAAGCGCGGCTTCGAGCGCCGCCCGGTCCGCCTCGTCGAGCCGGGACACATGGCTCACCAGGAGGTCCGCGCGGCGCCGCTGCCAGTCGGCGAGCCGCTTCTCGGCGGCCTCGGTCAGCAGCAGCCGGGCGGCCCGGCGGTCGGCGGGGTCGGTCTCGCGGAGCAGGTAGCCGTCCCTGACCAGCTGGTTGACCAGGGTCGACACCGAGTTGCCCGCCAGGTACAGCTCCTTGGCCGAGTCCGAGATGCCGATCCCGGGCCGCGACTCGACCAGGCGCAGCAGCTCCACCTCGGCACCGCGCAGCCGGGGCAGCGCGAGCCCGCGGCGCAGCCGGCGGCGGATCAGCCGCTGGATCCCGACGAGCGCGTCGGCCAGCTCTTCCGGGAAGGTCTCCGATTTCACACCCGGAAGATTACCTCTGCTACAGAGGTAATCCCACCCAAGGGACAGTCAAGAGCCAGTCCGCCAGAGGGTGAGAGTAATGCCAGCCTTGTTCGCATTTTGTTTGGATTTACCCCATTCGGGGAATCCGCTGTTCAGTGCTTCGGACCGGAGGCACGTGCGTGGGAGCCGCCTTCCGCCGGTGCCTCCGTGCTCTCCCTGGGGTCCGAGGAGCGTTCCTCCCACGGTGTCCGTCCACACAGCACCCGTTGAGGGAGGTGCGCCCCATGCGTGCCACCACCGCAGTCGTCGCCACCACCAAGCCCCATCCACACGACGACGCCCCCGACACGGCAGCGGACTTCGTCCGGCTGGCGGGGCTGCCCGAGGGTCCGGAGCGCCGGGCCCTGCGGGACGGGCTGGTCGAGCTCTGGCTGCCCATGGCCGAGCGGATCGCCGTACGGTTCCGCGGCCGCGGGGAAGCCCTGGAAGACCTCTGCCAGGTCGCCGCGCTGGGACTGGTGAAGGCCGTCGACCACTACGACCCGGCGCGCGGGCGGGCCTTCGAGGCGTACGCCGTGCCGACGATCACCGGCGAGATCAAGCGCCACTTCCGCGACCACATGTGGACCCTGCACGTGCCACGCCGGGTCCAGGAGCTGCGCAACCGGGTCCGGGCCGCCCTCAAGGAGCTGGACCAGACCTCCCCCGGCGGCGCGCCCACCGTCGCCGAGATCGCCGAGCGGGCCCAGCTCACCGAGAGCGAGGTGCGCTCCGGGATGGAGGCCCTGGACTGCTTCTCGGCGCTGTCGCTGGACGCCGAGGTGTCCGGCGCCGACGGCTACGCGCTCGGTGACACCCTGGGCGGCCCCGACCCCGGCTACGACCTGGTCGTCGACCGCGCCGCGGCCGAGCCCTGCCTCCAGGGCCTTCCAGAGCGCGACCGGCTCATCCTCTATCTGCGGTTCTTCCGCGGCATGACACAGAGCCGGATCGCCGAGCAGTTGGGCGTCTCGCAGATGCACGTCTCCCGCCTGCTCAGCGCCTGCTTCGAGCGGCTGCGCGAGGAGCTGCTGACCGAGGCGGGCTGAGTCTCACCCGGACGGCGCACCGGGGATCTGCGTCGGCCCGTACCGGTCGAGGGCGTCCTCAAGTTCGGCACGGATCTCGGCGGGCATGTCCCCGGTGCGCCCCCAGACGAGGATCAGCTCCGCGACATTGCGGAGCTTGACGTTGGTGTGCTGGGAGACCTCCTTGAGCACCTCCCACCCCTCGTCGGGGGTGACCCGGCCGAGCGCGACCACCATCCCGATCGCCTGGTCCACCACGGCATGGGAAGCGACGGCCTCCTTGAGCTGGTCGATCTCCTCCTGGAGGTGGAGGACCGAATCCGCCTCGCTCTCGCTCACTCCCCCATCGTCGTCACTCGTCTGGCGCAGTGCCACCGGGGTACTCGGCAGGCACCCCGGCCGTTTCCGGTTGGAGACTGGTGTCAGGCCGGTTCCCCTGCCGGCCCCGACCCCAGGACGCGAGTGCCATGAACAACGACACGCCTGCCCCCGGCCCCGTGAAGAAGCAGCGAGAGGTCATCTCCACGCACTCGGTCTTCGGCGCCCCGTGCTGGGTGAGCCTGACCAGCCGCGACGTGCAGACGACCGAGGGGTTCTACAGCGCCGTGCTCGGCTGGCGATGGCGCAGTGTCCGGCTGGGCGACCACTTCCGGATCGCCCTGGCGGACGGGGTGCCGGTCGCGGGGATCGCCGCGGTCGCCGCGATGTGGCAGATGGCGGTGGCCTGGACGCCGTACTTCGCCGTCGAGAACGCGGACGAGGCGGTCGCCCGGGCCCGCGAGCGCGGCGGGACGCCGGCGGTGGGGCCGCTGTCCTTCCCGCCGGGCCGCGCGGCGCTGCTCGCCGACCGGGACGGGGCGATCTTCGGCATCTGGGAGGGCGACCTGGTCTCCAACTGGGAGACCTGGCGGGAGGCCGCACCCACCTTCATCCGCCTGCACACCCGCAACGCCTTCGACTCAGCGATCTTCTACGGCGAGGTCCTCGGCTGGGCCTCCGACAAACAGGGCTGCTGTGAGGTGGAGTACGAGGGCGGCGAGGTGGTGCTGCGCAGCCGGGGCGATGCCGTGGCCCGGATCGACTCCGGGGCGGTGGAGGCGGCCCCCGATCCCACGGTACGGCCGCACTGGCAGATCCACTTCGCGGTCAACGACGTCGGCGAGTGCGCACGGGCCGCCGAGAAGCACGGCGGCAGTGTCCTCCAGGAGAAGGACACCGAGGCCATCCTGCGCGACCCGGACGGGGCGCAGTTCACCGTGACCGTACGCCCCCTGCTCTCCTGATTCCTTCGGTTCCTCGGTCCTTGCCGCGGGAGGGCCGGGACAGCAGGACCAGGCTGCGGGCCTCGGCGCGCAGCCTGGTGCCCGCCTTGCGTTCGCGTTCGTCGGGGATGCCGTCGGGCTCGGCGGTGTCGACCAGGGCCGTCCAGCGCTCGCCGTAGGACTCGTCGGGCAGCCGGAAGTCGACCGGTTCCCAGAAGCTGTTGAGGAGCAGCAGGAACGAGTCGTCGACCAGGCGCCGGCCGTAGGGGTCGCGTTCGGCGATGGCGTCGCCGTTGAGGAAGACGCCCACCGAGTGCGCGTCGGGGCGCTGCCAGTCCCGGTCGGTCATCTCGCGGGCGTCCGGCAGCAGCCAGACCAGGTCGGGCAGTGGCTGTCCGGGGTGCACGGCGGTCTCGCCGCGGAAGAAACGGCGCCGGCGCAGCACGGGGTGGGCGGCGCGCAGTCCGATGACGTAGCGGGTGAAGTCGCTGAGCGTCCGCTGTTCCTCGGTGAGTTCCCAGTCGGTCCAGGAGACTTCGTTGTCCTGGCAGTAGGCGTTGTTGTTGCCACGCTGGGTGCGGCCGAGTTCGTCGCCGTGGCTGAGCATCGGGATGCCCTGGGACAGCAGCAGGGTGGCGAGGAAGTTGCGCTGCTGGCGGGCCCGGAGTTCGAGGACGGCCGGGTCCTTGGTGCCGCCTTCGGCGCCGCAGTTCCAGGACCGGTTGTGACTCTCGCCGTCCTGGTTGTCCTCGCCGTTGGCCTGGTTGTGCTTGTCGTTGTACGACACCAGGTCGCGCAGGGTGAAACCGTCGTGCGCGGTGACGAAGTTGACGCTCGCGCGTGGCCGCCGTCCCCGTTGCTGGTACAGGTCGGAGGAGCCGGTGAGCCGGGAGGCGAACTCGCCGAGCGAACCCGGCTCGGCCCGCCAGAAGTCCCTTACGGCGTCACGGTACTTGCCGTTCCACTCCGACCACAGCGGCGGGAAGTTGCCGACCTGGTAGCCGCCCTCCCCCACGTCCCAGGGCTCGGCGATCAGCTTCACCCGGCTGATCACCGGGTCCTGCTGGATCAGGTCGAAGAACGCCGAAAGGCGGTCCACCTCGTGGAACTGCCGCGCCAGGGTGGCGGCGAGGTCGAAGCGGAAGCCGTCGACGTGCATCTCGGTCACCCAGTACCGCAGCGAGTCCATGATCAGCTGGAGGACGTAGGGGTGGCGCATCAGCAGGCTGTTGCCGGTACCGGTGGTGTCGTAGTAGTGCGCCCAGTCGCCGTCGACCAGCCGGTAGTAGGAGGCGTTGTCGATGCCCCGGAAGGACAGCGTGGGGCCCATCTCGTTGCCCTCGGCGGTGTGGTTGTAGACCACGTCGAGGATCACTTCGAGGCCGGCCGCGTGCAGCGCCTTGACCATCGCCTTGAACTCGTTGACCTGCTCGCCGCGGCTGCCGAAGGCGGCGTAGTCGTGGTGCGGGGCGAAGAATCCGATGGTGTTGTAGCCCCAGTAGTTGGACAGCCCCCGGTCCTGCAACACCCCGTCCTGCACGAACTGGTGGACCGGCATCAGCTCGACCGCCGTGACGCCGAGCGAGGTCAGGTGCTCGATGACCGCGGGGTGCGCGAGACCGGCGTAGCTGCCCCTGAGCCGTTCGGGTACCTCCGGATGGGTGCGGGTGAGGCCACGGACGTGGGCCTCGTAGATCACCGAGTCGGAGTAGGCGCGCCGGGGCGGACGGTCGTCGCCCCAGTCGAAGTAGGGGTCGGTGACCACACCGAGCATGGAGTGCCCGGCGCTGTCCGCCGGGGACGGTCCGCCGGGCGTCCGCTCGTACAGCGACGCGTGGTTGTCGATCTGGCCGTCGACCGCCCGGGCGTAGGGGTCCAGGAGCAGCTTCGCCGGATTGCATCGGTGGCCGACCTCGGGGTCCCAGGGGCCGGTCACCCGGTAGCCGTAGCGCTGCCCCGGCCCGACGCCGGGCAGATAGGCGTGCCAGACGAAGCCGTCGACCTCCGTCATCGGCACCGGCCGCCGGGTGCCGGCGTCGTTGACCAGGACCAGCTCGACCCGCTCGGCGACCTCGCTGAACAGGGCGAAGTTGGTGCCCTGTCCGTCGAAGGAGGCGCCCAACGGGTAGGGGTGCCCGCTCCACACGGGCACCCCTTTCCGGGACTTCCGAGCCGTCACCGGGCGCCCTCCAGGACGCCCTCGGCGGATTCGGCCAACAGGGCGACAGGGACGGCGCGGGGCACCCGGAGCGTCCGGCGCAGGCTGGGCGCGGGCGCGGTCGGGACCAGGGGGACGCGCTCACCGGACCGGGCTCGCTGCGAGAACCAGATGATCTTGCTGCCGGTCTCCGGGGCACAGCACCCCCAGCCGTCGCTGGTGGCGGCGAGGTGCGCCAGGCAGGAGCGCAGGTCCTGGTCGGGGCGCAGGTCGCGGTCGTCGTCGCCGATGGCGGTGATGAGGTGCTGCCCGTTCCACCACATCTCGATGGACGTGTGCTTGTCCGTGGCGTGCTGGTCGATGGCGGTCAGCAGCAGTTCGACACCGCGGCAGACGGGGTCCACGAGGTTGTCGAGGTCCCAGTAGCGGAGATGGGCGGCCAGGATGCGGCTGACCTGTCCCACCCGTTCCGGGCTGACCTCCACGTCGAGGTGGTAGTAGCAGGGCACTGCGGTCTTCATTGTCGCTGGCTCCTCACCCGGCGCGGCTCCCGCTCCCCTCACCCGTCCGGAAATCCGTTCCGGACGCGCAGCGTGAGCACTCATCGCTTCTGAGTCACTTCCCACAGTGCGGGCGCTACGCCATTCGTGCAACCTGAGAGACGCATGAGGTCGTTGAAGATCCAACAAGACGCTCCGTCGCCGTCCGTGCACCATGAGTGAAAGCCTCGATTCGCCGTAACGGCTCCGTGCCCTTCCGTGCCCGGACGCTCCCCGACCGTCGGGGACACGTGCCCATTCGAGAGCGTCGGAAGGAAAGACACGGCCATGCTGCTACCCGCGAAGGCCGAGGTGGCCCGGCAGCTGCGGCGCTACCGGGCGTGGGAGCGCGTCATGCTCGCCTCGCCGCAGGACCGCGAGGTGCGGTCCACCTTCGAGGACTCGGGCTACACGCTGTGTGTGCTGATGGGCAAGCGCTGCGCCCGGGAGGCGGTGGACGCGGCCGAGCGCTATCTGCGCACCAGCCTCGTCACCTATCTGCGGGAACAGGGCGGGCGGGCCCAGCTGAGCGAGAAGGTCCGACGGGGTCCGCCGTCGGACCGGAGCACCGCGAGGCAGTGATCCGCAGGCGGACCCCGCGGGAGGACCCCTCGTCCTCCCGCGCACTACGGACTTGCGGAGCCGGGCCCCGGGCCCGGCTCCGCGCACGGCGGAGGTGACACCCATGAAGGCGACAGAGGCCATCGGCCGTGTTCCGGTGCGTGACGTGCAACCGGCCGTGGACGGCGGCGGGCGTCCGGCGAAGGCGGTCCCCGGCGAGACCTTCAAGGTCACCGCCACCGTCTTCCGTGAGGGTCATGACGCCGTCGGCGCCAATGTGGTGCTGTGCGACCCCGCGGGCCGGCCCGGCCCCTGGACCCCGATGCGGGAGCTGGTCCCCGGCACCGACCGCTGGGGCGCGGAGGTCACCGTCGACGGGAAACCGGGCCGTTGGACGTATCACGTGGAGGCCTGGAGCGCCCCGCTCACCACCTGGCGGCGACACGCGCGGGTGAAGATCCCGGCGGGCATCGACACCGGCCTGGTCCTGGAGGAGGGCACCGAGCTGTACGCGCGCGCGGCCGCCCGGATGCCCGCGGGACCGGAGCGCGAGCGGGTGGCGGCGGCGGCCCGCGCCCTGGGCGACGAAACCCTGCCCCTGCACACCCGTCTGGCGAACGCGCTGGCTGCCGAGGTGGACGAGATCCTCACCCGGTATCCGCTCAGGGAACTGGTCACCCGCTCCGAGCCGTTGCCGCTGCTGGTCGAGCGCGAGCGGGCCCTGTACGGCTCCTGG
>NZ_JBVIKO010000052.1:0-23676 GCF_055580905.1 Streptomyces sp. NPDC031497
AAATTGACGCAGGGGGGGGGGGAAAAAGGGGGCCCTGGGGTGGAGAAGGGGGGGGGGGGCAAAGGGGTTGTGGGTGGGGGCTGTTCCCCTCTCCCCAGGGAGAGGCAACGGCCACACACCGATCCCATCGGGCCATGACATGCGGGTGGGCAAGGTCGCTGAGGTCTCGCACAGCGCGGGCGGGGACATAGGACGGAACGGCCCAGACCTGCCGCGGGTGGTACTGGGGCGCGGTAACGTGCGCCCGTTCTCGGTAGGGACTGAGGAGGCGTTCGTGAGCCGAGGGCAGCCATGCCGACACCAGGACGTCCAGCCAGCCAAGGCCCTGCAAGCGGAACAACTGTTCCGTGGGCGCGTCCACAGTGGACACCCGGTGGCCGCCGGCTTCCAGGATCCGGCGGGTCACGGCGGCGGCCGCACGATCATGGGACAGCCTGGTGCTGCCCACGCTGATCGTCAACTCGGGATGCGGTACGGACACGTCTCTCCTGCCCTGGGGGCTGTGATTCAGGCGTTTGAGGCGAAGGGCTGCGCCAGCGCCTCGAAGTCGGCTTGTGACATCTCCACGGCTGCGGCCGCCACGTTGTCCTCCAGATGATCGACCGACGACGTGCCGGGGATCGGCAGCACCACGGGGGAGCGCCGCAGCAGCCAGGCCAGTGCCGCCTGCGGCGGTGTGCACCCGAGTGCCTCGGCGACCTGCGCGAGGGGGCCGCCTGGGCGGGCGAGCTGCCCCGTGGCGAGCGGGAACCACGGCACAAACGCGATGCCGTGCGCCTCGGCGTAGTCCAGCACGTCATCCGAGTCACGCTGAGCGACGTTGTAGAGGTTCTGTACCGAGGCGATGGGAGCGATGTCCCTGGCCTGTTCCAGTTGCTCGACCCCCACCTCGGAGAGCCCGATGTGGCCGACCTTGCCCTCGTCCTGCAGGTCCTTGAGCACGCCGATCTGGTCGGCAAGGGGGACGGTCGGATCGATGCGGTGCAACTGGAACAACGGGATGCACTCAAGACCGAGCCTGCGCAGGCTGGACTCCGCCTGCCGCCGCAGGTAGTTGGGCCGGCCGTCGGGAACCCATCGGCCTGGTCCGGGGCGGGTCAGCCCGGCCTTCGTGGCGATCACCACGTTCTCCGGGTAAGGATGCAGTGCCTTGCGGAGCAGTTCCTCCGCCGTACCCGGACCGTAGGAGTCGGCGGTGTCGAAGAGGGTGACGCCCAGGTCCACAGCCCGGCGTAGCAGCCTGACTCCGGCGGTCTCGTCCGGGAAGGGGCCCCAGACGCCCAGGCCGGTCAGCTGCATGGTGCCGTAGCCGAGGCGATTGACCTCCAGCCTCCCGCCGATCGCGAACGAACCCGCGGATGCCGCCGACACACTCATTCTTGCTCCCCTCGTCTTCCTGTGCGCTCCTGTCCCCGCTTTGACCACAGTGGCGCGATCTGCCTCGGCCCCTTTCGGCGGGCGCCGCACACGAACGTGCGGTACCCGCCGAAGGGTGTGCCGGATCCGCCAAGGTCTTGGCCGGTCAGGAGACTGCGACGTTCTCCAGCCGTACGGAGACAACCAGCGGCTCGGGAATCTTGTGGCCGTTCTCGTCCCGGCTGTAGATCATCCGCTGGGTGGGGATGACAAGCCCGGACACCTCCTGGTGTCCCGACACGTAATGGGCCGCGGGGGTGTTGCCCGCGATCTCGACGCTGTAGTCCCGCCGCCGGATCAGACCGTCGGAGTCGACGTACACGGTCTGCTCCGTGCTCAGGGTGCCGATGGTGTCGGGGAAGACGATGTGCAGACGCCGGAACTTCTCCCCGTTCTCCGTCCACGGGTCGATCTCCTGCGTCTGCACCCCCGGGTACGTCAGGGACAGCGGCTCGGCCAGATAGGTCCACATGGCGCTTCCGGAGAAGTACGCCAGCTGCAGCCTGTTCCACGGAGTCATCAGGTCGTGCCCCTCGAAGGAAGCACGCGGGTTGGTCAGCTCTTCGATCACATTGCCGTCGGAATCCTCGACGGCCACGCGGTCGGCGGAGAAGGACGTGTGGTGCTCAGGGTTGAAGAAGGGCTTCTGAGATACGTATTCGCGCCGCAGGTCGACGGTCACGTCGACATCGTTCAGGGCGCCCGGGTGTCCCTTCATGCCCCACAGGGCGCCGCCGAAGAACTGGCGGGCGGTGATCTGGCTGGCCTGCTCCCAGCGGGAGCGGCCGCCGTAGGCGTCGAAGATGATGTCGAGCAGTTCGGACATGGTTGGCTCCTATGACGTGGTTCGGGTCAGGCGAGGAATTCGTTGACGTCTTTGGCGACTTCGGCGGGGTACTGGAACAGGGACGCGTGGGCGGCGTCGGGGTAGATACGGATTTGGGCGTCCGGGATCAGACCCGCCAGCAGATAGCTGCCCTTGGTCGGGATCATCAGATCGTCGTCACCCTGGACGACGAGCGTGGGGCACTGGATGCCGGTCAGACGCTGCAGCGCGGAGTGGTCGGGAATACCCCACTCCAGAACGGCGTCGTACTGCGCGTCGCGGGAGGGGAGGCTGCTGGGCACGTCCCTGCCCTCGGTGCGGGCCATGAACCGGCCGAGGAACTCCTTGCCCTTGGCCTGGCTGGTCTCGGTGTGGGCGAAGAAGATGTACAGGAGGTCCTCGCCGGAGGGCACCTTGGCGCGGGCGTGGGTCTCGATGTCCTTGCGCCAGCCATGCATGCCGGGCGCGCCCTTCGGGCCGGTTCCAGCAAGGATCAGACGGCGGATCAGACGCGGCCGGATCAGCGCCATGTCCTGCGCGGCGAAGCCGCCGATGGAGAAGCCGAGCAGGTCGATCTGCTCCAGATCCAGCGCTGCGGTGAAAGTGATCATCTGCTGGGCCATCTGCGCGATGGTCTTCGCCGGAGTTCCGGTGGAGGACGCGACTCCTGGGTAGTCCACCAGGATGACCTCACGTTCGGCCGCCAGCGCGTCGACGAGAGCCGGGTCCCAGTTGTCGAGGTTGCCGATGAAGTGCTGCAGCATGACGAGCGGCACTTCGCCGCCCGAGCCGAGACGGCGGTAGGCGTAGCGGACACCCTCAGCCTCCACGAACTGAGTGGGGGCTGTCTGATGGGTAACGGTGGTCATGGTTTCTCCCTGCCGGAACGGGATCGGTTTCCTGGAGTGGTAGAGCCGGGAGCGGCTTTCCGCGAAGCTCGCCGTCCGATCCGGAACGGTTTGCGCCGGGGGCCGTCGGCGGTCCGGTCATGCCGGGCTACGTCCTGCCACACCACCAGAGTGACCTTTTGGAGTGGAATCTTTGTGGTGTGTGTCTTGACAGGCGAGTCGTCGGCATCCGGCAGGATGTGGCCGAGGCGCGCGGCCGCCTGACGGTGAGGGCGGCTGAGGGGAGGTACGGCGGACGCCCGGCCAGAATTCTGGCCGGGCGTCCTGGCTGAGGTGCCGTGTGCGGCGCGGACTCCGGCTCAGGCCGGAGAGTCCTCACGCGTCAGTGCTGGGTACCCGCCGACCACAGGACGGCCCCGCCCGACGACAGGATGGTGACGTTGCCGTCTGCCTGGAGGACTAGTTCGGCGCCGGGGTTGCCAGCGGTTCCCGAGGACCACGCGGTGGCGTTGTCCTTCGTGTAGACGACGAAGTGCCCGTCGTCCTGGAAGACCGCCTTGTAGCCCGTGCCCGCGGTGTGCGAGGACCAGCGCACCTGGCCGTTCTCGTCCGTGATGACGAGGTCACCGTCCGTGCGCATGGTGATGGTCGTACGGTCGGACGCGACACTCTGGCCAGGGTCGAGCACCGTGGTCGCGGTCACCACGCGGGTGCCCCGCTGGCGGTCGGTGCTGGAGGAGGCCGCGGGCGCTTCGGCAGTGGCGGCCGTGGTGGTGGCCGCCGCCGTGGTGGCGGTGGTGGAGGCCGCCTTGACGGGGGTGGCGGTGGTGGACGCCGCCTTGACGGGGGTGGCTGCCTTCACCGGCGCCGCGGTCTTCACCGTCCCACTGGAGGACGTCTGTGCGGCGGACGTCGTTCCGGTGGCCGACGCGGTGGAAGACGACGGCTTCGTCGCAGCCGGCGTCTTGTCGGCCGTCTCGGCGGACGCGGACGATGCCTTAGCCGCCTTCGTCTGCTTCGGGGCGGGGGCTGTCGTCTGGTTCGTGGCCTGCGAGGCCGTCGGAGCCGTGCCGTCCCCGTGCTGGGCCACGGTGCCGGACGCCTGATCGGCGCCGGCCAGGATGCCCACACCCAGCGCCCCCACCGGCCCCGTGGCGGCCTTGGCCGACGGCGGCTTGAGGAGGTGCCCCGGATCGTCGGACGCCGAGGCCGCGGACGAGGCACCGGTCGGGGTGGCGGAGCGCGGTCCAGTAGCCGGGCTGTTCTCCTGGGAGGCCTTCGGCCCCTTCGAAGGGGAGAGGAGCCCGTCAGGGCCCTGTGTATCGCCCGCGGCCCCCGGCACCAGGGGGGCGGCGGTTCCCTGCGCGGGGTCCTGCAACGGCATGATGCTGGCCTGGCCGTCGGCGTCGGACGCCGCACCGTCGCCGGCCGCTCCTGGAGCCTCCGAGGCCACGGGGACCTGCCGTCCCAGTCCCTGGTAGTCGACCTTGCCGCCGTGCTGCGACAGCAGGGGCACCGACGCCAGCACGGCGCCGGCGAAGGCCGCGGCCATCAGCAGCGGCTTGCCGCCACGGTGCCCGCTGCTCGCCGCGGCGCGTGGCGATGCCTGACCGCCGGCCCGGCGTCCGGCCGCCGTCGTGCCCCGAAGGCCGGTGGCGGTGCCGCCGTCCGGTTCCTCCGGGTCCTGCTCCGAGGTCCCGGCGGGGGAACGGCGTTCGGCCGTATGGTTATTGCCCAGTGTTGCCATCCCAGCGGCCCTCGCGGGATAGGCGAGTTCGACACGGGTGCCCGGGTCACCGAGGTCGGCCGCAGGCGACGCCCCGGGGTTCGAGGGGGTGGCGGCGTCGTCCGCGGACGGCAGCGCGACGGCGTGCCGGATTCTGCGTGACCCGGCGCTCGCCGTGGCCGCCGAGGCGGGCGGGGCGCCGGAGGACGCCGGATATGCCGATGACATCCGTACTCCTTCTGCTGATGGGGGGGAGAGACCGCCGCCGTCGGCGTTCGCGTCCTCGCGGGCCGGGGCGAGCGGAGATCGGGGAAGAGCCGTTCAAAGCTCCGGCTCAAGGGGGAGGGCGTCGGTCAGCAGGCCGAGTACGCCGCGCCGCAGCGTCCGGGGGACACCTTCGTCGTCCCGGCCCGCGGGCTCGTCGGCGAGGCCACGCAGTCGCTCCAGAGCGGGTGCGTCGAAAGCGTCGAGCACGCCGGGCACGGCCGCCGAGGCGCCCACCGGGATCTCCCGCAGCAGCAGCGCAGATGCCTCGCCACGCTGTCGCTGCTCCAGCACCCGGAACCTGGTGCCGGGGCCGAAAACCACATCGGTGGGCGCGATCCCGGCGTCGCCGTCTGCCAGCGTGCCGGTTCTGCGGCCGGTGACCGACCAGATCAGATAGTGGTCGTCGGGCACGGATGGGTACCCGCCGTCCAGGGCATGAGCGACGACTGGAGTCACGGCGCCCACCTCCTCGCCCGGCAGCAGCATCTCGGCCGTGCCGTCGAACACTCCCGCCCCCAGCAACGCCGGGCCCCGGTAGGAGGGGAGTCTGCGCAGCCCGGACGCCAGACAGCCGAGGAAGGCCAGCGTTCCGGGATCGCGCTGGGTGAGCGCTGCTTCCCAGTCCTCGTCGGTCGGTGGGCCCGTGGCGGTGCCCAGGTAGGCGTAGACGGCGGCCAGGTCGGCGACGGGGTCACCGGCCTCCTGCCCGGCGGACCGGAGGCCGGGATGGGCGGTCAGCAGCCGTTGTGCCGCACTGGCGTGGCGCTCCCACTCGCCGGTCAGGTGGGCCCGCAGCGAATCCCGCTCCGCGGCGCTGCTGCGGTGGTAGGGCAGTACCGGGACGTACGACACCTCGCGAAAGGTGTTCTGGAGGGCGGCAGGGTTCCCGGCTGCGCTGTCCAACGGGCCCGATATTTCCTCGGGGGGCCGACCGGAGCCGGTCATGGCTGCTGTGGACGCTTCTGCCTCCTCCGTCACCGCGCCGCTTTCTTCCGCGGTCTCCCCCGGGACACCGGCCTCTTCGAGTGCCCAGGCGTCACCGTCCAGGTCCGGGGTGCTTGAGGTGAACAGCGGGGTGAACGGCTCGAAGTCGAATGGGGGTTCGGACGGCTGGGATCCTACGGGCGGGGGTGGCGGCCATTGCGGAGAACGTCCTGAGGCATCCTCGTCACTGTCCGATTCGTCAGGCGCCGCTCCTCCCTGGAACTCCGACGTCGGCCATGCCTCCTGCGCCGCCCGTGTATCGGGCGTGAGCCATGACGGTGCGTCGGCCGTCGAAACGGGACTCGCCGGCACCGGGCCGACGTCGGGTGTGGGAGAACCGTAGGGCTGGAGGCCTGGCGGCCATGGTGACAGGTCCGGCAGAAGAGACGGGCCGAGCGGACTGGCGTACGCGGTCTCCTCCGCCGGACCGACGGGCGGTTCGGCGGGGCTCACTCCTTGTTCCGGCCGGGTATCCGGTGCGGTTCCCGGTAGTTCGGATCCGGGAGCGGCCGATGTTGGACCGCTGTCCGGAACCTGTGGTTCCGGCGGGGCCCACCAGGCCGTACCGTCTGGGTCCCCGACAGGCGATTCGGGTGCCGGCGGCGGGACAGGGTGAGGGGTTTCGGACGGGAACGCCGATGCCGCGGACTGGCTGAGGCGAGCTGTCTCCTGCGAGGCGCTCCATGTACCGGGGGAGGCGGGGTCGACGGGGACCCAAGGCGATTCCGGCGCTGGGAACGTGGCCGCCGCCGTCGGCGTCTGCGGGGTCGCCCCTTCCTGGACCATGGCAGTGGGCGCCTGCTCCGCCGAGCCTGCCGGGGCCGCGTTCGCCGCCAGGCCGGTCAGCGAGGCGTGGTCCGTGGGTCCGGTGCCGCCGGTCGTGGTGACGTACTGAACCGGAGGAACGACCGGCACGGTCACTGTGGGAGGCGTAGCCGCCGTTCCGGCCGACGGTGTCACGGCGGCCGTGTCGGGCTCCGTCGATTCCGGCAGGCCGGGCAGTACGGCGACTGGGGTCCGCAGCACTCCGGTCGCGGCCGTCTCCGACCGCCAGCCCTTGGGCGCGAGCGCCATGCCGTGTTTCACCACCAGGCGGCGTAGTGCCTGCATGCCGGCCGTCGTGGTGTTGCCGTGCACCTGGATCATGGCGCGCTCGCGGACTCCTTCCTCGAGGGCGCCGAAGAGTCGCTCCAGGGCGGGCCACAAGGAGTCGTCGAGGGCACGGCCGGGCACCCCCAGGTCGATCGCGACCACGTCGCCGTCGGCCGCTCGTGCGGCGAGCGGTGGACGGTCGCCGTGGCGTCCGACCCACATGCCGGACCAGGTCAGAGTGGTCTGCCAGCGGTCGTCGAGCAGGAACACGCCCGGCTGGACCTCTTCCAGGCCGGTCGCGGGAGCACGCCAGGCGCCGACGCGTGGCTCCGGATTGCGATCGCCTTCCGCCGGGAAGCAGGTGACGCTCTCCACATAGGGTTCCCACGCCGCCGTGCCGTCTGCCGCGAGGATCGTCGTGCGAGCGGCACCGTGTACGGGGTCCTCCTCCATCAGCACCGGCAGCCCGCTGCCGACGCCGATCTCCATGCCCAGTGCGTTCGCGGCTTCCTGGCCGACCGCCAGGAGATCGCGTCCGTCTGCTGGCAGCAGTCGTACGGCCGAGCGGACTCGGCCCGGCAGAGCGGCCAGCACGCCGGCCAGCGTGTCCGCACCGACCTCTCGTCCGCCGGGCGCTCCCACCAGCAGCAGTGGTCGTTCGGGATCCACGGGCACGGCGTATCCGATCGAGTCCGTGTCGCTCGATGGCATGCCCGTGGGCTGTACGAGGAGACCCGCGGGTACCTGGAGCACGACGTGATCCTCGACGACATCGGGATCGACTCGCGCCAAGTACCCTTCCCAGCCGGGCACGGGCAGACGGGTACCGAGCCTGCGGGGCACGGCACCGCGGGAGAAGTGCCACCACCCGCCCGGGGCATCCACCGTGTCCGGGGAGTACAGAGTGCCGCCGGGGACGATGACGGCGGCACCGCTTGCCGCTACCACGTCGATGCCCCGGTCCTCGCACAGCCGCCGGGCGGGGGAAGGGGTTCCGGGTCGGTCGACAGCGCCCTGGGACATCACAAGCCGCAACAGGCGCACTCCCCGCTCGCGCTGTGCGTCCACCACGGAAGCCAGCCGAACCGCGAGGTCGTCGAGCTCGGTGTCGACCGGCACGGCGGCTACCAGGACGGTTGCCTGGTCCGTGGTGTTGTCGGACAGGGACGCGGCCGCGTCTGCCAGAGCGTGCGGAACGGCGCTGCCGCGATGGATCAGCTGGACGCTGTCGAGTTCGGTGACGGTGAAAGGGCCTCTCGGCTCCGTGGGAGCGGAGGGTGTCGTGCGCTGTGCCTGCTGCCGCCTGCCGATCCTGGGGCTCACTGGCTGCTTCCCGAACATGTGACGAGAGCTCCGGAGCACGGCCGTTCGTCACTGGGCCGTATCCGGGACACCCGGTCCGGTGAAACGATCATGATCGGGTCAACTCGCCTTCGTGTACTGGTAGTTCGCTCGCCACGTCGGGAGGGGTGCTCCGGCACCGAACCGTGGGACGAAGGTGTGGTGCTGAGCTTCGGACGCTTCACGCCGCATATACCCTGCCACGGTCACCCCTCGCACTACCGTGACACATGTGCTAGGAGAAACGTAACAGGATCCCGTGTTCGAAACGGCGCGCCGGCCAATGGAATTGTCGAACCGACAGTACGGTCTCCTGCGCCGAGGGCAAGGTATGTGTTCGCTCTGCATCGCACATGTGCAAAGGTAGGTGCCGGCCAAGGGCCGTTCCTGGAACGGCTGCCGTGCCACGGCCGGGGCCGGCGACGGTGACGAGAGGTACGAGGAACAGTGACCCCACCGAAGTCCTGGCGAAGGCGTGCCCTGCGTCACAACAGCCGAGCGCTCGTCATCGCGTCGGCGCTGAGCGTGCTCGTCGGCCCGCAGGCCCTGGCGGCCACGCCCACGCCCTCACCCTCGTCGACCCCGGTGACGCTGCCCGTGCTGCAGACGCGGATCACCTCCACGTCCGGCTGCACCAAGGCGTCGGCCACGGTGATGACACAGGTGCCATGGGCCCAGCGCGTATTGGGGACACATCAGGCTGCGCTGTTCGGTGACGGCGCCGGTGTCACCGTGGGCGTCGTCGACACCGGCGTGTCGGCCCGCGCGGCCACTCTGTCGGGGCGGTTGTCGGCGGCCGAGGGCGCGGAAACGGACTGCGTGGGGCACGGCACGTTCATGGCCGGGCTGGTCGCTGCCGCCCCGCGGACCGGGGTGGGCTTCGCCGGGCTGGCGCCGGGCGCGAGGATTTTCGCGGCTCGCGGTACGGACGCGGCCGGTATCGCGGACGCGGCCCTGGTGGCGCGTGGCATCACGGCCGCGGTGGACGCAGGCTGCCAGGTCGTCGTTGTGTCGGCGGCGCTGCCCGCAGACACCGCCGCGCTGGACACTGCGGTGCGAGGGGCGCTGCGGCATGACGTGCTGCTTGTGGCACCCGCTGTCCCCGATAGCACGCAGGACGTCCAGTCGGGGGTGGAGCGGTTCTGGCCGGCCTCCTTGTCCGGGGTGCTCTCCGTGGCGGATTTCGGGCCCGACGGGTCCCGGGGTACGGACACGCCGTTGCCGTCCCGGGTGGACCTGGCCGCCCCGGGCGATCAGATCACCGGTATAGCAAGCAGCGGCGACGGTCACTTCGTCGGAACTGGTGCCTCCCTCGCGGCCGCCTATGTGGCCGGTGCCGCCGCACTGGTGCGGTCCCGTTACCCGCGGCTGAGCGCGGCCGAGACGCTGCGGCGGCTGGTGCGTACGGCCTATCCCGGTGATGTGCCGCGGCTCGACCTCAACGGAGCGCTCACCGCGGTCCTGGACGACCGTGGGGAGACGGCCGCCGCCGCCCATCCGCCCATGCGGGTGGCGGCGGCCGTCGGCGACGGCGGCGTCCCCGGTCGGGCCGCGGTGCTGGCCGCGGTGTGTGCCGGGCTGGGACTGGTGCTGCTGGCGGCCGCGGCGCTGCGGCGCAGGGCCCGCAGGCTCTAGCGGGTCCTCCCCCCCCTGCCGGGTGACGGCGGTGGGCGCCGGGGGCGCCCACCGCCTGTCACTGTGCGGGCGTTTCGCCCGTCTCGATTAGGGCGGTCTGGATCTGCACGGTCCCTCGCCGCGTCGCGTACATTCCGCGCCCCGGCGGCAGTGTGCGCGGCTTGACCCCGAATACGCTGCCTTCCGAGCGCGGGCACGACAGCAGCAACCCAGGGGTGTTCGCCTCCAGCATGCGGCGTACGAGCGGGTCGTTCAGGCCCCTCATGGATCCGGCGGCGGACCGCGAGACGACGACGTGCAGCCCGACCTCGTAGCCCAGCGGCAGATGTTCGAGGATGGGCTCGAGCGGAGAGTGCATCGGCTGGGCGACCAGGTCGTAGTCGTCCACGAGGATGAACAGTCTCGGCCCCTGCCACCAGTCGGCCAGCCGCATCCGGCTCGGCGCGATCTCGGGGCCGGGAACGCGTTCCGCGAAAGCCTTGCCTGCCCCGGCCGCCTGCTTGCGCAACTGGTCCAAGGAGACGGCGTGGCCCAGTCGGTACTCCTCCGGCACCGCCTCGACCAGTTGCCTGCGGTAGTCCACCACGAGGATTCTGGCCTCGGCTGGAGTGAAGTTGCTGACCACGTGCTGTGCCACGAGCCGGAGCAGGTTGGTCTTGCCGGACTCGTTGTCGCCGAAGGTGACCAGATGCGGCGTCTCACTGAAGTCGTGCCAATGGGTGCCGAGTTCGGTCTCCTCGACGCCGAGCGGGAAGCGCAGCCGCTGATCCGGTGCGACGGTGGGCAGATCGTGCGCGGGCAGCCTGGTGGGCAGCATCCGCACCGCCGGGGCAGTGGGTCCGCTCCAGCTGTCGGCGACGGCCGCGACGAGATCGGCGACCCCGTCGGCGAGGTCGCTGGAGTCCTCGGTGCCGTCGATGCGCGGCAGCGCGGTCAGATAGTGGAGCTTCGTCTCGACCGTCATTCCGCGGCCCGGCAGCCGGGGCACCGACGCGGCGCGGCGGATGTCGACCACGGAGTCCATCGCGTCGCCCATCCGCAGCTCCAGCTTGGTTCCGGACTGGTCGCGGACCGCGGCGGGCAGTTCGATCCAGCGTGAGGCGGTGGCGATGAGGTGGACGCCGTAGTTCAGGCCTCGGGTGGCGATCTGGCTGATGACAGGGATGTCGTCCTGGAAGTCCTGGCGGACCGTCGACCAGCCGTCCACGACCAGGAAGACGTCGCCGTGCAGTTCCTCGGGCAGATCACCCGCCGCCCGGCGGCGGCGCAAGGTGGCCATCGTGTCGATGCCGTGTTCCAGGAACAGTCTCTCGCGCCGGGTCAGCAGCGAGGTCATCTCGGCCAGCGTACGGGCCACACGCTCCGTCTCCAGACGGCCGGCCACCGAGCCCACGTGCGGCAGACCGGCCAGGCTCGTCAGGGCGCCGCCGCCGAAGTCGAGGCAGTAGAACTGCACTTCGCGCGGTGTGTGGGTGAGCGCCAGTGCGGTGATGAGGGTGCGGACGAGAGTGGACTTGCCGCTCTGCGGTCCTCCGGCGACCGCCACGTGCCCGCCCGCGGCAGACAGGTCCACCGTCAGCAGATCACGCTTCTGGTCGAAGGGCCGGTCGACCACGCCGACGGGAACCGTCAGCGTGCCCCGCAACGCCCAGTCCGCCGTGCTCAGACCGTACCGGTGATCGGGGACGAGGGGAGGCAGCAGCTGGTCCAGTGTCGGAGACTTCGACAGGGGCGGCAGCCATACCTGGTGGGCCGGTGGCCCCGAGTCGCGCAGGCGGTCCACGGCGATCGACAGCAGCGAGGGAGTCTCTTCCTCCTCCTGCTCCTCCGTGACCTCGGGAACAACGGGATCGACCGCCGGGACGTCCCTCTCCGCCACTCGTTTGCCGGTCCAGGACACCACCTGGCTGGCGACCTGTGCCTGAACCAGGGCGCTGGAACGCTGACGGTAGGGGCCGGACACGTAGGCGGCCTTGAAGCGGGTCAGCTGTTCGGTGCCGCTCTTGAGGAAGCCGGCGCCGGGCTGGGAGGGCAGTTCGTAGGCGTCAGGTACCCCCAGCACACCGCGGCTCTCCATGGCGGAGAAGGTACGCAGGCCGACCCGGTAGGAGAGATGGCTCTCCAGCTGGTGCATCCGGCCTTCGTCCAGCCGCTGTGAGGCGAGCAGCAGATGCACGCCGAGTGAACGGCCCAGACGGCCGATCATGACGAACAGGTCCATGAACTCCCGGTGCGCGGAGAGCAGTTCGCTGAACTCGTCGACCACGACGAACAACGAGGGCAGCGGTGCCAGCTGCGTGCCGGCGGCACGCGCCTTCTCGTAGTCCAGGGCGGAGGAGTAGTTGCCGGCCGCGCGCAGCAGTTCCTGGCGACGTATCAGCTCTCCGTGCAGCGCGTCCTGCATGCGGGAGACCAATGCGGCCTCGTCGGCCAGGTTGGTGATGACCGCGGACGTGTGGGGCAGCTGGTCCAGGCCCAGGAAGGTGGCACCGCCCTTGAAGTCTACGAGGACGAAATTGAGTGTCTCGGACGAGTGGCTCAGCGCGAGCGCCAGCACCAGGGTGCGCAGCAGCTCACTCTTGCCGGAGCCGGTGGCTCCGATGAGCATGCCGTGCGGGCCCATTCCGTTCTCCGCGGACTCCTTGATGTCGAGTTCGACCGGGCGCCCGTCGCGGCCCACCGCGATGGGGACGCGCAGTCGCCGTGAGGGGCTGCTGCCGCGGCGTTCCCAGTAGGCCTTGGGATCGTGCCGGTTCAGGTCGGAGATGCCGAGCAGCGTGGTCAGTTCCACGTCGGTGGCCAGCGGTTGCGCCACCTCGACCGCCGCTCCCGTGCGGATGGGAGCGAGTACCGAGGCAAGCGCCCGGGCGCCGGCGGGACCGAGGTAGTCCGCGGTGCCCAGCGTGGTCGGTGTCTCCCGCCGACTGCGATCGGTGCGGATCAGTTCGATCATGCCGTCAGTCACCCGTAGCCGCAGGGTGGTCCGGCCGGGACGCCAGGCGAGTTCCTCGGACAGATCCAGCACCACGGCGTTACGGACGCCCTGGCGGGCCATGCGGTGACCGGACGGCACCTGCCCGCCGTCCACGATGATGACGGCGTACGGCTCGTCGAAGCTGGGAGTCGCGTCCGCCTCGAACGGCGGCCGGTCGGTGAACTCGTCGCCCAGCAGTGCCTCCAACTCGTCAGCCGACGAGGCGAACAGCCGTGCCGGGCCGGCTCCGTCGGTCTCGAACGGATGATGCGTGTGCGGCAGCCATTTCGCCCAGTCCCAGTCGTCCGTGTGCTCGGCGGAGAGACAGAAGGCGATCACCAGTTCCTGAGGTGAGTGCGCCACGCTCAGCTGGGCCAGCAGGGCCCGCGCGGTACCGAGCACCTCGTCGCGCTCGCCCTTCAGCAGCACTCGCGCCCAGGCACGCAGGAAGACGGCGATGGGCTGCTCGGGGACGGTCGCGTAGGCGTTGACGAAAGCTCGCAGGGCGTGGGCGGTCAGCGGATCCAGGTCCTCGACGGGCTTGGTGGTGTTCGTGCGCAGGTGCAGGCCGAGCCGCTGCTCGCCCACGGCGATGCGGACCTCGCCGAAGTCGGCGTCCGATACACGGCGTTCCCACAGCCGGGTGGTACGAGCCATCGTCCACAGGGCGGTCGGCCGTGGGTGCCGCCAGGCCAGTGCCTGCTGCTGCTCCGACACCGCGGCCCGGACCCGGCGCCTGACGCCGCTGAGGTAGCGCAAGTAGTCACGTCGTGCGCCCTTGAGCCGGTTGCGCCGCTCCACGCCGCCGCGCATCACCTGACCGAGGAGCATCACCACCATGGCCACGCCCATGACACCGACGACCACGTAGGTCATGGGGTTCGAGCTCTGGCCGGGGCGTACGTAGAGCAGCACCATCGCGCCCGACATCATGGCCATCGGCAGATAGGTGAGCATGCCCGAGTTCGAGTCGGGGGCACGCTCCGACATCACCGGCGGCTCCTGCAGTGCCAGTTCGCCCTCGGGTGCCTCGGGTCCGCGCCGCCGGGCCGGCCGGCGGAAGTTGACCACAGTCAATGAAATCTCCTTCGGGCAACTGCGGCTTCCGGACTGCCGGACCGCTTTTCGCAATACATGGCACCAGCAGTGGAATCAGCAGGTGTTGTCCGGTGAAACATCCGGTATTCGTTCACCGCCTGGGACATCACACGTGTGCGTGACGGGCCAGGACCGTGGACGACATGGGACCTGCTGTGCGGAGGTTCGGCGGAGCCCTGGCGCGAGGGGGTGGTACTTGTGAGACTATCGGGCACCACCGAGGTCTCCAACAGCGGTCCGCCGCAGTCCTGCCGGTGCTCGCGGAGTATCTCCCTCCCCTGCGGCCGGGCCGCGGGAGCCACGTCATCAGCCGAGCAACAAGCCGGCGGCCAGGCGGCGTGCGGGATTCGACATTCCCGCACGGTACACACGGCGCGCCGGAGCAGAGATGTGAGACGCAAATGAGCGAAGGCTCCGTCGCGGGACTGTGCCGCGTGACGATACGTGCCCCGGAGAAGATCCTGGACCTTGCCGTCCCGGCGGACATTCCGCTTGCGGACCTCCTCCCGGTCGTGGTCGGCCAGGCCGGCGAGCAACTGGAGGAGGAAGGGCTGGAAAACGGCGGCTGGGTGCTGCAGCGTATCGGTGGTTCACCCCTGGATCCGGAAGGCACACCCGACACGCTGGATCTGCGGGACGGTGAGGTTCTGCTGCTTCGCCCGGAACAGGAGGCGCTGCCGCCCGTCCGGTTCGACAACCTGGTCGACGCCGTCGCCAGCACGATGCGCGGTCTGCCGCACGCCTGGAGTCCGGGCGTCAGCCGATGGACGCTTCGGGTGATGACCGGTGTGGTGCTGCTCGCATGCCTGTTCGTTCTGGCGCTGCCCGGTGATGTCACCTCCCGCGCGTGTCTGTCGGCCGGTGCCGTCCTGCTGGCCCTCGCGGGCGCCGGCGCGGCGGTGAAGGTCCTGGACGATCCCCCTGGCGGCGTTCTGTTCGGCCTGTTCGCCGCCGCGTTTCTCGGTCTGGCCGGCGTACTCGTGGCCGGTGACCCCTGGTCGACCCCGCGGACCCACGCGGGGGCCGGAGCCGAACTTCTGGCGGGGAGTCTGGCGGCGGGCATCGGCACGGCGCTGGCCTTCACGGTGGTCGCCGCGTTCGGCGCCGTCTTCGCCGGGTTCGGCGTCATCTGCGTCGGCGGGGTCGCCGCGGGGACTCTGATGCTGGTGCTGGACGCACCGCTTTCCGACGCGGCGGCGGGCGCCGCGGCGATCGCCGTCGTCTTCGGCGCCTTCGTTCCCCGGCTGTCCTTCGCACTGGCAGGACTGCGGCTGCCGCCCCTGCCCACCACCTCCGAGCAGCTTCAGGAGGGCATCGAGCCCTATGCCGGAAGTGATGTCGCCGTGCAGGCAGCGGCCACGGACCACTGGATGACCGGCCTGTACGGCGGTGTCGGGATCGTCTGTGCCGCCAGTCTGGTCGCCATGGCCAGCAGGCCGCAGACACCGCAACTGGTCACGTGCGGCCTGCTCGGGGCGCTGCTTTTCCTCCACGGGCGGATGCTCGGCACGGCCTGGCAGAGGCTGTCCCTGCTCATGCCCGCCCTTCTCGGGCCGGTCGCCGCGGCCGTCGCCCTCGCCGTGCGACGGAGCGACGGGGAGCGCCTGCTGGTCGCGGCCGTGCTGCTGGCGTGCGCGACGGGCCTGGCCATCATCGCCTGGACGGTGCCGGGTCGCCGCCTGCTGCCTCACTGGGGTCGTGCCGGGGACCTGCTCCAGTCCGTGACCGCGTTCGCGCTGCTGCCGTCCGTGCTGTGGACTCTCGGCCTCTACCAGGTGCTGCGCTCGGCCAACGGATGAACGACGGAGAATAAGCATGATGCACAACCGGCGTGATCAGGTGCAGGCTTACCGTTTCACGGTTTCCCGTCTGACTTCCGGACTGCTGAGGTCCGACCCCGACCTGCCCGAGCCGCCCACCCGCCGCACCGAGAAGGCCGTGGCCATCGGATCGGCCTTCGCGGCCGTGCTGAGTGTCGGATTCCTGGTGTACGGACTCATCAGTCCCGGTGGAGCGGCCGGTTGGCGTGACGGCCGTACGCTGGTCATCGACAAGTCGACCGGTGCCCGGTATCTCTTCGACGGCCGGCAGTTGCGGCCAGTACGCAACTACGCTTCGGCTCGTCTGCTGGTGGGTGCCGATCTCGCCACCGACACGGTCTCGTCCGCCTCGTTGGAGGGAACCGCGCACGGCGATCCCGTCGGTATTCCCGACGCTCCCGACGACCTGCCCGCCGCAGGCACGAGCGGGTCCGCGGCGTGGGAGGCATGTGCCGGAACGGCGACCACCGACGCCGGCGGCACCAGGGCCACGACCACCTTGGTAGTGGATTCCGGGCTGACAGGCACGGCCCAGCCCTCGGCAGGCTTCCTGGTCCGTGACCAGCAGGGAGAGTTGTATCTGCTGCGCGGAGCCACCCGGCACCGGCTGAGCGCGGGCCGGGCGGCGGCCACGGCGCTGGGCTACGGTGCGGCCGAGCCTCTGCAGGTGTCGGCCGCGTTCCTGGACGCGGTTCCCGCCGGTGCGGACTTCGCGGCACCGGACGTGAGCGGGCTGGGTGAGCGGGGACCGCGACTCGACGGCAACAGCACCCGTGTCGGCCAGGTCTTCGTGGTGCGCACACCCGGTGCCGATCAGCAGTACTACCTGCTTTTGCATAGTGGCCTGACTCCTTTGACCACCACCCAGGCCGCACTGATGCTCAGCGCGTCCGCCACCCGCGAGAAGGCTTACGGCGGCGGAGTCCCGCAAGCACTCGCCCTGTCGTCCGAAGTGCTGGGGCAGGCACCGGCCCCCAAGACCGGTGAGGCCGCGGCGGTGGCGCGGGCCGGGTCGGCCCTGCCCTCCACTCCTCCGCGGCTGTCCGGTGCCGGGAACGGGTCGGATCTGTGCGTGCGACTGGTACCGCACGCCGACCAGGGCACCGGCGTGGCCCTGGAAACGGTGGCCGCGAACGAAGTGGACACACATGCCTCATCGCCGGCCGGTTCTCCAGCCCGGACCTGCTTGAGCGTGGACGCGATCTCCGTACCGCCGTCGGGCGGCGCCCTGGTGCGGGCACTGGGAAGTTCGGGCGTAGCGCTGGGCGACACCACCTTTCTGGTGACCGACACCGGGCGCAAGTACCGCATCACGTCCGAGAAGGCGGCGCAGGCTCTGGGCTACGACCTCAAGACGGCGCAGCAGATTCCTGCTCCGCTGCTCGACATGCTGCCGAGCGGTCCCGATCTCTCTCCGGAGGCGGCCACTGCGGGACAGAACACGGCCGTGACCGGCGATCGGTGTGGATCGGGGCCCGCTGGACAAGGGACAAACGTGTGAACGAAGCCGTATGCGGAGGAGAGTCTCAGGTGTTACGCCAGGGTTTCGATGGAGGCCCGGTAGTAACCCAAGTGTGCTGATGGCAAACGTACTTCGCTCCGTGTGTCACATACATTCCTTGAGAACGCTTGTAGTTGAGGGTCAGATGTGGCTAGCATCCACACGTGTAGATCGGTGGTGACGTGCAACATTCCACTTGATTACCGGTCGGGCGGCCCGAGACGAACGCCTCCTTGCGGCACCGGCCACTTCGTTCCCCCCATCACTCCCGGTTCCGACGGAAGGTAGCGGCACTATGAGCACCCCAGGCAACCTGCAGCAGTCATCCTCGTCCACTTACAACCAGGCCATCGGGCTTCTGGAAGAGGCCCACAACAAGCTGAACTCCATCTATCACGCGGTCGAAACGGAGCGGATGGAGCTTCAGGCGAGCTACCAGGGCGAGGACGGCGTCCACTTCAACCGCGTTGTCGGAACCTGGCTGGCCGAGGAACAGCGTATCGAGCAGACGCTCGAAGCGATGATGAACATGCTCGGTTTCAGCAAGCAGAACGCCAGCGGTGCCCAGGCAAGCGCCCAGGAGGCCGTGGTCAGCGCGGCGGGGCAGCTGAGCCACTTCGGGCAGGAAGTGCACGACAGCGTGTACAACCAGCTCTCCGCCTGACCGCCGACATCACCGAACCCACGAGGAGCGCATCATGTCCGACGGCATCTTCATCAAGCACACGAGCATCTCGGCGGTCACCGAAGACATGCAGGCCGCAACCACGCAGATCCAGGGCATCATCAGCCAGCTCGAGCAGGATCTCGTCCCGCTGGTGAGCCAGTGGGAGGGTATCGACGCCGACATCTACTGGAACCGCATCCAGCCGACGTGGAACGCCGAGGTCGCCGCGCTGTCCACCATTCTGTCCAGCCACGCGGAGACGCTGACAGGCATCAACGACATGTACCAGGCGACCGTCCGCAAGAACGCGCAGGGCTTCGAAGAGATCAAGTTCTGACCCAGAGGCTACTCGCCCCTCGAGCCGACCGTCCCAGCAGTCGGCGACACAGGCCACTGCCCGGTCCCGACATACGAGGAACTCTCCCCATGAGTGATCTGACGAAGCTCGACCCGGATTCCCTGACGAAGTTCGCGGACGAAGACGTCCAGCATTTCAGGGACGACATCACGCGGCAGCGCACCAGCGACGCAGATCATCTGTCCCTCTACGACGTCGCGACTGTGCCCGCCGGCCCCTTCGTCATCGGAGCGCTGGCGGGCGACGCGGACACCGCGGGGCAGCAGTTGGTCAGCCACACGACTCAGGCGGCCCAGGCGATCGACACCGTGTACAACCGTCACCTGAGTGCCTTTGATGCTCTGAAGTCGAATCTCCATGACGTGGTCTCCACGATGAAGAAGACCCAGGAAGCCTCACTGGACAAGGTTCAGGGCCAGGATTTTCTCACCGCCATCCGCGAGTACGACGGTGACATAAGCGGTAGTGGGTCCGGCAGCACGAGCACCACGACGGTGACCTGACCCGGTCTCACTCTGACCCACCTCGGCACCGTCGCCCCGGCGGTGCCGTCGGCTGTCCGCTGCCCTGTCTGGAGTCCTTGCCTTGGCCATCGACAACTGGGAACACATCGTCAAGCTGGTCACGGGCTGGACGCTGCCCGAACGCGGCGACATCACCAGCCTCAAGGGCGACAGCGGCATACCCTGGATCAATGTTTCTGTAAAAAAGAAGAAGAAGTCCACTCATCCGGTCAACATCTTGAAGGACGATGGAGCTTCTTTCCAGTTCTATGTACCACACAACAGCGGTGTGGACATGTACCAGGCGGATGTGCACTACGTCGATCTCTCCCAGGGGCATGCTTACCTGGAGCGCAGCGATAAGGCACTCAACGAACTTGTCAATACGTTCCAGACCACGGGGGCATCTTCCGATGCTGGGGCGCCTTCGACTACTGACGGCGTCGACTTGCACTCGTTCATTAAGACAGCCCGCTCCTTCGACGCGGCAGGCCAATTCTTCCGCGAGCACACCGCGCTGATCCAGGACTGGATCGATCAACTCGGGGCCGAGAACGCCGCGTACAAGGGCACGGCGGCTGACGTCTTCCGTGACCTGCTGCAAAATCTTCATGATAAATATGACCACTTCACTGCCCAATTGCAGCCGCCCGGCTTCCAGGGGCAGTACGGCTCTGTATCCACGCCGGGCTATCACGCTTCCACGCTGCACGGTGACCAACTCGTGGGCGCGGAGAATATGCTTCACCAGGCCGCGGCCCAGATGTACGAGCAGTACAGCAAGTTCTATTGGCGCGGGCACTTCGTTCCGGTCATCAACCCCGACGGCAGCACCGGCTACTATCCGCTCGCGGCCGAGCCTCGCGATGTCCTGAATGAACTCATGGGGAACATTGCCGTTTGGATCGGTGAGTACAACACCTCCAAGGTCGTCTATAGGACTAGCTACAGCGAAGCCGAGGGGCAGGAACACAAATGGCACACCGTGGGAGGCTTCAGCTCCACTATCCAGTGGGGTGATCTGAGGGACACCAGCACGTGGTCGGGCGTCGCCCAGGAAGCGGTCAATCGCTTTGAGAACAATCTTCGGTCCAACCTCGACGAGCCGGCAATTGCGTCGATGAAAACGCTCGCCGAGAACTGGAGCCGCGTTCTCGACCCCAGCTGGAACACTCGCTTCGCCTTCCAGGACATTCCTTCCGCCAGTCTCGCCGATCAGCTACAGCAGGAGATCGCTGAGAAGCAGCAGGAGGAGGCGCAGAAGCAGCAGGAGGAGGCTCAGAAGCAGCAAGAGGAGGCGCAGAAGGAAGCCGAGAAGCAGCAGAAGCAGATCGAACAGCAGACCCAGAACTATCAGACCGGTGTCAACGACCTGGGCCAGAACATCCAGACGCTGGGCGACAACTTCGGGCAGTTCGAGGACAACCTCGGCAACATCGGGCAGAACATAGGCAACGCGGTCTCGGGTACCGATACCGGTACCACGAGCGTCGATGTACCCCAGGGCTCCACCCTGCTCGACGGTACGACGCAGACCGCGGACGGGGCGAGTCCGTCGGTCACGACGAATATTCCCGCCGGTGTCGGCACCGGCGGCGCGGACATCACGACCGTCAGCACCCCGACCGGTACCACCGACTTCCAGACCTCCGGCTCCGGCGGACTCTCGTCCGACGGTCTCGGCGCCTCGGGCACGACTTCTGTGACGTCCACGGTGCCCGACACCTCCACTGCGGATGTCGGCACCGCGCAGGTTCCCGACGCCACGACCGTCGACACCGCGGCCGTCCCGTCGGTGTCGGACCTGACGGGCTCCGACCCGTTCACCGGTGGCGCGGCCGTGACGGCCGGCACAGGGACCTCCGGCGCGACGCCTGACCTCGGTACGTCGTTGCTCGGCATTCCGACCGGGTCCACCCAGACACTGACCACTGCCTCGGGTTCGTCCGGGCAGACTGGCTCCGGTGGCAGCAACACCACGGCCACCGGCGACGGTGGTGTGACGACCCAGTTCGCGGACGGCAGCACGATTCAGGTGGGCCCGGACGGCACGGTGACGTCGACGTCCGCGGGCGGTGTGACGACGACGAGCACGCTGGACCCGGGGCAGTCGATCACGAACCCGGACGGTTCGACGATCAGCCTGGACGGCAACGGCGGCGTCACGAGCCATTCGGCGGACGGTTCGACGCTAACCACGAACCCCGACGGGAGTGTGACGACCACTCAACCCGACGGCTCCTCGACCACCCAGTTCCCTGACGGCAGCACCCAGACCGTCGACGCCGGCGGCCAGATCCACGTCACCTCACCGGACGGCACCAGTACAACGCCCGACAACAACGGTGGTGTGACGACCCAGTTCGCGGACGGCAGCACGATTCAGGTGGGCCCGGACGGCACGGTGACGTCGACGTCCGCGGGCGGTGTGACGACGACGAGCACGCTGGACCCGGGGCAGTCGATCACGAACCCGGACGGTTCGACGATCAGCCTGGACGGCAACGGCGGCGTCACGAGCCATTTGACGGACGGTTCGACGCTAACCTCGCACCCCGACGGCAGCGTGACGACCACCCAGCCCGACGGCTCCTCGACCACCCAGTTCGCCAATGGGGTGACCGAGACTACGGGCGCCGACGGGCAGACCCACTTCACAGCTCCCGACGGGAGTGTCACCACCCAGAACCCCGACGGCAGCGTCAGCACCTCCTTCCCCGACGGAAGCACGTCCACCCTCACACCCGACACCGGGATAGTCACCACCCTCACGCCCGCCGGCCAGACCATCTCCACACACCTGGACCCCGGACAGAGCGTGCTGAACTCCGACGGGTCGAGCACCACGCTGGGCTCCGACGGATCGGTCACCACCACTCTGCCCGACGGGGGCACGTATACGCTCAACCCCGACGGCACGGTCACCACGACCACGGCCGACGGAACCACCGTCGGCGGCGGGGGCATCGGCCAGACGTCCGGGACCCAGGTGCCCACTTCCTCCGTCGGTATCGGCGACCTGGGGTCTTTGACCACCCAGAGCCCCGACGGAACCACCACCGTCCACTACCCCGCCGGTACCACGGCCACCACCGGTACGGGCGGAATCACCACCACGACGTTCCCCGACGGCAGCAGCACCGTCTCCACCCCTGACGGGCAGTTCCAGACCTTGCCCAGCCCCTCTACCGCCGACCTGTCCGGCCAGAGCGCCACCGCGGGAGCGGCGGCGGGAACAGACGGTTCGACGGGAGACCTGCAATCGGCTCTTGGCCAGTCCGCGGCCGCCTCCACCGGGGCCGACTCGAACATCAGCTCCATGCTCTCCCCGATGATGATGATGGGCATGTCCCGAATGGGCCAGGGCCAGCAAGGCGGCGAGAAACAGCAGGAACGCGTCCGCGAGGTGTACGGCGAGGACGAGGCCGACGGAGCCTTCTTCGCCACCCAGCAAATGTCGCGTGCGGCCGCCCAGGACGACCCGGAACCGTACGAGGAAGAAGAAGAGGACTCCGAGGAACTCCTCAGCAGGCCGCGCCGGGACCGGGCCGGTGCCGGCGGATTCGCCCGGCCCAGCACTCAAAGCGGCCAGTCGGGCTGGTCGGACGACCGTGACGACGTCTGGGGGACAGAGGACGGCGGCCTGCCGGCGTCGATCGGACGCTGACGCCGCCCGCCTTCGCGCATCAGATATCACGCCTGGAAACCACCGTGCGTACCACGGCCATTTTCCCGAACAAAAGGACGAGACACCATGGCAGAAAACTACGAACTCCGCGTGCAGGAGGCACTGACCGATTTCACCCGCCACTACGGGGCCCTAATGCGAGCGCAGGAGGAAATCAGCTCGCTATCCTCGACCGCCCGGTCCAAGGACCAGGCAGTCGAGGTGACAGTCGGCTGCCAGGGTGAAGTGACCGCCCTGCGCTTCCTGGGTAACAAGCACCAGACGATGACCGCTCAGAAACTCGCCGCCAGTGTCCTGGAGGTCATTACCCGGGCGCGCGAGGAAGTCGCCGGCCGCGCCAAGCAGCAGTTCGAATCGATCGCGGGGATCGGCTCAGGCATTGCCGCGGCAAAGCTCGAAGAGCTCGACCTTGACCGACTGCTCGAATCGACGGGTATCGAAGGCCTCTCTTTCAAGGGCACCTCCGGTGCCCCGGCCGGCGACCGTGCGCGCCGTGCGGGAGGATCCCGTGGCTGACGACAGCTTCGTCGCACTGCCGGACACAGTTGTCAAGGGCGGCGACATTACGGCCCAGCTCAGCGAAACCGCAGCCGGACTTGGCGTTGACTTCGAACAGCAAACGACGTGGGAGGCTACGGAGCCGCCATGGGGCACCAGTGATTTCGGCAAAGCGTTTGAAACCAACTACGCGCCGGCTCACCGTGAGTTGCTGAAGGCCGTTGCCGCGCTACGAACGGCGATGCAAGGCGCAGCGATGAACACCATTTTGTCCGGCACGAGCTTCAAGAATTCGCAGGACGAAGCCCTGCGTAAGATCAACGAAAGTGGCAGGCGCTAGGTTTATGCGTTTGGATCCGGATTCGTCGTTGGGTAGGGCGTTTGCTGTTTTGACGGGTATGGAGTGGCCGGATGTTGATGAGGGTTTGATGGTG
>NZ_JBVIKO010000053.1:0-17597 GCF_055580905.1 Streptomyces sp. NPDC031497
CGGCGGGTGCGTCGGGTGCGGTGGTGGGGCATGTGATGGGGCGTTCGGCGATGGCGGTGGGGTGGAAGGCGCGGGAGGGTTTGGGGTTGGGGCCGTTGCCGGGCGCGGGCGCTGGTAAGGGTGCGGGCGCTGGTGCGGGTATTGGTGGGGGCCGGCCGGAGACGGTGGGCGCGGCCGCGGGTGCTGCGGGTGCGGGCGTTGTGGGTGTGGGTGTGGGTGCTGGTGCGGGTGCGGGTGCGGGTGCTGTGGGTGTGGTGAATGGGGTGCCGGTGGAGGGGGATCGGCTTTTCCGGCCGGTGGGTGAGTTGTTGTCGGGTGTGTCGTGGTCAGTTCAGGGTGAGGCCGGCGAGGCGGTTCGTGCCGGTGAGGCCGGGGAAGCGGGTGGTGCTGGTGGTGGGCGGCCGGGGTCTGTGGCGGAGCTTGCCCGGCGGTTGCGGGCCACGATGTCCTCACCGTCTTCCCCGTTGTCGTCGGCCTCGCCGTCTTCTCTGTCCTCGCCGTTGTCGTCGTCGCCGTTGTTGTCGTCGTTGTCGGGCGGTGGGGTGGGTGAGGCCGGTGGCGGGTTGGCGGCCGGCTCTTCGCATGGGGTCGTGAGTGGACCGGGAACCGGCCCGGCGGCTGCGAGGGCGGGGGTGGAGCGGGTGATTTCCCCAGGGACTGTCTCTCTTGGTCCCCAGCAGGCCGGGGCTCCTCGTTCAGAGCAGGCCGGGGCTGCTGGTCCCCAGCGGGCCGGGTCTGTTGTTCCGGCTCGTCCGGGCAAGTTCTCGTCCGGCACGACGGAAGCGGCCGCGCGTGCGATGCCGGACGGGGCAGGAGCGGCCGGCCCCGGTGGTGCGGTGTCCGCCGCCGGTGCGGCGGGTCCGGACGGCAGTGGTGGTGCCCGGCCTGCCGTCAGCGGTGTCCGGCCTCTCACTCTGGCCAGCGCCGACCGCAGGCCGGAACAGGCCGGCGCCGGGCGGCACAGCATGCCGGCGGCAGAGTCCGACCGGGCGTTCAGCCAGAGTGAAGCCATCCCGCCGCCTCGCACCGCAGCCGGCGGGAAGGACACACCGCCGGCCTCGTCCGGGCAGGGCCGTCCGGCATCAGATGCCACGGATACGGCCCAGCCAGCCGGCAGGCGGATACCCGAATCCACCCGGGAGGAAGCGGGCAGCGGTTCGCCGGCCCGCCGGGCAGGAAGCTCCGCGGATGCACCGGCACCGGCTCCCCCGGTCACGGACGAATGGCTGATCAGCGACGGACCACGGACCGCACCGGCCGGCCCAGAGAGCGCCTCCCGTGTCCCCGGGTCCGGGCAGGAGGCTGGTGGACCGTCGTCTGACACGGCCGACGCGAACACATACCGTGTCCTGCGGCCCGAGGAAGCACCACGGTCCGGGAACGAGCCGCCGACGGCGCCTGCCGGAAAAATGTCACACTCCGCGGCGGACGCGGCAACGACAGCAGGCGACGAGCGGCGGGAACCACGGGAAAACCCGGTCCTGCCCCGCGACCCGGCAGATACGCAGCCGGCCCCGCTCCCCGACACCAGCCGCTCCGCGAGCGTCACCACCACCCGCAGGGAGCCTGTTCCCGGGGCGGATCCGGGGCGGGTGCGGCAGGAGACTGCCGGACCGCACCCGGGCCAGGACCGGGGACCCCGCCCCGGCCAGACCCCCGTATCCGGACAAGGCCGTCCGCACAGTACCCGGGACGCCGCGCACGGCGACACCTACCGCCCGGCCACACCCACATACGGGCCGGCCGAAGGTGTTCTGGGCAAGGCACTGACCGGCTACCGGCAGGCCGCCGACCGGCACGCACAAGCCCGCCTCCGCCGCGACCTGGCCCTGCAACGCCTTGAGAACCGGGGCGAAGGCCCTTCCACCGGCGATCCCGACGCGCATGACCGGGCCACACACGCGGACCTCGTCCAGGCGTCCGACGCGGTGAGCCGTGCTGAACAGACCCTGCGAGCCCTGGGTTTCGACCCCGCCGCACTCACCCCCGCCCCCGACCCCGCACACCCCCGCCTGCCCGGCGGCACCCCCCACCACCCCCACAACGACGATATGTCCGCATCCGAGGACGACCTCTTCGGCGATGCCACCTCAGACGAAGAAGCCCCCGCCGAACCCGCACCCACCCACACCGCAGCCACTCTCCTCGCCCTCCCCGGCACCACCGCTACCGTCACCCTCCCAGCCGGCCTTCCGGCCGCTCCCCCGGCCGACCACGCCCAGCACCCCGCCCCCATCCACGGCGACACCGTGATCAACCCCGCCAGCGAACACGCCCGCACCGAACTGGGCGCCACCTTCGCCAACCAGTCCTGGTACACCACACCACCCACCCGGCCCCCATGGAAACGACCCGGCCTCGCCCCACTCACCCCGGCACAAACCACACAACTCCTGGACCTGCTGGACCGCCTCCACCCCACCGGTCAGGAAAACCCCCCCGCCGCAGATATCACCTTCGGCGGCATCTGGGATCACGTCAGGGCCACCCACGGAATCGAACTTTCCGTCGGCGAACTCCACCGCATCCACCACACCTACCACGAAACCCACCAACAGCATCAGAACCACATCCAGGAAGCCGAATACGGCAAACATACAGATCTCATTGCGGCACTCGACGCATGGATGAAGGAAGAGCGTTCCCCCGAGAAAACCTTCCCGCCCACCAAAAAGATCCAGAAGCTTCCCGGTTCCGGAAAGGAAGTGAGAATAGGCCGGACGATCGAGAACGCCCGGCACAACGGAATGAATGGGAAACTTGCCGACCTGCTCAAACAGAGATATGGATGGACGTCTGAACGAGTACCCGGCACGAACCGGTGGAAACTCACACAACCGGTCGGCAGGCCGACCATAACTCCTGCAGACGCTATTGCGGCAACCAAGGCGTGGCGGGAGGAAGAACCGGAATCCCGCAAAAACAAAATCCCAACGAGAACAGCATCTGCGGTGATCCCGGGCACCAGAAAGAGGATCAATATCGGGTTTTTTTATGACAACATAAGGTTCGGGCAGGGCACGAGTCGCGTTATGGCTGATGAGCTTGGTCGGGCATTTGGGTATCAGTTCGAGGGGATTCAGGGGAAGAATGGCCGGTTCATGCTCGCCCATGAGGTCGCGTCGGCGAATAAGCCCATAAGTCCTGCAGAGGCTATTGCGGCGACCAAGGCGTGGCGGGAGGAAGAACCGGAATCCCGCGCAAACAAAATCCCAACGGGAACAGCATCTGCGGTAATCCCGGACACCGGCAGGAATATCAATATCGGGGATTTTTATGACCACATAAGGAAGGAAACGCGGGGCACGAATCGCGTTATGGCTGATGAGCTTGGTCGGGCATTTGGGTATCAGTTCGAGGGGATTCAGGGGAAGAATGACCGGTTCAAGCTGATCTACGAGAGAGAAAGAGGTGAAAACCAGCGTTCGGCTGGTGCGCACCGTGTGGCGGTGCCGGCGGTGGAGGGGTCGGGGGGTGTTGATCGGGGGGCGCAGTCTGGTGAGGCGGTGGACTCCCGGGCTGCTGGGGCGGGGGCGTTGTCGGGCCGGCCGGGGGCGGGCCGGTCTCAGAGTGCTGTGAGCCGGTCGGCCGGGGGGGGTCCTGCGGCCGTTGCGGAGAGTGGGGCCGCGGTGCAGAAGGATCCTGGGAGATTGCGGGGGAAGCGTGCGGCTCCGGAGGATGCAAAGGGTGTTTCTGGCAAGGAGCCTCGGCAGCGGCGTGGTGCGGTGCCCGTGGGGGCGGGTGAACAGGAGGGGTCTGTCCTGGGTGGGGTGGCTGGTTCCGCCGGTGGCGCTGCGGGCGCCGGCGGGGCTGGTGAAACTGTTCTTCGGTCCGGCCGTCGGATGAGGCGTGCGGGTGGGCCTGTGCGGGCTGAGGGGGCTGTGCCTGGAGGGGTGGAGAAGGTGGCGGGAGGCCGGGAGGCTGGTGAGGCTCCGCCTGCGGCTGGTGAGGCGGTTGTTCCCGGTGACTTCGGTGAGCTGCGGGAACCACCGTCCGGTGTCCTTCCCCGGAACATGGATGTGTCCGGGCCTGACGAGGTTTTCGGCGGGACGGCTGAGAGTGTTCTGGAGTCCGTGCCGGGGGACAGTGCTGATGGTCCCGGTCTGGACTGGCTGATGTCGGTGCCAGATGGTGGTGATGTCTTCGGGACGGGTGAGGGTGTTCCCGGTCTGGACTGGCTGATGTCGGTGCCAGATGGTGGTGATGTCTTCGGGACGGGTGAGGGTGTTCCCGGTCTGGACTGGCCGGTTTCGGTGGGTGCGGGGGCCGGGGTGGGGGCTGCGGCGGAGTCGTTCGGCGTGGTGGATCAGCAGGCTGCGGGGATCACGGCGGCTCAGGGCTGGCTGCTGGAAGGGTCACCGTATGACGGTGACTGCTTCTTCTACTCGGTAGCAGTACAGGGGCAGCCGGGTCAGGGTCCGGTGACGGCCGGGCGGGTCCGTGCCGACATGGCCGAGGGAATGCGCACGGACCTGCAACGGCCACGGGAACAGCGCATACTGTGGCCCGGCCTGGAACCACACATCCGCCCGTCATGGGCCGAGGAACTGGCCCAGGCCAACGCACCACTCACCGGTATCGCTCCCGAGACCCTGCAGGGCCAGTACCTCGCGGTGTGGCAAGCGTCCGCCGACGGCATCGGCGACGACAACCGTGAATACATCACCCATCTGATGGCCCAGGCGGGACAGTGGAACAACACCGCCGGCGACATCGCCCCGCATGTGGCCGCCCTTGTCCTGGACCGGGACCTGCACACCCTCCACATCGACACCGCCACCTGGCAGACACACCGCCTCGACTTCCCGTCCACCACCGGCAGGGGTCTGACATCTCCCGTCCGGCTCGTCCGGCTCTACGACTCCCGCCACCAGGGCGGTGAGCACTGGATGCCCGCCCGGCCCCACACCACCCCTCCCCCACACACCTTCGACTCGCCTGGTGCACCGGGCGAGCAGGCCAGCGGGCAACGGGACCGTTTCACCGCCGCGTCCTCGGCGGGCGCCTCACAGACAGGGAACGCCCCCATGCCGGAACCGACGGCCCGGGACCACGCCATGGATGACGGCAGTACCCCGGACTACCAGGTCTACGGCACCGGACCCGTCCAACTGTCCGGACGGCTCCTGCCCGACAACCCCCGAGCCCCCCACCGCGGCCAGTTCACCCACACCGGCACCAGCCACCCCGCGGACCCCGTCCATCTCCCTGACCCCCATACTGCCCAGACCACACACAGCACCTCACCACAGCAGCCCCACGGCACCCTGGCCACCGGCCAACCCCATGACCCGAACACCACCACCAACAACCACGCCACAGACGGCGACACCCCAGACACCCACACACTGGAACATCACATCCTCGACGTCATGCGGGGAAACAACCAGCCCCCAACCGGCCGCCCTGCCATCGCCCCCGACGACTCTGCTGCGCAATTCGTTGCGGGGGTGGGGCGGGTCCGCGGTGATCGTTCCTGAGGTCGCTTCTCTTTCGTGCGGCCGTGGAGGCGGTACGGATGGAGCGGTGGTCTTCGACGGGCTCCTGGAGCACTGCAAGGAGGCCGGTCTGGTGGCGGCCGGGGACAGGCGGTGTACCGATTGCACCCATGTGATCAGTGCGGTGCGGTACTTGAACCGCCTGGAGCTGGCCGGAGAGAGCGTGCGGCCGGCCCTGGCGGCCCGGTCTGGCTGGCCGGGCAGCTCCATCGCCTGGCGAGGCGACAACGACCACCTGCACACCAGTGCCCACACCGCGCTGGAGTGACTGCTGAAGACGCGCACGCCGAGCCGTACGCGACCGCGGAGCTCGACTTACCGTCCTGGCGGACCTTCGCGGCCAACCGCGGCGACCACCGCCTCACCATAGCCGGGCTCAGCCCGCACCTGAGGGCGATCGGTCACACCGCCACATCCGCCGTCATTCAGCACGACGGCACGATCCTCCCGACGCCCCCGATTTCATGATGTCCTTGGAGCAGCGTCCAGACCTCGATCAGGTCTTCCGGATCCCAGTCCTGCCACACCCGTGCTCCCTCGCCCAGCCAGTTGGATCACCACAGCGAGGCGAGGCGAAACCGGAGCGAAGATCAGAAGACCACAACTGTTTCCGGACGGTTACTCAACGCTACACACCTTGCGGTGGATATAGGCCTGCACAGACCCCGCCAGCCGGTCAGTCGGTCACGGCCTGCTCGGGGATGCGCCAGACCTGGTCGTGTGCCGCGGCCAGATGACGGGCCGCGGCACGGCAGGCCCTGACGAAATCCGTCACCGCCTGCGAGTCGTCGCCCCGCCGCCAGGCCACGCTCATCTTCCCGAAATGCCGCTCCAACGGCACAAGTGCCACCCCGGGATGGCCGGCGAACCGGAAGGATCCGGGCATCACCGAGACTCCCAGACCAGCCGCCACCAGGTCGGGCACTGCTGACGGCGCGGTCGGCACTGGTGCGAGCACCACTCCCCCGGAAGCAGCCACGGCCTCCAGCTTTGCCCAGCAGTGGCTGCGCTCTTCAACGGGGAACAGGATGGTGTCCGTGCCGAGTTGAGCGAACGACATCGTCTCGGCAGCGGCGCAGGTGTGTCCGTGGGCTAAAAGCGCTGTCATCTGCTCCTCGACCAGCACATCGGTGGCCACCCCGTGCGCCATCGGTTCGGCCCAGGTGAGAACCACGTCGATACGGCCATCGGCGAGCGCGTCCGCCTGCTGGCAGTCTCGGAGATCCACGACTGACACAGACGTGTGCGCGCTGACGTCCCTCAGACGCCGTACGGATTCGGCGAGGAGCCCGACCGGCGCACTGGGTAGGGGCGCCGAGACCCTGAGGACATGGGCATCCCTGACTGCGGAGGAACGGGCAGCTCGCACGAGGCGCTGGTTGCCGGCCAGTGCCCGCCGCACCTCCAGGAAGATCGAGTTCCCGGCCCTGCTGAGTTCGGCGCCGCGCCACGTACGGATGAACAGCTCCGCGCCCAGGAGACGTTCGAGCTGACGCACCTGCCTGCTGAGCGCGGGCTGGGCTATGCCGAGAACCTCCGCTGCGCGTCCGAAATGTCTTTCGGTTGCTACCGCGAGAAATGCCCGCAACAGCCTAGGTTCGATGTCGGGCTCGGCGAAGTCCTGACGTGTTTCGGGCTCAAACGTGTTCAAAGGGGCGGCCCTTTCGAAACGGAAGCCGCGGGCTACGCAACCGATCGGATTGCTGACGTCACCGGGCGTCCGGTGCGACAGGAAGACATGCCATTCCGGCATCACACGATGTCGGATCGGTCTTGGACGCTACGGCGCAACTTTGATCCAATGGGAGTCACAGCCGGACGGGCAGCGAGAACGCCGACGACTGCGGCCGATGTCGCCCGCAGCGGATTCCCATGTGGGAATGTGGCGCTCCGCAGGTGAACGTATCAGGTCACGGCACCTGGACAGCGATCAGGCCCGTGAGATCTTCGTTGCATCGCCGAGATCCGGCTGGAGCAAGTCTCTCTTCGCGGGCCCGGGCAACCGACGGGCCGGACAGGGACGGCTCACGACAGGTGCTTCCCCCGGGCACCTGCTGCTCTCTTCTCCGTCACGCCAGCGGATGAGAGCTCGTGAGTCGTCCCTGTCGATATGTCCGAGCGGGCCGAGGCGCGCGGTCAGGCCGCGGGCTCGACCGGCCGGCGGTAGGAGGCGTTCAGGGACCGGAGGGCGGCCGCGCGGTCCGTCTCCTGCGCGCCTCCCAGTTCGGCCGCATAGGCGACGACGAGCTCGTGTGCCGCGTACCTGTCGTGCCGGTGGGCATCCAGCAGACGACTGCGCACCAGTTCACCGGCCGCCGCGGCCGCCGCCGTGCACGAGACACCGGCCAGACTCGCCAGCGCGGTCGTGCTGAAGTCCGGCGTTTCGGGCAGAGGCAGCAGGGCGAAGAGCCGTTTGGCCTCGGTACTGAGTGTCCGGTAGGACCAGGAGAACACGCCTCGCAGATTGTTGGCGCCGTCGTCGTCGCTGAAGCCCTCCAGACTGCCGTGCGCAGCGGCCAGTTCGGCGGCGATCTGCGTCAGGGGCTGGTCGACATGAGTCACCGCGCGGGCGGCGACGACAGCCATGGCGACCGGAAGCCTGCCGCAGCGGCGCACGATCTCATCGACCGCGGCCATGTCGGTGCCGACGCGCCTCGAACCCAGTCGCGTGCCGAGGAAAGTGATCGCTTCACTGTGCGAAGGCACATCCAGGCTCAGCAACCGTGCTCCATACGCACTCGCCATGCCGATCAGCTGGCTTCGGCTGGTCACCACAACCATGCATTGGGGGTTCCCCGGCAGCAGTGGCCGCACTTGTTCGACATCGAGTGCGTTGTCCAGCAGGAGAAGCATCCGACGTCCGGCAAGGACGCTGCGAAAGAGAGCGGACCTGGCCTCCACGGTGGCCGGTATCCGATTCCTGTCCACTCCCAAGGCCTCCAGAAACCCTCTCAGCACCTCGCCGGGGTGGGCCGGCTTCCCCTCGGTCGCGAAACCGCCCAAGTCCGCGTAGAGCTGGCCGTCGGTGAAGTCCGCCGCCACCTGGTGGGCGAAGTGCACGGCCAGCGCGGTCTTTCCGACACCCGGAATGCCGTCCACCACCAGGACACGCAGGGCGTCACTGGTCTGGTAAGCCATCTCCAAAGCCTGTTCCAGAGCACGTCGGCGTCCGCTGAAGCACGGCAGGTCCGGTGGCAGCTGTGCTGGTTCCACCCAGGGCATCCGCAGCATGGGAGGCGCCGCTTCGCTCGCCGCGGGAGACACCGTCGCCGACGGCACCTGGGCCTTCACCGCGACAGGGCCGCCCCGGAGAATGGTCTCGTAGGCGGCCTGCAATTCCGTACCTGGTTCGATCCCCAACTCGGCCGTCAGCCGGGCCCTGATGCCGTGGTAGAGCATGATCGCCTCAGCCTGTTTGCCGTCCGCGGCTAGCACCCGCAGCAGCGTGGCCTGCAAGGCCTCATCCAATGGACACCGCTCGGCGGCCTGGCGCACGGGCAGCAGGACAGAGCCGACCCGGTCGCATGTCAGGGCCGCGGCGGCGGCCTCGCAGACGACCGGCGCATATTCGTGCTCGACCATGACGAAAGCCGGGTGTACGCGAACCATGGCGCCCAGGCCCTCCGCGCAATGGCCCTGCCACAGGTCAAGGGCCTGAAGATACATGTCGACGGCGGCCGCCGGGCAGCCGTCGGCAGCGGCGGCACGGGCCTGCCCGACACGGTCACGGAATCGGAGGAGGTCCAGGCCGTCCTCGTCGACGCGCAGAAGGTAGCCTCCCGCCTGTCGTACCAGCCACCGGCCTGCGGCTCTGGCCGGGAGTCCGGGTTCCAGAAGCCGGCGGAGCGTACCCACATATCGGTGGACGGCGTTCACCGCGCTTGCCGGCGGTTCCCCGTCCCAGAGAAGGTCCACCAGTTCCGACAGAGAGACGGGCCGTCCCGCCCCTGCCAGCAGTGCCGCCAGTACAAGGCGTTGCTGACGCGGGCCAAGAGCGATTTCTCGCCCGGCGCGCCAGGCCCGGACCGGTCCCAGCAGCGTAAAGCTCACGGCAGTTGTGGGTTCATGCTCCTGGCCGGCGAAGTGGCGTGACGTCACAGGCATGGACCTCTCCTCATTTCGGCGTCCGGGAAGAAGCCGCGCCCGGCATCCGGCGGCGACGTCCTTGTCTGCTCTGCGAGCGGGCTCGGCGTCGCCCCGCCCTCCATCGATGCCACGGCGGAAGGGCTCGTTAGCGTCGGAGAAAACGTACATTCGGCCCGCTACGGGTGCATCAGTCGGATGACCTAGCGTCACGGCAGGAGACGAAAGCGGCCTCACGAAGCGCCTGAGCACCCATTCCACGGCCTCTACTCCGCCTCGTGGCAGGCATATTCGCCGTCCCACGTCCCACGTCCCGCGAACCACGACCAGCCGAAGGACTGGCCCCCGCACCGCGCCAGGGCAAGTCATTCGACGGATGCAGTCCCCCCTGCGCACGTCGAGCATGGAGTCGGAGAAGGCCTGCCGACCCTGGGCCGCTGATTCAGCAGACCGCTCACCGCTTCAGGAGGACACGGAGATCATGAACGTGACGGAAGACATCGTCGAGGATGTGGACCTGCTGGTGGTGGGTGGCGGCAAGGCCGGCAAGACGCTGGCCATGGACACTGCCCGGACCGGCCGCAGGGTGGTCATGGTCGAACGGGGCATGATCGGCGGCACCTGTATCAACGTCGCGTGCATCCCCACCAAGTCCCTGGTGACGAGCGCGCGGCTGGCTCGCAGGACCGACAGGGCCGAGTCACTGGGACTGCGGATCGGCAAGGCCGAGGTGGACTTGGAACTGCTGCGCGCCCACAAGGAGGGCGTCGTGTCGGATATGGTCCACCTCAACCATCAGCAGTTCCTGGACAGCGGCATGGACTTCGTCCTGGGCACGGCGCGCTTCGTGAGCGAACGGACCGTCGAGATCCGGCTCAACGACGGGGGCCGCCGCGTGGTACGAGGAGTCGACGTCGTGATCAATACCGGGACTGTGCCGCACGTCGCGGCCATCCCGGGACTGGCGGAGGCGGAGCCGCTGACGAGTGAGTCGATCATGGAGCTGAGGAGGATCCCGGACCGCCTGCTGGTGCTCGGTGGCGGGTATGTAGGCCTGGAATTCGCTCACATGTTCGCTGCATTCGGAAGCCGTGTGACTGTACTGGAACGCGGCCCTCACCTGCTGCCCCGCGAAGACCGGGACATCGCGACGGTCCTGGAGGACTGTCTGCGGGAAGACGGCCTCGAGCTGATCCTGAACGCGGCGGTGAAGGAAGTACGGAGGGAACAGGGCTCGGTGCGGGTGCAGCTGGCCGACGGCACTGTTCTGGACGGCGACGCCATCCTGGCCGCGACCGGCCGCGAACCGGTCACACACGACCTCAATCTGGAGGCGGCAGGAGTCCGGGTGGACGACCGCGGGTTCGTGCGTGTCGACAGCAGGCTCGCCACCGACGCCCCGCACACCTGGGCGGTGGGCGATGTGGCGGGCAGCCCGCAGTTCACCCATGTATCACTGGACGACTACCGCGTCGTCAAGGCCAACATCGCCGGCGGCAACCGCAGCACCGCGGACCGGCTGATCCCCTGGAATCTATTCACGGACCCGGAACTCGCCCGAGTCGGCCTCACGGAATCGCAAGCCCGGGCCACCGGACGCGACATCCGTGTCGCGAAGCTGCCGGTCAAGGGCATTCCGAGGGCTCGTACGCTGCGTGAGACACGGGGCCTGTGGAAGGCCGTGGTCGACCGGGAGAGCGAGCAGATCCTGGGTGTCGCGCTTCTCGGGCCCGAGTCGGCGGAAGTGCTGTCGGTGGTACAGACAGCCATGTGGGGCGGGCTGCCCTTCTCCCGGTTGCGGGACGGACTGATCGCCCACCCGACTATGGCGGAAGGGCTCAACGCGCTCTTCGCTTCCTGGACCGACTGACGCTCATCGGACCAGCGGTCCCACGCCGCCCGACGGCGGCGTGGGACGCCACGGCACCGCACTCAGCCGCCCACGGTCACCGGGTCCGTGTTGTAGCCCTCCGCCCCACAGCTTCGACCGCCCCAGAGGGCGGGCGCGGGCCATGACACGGCCACCGCGCACGTCTCCCCGGACAGCAGCCAGAGATAGTTGTCGTCGTAGCGCGTCGGCAGGAGATGGCTGCCGTCCGCTCGAGGTCCGTATGTCGGCCCGCGTCTACCTACCGGGCGAGCACCTGCGCCCGCTGTCAGTGCGCCATGCGACCCTCGACCTCGTCTAGGCGCTCGCGCAGCCGACGCGCCTGTTGAGAAGGGGGACGACATGAGTGACGACACACGGACCGCCGCACCCTCGCCGGAGGACACCCTGCGCTCTGCCCGGCTGCTTGCCCGTGCTGAGGCGGCCGTCGTGGCGCTCTTCACCACGCTGGCCTACGAACTGGGCTGGACGGTACGGAGCAAGCCGAGCGGCATCTTGGACCACGTGACGCTGTCCTGCGACGCGGGACGTACGACTGAGGTAACCCCCGTGACCGCGCTGCACCCCAAACTCGGCAGCACGATCGTCCGGACACCCGAGGGGAGCCTGTTCCTCCTGGATGCAGAGATGAAGCACATGGCAGTGCCGGGAACGACGAATCTGGCAGCCTTCCCCATGGCGCTGGAGGAGTGCGAGCACTGCGCGCGGAAGCGGTGGGAAGAAGCCGCCCATGCGTCGTTCGCTGCCTACGCTATCGAGACCGATCTCCGAATCCTGGCTGACGCCACATCCCCCAACGGGTATCCAGCGAAAGAGGTTCGCTGCCTGCACGGGCATGAGTTCACCATCACGGCGATGGATCCACGTACCCCTAAGCGCGCCAGGCTACGGGCGCAACTACGGGCACGAACGCACCTGGCGTGATTTCACCATCACCGCGATAGATCCGCCTACCCCCGGACGCTTGCCGGAGGGTAACTACGGATTCAAAACAGGTCCCGGCGGCGCGGGCGACCCATGCGATACGTGTCGCCACATCTCTCAGACACCCAAGCTCGTTGAGTTCAGGCGCCGCGCCCGCGAGCAGAACGTGATGATCCTGGACGTCATGTAGGACCGGATCCTCCAGACTGTGCGCCTGTGCTGCGTTGCCGGGCACCTGACCTCGGCGAGCATCAACACCGGGTTGAAGCGCGAGTTGCTGTGCGCTCGATGCAGCGGAGCGGGCCTTCGCCCCGAACCAACCGTGTACTACGTGGTGACCGACGGGGCCATGGTGAAGCCCGGGATCTCGTCGGGTGATGGGCGAGGACGGCTTGATACCCACCGCATCCAGCACGGTCTGGGTCCAGTCCGCAGGTTCATAACCGACCTGCCCGTTGGCGCAGCTCGCGATGTCGAGCGGCATGTCCTTGACTGCTTGGCCAGCCAGGGCATCCGACCAGTGATGGGCTCCGAGTACTTCGATGCCGCGCATATTGACCGGGTGCTGGAATTGGCTGACGGGTGGTTCGCAGCGAACCTGCCGAACTGCCCGTGGACGGTGACCGCCTAGGCGCGGTCTGTGCACCAGCTCAGGATCCCTCGGGCGGTTTGAGTACAAGGCTAGGTCAACCAAAGGAGCTTCCTGCCAGCCAAGTTAGTCTGCCCAGGTCACAGACCGACAGCGGACTAACTACGCTGTCGACGGACCGGAGTGACTCTCCGAGTGATAACAACGTTGCCATAGGCTGGGGCGCCGGACGCTTCCCTGTCAAGGCCCATGACCATGGGGGATGTTGAACGCGATGTGCCGGACGGCGGCGGAGCGAGCCGTCCGCCGCCCTGCCCCGGCGAGGCACCGCGCGGCCCACAACGCACTGGACGCGGTGCCCACCGGAGCGTCGTCACAAGGTGCGTGCCACACGGTCCGCGATCAGCTTCACGAATCGGCTGGGGTCGCCGACCTGCCCACCCTCGGCGAGGACCGCCAGGCCGTACAGCAACTCGGCGGACTCCGCCAGGGCGGTTTTGTCCTCACCGGCCTGGTACGCCTGCCTCAGCCCTCTCACCAGGGTGTGTTCGGCATTGAGCTCGAGAATGCGCCTGGTCCTCGGCACCTCCTGCCCCATGGCCCGGTACATTGCCTCCAGGGCAGGTGTCAGGTCATCCGTGTCGGAGACGACGCACGCGGGAGAGACCGTCAGCCGTGCGGACAGGCGAACATCCTTGACGTCCTCGGCCAGTTGCTCCTTCATCCAGCCGACGAGACCCGCGTGCTCCTCCTCGCGGTCGCCGGCCACCTTCTCGTCGACACCTACGGCCAACGCTTCGAGGTTGACCTCCCCCTTGGCCACGGATCGCAGCGGCTTGCCCTGGAAGTCGCCGATCGCATCAGCCCACACCTCGTCGACCGGATCGGTCAGCAGAAGGACTTCGACACCCATGGCCCTGAACGCCTCCAGATGCGGGGAACTCTCGATGGCCCGCCGGGACTTGCCGGTCATGTAGTAGATGTCGCCCTGGCCCTCCGGCATCCGCTGCACGTACTCGTCGAGAGTCGTCGGCGCATCGCCCTCATGGGTGGACTCGAACATCGCGACGGCCAGGACGGCCTCCCGGTTGTCGGCGTCGGTGATCAGACCTTCCTTCACGGCCTGCCCGAACTCCCGCCAGAAAATGCCGTACCGCTGGGCGTCAGCCAACCTCAGGTCCTTGAGCGAGGAGAGCACCTTCTTGGTGAGCCGTCGCTGGATCATCTGGATATGGCGGTCCTGCTGGAGGATCTCACGGGAGACGTTGAGCGAGAGGTCCTGGGCGTCGACGACTCCCTTGACGAACCGCAGATACGACGGCAGGAGCGAATCACAGTCGTCCATGATCAGAACACGCTTGACGTAAAGCTGCAGCCCACGGCGGTGCCCCTGCGTGAACAGATCCTGCGGAGCGTGCTCCGGCAGGAACAGAAGGGCCTGATATTCGAAGGTGCCCTCCGCCTGGAACCGGACGGTCTCCAGCGGCGGCCGCCAGTCGTGACTGATGTGCTTGTACAACTCGTGGTACTCGTCGTCGGACACTTCGTCGCGCGAGCGTGCCCACAGGGCCTTCATGGAGTTCAGCGTCTCGGGCGGCGCCTGCTCGCCGGCGGCGCCCTCGCTCTGCTCCGGGGACATCCGGACGGGCCAGGTGATGAAGTCGGAATACCGCTTCACAATGTCCCGGACGACCCATCGGGAGGTGTAGTCGTGGAGATGATCGTCCGAGTCGACGGGCTTGAGACGGAGGGTGACGGAAGTGCCTTGCGGCGCCTCCGGCACCGTCTCCAAGGTGTATGTGCCCTCACCGCGCGAACTCCAGCGAGTGCCCTGCGTCTCGCCAGCCCGTCGGGTCAGCAGGGTCATCTCGTCGGCGACCATGAAACCGGCGTAGAATCCCACGCCGAACTGCCCGATGAGCCCCTCGGCCCCGCGCGCGTCCTTGGTCTCCTGAAGTCCTCGCAGAAACTCCGCCGTACCCGACCTGGCGATGGTGCCGATCAGCCGTGCGACCTCCTCGTATGTCATGCCGATGCCGTTGTCCCGGACGGTGAGCGTACGCTCGCCGGGGTCGGTCTCAATGGCGATGTGCAGGTCGGAAGTGTCCGCTTCGAGCGCCGGGTCCCGCAGGGCATCCAGTCTCAGCTTGTCCAGAGCGTCGGAGGCATTGGAGACGAGTTCCCGTAGAAAGACATCCTTGTTCGAGTAGACCGAGTGGATCATCAGCTGCAACAGCTGACGAGCTTCGACCTGAAATTCAAACGTTTCACTCGGCATCGTCGGTGCCTTCCCTCACACGTCACGATTCGATTGGATCTGGCGCACGTCACTGTAAAGCACCTGCTGGGCAACGGCGTTGGGAGTCCGCGGACCCCGCGCCGACACCGCGGGGACACTCGGGCGCTTCCCGGACAGTACGGATATTCTGAGGCATCGCCCCAGCACAGCGGGGTCCGACAGGTGAAAAGACGCGAGGAGCACGAGTGATCGACGAAGCGATGGGCGACGACGTCTACCAGCCGGACAGCTCGGAGGTGCAGGACGACTCCGGACTGCTGGACGCCCTGGACACCCTGGACTTCCGGGCCGGTCCGGAGGCACTCGACGAGGGATACTCACCTCCGGAGCGTCCTTGGGGCGTACTGCACGAGGGCGTGACCGCGGCGGAGCGGCTGCGGGGTGAGAGCCTGGACCAGCGGCTGGCCGAGGAGATACCGGATGTTTCGGTACCGCCGGGTGACGGCATCGGCGACACGTGGGACACCGACGGGGAGCTCCTCGACGCGGAAGTCGGAGACGAACGCGCCGGACGTCTCGTCACTCCCGACGAAGGACGCCCGGCGATCACGTCCTTGGGCGTGGTCGCCTCGGACCTGGGGCTGGACGGGGCCGGGGCGTCGGCCGAGGAGGCCGCCATGCACCTGATCTCCGAACCCGACGTGGGATGAGATCGAGGCACGAAGTGTTCACATGTCACACTTAAACCGAACGGTTTCCACCTGAGGCCGCATCGGGTTAGCCTCGCTTCATGACCATCGATATGAAGTCTGCCCCGCGGGAGCGGCTTCTGGCGGCCGCTGCCGCGTTGATCTACCGAGAGGGTGTGAACATCGGGGTCGAGGCGCTGTGCAAGGCGGCCGGAGTGTCCAAGCGGTCCCTGTACCAGCTCTTCGGCAGCAAGGACGAACTGCTGGCGGAGAGCCTGGAAAGCCAGGCGGCCGCCTATGCCGCCCGGCTGCTCCCCCCGCCCGGCACGGCGGGCACACCCCGCGAGCGGATCATGTATCCGTTCGCGCGACTGGAGTCTGAGGCCGCCGCACCCGGATACCGGGGCTGTCCCTATCTGTCCGCCCAGGTCGAGTTCAAGGACGACGAACACCCCGCAAGCCGCGTGGCCCGTCGGGTGAAGGCCACATGGACCGACTTCTTCCGCGAGCAGGCTGAACAGGGTGGCGCGGCCGACCCCGAACTGCTCGGCCGGCAACTCATGATCGTTCTCGACGGCGCGAGCGCACGCGCGGGAATCCACGCGGACCCTCTGGTGGGCGCCCTGCGTCCGGCCGTGGTCGCACTGCTGGACGCCGTGGGAATGCCCGAGCACAGCGTCACACACTCACACATACACCAGAATCAAACATGTGAACAGGCCACGGTTTCCCAAGACATGTGTGGCTGATTCCCCCGCAATGACTTGAGGATCGCATCGGTTCGCCCTACGGTTGAAAAAAACCGATCGGTTTACCCAAGGAGTTCGACATGCCTTCACTCAATGGCGCCGTGGTGCTCGTCACCGGCGGCAACCGTGGCCTGGGCAGTGCCATGGTCGAGGAACTGTTCGCGCGCGGTGCCGCCAAGGTGTACGCCACCGCGCGCGACCCGCGGACCGTCACCAACCCCGACGCCGTGCCGCTGGCACTGGAGGTCACCTCCCCGGACTCGGTCGCCGCGGCCGCCGAGCAGGCCGGAGATGTCACCGTCCTGATCAACAACGCAGGTGTCTCGCTCAACGCCTCGCTTCTCACCGCCCCCGTCGACGACATCCGCCGGGAGTTCGAGACCAACTTCTACGGTCCCCTCCTGGTGACGCGAGCCTTCGTCCCCGTCATCGAGGGGAACGGCGGAGGGCACATCCTCAATGTCCACTCGATCCTGTCCTGGGTTGCCTACGCCGGCTCTTACAGCGCGTCCAAGGCCGCTCTGTGGTCTCAGAGCAACTCCCTGCGGCTGGACCTCAAGCCGCGCGGCATCGGCGTCACGGGACTGCACGTGGGGTATGTCGACACTGACATGGTGGCCAAGGTCGATGCGCCGAAGTCCAGCCCGAAGGACGTCGCGGTACAGGCCCTCGACGGGGTCGAGAGCGGAGCCCACGAGGTACTGGCGGACGATGGCACCCGCCGGGTAAAGGCCGGCCTCGCCGGCGACCTCGCAGCCCTGTATCCCCAGCTCGCGGAGTAACGGACCACCAACACACGGCTTGCCGGCCGGGGGGGGGGGGGGGGGGGGGGGGGGGGGGGGGGGGGGGGGGGGGGGGGGGGGGGGGGGGGGGGGGGGGGGGGGGGGGGGGGGGGCGGTGGCCATCGCCGACAAGATGCGCGAGGGGAGGAAAAAAAT
>NZ_JBVIKO010000054.1:0-13207 GCF_055580905.1 Streptomyces sp. NPDC031497
ACCACCGGATTCCCCACCAACACACCCACATCACCCACATTCCGCTTCAACCAACGCACCACCGAAACACTGCTACCAACAGCATCCGACACCAACACACTCGACCGACTCAGTGGCATAGTTGCAAGGGAATGCAACAAATCCTGTGCGTCGGGAGCCATTATTTCTCGCGCCATCTGGTCGTTCGCGTTGAAGGAGCGGGTGAGATTTTCACTTCTCCGCACCACCGTGTCGCGGTTCACATCCTCGATCAGCACCACCCACATGGCCCTGTTGAGATAAAGAGAAGCAAGTTCCCGGTTATTGATCAACGTAAACGCCCACTGCGGATGCCTCAGCGCCAGCCGTCCGAAGGTCGGATCACTGATCAGAATCCGGTAGAGCGAGTCATTTCTCTGTATCGCAGGAATGAGGCCAGGAATTGCTGCGAACGCGTTCAGGAGTTCTGAATCGCGACTCAATACCTTGTCGATAAGTGCTGGACGTTCGCTCAGCAAGACAGCCAGACCATTTAGAAAATAAAGGTAGGCTCCCAGCGCAAGGCTATTCTTGGCCGCCGCGAAAAGATCCGGGTTCGCCCGGACAAACTGATCGATCCAGACAAGTCGTTCGAGGCTCTCTTCATTCCCGTCGACTGCCGCAGAAATCGCATCCCTGATCGCATCCGGTTCCTTGTGCCACATTTGACCGAACAAGACATCACGCTCATTTACTGAGACACCTTCCGGCGTAAGAGCCTGATTTCCAGTAAAACGTGCGTCGGATACGGCATCCACCAGCTTGGTGACCCACTGCCTGCTGGCCTTCTTCGCCTTCTTGAGGGCGGCCACCGCGTCCAGCTCGGCCCTGAAATCTTCCTTCCCCAGAGCTCCCACAAAACCAGGACGCGCAATCGCCTCAGCAAGAGCCGCGGGAGCCGAAGCCAACAGACCCAAATACTGCCTGTTTTCAGGAGCGTCCAACGCCTCAAGCAGCTTCTTGTTGGCGAAGAAAGCCCTCCAGTGATGAGGAGGAAGATCAATGGACTTCCTCGAGGCAAGCTCCTTCAGCAGACTCTCATGAGGCTCGAGATTGGCGTACGAATCATCGGTGAGAACAGCAAGCATCTCCCCCCGATCCCCGGACAGCCGATAAAGCGCGCTGCCACCGAGCAGCATGGATTTGAGGAAGAGAGGGATATTTCCTGTAGCACTCAAAGCGTTCAAATAGCCATTATTGGTGGTATACGTGATAGGCCGCTCATCAGTAGGGCTCTCACGCCAGAGCCGCACGAGATGACGCACATTGGCGCTCGTCTCCATATGCACGTAAAGCTGAGCGACCGTAACGCTTTCATTCAGCATGTCCGACGCACCGGATTCCGTGCGCAGCGCCTCGATGAGACGGTGACGCCGGTCAGTGGTGGGAGCCGTTTCCAGTGACCCACCGAATGCCAGGTAGCCCCCGAAGTAGGGGAATCGCAGTGCTGCCGACAGCAGTCCAGGAGCGAGCAGCGGCGATCCCTCACGAACGATCGGGCGGACCGGAGCGCCTCGCCCGGTAAGCAGCCAGCGGAACTGGTCAGGCCGCTGAAGCACATCCGAGTGACCGGCCAGCACAGCCATCAATTGCGGGTGCGCGATGAGTGACTGCGTAAGGTGACCCTCCCGCTCGAGAAGCGCATCAAGAGCAGGGTTGGCCGCACGGACCCGGTCGAGCGGCGACGCGTCCGGGCCGAGCACGACGCGGTCGGGCAGTACAGGAATCACCGCTTCCCGCAGTGCGTCCTCGAACAGGTCGTCCGCCACGTCGTCGAAGCGGTTCGGATCCAGCGCCAGCACATGGGCCACAGCCGGCGTTTCAACCGCTGCCAGCAACCAGGCCTTCCGGCTCATCAAACGCTCGGCGAAACGAAGATTATCCTCCAGGGAACTGACCAATTGCGTCGTCCCAGCTGCCAGAGTATCGAGCAAAGACCCGGCGTACTTCTTGTCGGCCGAATCAGCGGTGCGCGACATCGTCTCCCGCAGCGTGGCCATGTCCTTGATCAGGATGTCAAGCAGTTTGGGCGTCATCGTCCACAGCCCGGCTTGATCGGAATACTCCTGTAGTGCACTCCGTACATCACGATTGGTCAGCAGTGCCACATAGTCAATGTTGCGTCCTGTCACGAGGGCCCAGGCGAGGGCCCACTCCATACTGAGGGATTCCGTATAAGCGGATCCGTATTTTTTGTGCACGTTGACCAGAGCGGCAGCCAAACCGGGCCTCTGCGTAATCGCCCACGTCCATGGCCCCGGTCCCGCCATATGCAGGACCAAGTCCGTAATCCCGTCAAGGGAGGTAATCAGGATTGGATGAGCAAGGAGGTTGTAGACGGAGGGCAACTCGCTGTTGAGCGCCTCGATGAGCGGGCGCCGCTTGCCCACAACCGTCAAAAGACCCTCGACGGCCTTCGGCTGAGACAGCCACGGTTCAAGGTATTGCCCAGGGAACACGCTCATGTGACGCAGCAGCACGGGGGCGTCGACAAGCACCTCCCGGAGCGCCGGATACGTGTGCAGCAACTTGGCGAGCACTGGACCGGCGGCTGCCGCCTTGGCCAGGTGCAGGCGTCCGGGCCGCGCAAGCTCCGTGATGGTCGGCACATGCTCCGCCGTCCACGCACCGTCGGCCACCACCTTGACCACCTCATCCACGGGCCACTCGTCATGCCAGGAATCCTCGACCCGGGCCACAGCCTCCATCACCCTCAACACCCGGCCCCGACGAGCCAGATCCAGCTGCATACCCCGCAGCACACGCTCCGCCTGCGCCTTGAAGTCAGGCGGAAACAGCACAGGACCGCTCTGCCCCCTCGACTGCTGCCGCTGAGGCATACCACCGGGCAGCACGGCGACAGTGTCCGGCAGAAAACGGTCGTCGTCGGACGCGCGCTCAGCCAGTGCCCGCGCTATCGCCTCGGCCGCCGAGTGACCTCCCGATTTTTCCGCGCGGGCGAGCTCAGCCAGATCTTGGGCACGTTGTTTCCGCAGATCACGGACTCCCGGGTCATCACCGATCAGCACTCGCGTCTGGTTGGGCACAAGGTTCCTCCCCAGTGCCTGACGCATCGACCGGACGTCCAGATCGTCGAAGAGCTCCGGTTGCTCCCTCATCGCAGCAGCAAGCGGGGCGTCACCTGCTTGTTCATCAACGGTCGGCTCATCCGTGCGCGTATCGCTGTCCACTGGCCGCATGCTGATCACCGCGCTGGCCGACCGGCCGGACGGGGCCGTGTCCAGATCGATACCGAGCAATGGCCGACCCTCGCCGTCGAACAGGGCGACGAGGTCAGCGGACGTCAGAGCGAGATCGTCGCCAGCTCGGCCGCTGTCCTCCCCCACGCCGAGCCGCCACCACAGCACCTCGCCGTCCCGCATTCGATAGCCGGCGATCGAACCGGCAGAGGAAGCACCAAGCACGACGAGAGCGAGCGCGCCCCCCTCGAGTCGGCGCAGGACGACGTCGACGCCCTCCCGACCGCCGGTGGCGGGCTGCCACTGGGTGTTCTCCGGAAGCACCGCCGCATCCGTGGTGGCTTCCTCGGGCCGCGCGAGGACGGCTCGCAACTCTGCGAGCAACCGCACCGCGGCCACGACCTCCGTGCCCTGGGGTATACGGCTTTCCGCGCGTTCCGCGGCGGCCGCGAATTCCGCCTCGTCCAGGACACGGGCCCTTGCGTCGGCCGGTGCGGCGGCCAGAGGCGTCTCGCTCCGGCTCGTTTCCCCGAATGGCTCTCCTGCGGCCCACTCGGACGCTCTGTATGGCATCGGAACGTAGAAGGAGGGACCGCCGCCCTCTGCCGGTCGGAGCCGAAGTCCATCGGTGGCAGCGCTCAGCCTGTATCGGTCGGCCTCACCGGCAGCGGCGACAAGTCCCATCACCTGCTGAGCGTTGGCGACTTCCCCTATCCACCCATTGCCACCGTGCAGGATGTACGCCGTGTTCCCGGCTACGCCTTCGTAGAGGAAGTCGTAGCCGAACCGCCGCCACAAGCCCGCCGCCAGGAAGCGGCCGTCCGGCAACTCGACATCGCCGCCGGAACTAACGCGGTAGGCGAACGACTCGATACGGGAGCTGCCGCCGGAGCCCAGCTCCGGCCCGGTCACCGTGGTCCATGCCGGCGAGTTCTCCACCTGTCCGGCCTGAGCACCGGACATCGACTCCGCTCCCGTCACCAACGGGGGCACCCCGGTTGTGCGGGGGCTCGTTACAGTGACCGCGCGGCCCGCGGGCCAGCCCTCCGCAACCGGATCCGCGCCTTCGTCCCGGCCGGCTCCAGCCAGTCCGCTGACCGGTCCACGCGACGTGAACCGTCCGCTCAGAAGGGCCGCCGCACGAATCGCCGCAGCATCAAATTGCTGCACATATGGAGGGGACTGCGGCGCCAGCTGTGCAAGGCCGGGCTGAGCAAAGTTGTTGAAAGCTTCCCAAGCATCGAAGAGTGATACTGCTGAGCGATGCTCCGGAGCAATCTTGTCGATGACCTTCCAAACAGCCCTTACCTCAATCTCGGTCACCGGACGCCCCATTACGACATCCAGTTCCACAGTCATCAGGTACTGCAACGCCTCCCTGGCCGCAGCCAGAACCCGCATCAGTCCCGCTCTTTGGGGTCGGGCCTCAGGTTGGTGCGTGATCACCACCTTGGTGCGGTCCCACAGCCGCCAGATCTCGTCACGCAGTGAAGCTGGCAGCGGACCGCCCATAGCGTGTACAACCGCTCCCTGAGCCAGCAGCCTCATCTGCACCCCGGGCAACAGGGGGCCGGAGGAGCGTCGGCCAGGGTTTCGCACTCGGATATGCGTCGCTTCCACCAGCGAAGCGAATATCGCCTTCACAGGATGCGTAAGAATAAGAGACGCATCGCGGATGATCAAAGTCCGAGCATAATCTTCCATCCGGACCGCTTCTTGCGAGATGCGCATGAGCCGCTGGAAAGCAGTCAACATCTCAGCGTCAGTGTGGTGATCCCGGTCCGCTCCGAAATTCCGGAACTCGAGGAGAGCCATACCGTAGGGCAGCCGACCGCCAGCCGTGTCCAGCCCCGGATAATCGTGCATTCCCACAGACTGATACTGACCCACAGCAGTGCCGGCGGGTACACGGGTCAGTACCGTTTTCAGCATGTCGCGAATGGTGGCCGAGGTGTCCCTTCCTACTGTCCAGTCAAGCATACTCTGAGTTGCATTCATATCACCTCCCCGACTCCCAAACCTTTCGGAGAGAAAAGCGCGAAAGTCAGTCACGAATATTTCTACGAACCGCTGATAATTTTCCTCGAGGAACAGTTTGATATCTTCGCTCAGGCCTGCCCGTATATCTTGCAGCGGCGTACGCGACGCCACAAGAAGAAGGTTCTTCCCAAGCGTTCCGGCAGGATCAAAGCGGGAAGATACCGCGACTGCCACATGAGCATAACCGATTTCCAGATAACCTTGCAGAGCGATAGCGTCCGGAATAAATCCGGCTATGAAAGGCAAATCGCTCGGACTTACAGGGCGACCGATACGCGCCTCCGCGTAGAGCGCGGCCATTTTTCCAGACAAAAGTGACGCACGTTCAACCATAGGTACGAGATGGTCATAGGTTGCATTGTCCAGTGCAACAAGGTGGGCTAGCTGCAGCCCGCGCACCGGGACACCGACCGTGAACTGTACGTAGCTGCCCTGCGCGCCTCCCACCGTACGGCCGAAATTCACCTCCTGCCCCTCAGGGGTGATAGTCCAACCGTCCTCGGGACGAAGATAGGCCGCGAGATCCGCACCTTGTACAGCTGTCCGGAAAATTGCCCTCGTGTCGTGCAGCAGCTGCATACCTTGATCAGCGGGAAATCTCTGCTCTTGCGGGAACACCTTGAGTGGCGGCGAAACGATTTCCGGAATAATGACAGCCTCAGCACGACTCACGCTTCTGTCCGCCGGCCTCAGGTGAAGACGGCGTGCGGAGTCCGGGAAAAATCCCCCCTTATCGGTTACGACGACAGTTCCTGAGCTATGTGTGGCCAAGAGGACACCAGGCAGAAAGGCCACACGATCTGGCTTCATCGTCAGTTCGCGCGGGACCTCAATTTCAACCCCAATCGCCCCGTACTCGTGCTCGCGGGCCGGGTCCAAAAGTGCGTGCGGCACAGAGGACGAGGCCGCAAAGGGCGCCAGGGCATCGGTGACCACGCGTCCCTCGGCGCTGATCACCACTGCCCGGGCGTCCAACAACGCAGTCTCCCGCGGTGGCACGGTACGCAGCGGTTCGCCGTCCGGATCCTGTAGCTCGATCCACACCACACGGGCGCTTCCCACTGCGTCCTCGCCGTCGGCGAGACGGTAGATGGCCCAAGCGTGTCCCTTCCCCGACAGCCGCCTGGCCAGGACGAAAGCTACGTCACCGGGCCTGTGCAAGGCCTCAGCGACAACGTCGTGGGAACCCACGGGCTGCCAGCCCGGCCCCAGGGCCAGCGCGCCCTCCTGCGACCGTACGTCCAGCACAGAGTCGTCGGCAGTGCCGGAGGGCCCCACTCCCTGAGGAAAGAGCCGGTCACGGAACCGGTAGAGGAGGACAAGACAGTCCTGCATGGTGGCTTGGGAACCGTCACCGTCCATCACGGACCGGGCCAGCTGCTCAAGATCCTCGCTCGTCCTGGCCAGCCCAGACCGTGGACCCACACGCAGGTGCGCTTCGCGCACCATCGCCGCCCTGGACAGATCGCTCGTGGCCCCTGCCGGTGCTACGGCGTCGGCGCTCTGCTGCTCCCGAGCGCCACGCATCGTGCGAAGAATGGTGGCCGTGCCATCGTCCGCAGGAGCGGCGGCCGTGGCAGAGTCCGGTTCCAGCCCGTCGTCGAGAAGCGGCTGACCTGAGGCGTCGAACAGAGCCACAAGGGCGCCCCGTTCGACAGCGAAGGAGTCGTCGTCCGGCCGCGCGCGAGTGACCTCTGACCCAGATCCCGTGCCCGCGTCGGCGGGCTCCGCCGTGCGGAACTCATGCCAGGACAACTCCCCGTCCCGGGTGTGATAGGCGGCCAGCGCGCCGCTGCCGGAGCGGTCCGCCACGATGAGTGCGAGGGTGCCACTGCCCCATCTGCGCAGGGCGGCGTCCACAACCTGCCGGCCACCGGAGACCGGCTGCCACTGGGTGTCCGCAGGCAGCGACGCGGGACGCACACCGGTGCCTTCGGCCTGCGCGACCGCGTTGCGCACCTCCGCCAGCAGCCGCAGAGCGGGACTGACCGCAGACTCCCGCCGCTGTGGCATCCGGCGGGCCGCGCGCTCGGCGCCGTCCGCCGCGACCTGGAACTCTATCCGGTTCAACGATGTGGACGGCGGGCGTTCCAGCGTATGCAGGTAGGCGTTGCCCAGGGCATAGCGCGTCCTTCCGCCGGGGCCCTGCACCGTTACCTTGACGACGGCGGCAACCTGGTAGCTCGGAACGCCATGGCCGTCCGGCGAGACATCGGCCGTGCCGGCGCGCAGGTATTCGCGGTTTTGGATCGAGCCACCGGTGGAGCCGCCGGAATGCGACCGGTCAGCAAGCAACGCGAATGAGGAGCTGACGTGCCCGGATGGGATGTTCATCGCGAGGCCGATCGTAGGGCTCATCGCCTTGCCGGCCCGAGAGGACTGGCCCGCGTCGGTGACGTGTACGTCTTCGATGGCGGCGTGGACGCCTGCCGCGAAAGTGACCGGCTGGTAGAGCTCCACCTGCATCGACAGGCCGTCGCTGCCGTAGGCACCGAGGAACGGCGCTGTGTTCTCACGGTGCAGTGCTGTCGGCCGGCCACTTCTGATCAGCTCGCCCAGCCGGACGAGCAGCCCCTCGTTGGACCAAGTCTGCACGGGGCTGGCCGCCGGATCCGTCTGTTCGCCGGCCGCCTCGCGCAGGGCGCCATAGATCTCGGCGAATCCGTCGTAATGGAGCATCGCCCAGGGGCCGGACGGCCTCCAGGGAGCGCCCTCAAGCCTGCTCTCCATCTCTAGGGCGACAGCACCCTCCGGCGGAGCGGAACGCGGTGCCGCGGGGTCACTGGTGAGAATCGCCGGGGCAACGGCAGCGGGGAACATGCCGGCATCGCGGGTGAGCCCGGCACCGGCCAGCCTCAGGGTCGCAAGGACGCCGACCGTCCTGGACGATTCCAGACGAGCCGTCGGTCGCGCTGTCAGGCCGGGCACCCAGGTCGCGAGCGCGTCCTGGAGGGCACTCGGCACGATCATGCGGGGTATCAGCGCCAGCGGGCCAGGGAGCGGACTGGCCGTCACTTCGACCAGTATGTTGTACGGAATGTCGTAGTCGGCAAGGTTTCCGGTGGCGTCGTCACCAGCGTGAGTCCACGTTCTGTGACTGTAACTGCCCTGTTCACTCCTGCCCCTCGACCTCTGGGTGGTCTCGCCGAGCGGGAGACCGAAACCGAACTTCGGCCAGGAGAACGAGAGCTTCAGCGCGCCTTGGTGGGAGGAACTGCGGGTGGCGGAATGCCCGGTGGCACCAGGCTCACGAACGGCCGACCCGGCGCCGGTGGTACGCACGAACTGGGTCTCCAGTTCATGTCCGAGAGGAACGGCTCTTCCGAGCACGCCCTCGAAGCCCGGCTTCGGGGAGGCGGTGAGCGTCAGTCGCACCAGTCGCGCACCCCACAGCGTGCTGTTGTGCGCGAAGGCCAACGACACGCGACCGGCGGGTATCAGGGCTTGCAGGCCACGCAGCGAGGTCATCCGGCCGATGCTGTCCAGCAGGCCGGGAACCGACGACGCGGTGCCGATCGAGGTACTGCCGGGAGCAATATTTCCGACGGCCGTGAGGGCAGCACGGGTGACCGATGTGTCTGCCGGCTCGGCGACGTCCACCACCGCCCCCAGACCGATGCTGCCGCTCGTCGTAAAGGCGAGGGGCAAAGGACGATCGGCTGGTGGCACCGACGGCAGATCCGCGCGGCCTACCAACGCGGCCAAGTGCTCGTGGCGGCTCAGCTCGTGCTCGCCGACGAAGAAGTCGACAGCCTGGGGAATCTCCACCGCCTTGCGCGCCGACGCGGTCCTCTCGGAGAACAAGTTGTAGGGCAGTTGATGGTGTCCCCGGCTCACCTCCACCACCACGGTGAGGTCCGCGGTGAAATCGTGTACGGGTGTCCCGCTCTGACTGGTAATCCGGTAAGCGGTGAAGACGTCCGATCGTGTGTCACTCTGCGCTCCGCCGAAACCGTAGGCATAACGCGCCGACATTCCGAAGACGCCGGACGACTGCCACCCGACCTGGGTCAGCGGCGAGAGGGAGTGACCGCTGCCACGGGCCACAGTGACATCCGCGCCGTCGCCGGAGACCTGCCACCGCTCGGTGACCAGAGCATCAGCCGGAAGCCCGCCACGGTAGACGATGTTCCCGAGGTGGGCGGAGAGACTGACCCGTACCTCGACTCCGGTCATGCCCGGGACGGGAAGGTCCACGTGATATTGGTCGGTGAGTATCCGGGGCAGGTTGTCGTAAAGATGAGCCGGAGAAAGCGCGGCACGCAGGATTGCCTGAAACTCCGTCGCCGGATTCGTGAGGTCAGGACCCGTCACGGTGGTGCGGGCATAGTGCCCGATGCTCTCGTAGAGAGACGCGCCCTGCTGGGCCACAGCCTCGAAGAGCCGCTGCGGGAGTGTGCGGGCGGTCGTTTCCTGTCTGGCGTCGCTCTGCTCCAGGTCGGGGGCTACATCCTTGTCCTGCTCCATGCCGGTGGCGGGACCTGCGGCGTCAACCGCGGACGACTGCATCGGGTAGGCGCCCGGTACCTGAAGGATCTCCAAGTCGATGTCGGCATCGGTTCCCTGGGGATCCGGCCGTCGGTCAGCCTCGTCGTCCGACGAAGTTCGCGCGGAACCCAGGAGGACATCAACCGCTTCCATGACCGCGGCGGTGCCACCGAGGCGTTCGACGAAGGAAGAGACCGGCAGCCGGATAGCCGGGGTGGAACGACGACCGGCAAGCTGGTCCAGATCCTCCTGAGTCACCTCGCGTACGACCGGCCGCGGGGAGGGGTCGTCCTCCAGCTCCTCTCGCATGCGGAAGGCGGGTAGTGCCAGCTGGACCCGCCCTGCCGCGGTGACCGGCGCGGGCAGATCGCCGTGGGTGGTGAAGAACTCGGCCTCGATGACAGCCGGTCCCTCGACCACGGAAAGATGCCGCCCGCTGATGAGGTAGTTCTCCTCACCGTGGTTGTTGTGGTTGTTCTCGGCCAGGTCCCTTTCCCAGCCGAAGGAGTAGTCCAGGCCGGGGCGGACCGTCCCGCCCCCCGCGGGAAGAGTGGCGCCCACCTGGAAGCCGGCATCCACCGCATGCTGGGTGATGGAGCGGCGCTCGCCGTCGTTGCGCCAGGAGGCGTAGAAGTTGAGCACCTGCACGCCAGGCAGATCACGCACATGTTCGAGCTCACCGGTGGGACGGACGCTGAGCCGAACCGTCACCCTCTCCACACCGGCCGCCGTGGTCCGGGTGAGGTGCACATGCCTCGAATCGCTGATGAGTCTGCGCAGAGCCGGTACGGAGCGGGCTTCTTGCAGCCGCTGCGCATTGGCCAGAAGTTCGTCGTGCCGAGCGCTGTCGCCGGCGGCAGCCGGCCCCGGCAGGAAGTCACGCAGCCTTTCTTCGATCTGGCGGAAAACCTCCTCCTCACCTCTGACGCCGATGGGGGTGACGGAGATACTCAGGTCGGACAGTTCGCGGACATGCCTGGGGGCATAGCGTCGAACGGCGGGCCGCTCGTCCGGTCGGCCGATGGAGTCAGTGGTGGGCACCCGCAGACTCACCGGATAGCCAATACCGTCGTTACGCTCCGGAAGCCGGAACTCTTCCTTCCCGTCGGGCCGCACCAGAGTCAGAGAGGCGAAGGCCATGTAGTCGCCGACGCTGTGCTCCTCGGTGAGGCGGAAGCCATTGGAGTACAGGACACTTCCGCCGTAGTTCAATCCATGGCTCTCGGACCGATGGGTCCCGACGGATCCGCTGATGCCGATCCGATCGAGCACGCCACCGCCCACATTGGCCGAGATGCCAGCGGAGGTGGTGCTGGTGGTAGCGCCCGTGACAGAGGTCGTGTTGAAGAAGTCGGTCTCCAGGACGGTGTATCCGGCGACACGACGACCGCGCTCTTCCCCCTGGGGCAGTTCCGCAAGGGCGAATCTGGAGATGAGGAAGCCCACGGGGGAACCGTCGTTGCGGTACAACCTGGGCGAGAAGTGGCCGCCCAAGAGACGCATTACCCCGCCTCGCAGAGTCTCCTCGGCAAAGAACTGACGCACGGCGTCTTGTGAGGCGGGTGCCAGGTCTGACAAGTGAGGGCCCAGCACCTGCAGGGCGTCCTCGTAGTAGGCGACAGCATGAGGGAAGGCATTCACGCCCAGCAGTGGCACGTTCTGCACCAGGTCGGCCAGAGGCGCCGGGGTCAGGTTCCGCGCCACATCGGTGTCGGTAGCCTGCTGCAGCAAATGCTCGGGAAAGACGGTCTGCTGGGTCCAAGCTACGCCCAGCGGCTTCCAGGGCGTGGCGCCGGAGGAGGTCAGCGGTCCCTGCCCAGGCCCGCCCGTGAATCGCCACTCCATCGAGGCGCCCCAAGCGAACCTCTCTCCCAGTTCACGGGCGCCCTGCAGGTCCAGGCTTCGCTGAGTCTCCCCCATCGAAATGACGGCGGACCGCTCGCCGCGTTTGACGGAGAGCGAGGGAGTCACCGAAACGGACTGGGGCTGCGGATGATAGGGCAACGGCCAGATCTGGTTGCCATTGGCGCTCACCGTGCGCAGATCGCTGACACCCACGGAAAGATCGGAGCCGTTGGCCGCGATGTTCCAGCGCTGGAGGAATCCGGGTGTCTCCGCGAGCTCAAAAGCCAAGGGACGAGGGTCGCTCAGTTTGAGTCGTACCGACAGTTCGTACTCAAGACCGCGGGACCGCAGCGCCTCAAGGCGCACCACGAGTCCGGACTGACTCAGCACCTGCCGGCGCAGGAAGGCGAAGTTCGCGGAGGTGAGCCGGTCCTCCAGTTCGCGCAGGATCTCGGATTCGGTGCCGCTGGGTGATCCGACGACACTTGCGACGGCCCCCCGCAGACCGGCACCAGACCCTATCGCCCTGCTCACCACTGCTGCCAGCTGTGCCTGCAGTGCGGACAGAGCTTCGTGAGGGACCGGAGCCAGGTGCACCAAGCCGTGCAACTCTTGCGCATCCGGGGCAGCAAAATTATGGACAATGTCGGGCAGGAAGGCGGCAGCGCCTCCGCCTGAGGCGTGTCCGGCCTCGCTACTGGAGTCCGGTCGCGTCTGCGAGGCAGAGGTCTGACTCTGGGCAAACGGACCCTCGGTCTCCTGCTCCTGATGCAGGAGCCGGCTTCCCGATGCCTCGCCGCCGGGCGGTTCGGTGATCGAACCCGACGGGAGAGGCATGCCACCAGGCAGGCCAAAGGGGCGGCCGGTGACGATCGACGCCACGACGAAGAACGACGCCTCCTTCACATTGCGCAGCGGCCGCGCACCGTGGAGCTTTTCGGACCAAGACCGCACCTCGCCTGGTTCGACGGCCTTGGGCCATCCGAGCCTCTTGGCCTCGGATTGGACCTGAAGTTGCAGATGGTCTAGGAACGAGCCGGAACGGGCGGACAGGGGACCCCGTGAAGCAGAGTCCAGGATCGGTTCGAGACTCTGTGGGATGGGCCTAGCGCGCGGGTCGTCCGGGATGCGGGCCGGGGCTTGCTCGAAGGCTGTGGCATCGGCGATGCCGTTCGCATCCGCGTCCGTAGTGCGGGTGTCGGGGGTGTGGGTGCGGTCCCCACGGCGCGGCACCAGACCAGCCGTAGTGTCCCGCCCACCGGCAACAACCCTCTCCTGCACACCGCCCGCCAGCGTCTCCTGCACACCGCCGGCCAGCGTCTCCTGCACACTGCCGGCCGTGGTGTCCCGCCCACCGCCGGCCGTGGTGTCTGGCACGCCGCGGGCCAGCGTTTCCTGCACGCCGGGCATCGGGGCCGCAGACCCGGCGGCCGTCTCGCCGCCCGCGCTCCGACCCGAGCCCGCCACATCGCCCGCCGGGCCGGTGGCCGGATCGCCGGCCGGGCCGGTGGCCGGGCCGGGGGCCGGGGGCCGGACACCAGGAACATCCTCCCTGCGCGCCTGGGTGAACGCCTCCTGGAAAGCGTTCTCATGACGCTCCTCATCCCTCAGCCACG
>NZ_JBVIKO010000055.1:0-12458 GCF_055580905.1 Streptomyces sp. NPDC031497
GTCGACGTCGAGAGCAAGCAGGCCATGCGCCCGCGTGACGCCATGGCCTCGGCCGGCAAGACCCTGGTCGAGCTGTTCGGTCTCGCCCGCGAGCTCAACATCGACGCCGAGGGCATCGACATGGGCCCCTCCCCCACGGACGCCGCCCTGGCCGCCGACCTGGTACTGCCGATCGAGGAACTCGACCTCACCGTCCGGTCGTACAACTGCCTCAAGCGCGAGGGTGTCCACTCCGTGGGGGAGCTCGTGGCGCGCTCCGAGGCCGACCTGCTCGACATCCGCAACTTCGGCGCGAAGTCCATCGACGAGGTCAAGGCGAAGCTGGCCGGCATGGGCCTGGCGCTGAAGGACAGCCCGCCCGGATTCGACCCGACCGCCGCCGCCGACGCCTTCGGCGCGGGCAATGACGGGGACACGGGCTTCGTGGAGACCGAGCAGTACTGAACGCCGCGTTCCGGCCGGGTCACGGGGGAGCCGGAGACGGCACAGCGGACCCCGAGAGTAGGTGTTTCGGCAGAGGTGACACTGCGGACCCCGACTCACGGCACAGCCGCCCGGCCGGCTCCGGTGACTGCGTGCCCCCGCCGCCGCGCCTGACCTTCAGGAGTCCACGGTCGTGCGGGGCCCAGGCCGGACGCCGTTCCCCCGCCGCCCGGACTCCAGGGCCCTGAGCGTTCGCGGGCCCCTCGAGAGGCACGCGTTGCCGTTCGATCGGGGGGACCACCGGGTTTCACTCATCGGCGCCGGCCATCGGTCCAGGAGGCGAGGTGGAGCCGTCGCGGTCGGGGTGCGGTCGGGGTCATTCGCTCCGTTCACGGCCGGAGAGGCGTTCGACGCCCCGCAGCAGTGCCGAGTGATCCAGGCCGCCGTCGCCGTTGGCCCGGCAGGACGCGAGGAGCTGAGTGACCAGCGAGGCCACGGGGAGGATCGCACCGGTGTCACGGGCGGAGTCCGTGAGGATGCCGAGATCCTTGTGGTGCAGGTCGATCCGGAAGCCCGGGGCGAAGTCCCGTCCGAGCATGTTGTCCTTCTTACGGTTCAGGACCGCCGAGCCGGCCAGCCCTCCGCCGAGAACGGTGAGCGCGGCCGGCAGATCGGCTCCCGCCTTCTCCAGGAAGACGACGGCTTCGGCCAGAGCCTGGATGTTCGCCGCGACGATCAGCTGGTTGGCGGCCTTGACGGTCTGACCCGCGCCGTTCGGGCCGACGTGCACGACCGTGCGGCCCAGGGCGTGGAACAGCGGGGAGGCCTCCTCGAAGTCCACTGCCTCGCCGCCGACCATGATGGACAGCACCGCCTCGACCGCACCCGCCTCCCCGCCGGAGACCGGTGCGTCCAGGACCCGTACGCCTCGCACGCGGCCCGCCTCGGCGAGCTCGACGGCGGTGCGCGGGCTGACCGTGCTCATGTCGATGAGAAGCGTCCCGGGACGGATGTGCGCCAGTACGCCGCCCTCGCCGAGGACGACCTCGGTGACCTCGGTGTCGGCCGGGAGCATGGTGATCACGACCTCTGCGTCCGTGACCGCCTCCGCGACGCTTCCGGCGCCATGGCCGCCCGCGGCAGTGAGACGGTCGACGGCGGCACGGCTGCGGTTGTGACCGGTGACCTTGTGTCCGGCCCGTACCAGGTTGGCTGCCATGGGGCCGCCCATGATGCCGAGGCCGATGAACGCGACGGAACGGGGCGGTTCTGCACGCTGAGTGGCCGTGGTGCTCATGTGTCGTTGTGCCGCCTTCCAGGCTGTGGGGTGGCTGTGCGCCCGTGGCGACGCCTGTTTCGACCGTAGGTCAAGCGCCGTCCTCCTCTCGCGATGATGGGAAAAAGATGTCATCGATGATGGCTAAATGATTGGTTCGAGGGCTTCAGTAACTCCTTGGCGTCGACCTAGCGTTGCGAGCACGTAAACGGCCTGGCCGTGGGCTGTGCGACACCCCTGGTATCCGCGGAGGTGTCGATCGCGGCCGTGTTCTGACGGCTTCCTGAAGGGAGAGGGCAATGGCGCCCGTGGAGTTGCTGATCGGCAGCCGGTGGCAGGCGGCCAGGGGAACCGGACAGACTCGGGAGGTCACCTCACCGTTCGACGGTTCGACGGTGGGCACGGTGGCGCTCGCCGGGACCGAGGACGTCGAGGCGGCACTCGCCGCCGCGGAGCGGGGCGCGGCCGTCTGGCGCCGGACGCCCGCCCATGAGCGGATGCGGATCCTGCTGCGCGCCGCGGAACTCGCCGACGAGCGGGCCCCGAAGACCGCGCTGACCATCAGCGCGGAGTCCGGCAAGACCATCACCGAGGCCACCGGTGAGGCGTCCCGCTCCGGTGACCTGATCCGGCTGGCCGCCTTCGAGGGGACCCAGCTCTACGGCGAGACGCTCCCGCTCGACGCCAACCGCGGCACGGGGCAGGACAAGATCGGCTTCACGCTGCGCCAGCCGTGCGGGATCGTCGTGGCGATCACGCCGTTCAACTACCCGGCGCTGCTGGTCCTGCACAAGCTCGCCCCGGCCCTGGCGGCGGGCAACGCGGTGATCCTCAAGCCGGCCACCAGTACCCCGCTGACCGCCCTCGAACTCGCCGGGTGCTTCGTGGACGCGGGGCTGCCGGAGGGCGTGCTGTCCGTGCTCGTCGGCTCCGGCTCGGTGCTCGGCGACGCTCTCGTCGCCGACCCCCGGGTCCGGAAGATCTCCTTCACCGGGTCGACGGCCACCGGCGAGCACATCTCCCGGGTCGCCGGGGTGAAGAAACTGTCCCTGGAGCTGGGCGCGTCCTGCCCGGTCGTGGTGCTGCCGGACGCCGACATCGAGGCCGCGGCGAGCGCGGTCGCGGCAGGCGGGTACGTCAACGCCGGGCAGGTGTGCATCTCCGTCCAGCGGGTCATCACGCACCCCGCCGTGACCGGCGACTTCCTGGACGCCCTGGTGCCCAAGGTCGAGGCCATCCGCACCGGTGACCCGGCCTCCCCGGACACCACGATGGGCGCCCTCATCACCACCGCGGAGGCGGAGCGCGTCGAGCGGGCCATCGCCCGAGCCGGCGCGGACGGGGCACGTGTGCTGACCGGCGGGGCGCGCGACGGGGCGGTGGTGCAGCCGGCCGTCGTCGCCGACGTCGACCCCGCATCTCCGTTCAGCCAGCAGGAGTTGTTCGGCCCCGCGGTCGCCGTCAGCTCGGCCGCCGACTGGGAGTCCGCCCTCGCCCAGGCCAACGGCACCGCCTACGGCCTGGGCGCCGGCATCTTCACCTCCGACGTCGCCGGCGCGGTCCGCGCCATCCGGGAGATCGACGCCGGTTCCGTCCACATCAACTGGACGCCCCTGTGGCGGGCCGACCTCATGCCGTACGGCGGCCTCAAGGGCAGCGGCTACGGCAAGGAGGGCCCCCGCGCCGCGGTCGGTGAGATGACCGAGGTCAAGACGATCGTGCTGCACGGCCGTCCCTGGTGACCCGGCCGCGTCCCCGTACACCTCCCCGATCAGGAGCCGACTCATGACCGACCGGACGCAACAGGGCACGGTGCGCCTCACCGTCGCCCAGGCCGTCGTCACCTACCTCTCCCGGCAGTACTCCGTGGCCGACGGCCACCGCCGCCGACTCATACCGGCCGCGCTGGGCATCTTCGGCCACGGCAACGTGGCCGGGCTGGGCCAGGCCCTCGACCAGCTCAGCGACCGACTCCCCTTCGTCCAGGGCCGTAACGAACAGGCCCTCGTCCACATCGCGACCGCCTACGGCAAGGCGACACGCAGGCACGCCACCCTCGCCGTGACCGCCTCCATCGGCCCTGGCGCCCTGAACATGGTGACCGGCGCGGGCCTGGCCACCGTCAACCGGCTGCCCGTCCTGCTGCTGCCCGGCGACACCTACGCGACCCGCCACCAGGGGCCCGTGCTCCAGCAGTTGCAGCACCCCGTCGAGGCCGACGCCTCGGTGAATGACGCCTTCCGGCCCGTCTCGCGTTTCTTCGACCGCGTCACCCGGCCCGAGCAGTTGCTGACCGCGCTGCCCGCGGCGATGCGCGCGCTCACCGACGTGGACACCGGCGCGGTCGTCGTCTCCCTGCCGCAGGACATCCAGTCCCACGCCTACGACTATCCGGTGGAGTTCTTCGCCGAGCGGGACTGGCCGATCCGCCGCCCGGCGCCGGACGCCGACGAGGTCGCGGTGGTGGCGCGCCTGCTCGCCGAGGCGGAGAAACCGATGGTCATCGCCGGTGGCGGGGTCGTGTACTCCGGTGCCGGCGAGGAGCTGGAGGCCCTGGCCGAGGCGGCGGGCGTCCCCGTGGCGGAGACCTTCGCGGGCAAGGGCGCGGTGCAGCGCCGGGCCTGGTGGCAGCTGGGCGGTATCGGTCTGGAGGGCACTCCGGCGGTCAACGTCCTCGCCCGGGAGGCCGACTTCGTGCTCACCGTGGGCTCGCGTCTGACCGACTTCGCGACCGCCTCGCACTCCCTCTTCCAGAACCCGGACGTGCGCTTCGCGAGCATCAACGTCAACGCGCACGACGCGAACCGCCTGGGCGCTTCCGGCGTCGTGGCCGACGCCAAGCGGGCGCTCGCCGCGCTGACGGACGCCGTCCGCGCGAACGGCACCACCACGCCCGTGGCCTGGCAGGAGAAGGTGCGCGCGCTGGACGAGCGGTGGCAGGCCGAGCGTGCCGCCGCCCTCGACCCGGACACCCGCTTCGACCTGGCGTCGCTGCCCGCGGACACCGACGTCGTGAGCGACACCGACGCGGTGCTCACCCAGGGCCAGTTGATCGGTCTGCTGCAGGAGCACGCCCGGTCCGGCGACACGATCATCGCCGCCGCCGGCGGTCCGCCCGGTGACCTGCAGAAGGTGTGGGACGCCACCGAAGGCCGCTTCGCGCACCTGGAGTTCGGCTTCTCCTGCATGGGCTACGAACTGCCCGCCGCGATCGGCGTCCGCCTCGCCGAGCCGGACCCGGCCAAGCGGGTGCTGTCCCTGCTCGGCGACGGCACCTTCCTCATGGCGCCGACCGAGCTGGTCACAGCCGCCCAGGAGAAGCTGCCGCTCACGATCGTGATCCCGGAGAACCACGGGTACCAGGTCATCCACCGCCTCCAGATGGGGCGCAGCGGACGGGAGTTCGGCAACGAGTTCCGCTACCGGGACGGCAGCCTGGAGATCGGCTCCGACAAGCCGGCCCGCCTGGAGGGCGACTACCTCCGGATCGACCTCGTCAAGACAGCGGAGGGCCTCGGCGCCCGCGCGATCCGCGCCACCACCGCCGACGAGGTGCGCACCGCTCTCGCCGGCACCCGGGACCACGACGGACCCGTCGTCCTCGTCGTCCCCGTGATCCCGCACGCCGACCTCCCCGGCGCCGGCGTGTGGTGGGACGTGGCCCCGGCCGAGGTCTCCGAGCAGGAGACCGTCGCCCAGCTGCGCCGCGAGTACGAAGAAGGCCTTACGTCTCAGAGGTGGTACGGATGAATCGCTCGCCGTTGGACCACGGCCGACTGCGCGCCCGGCTCGCCGCCGGTGAGCCCACGGTGGGCACCTTCGTCGGCAGCGCATCCCCGATCACGGCCGAGGTGTGTGCCGCCGCCGGTGCCGACTGGGTGCTGCTCGACCTCGAACACGGCGCCGGAGGCGAGGAACAGGTCCGTACGACCGTTCCGGCCGCCGCCGCCTACGGCGTACCGACCGTCGTCCGCGTCGAGTCCGCCGCCCGCATCCGCATCGGCCGGGTCCTCGATCTCGGCGTCGCCGGGGTCATGCTGCCCCGTGTCGACACGGCGGCCGAAGCCCGCGAAGCGCTACGGCACCTGAGGTACCCGCCCGCGGGCGACCGGGGCGTGGCCACCTACAACCGGGCCTGCCGCTTCGGACTCGACCCCGCGGCCCTGGACCGGGAGGGCGAGATCCTCGGCATCGTCCAGATCGAGTCGGCGAGCGCCCTGGGCGAGGTCGAGGAGATCGCGGCCCTGGACGGCGCCGACGTGCTGTTCGTCGGCCCCCGCGACCTCAGCCACGATCTCGGAGTGCCCGGCGACTTCACCGCCCCCCTCTACCGGGAAGCGCTGGAACGTGTCCGCAAGGCCGCCGCCGACCACGGCAAGGCCTGCGGGCTGCTCGTATCGGACGGTCCGGCGGCCGCCGCCAAGCGGGCCGAGGGCTGGACGTTCATCGGTATCGGCTCCGACACCACCCTGCTCGCCGCCGCGGTGTCCACCGCCCTCGGCGAGGCCCGGGCCTAGAGGGGCGTTCCTGGATCGGTTCGACGACGCGGGCGGTGGCACGCGCCCTCCCAGTGGACGCGTCCCCGGCTGCGTGGTCGTCGGTCACCGGCTCCCCCGCGCTCGGCTCACCTGTGCGGGGCACCCCATCGCGTCGACTCCCCCTCCGGCGTGCGACCGCACGCACCAGACCCCGCTCAGGCCGACTGCCAAGTACGGCGCCGCTCCGTCGGCCTGATCCGGCGGACACCCCCAGAACTTCAGGAGACTCCATGACCCCCACCACCCCGGGCGCCGCCCGCGAGATCGGCGTCGGACTGATCAGCGTCGGCTGGATGGGCAAGCTGCACAGCCGTGCCTATCAGGCGCTGCCCTCCGTCTATCCCGAGCTGGGCATCAAGCCCCGCCTCGTGCACGCCGCCGACACCGCCGAGGACCGCGCCGCGTACGCCCGTGACGTCCTCGGCTACGAGAGGGCCACGACCGACTACCGTGCCGTCCTCGACGACCCGGACGTCGAGGTCGTCTCGATCTGCGCGCCGAACCTCCTCCACCACGAGATCGGTATCGCCGCCGCCAAGGCCGGCAAGCCGTTCTGGATCGAGAAGCCCGTCGGACGCAGCGCCGAGGAGACCGCCGAGGTCGCCGCCGCGGCCCGCGCGGCCGGCGTGGTCACCTCCATCGGCTACAACTACCGGCACGCCCCGGCCGTCGAGCGGGCCCGCGAGCTGATCGCCGAGGGCAGACTCGGCCGGATCACCAACGTCCGCGCCACCTTCTTCTCCGGCTACGCCTCCGAGCCCAGGGGAGCCCTGTCCTGGCGCTTCAAGCGGGACCTGGCCGGACATGGCGCGCTCGGCGACCTGATGAGCCACGTCGTCGACCTCGTCAGCTACGTCGTCGCCCCGATCGACGAGGTCTCCGCGCTCACCAGCACCGTCTACACCGAACGCCCGCTGCTGCCCATGGGGTCCGGCACGCACTTCGCGGTGATCGAGGACGGTGAGATGGCGGCCGTCGAGAACGACGACTACACCGCCGCCCTCGTCCGCTTCACCGGCGGTGCCGTCGGCACGCTGGAGGCGTCCCGCGTCATCGTCGGCCCGCAGTGCGGCATCGGCTTCGAGGTCTACGGCACCGACGGGTCGGTCACCTGGAACTTCGAGCGCATGAACGAACTGCGGGTCGCCCTCGACCGCAGCGGCCCCCACCAGGGCTACACCACGGTGCTCGGCAACGGACACATGGGTGACTACGCCAGCTTCCAGCCGGGCCCCGGCAACAGCATGGGCTACGACGACCTGAAGGTGATCGAGGCCAAGAAGTTCCTCGCCGCCGTGACCGGCGTCGAGCACCACCACTCGACCATCGAGGACGCGCACGCCGTCGCCGAGGTGATCGCGGCCGCCGCCGCCTCCGCGGAGAGCGGCTCCTGGCAGTCGGTGCTCGCGGTGCCCGGCGCGACCTTCGGTCATCCGGTGCGGAGTTGATCGTATGAGCCAGCATGTCGTGGTGGCCCTCGGCCCGGTCGACGCCGACACCGTGACTCCCGTCCTCGGCGACGGGGTCACCTTCGTCACCGACCCCACCCCGGAGGACCTCGCGGTGGCCGAAGGGGCCATCGTCCGCGCCGACCGGCAGGTCGACGAGGACTTCCTCCGGCAGACCCCGCGGCTGCGGGTCATCGCCCGCACCGGGGTGGGCGTCGACCTGGTCGACGTGGCGGCGGCCTCCGCCCGTGGCATCCCCGTGGCCATCACCCCCAACAGCGGCAGCCGCGCCGTCGCCGAGGGCGTCTTCGCCATGGCCCTGCACCTGACCAAGCGTCTGACACCGCTGACCGAGCTGGTGCGCGAGGGCCGCTGGGCCGACCGGGGCACCGTGCCGGTCGGCGACCTGGACGGCGCCACCATCGGGATCGTCGGCTACGGCCGTATCGGCCGCCGGGTCGGCGAACTCGCCGCCGCGTTCGGGATGCGGACCCTGGCCCACGACCCGTTCAGCCCTCCGCCGGCCGAGGTCGCCCGCGCCGACCTGGGCGCACTCGCCGAGGCCGCCGACGTCCTGACCCTGCACACCCCGCTCACCGACGGCACCCGGCACCTGGTGAACGAACAGCTGCTGGCCCGTATCAAGCCCGGGGCGATCCTCATCAACTGCGGCCGGGGTGGCCTGCTCGACCCGGACGCCGCCCTGGCCGCCCTGGAATCGGGCAGGCTGGCGGGCGTCGGCCTGGACGTGTTCGACCCCGAGCCCGCCCTCTACCACCCGCTCTTCGACCACCCGAACGTCGTCCTCACCCCGCACCTGATGGGTATGACACGCCGGGCGATGACCCTGACCTTCGTCGACGCGGCGCGTGGCGTCGCGGACGTCCTCGCGGGCCGCGCGCCGGCCGCGGTCGCCGACCCCCAATGGAACCACCGAAAGGCCACAGCATGACCACCCCACCACTGGACAGGATCGCCGGCGCGCCCATCTCCTGGGGGGTGTGCGAAGTGCCCGGCTGGGGCTACCAGCTGACGCCCGAACGGGTGCTGAAGGAGATGCGCGAGGTCGGCCTGGCCGCCACCGAGATCGGCCCCGACGGCTTCCTGCCCGCCGAACCGGGCGCCATGGCCCAGGTCCTCGCCGACCACGACCTGCACGCCGTCGGCGGCTTCACCCCGCTGCTGCTGCACGTCCCCGGACACGACCCCCTGCCCGAGGCGGAACAGCTCCTGGAGAGCTACGCCGCCTCGGAGGCGGAGGTCCTCGTCCTCTCCGCCATCACCGGCCAGGACGGCTACGACTCCCGGCCCGAACTCGACGCCGACGGCTGGCGGTTGCTGCTGTCCAACCTCGACCGGCTGACCGCGCTGGCCGCCGAACGCGGCGTACGGGCCGTCCTGCACCCGCACGTCGGCACGATGATCGAGAACGGCGAGGAGGTCCGCCGCGTCCTGGAACACTCGGCGATCTCCCTCTGCCTCGACACCGGACACCTCCTCATCGGCGGCACCGACCCCGCCGAACTGACCCGGCAGGCACCCGAGCGCATCGCCCACACCCACATGAAGGACGTGGACGCCGCCCTCGCCACCAAGGTCCGGTCCGGCCGCCTCACCTACACCGAAGCCGTCCGTGAAGGCATGTACCGCCCGCTCGGCGCCGGCGACGTCGATGTCGAGGCCATCGTCACCCACCTCGGCGCCCACGGATACGACGGCTGGTACGTCCTGGAACAGGACACCATTCTCACCGCGGAACCCAAGGAGAAGGGGCCCGTCGACGAGGTGTGGGCCAGCGCCGAGTATCTGCGCTCTGTGCTACGGGGCGTGGCGTAACCGCATACGGACCGCTGTCCGCCCGGAGTCGGGGGACGCCTGCCGCACGGGCGGTCCCCCCTCTCCGGGCATCTTTCCGCCGGACGCGTCAATGATGTTGTTTTGATGGCTTCCTGATGATTGACGTCGGGGACAGTCCAACGAAGGATCCCAGGGAAGGCCGCTACCCTGCGTTCTTGGAGTTCCACCCATTACGCAGAGCCCTTTTCGGTCGGCTCGGAACCATTTTGTCTGGTGTATCAATACAGGTAGGAAATCCCGGAAAGATTAGGGACACGGGAAATGGATATTGAGGATCTGCTGGCCACTTGCTGGACCACCGCGGGCGATGCCGACCCCATCGGGAATGACCAGCGAAGTCCGCTGAGCCTTCGGGAACGGGCCGAAGCGGCGAGTGCCGCCGGGTTCAAGGGCTTCGGACTGCTGCACGCGGATCTGCTGGTCGCCGAGCGGGAACACGGGCTCGCGGGCATCCGGTCGATCTTCGAGGACAACGGCCTCGCCCACATCGAACTGGAGGCCCTGGCCGGCTGGTGGGCCGACGGGCCCCGGCGGGCCGCGTCGGACGCCGTCCGCCACGACCTGCTCAGGGCCGCCGAGGCGCTCGGCGCCCACCACATCAAGATCCACGGCGACGTCGAGGACGGGCCGTTGCACCTCGACCTCTGGGCCGAGGAGTTCGCCGCGCTGGCGGCCCAGGCGGACGCCGTGGGCGCCCGGATCGGGATCGAGTTCCTGCCCTGGTCCAACGTCAAGACCGTGCACGACGGACTCCGGCTCGCCGAGGCCGCCGGCCACCCGGCGGGCGGCGTCCTCATCGACGCCTGGCACACCGAGCGCGCCCACACGCCCCCCGCCGAACTGGCCCAGGTGCCGGGCTCGCGGATCGTGGGCGTGGAGCTCAATGACGCCGACAGTCAGGTCGTCGGCACCCTCTTCGAGGACACCGTGCGGCGGCGCCGCCTCTGCGGAGAGGGCTCCTTCGACCTGCCGGGGATCATCGCCGCGCTGCGCACGGCGGGCTGGCATGGTCCCTGGGGCGTGGAGATCCTCTCGGACGCGCACCGCGCGCTGCCGGTACGGGAGGCCACCGACGTCGCCTACCGGACCGCCGCGGCGCTCCTGAAGTAAGAAGAGCCGCAGGGGTGGTGGGGACGAAACCACGGTCGCCCCCACCACCCCTGCTTTCCCGCCCGCCTGACGCGGCTCCCGACCCGCCCCGGACGCGCCCAGCGCCCTACTTCCGTACGAGCAGCTGGAACTCGAATCGGCAGGTAGTTGCGCAGCATGGCCACAGGGAGGCCACCGGCGCACCGGATGCGTTCCGGCCTGACAACGCTGTCACCCTGCTGGACACCGAGGGCGGCGGCACCAGCATGCTCTTCTCGGCCAGGGTCTTGATGCCCTCCCGGACGGTCGGCCGTCGACAGGCCGATCCGCCCGCAAGGGAAATTCGTCGCCCCTCGTTCGGTCCATGGCTCATACAATCAAAGCGGCCGTTCATTTTCGAGGCTCCCCTTTATGCTGCGGATGCCTTCCCGTTCCCGCCAGGAAGGCGGGGGGAAAGGGTCGGGGAACCCTGCCATTTCAGGTGTAGAGGTCACGCGCAACCAGCGTCAAGCGATTGACCTGACGTCCATCCTTGATGGACAAATGATGTCTTTACAAGCGTTGACCTCGGGGTGGCCTGACGGTTCCATCTCCGTCATAGGCAACAGCCGTGTTAACGGCATGTGATCCGGATCGTTCGCCCGGTCAACCGCCTCCCCTTCCCAGCCGCACAGTGAGGTGCCGGAAAGATGGATCGTTCATCCCACCCCCGCTCCCGCAGGATCGCCCCTGTCGTCGCCACGGCGGCAGCGGCCGCGCTGCTCGTCGCCGGATGCTCCAGCAACTCGGGGGGAAAGAAGGCCGACGAGAGCGGGGCCGGCATCTCCGCCGGCAAGGCCAGCACTCCCCGCATGACGATAGCTCTGATCACGCACGCCGCCCCCGGTGACACCTTCTGGGACATCGTCCGCAAGGGAGCCGCAGCCGCAGCCGCCAAGGACAACGTCAAGCTGGTCTACTCCTCCGACCCGAACGCCGGCAGCCAGGCCAACCTGGTGCAGAACGCCATCGACCAGAAGGTCGACGGGATCGCGGTCACACTCGCCAAGCCCGATGCGCTGAAGAGCGTCGTCGCCAAGGCCGGACAGGCCGGCATCCCCGTCGTCGGCTTCAACTCCGGTGTGAGCGACTGGAAGAGGCTCGGTCTGCTGGAGTTCTTCGGGCAGGACGAGTCGGTGGCAGGCGAGGCGTTCGGCAACCAGCTCAACGAAGTCGGCGCCAAGCACACCGTCTGCGTCATCCAGGAACAGGGCAACATCGGCCTCACCCAACGCTGCGACGGACTGAAGAAGACCTTCAAGGGCAAGACCGACATCCTCTACGTCAACGGAACCGACGCACCGTCCGTGAAGTCGACGATCACCGCGAAGCTCAGCCAGGACAGTTCCATCGACTTCGTGGCGACCCTCGCCGCCCCGGTCGCACTGATCGCCACCCAGTCGATCTCCGACGCGGGCAGCAAAGCCAAGCTCGCCACCTTCGACCTCAACAAGGACGCGGTCAGCGCCATCCAGTCCGGCAAGCTCCAGTGGGCCATCGACCAGCAGCCCTACCTGCAGGGTTACCTGTCGGTCGACTCCCTGTGGCTCTACAAGAACAACGGCAACTACAGCGGCGGCGGTCAGCAGGCCGTCCTGACCGGCCCGGCCATCGTCGACAAGACCAACATCGACAAGGTCGCCGCCTTCGCCGCGAAGGGCACCCGGTGATGACCATGACCCAGCAGGCTGTGCCGGCGACGGCTTCCCCGTCGCCGGCTCCGCCGGCCCGCCACACGGACGGGCGGACAGCCCAACGTCCTCCGGCTGTCCGGCTGTTGGCCCGGCC
>NZ_JBVIKO010000056.1:0-11210 GCF_055580905.1 Streptomyces sp. NPDC031497
CTTTTTTTTTGTTGTTTGAGAGGCGTAGTGGGGAGATACAACCCTACCCCCCCCCCCCCCCCCCCCCCCCCCCCCCCCCCCCCCCCCCCGGGCCGTCGGTCACTGGGCGGCCAGGCCGCCGTTGCGCTCGTTGGGCTCCAGGTCGAACTCGCCGTCCCGGGCGCCCAGCACGAAGGCCCGCCACTCCGCCTCCGTGTACCGCAGCACGGTGTCCGGGTCGAGCGACGACCGCATGGCCACGGCACCCTCGGGCAGGTAGGCGATCTCGACCCGCTCCTCGTCCTGCTCGGTGCCGGGGGCGCAGTGCCACTCGACGCCCGAGATGTCGAGCGCGTAGAGCTCGTCCCGTTCCCGCTCCTTGCGCGCCTTCATCTCCTCAGCCGTCTCGCTCATCCCGCGGCGACCCCTTCCCGACGTACGTACGCTGTGACGGTCACACTACTGGCGGTCGCCCCGCCTTCGGCCGTCTCGGGCCGTCTCGCGCCGTCCGGGACCGTCCGGGACATTCTCGTACTCCGGCACTGGTACCCTGGTCGACGGCCGTTTGTGTACGCACCCCCGGAGTCCCCCGTGGACCCCTGAGGCCGCGCCCAGCGGATCCCCGCCTCCCGAGTAACGGAAGCTCCCCCGAGACACAGACCGGGGGCACTCGGTGGCCACCCGAAGACTACGAGGAGTACGCGTGCCGCTCGACGCCGCTACGAAGAAGCAGATCATCACCGAGTTCGGTACCAAGGAGGGCGACACCGGCTCCCCCGAGGTCCAGGTCGCCATGCTGTCGCGTCGGATCTCCGACCTGACGGAGCACCTGAAGGTCCACAAGCACGACCACCACTCCCGTCGTGGTCTGCTGATCCTGGTCGGTCAGCGCCGTCGCCTCCTGCAGTACCTGGCGAAGAAGGACATCCAGCGCTTCCGTGCGCTGGTCGACCGCCTGGGCATCCGCCGCGGTGCGGCGGGCGCCAAGTAAGACGTCGTGAAGGGAGCGGTTCCCGGAGAGACCCGGGACCGCTCCCTTTGCCGTACGTGCGGAAACGTGCGGAGTGTCACTCACGCTTTGTAGTGTGGTAGCACAACGCAATACGCACGACACAGCACGACAACGAACAAGGAGAAGCGCACCCAAGCCGCCGCCGGTCCTCGGTAGTGGCCCCCGGGGGGAAGCGAGCCCCGGGTGCTTCGATCGAAGACCGGCCCGCACAGCACGGCGCGCTTCTCCGGGACCGTCCCCCTGCCACACGGGCAGATCGGGACAAAAGACGTAACGCAGACGAAAGTAACGGAGAAAACGCTAGTGGAGAACGAGACCCACTACGCCGAGGCCGTCATTGACAACGGCACCTTCGGCACCCGCACCATCCGCTTCGAGACGGGCCGCCTGGCCAAGCAGGCCGCCGGCTCCGCCGTGGCGTACCTGGACGACGACACCATGGTGCTGTCGGCCACCACCGCCTCCAAGAACCCCAAGGACCAGCTCGACTTCTTCCCCCTCACGGTGGACGTCGAGGAGCGCATGTACGCGGCCGGGAAGATCCCCGGTTCCTTCTTCCGCCGTGAGGGCCGGCCGAGCGAGGACGCAATCCTCACCTGCCGCCTGATCGACCGCCCGCTGCGCCCGTCCTTCAAGAAGGGCCTGCGCAACGAGATCCAGGTCGTCGCCACCATCATGGCGCTCAACCCCGACCACCTGTACGACGTCGTCGCGATCAACGCCGCGTCCGCGTCCACCCAGCTGGCCGGTCTGCCCTTCTCCGGCCCGATCGGCGGCGTCCGCGTCGCGCTGATCAACGGCCAGTGGGTCGCGTTCCCGACGCACACCGAGCTCGAGGACGCCGTCTTCGACATGGTGGTCGCCGGTCGCGTCCTGGAGGACGGCGACGTCGCGATCATGATGGTCGAGGCCGAGGCCACCGAGAAGACCATCCAGCTGGTCCAGGGCGGCGCCGAGGCGCCGACCGAGGAGGTCGTCGCCTCCGGTCTGGACGCCGCGAAGCCCTTCATCAAGGTGCTCTGCAAGGCCCAGGCCGACCTCGCCGCCAAGGCCGCCAAGCCGACCGGCGAGTTCCCGATCTTCCTCGACTACCAGGACGACATCCTGGAGGCGCTCTCCGCCGCCGTCCGCCCGGAGCTCGCCGCCGCGCTGACCATCGCGGGCAAGCAGGAGCGCGAGGCCGAGCTGGACCGCGTCAAGGGTCTGGCCGCCGAGAAGCTGCTCCCGGAGTTCGAGGGCCGCGAGAAGGAGATCTCCGCCGCGTACCGCTCGCTGACCAAGCAGCTGGTCCGTGAGCGCGTGATCAAGGAGAAGAAGCGCATCGACGGCCGCGGTGTCACCGACATCCGCACCCTGGCCGCCGAGGTCGAGGCCATCCCGCGCGTGCACGGCTCGGCGCTGTTCGAGCGTGGCGAGACCCAGATCCTGGGCGTCACCACCCTCAACATGCTCCGGATGGAGCAGCAGCTGGACACGCTTTCCCCGGTGACCCGCAAGCGCTACATGCACAACTACAACTTCCCGCCGTACTCCACCGGCGAGACCGGTCGCGTCGGCTCCCCGAAGCGCCGCGAGATCGGCCACGGCGCCCTCGCCGAGCGCGCCCTGGTCCCGGTCCTGCCGACCCGCGAGGAGTTCCCCTACGCGATCCGCCAGGTGTCCGAGGCGCTCGGCTCCAACGGCTCGACGTCCATGGGTTCCGTGTGCGCCAGCACCATGTCGCTCCTGAACGCCGGTGTGCCGCTGAAGGCCCCGGTCGCCGGTATCGCCATGGGCCTGATCTCCCAGGAGATCGACGGCGAGACGCACTACGTCAGCCTCACCGACATCCTCGGTGCGGAGGACGCCTTCGGTGACATGGACTTCAAGGTCGCCGGCACCAAGGAGTTCGTGACCGCCCTCCAGCTCGACACCAAGCTGGACGGCATCCCGGCCTCCGTCCTGGCCGCCGCCCTCAAGCAGGCCCGGGACGCCCGCCTCCACATCCTCGACGTGATGATGGAAGCGATCGACAAGCCGGACGAGATGTCCCCGAACGCCCCGCGGATCATCACCGTCAAGATCCCCGTGGACAAGATCGGCGAGGTCATCGGCCCCAAGGGCAAGATGATCAACCAGATCCAGGAGGACACCGGCGCCGAGATCACCATCGAGGACGACGGCACCATCTACATCGGCGCCTCCGACGGCCCGGCCGCCGAGGCCGCCCGTGCCACGATCAACGGCATCGCCAACCCGACGATGCCCGAGGTCGGCGAGCGCTACCTGGGCACGGTCGTGAAGACGACCACCTTCGGCGCGTTCGTCTCCCTGCTGCCCGGCAAGGACGGTCTGCTGCACATCTCGCAGATCCGCAAGCTGGCCGGCGGCAAGCGCGTGGAGAACGTCGAGGACGTCCTCGGTGTGGGCCAGAAGGTCCAGGTCGAGATCGCCGAGATCGACTCCCGCGGCAAGCTCTCCCTCATCCCCGTCGTCGAGGGCGAGGAAGAGGCTTCCTCCGAGGACGCAAAGGACGACACCGACAAGTGACGTCGAGCAGCTCCACGACGACGGCCCGCACCTCCTCGGAGGCGCGGGCCGTCGCCCGTACCCAAACCCTGATCAAGGGCGAGAACGGCATCGGCACGGTCCGCAAGACCACCCTCCCCGGCGGCCTGCGCATCGTCACCGAGACCCTGCCCTCGGTGCGCTCCGCGACCTTCGGCATCTGGGCCCACGTCGGCTCCCGCGACGAGACCCCCACCCTGAACGGCGCCACGCACTACCTGGAGCACCTCCTCTTCAAGGGCACCACGCGCCGATCCGCCCTGGACATCTCCTCCGCCATCGACGCGGTCGGCGGCGAGATGAACGCGTTCACGGCGAAGGAGTACACGTGTTACTACGCGCGCGTGCTCGACACCGACCTGCCGCTCGCCATCGACGTCGTCTGCGACATGCTGACCGGCTCCCGCATCCTCGAGGACGACGTCAACGTCGAGCGGGGCGCGATCCTCGAAGAGATCGCCATGACCGAGGACGACCCCGGCGACTGCGTGCACGACCTGTTCGCGCACACCATGTTCGGCGACAACTCCCTCGGCCGCCCGGTTCTCGGCACGGTCGACACGGTCAACGCCCTCACCGCCGACCGCATCCGCCGCTTCTACAAGAAGCACTACGACCCCACCCACCTGGTGGTCGCGGCGGCCGGCAACATCGACCACAACAAGGTCGTACGACAGGTCCGCGCGGCCTTCGAGAAGGCCGGCGCCTTCCGGACCGCCGAAGCGGCCCCCATCGGCCCGCGCGCGGGCAGCCGCACCATCCGCACCTCCGGACGCGTCGAACTCCTCGGCCGCAAGACCGAACAGGCGCATGTCGTCCTCGGCATGCCCGGACTGCCCCGCACCGACGACCGCCGCTGGGCTCTCGGCGTGCTCAACACCGCCCTCGGCGGGGGCATGTCCTCCCGGCTCTTCCAGGAGGTCCGCGAGAAGCGCGGTCTGGCCTACAGCGTGTACTCGTACACCTCGGGCTTCGCCGACTGCGGCCTGTTCGGTGTGTACGCCGGCTGCCGGCCTTCGCAGGTCCACGACGTCCTCAAGATCTGCCGGGACGAGCTGGACCAGGTCGCCGAGCACGGCCTGCCGGACGAGGAGATCGGCCGTGCCATCGGCCAGCTCCAGGGCTCCACGGTGCTCGGCCTGGAGGACACCGGCGCGCTGATGAACCGTATCGGCAAGAGCGAGCTGTGCTGGGGCGAGCAGATGTCCGTCGACGACATGCTGGCCCGGATAGCCGCGGTGACCCCGGACGAGGTCCGTTCCGTCGCCCGCGACATCCTGGGACAGCGCCCGTCGCTGTCGGTCATCGGCCCGCTCAAGGACAAACAGGCCGCACGCCTGCACGACGCCGTCGCCTGACACACCACCGGTAAGGAACGAAGAAGATGAGCAAGCTGCGCGTGGCGGTCCTCGGCGCCCGGGGCCGTATCGGTTCCGAGGCGGTCAAGGCGGTCGAGGCCGCCGAGGACATGGAGCTGGTCGCCGCCCTCGGCCGGGGCGACAAGCTGGAGGCGCTGGCCGAGTCCGGCGCCCAGGTCGCGGTCGAACTGACCACACCCGCTTCGGTGATGGGCAACCTCGACTTCTGTGTCCGCCACGGCATCCACGCCGTCGTCGGCACCACGGGCTGGACCGACGAGCGCCTCGCGCAGTTGACGGGCTGGCTGGACCAGTCCCCGGAGACCGGCGTGCTCATCGCCCCGAACTTCTCCATCGGCGCCGTGCTGACGATGAAGTTCGCGCAGATCGCCGCGCCCTGGTTCGAATCGGTGGAGGTCGTCGAACTCCACCACCCGAACAAGGCCGACGCCCCCTCCGGCACCGCCACCCGCACCGCCCAGCTCATCGCCGAGGCCCGCCGCACGGCCGGCACCGCCCCGGCCCCGGACGCCACCGTCACCGCCCTGGACGGCGCACGCGGCGCAGACGTCGACGGAATCCCCGTCCACGCCGTCCGCCTGCGCGGTCTCCTGGCCCACCAGGAGGTCCTGCTCGGCGGCGAGGGCGAGACCCTCACCATCCGGCACGACTCCCTGCACCACAGCAGCTTCATGCCGGGCATCCTGCTCGGCGTCCGCCGCGTGGTCACCGCTCCGGGCCTCACCTTCGGCCTGGAAAACTTCCTGGACCTGGGCTGATACGAGACCTCTGACATGCGCGCGAAGCTCTCCTACGCCCTCACGGCCGCCGTCCTGGTCTTCTACTTCGTCCTGGTCGGCAGCCGGGGTGTGATGCTCATCCAGACCGGCACGGTCCTCACCGTCACCTTCGGGGTGGCGGTGCTGATCCTGCCGGTCATCGGCCTGTGGTTCCTGTGGAAGAACACCCAGTTCGTCCGCCGGGCCAACGCCCTCGCCGCGGAACTCGACGCCGAGGGCGGCCTGCCCGTGGACGAACTGAAGCGCACCCCCGGCGGCCGCATCGACCGGGACTCCGCCGACGAGGTCTTCGCCAAGCGCAAGGCCGAGACCGAGGCCGCCCCCGACGACTGGCGCAGCTGGTTCCGGCTCGCCGTCGCCTACCACGACGCCCGGGACACCCCGCGCGCCCGCAAGGCGATGCAGCGCGCCATCGCCCTGCACGACGGCAGGCCGGTGGAGGCCTGAACGGCAGCCCGCACATACGAAAGGGGCCGGTCCGCCTGGTGCGGACCGGCCCCTGCCGTATGCCATCGGATGCCGCTCAGCCGCGCCCGTACTCCGCCGCCCACGCCTCCACCGCGTCCGCCGCACGGTCGAAGGCCGACGCCCGGCCCAGGAAGTCCATCCCGTGCGTGGTCAGCAACGGATCCATGTCGTCCGACGAGCGGTCCTTGCGTACGAGTGTCAGCGCCTGACCCTGCACCGTGCGCGGCAGCCCCAGCCAGCGGACCGGCTGCTGCGCCGTGCGCACCGAGACGACCCGCTTCCAGGGCACCGTCCGCGTGTACAGCAGACCTACCTGGCGCACCCCACGCGCGCTCACCCACACGCCCATGCGCAGTATCCGCAGGGCGCCGGCGATGATCAGCAGGGCGATGCCGAGGACCGCCCCGGCGGAGGAGAGCGAGCCGGTCAGGGCCAGCGCGACCGCCGCGAACAGCACGAACGAGGCCAGCAGCAGCCACAGGGCGGACCCGCCCACCCGCCACGGCCCGGGCCGGTAGGGGCGCCGCCAGCGGTCCCGGTCGTCGTAGGGCAGGGCGCTGTCGAGTGCCGCGTCATCGGTGCGGTCGGCCATCAGGAAGGGCAGGGGCACGGCTGGTCCTCACTCAATCCATGCATGGGCTGTGCCCGGTGAGGCTATCCGCCCGTGTCCCCGCTCACCACTCGCGGGGGGCCGGAAGAGTCAGTGCCCCTGAGAGGCCTGCGACTGCTGGGTCCCGCTGTCGGACGGCGTGGACAACGCGGGCATGCCCAGGACCAGCGAGCCCACCACGCCGGCGACGAGGGTGAGCCCGAGCAGCCAGCGCCCGGCCATCTGACTCACGGACGACCGCTGACGGGGCGGGGGAGCGACATTGCTGCGGAACCTGTCGGCCTCGGCGATGAAGGCGAAGGGTACGGGTTGGCGCCTGGGGGCACCTCCCAGCGGTCGCTGGGGGAGGAACATCGGGGCGTCTCCTCTCGGGAACTCGTGGAGCTGCGGGCAGGGTCGAACGAATCGCTCTCACCAACACAGACGAGCGAACGGAGCGATAGGTGCCCGGTTGCCCCGAATTCACAGAACTTCACCGAAGTTCGCCAAAGATGTCGCGCCCCGCCACCGAACGCCCTGATGTCAGTGCCGGGCCGTAGAGTGGGCGCCGCCCGAGAGAAGTGATGGAAGGATCCTCCGAGTCGTGACCGACACCCCCGCCGACGACCTCAAGCCCAGCTTCCGGAGCGATGTCACCGTCGAGCTGGTCAAGCACAGCGCGGCCGACTCCGACGTGCTGTGGGCCGCCCGAGTCTCCACCGCCGGAGAGCAGTCCCTGGAGGAGCTGAAGAAGGACCCGGAGCGCTCCAAGGGCCTGATCAACTACCTGATGCGGGACCGGCACGGCAGCCCCTTCGAGCACAACTCGATGACGTTCTTCATCAGCGCCCCGATCTTCGTCTTCCGCGAGTTCATGCGGCACAGGGTGGGGTGGTCTTACAACGAGGAGTCCGGTAGGTACCGCCAGCTCGAACCCGTCTTCTACGTCCCCGGCGAGGCCCGCAAGCTCGTCCAGGAAGGCCGCCCCGGCAAGTACGTCTTCGTCGAGGGCACCCAGGCCCAGCAGGAGCTCGTCGGCCGGGTGATGGAGGACTCCTACCGCGAGGCGTACGAGGCCTATCAGGAGATGCTCGCCGCCGGTGTCGCGCGTGAGGTGGCCCGGGCGGTGTTGCCCGTCGGGCTCTTCTCGTCGATGTACGCCACCTGCAACGCCCGCTCGCTGATGCACTTCCTCGGCCTGCGTACCCAGCACGAGCTGGCGAAGGTGCCGTCCTTCCCGCAGCGGGAGATCGAGATGGTCGGCGAGAAGATGGAGGCGGAGTGGGCCAGGCTCATGCCGCTCACCCACGGCGCCTTCAACGCCAACGGTCGTGTCGCGCCGTAACCCGGCCGTTGTGCCGCCCGGCGTCTCGCGCGTCTTGTCGTGCTCGGCACAGATGTACGGATCAGCCTGGCGAGGTGTCCGTATTGCGGCATTTAGTGAAGTTCATCTAGCCTGATCAAACGGACCCGGCACTGCTTGAACCCCCGAGCAGGCAGTGCCGGGCTCCGCATTTGTCCGGACTTTCCCCGCACCCCAAGGGCAGACCGCGCCGTGAGCACCGAGTAGCGTGTAACCCATGGCTCCGACCTCCACTCCGCAGACCCCCTTCGGGCGGGTCCTCACCGCCATGGTCACGCCCTTCACGGCGGACGGCGCACTCGACCTCGACGGCGCGCAGCGGCTCGCTACCCACCTGGTGGACGCAGGCAACGACGGCCTGATCATCAACGGCACCACCGGTGAGTCGCCCACCACCAGCGACGCGGAGAAATCGGACCTGGTACGAGCCGTACTGGAGGCGGTCGGCGACCGCGCCCACATCGTGGCCGGAGTCGGCACCAACGACACCCACCACAGCGTCGAGCTGGCCCGCCAGGCCGAGCGCGACGGCGCCCACGGCCTGCTGGTCGTCACGCCGTACTACAACAAGCCCCCGCAGGAGGGCCTGTACCGGCACTTCACGACGGTGGCCGACGCCACCGGGCTGCCGGTCATCCTCTACGACATCCCCGGCCGCAGCGGCGTCCCGATCAACACCGAGACGTTCGTCCGCCTGGCCGAGCACCCGAGGATCGTCGCCAACAAGGACGCCAAGGGCGACCTCGGCCGCGCGAGCTGGGCCATCGCCCAGTCCGGCCTCGCCTGGTACTCCGGCGACGACATGCTCAACCTGCCGCTGCTCTCCGTGGGCGCCGTCGGCTTCGTCTCGGTCGTGGGTCATGTGGTCACCCCGGACCTCAGGGCCCTCGTCGAGGCCTTCGTCTCCGGTGACGTACAGAAGGCCATGGAGATCCACCAGAAGCTGCTGCCGGTCTACACCGGCACGTTCCGCACCCAGGGCGTCATGACGACCAAGGCCGCGCTGACCCTCCAGGGGCTGCCTGCCGGGCCGCTGCGCGCCCCCATGGTCGAATGTTCGGCCGAGGAGATCGCTCAGCTCAAGATCGATCTTGCTGCCGGCGGGGTACAGCTCTGACAACAGACTTCACGCGGACGTCCGCGTAGCAAGGCTTAACAACTGAACAAAGCGGGACACGGGTGCCCGCATTCCACAACGACAACTGCTTATGCACGAACGTCATCCACGCCACGTGCCCGACCGGTACGTGGCGTGGGTGGTGAGGAGAGTCTTTTGAGTCATCCGCATCCTGAACTCGGCCCGCCGCCCCAGCTCCCCGAAGGCGCCCTGCGCGTCACCCCGCTCGGCGGGCTCGGCGAGATCGGCCGAAACATGACCGTCTTCGAGTACGGCGGCCGTCTGCTGATCGTCGACTGCGGGGTGCTCTTCCCCGAGGAGGAGCAGCCCGGAATCGACCTGATCCTGCCGGACTTCACGTCCGTCCGGGACCGTCTCGACGACATCGAGGGCATCGTCCTCACCCACGGCCACGAAGACCACATCGGCGGCGTCCCCTTCCTGCTCCGCGAGAAGCCGGACATCCCGCTCATCGGCTCCAAGCTGACCCTCGCCCTCATCGAGGCGAAGCTCCAGGAGCACCGCATCCGCCCGTACACCCTGGAAGTGGCGGAGGGCCAGCGAGAGCGCATCGGCCCCTTCGACTGCGAGTTCGTCGCCGTCAACCACTCCATCCCGGACGCCCTGGCCGTGGCCATCCGCACCCCGGCCGGCATGGTGGTGCACACCGGCGACTTCAAGATGGACCAGCTCCCGCTGGACAACCGGCTGACGGACCTGCACGCGTTCGCGCGGCTGAGTGAGGAAGGCATCGACCTTCTTCTGGCCGACTCGACGAACGCCGAGGTGCCGGGTTTCGTCCCGCCCGAGCGCGACATCTCGAACGTCCTGCGCCAGGTCTTCGCCGGAGCCCGCAAGCGGATCATCGTGGCGAGCTTCGCCAGCCATGTCCACCGTATCCAGCAGATTCTGGACACGGCCCACGAGTACGGCCGCCGGGTCGCCTTCGTCGGCCGCTCCATGGTCCGCAACATGGGCATCGCCCGGGACCTGGGCTACCTCAAGGTCCCGCCGGGCCTCGTCGTCGACGTCAAGACGCTCGACGACCTCCCGGACAGCCAGGTGGTCCTGGTCTGCACGGGCTCCCAGGGCGAACCGATGGCCGCCCTGTCCCGGATGGCCAACCGCGACCACCAGATCCGTATCGTCGACGGCGACACGGTCATCCTGGCCTCGTCCCTGATCCCCGGAAACGAGAACGCGGTATACCGCGTCATCAACGGCCTGACCCGCTGGGGCGCCGACGTCATCCACAAGGGCAACGCCAAGGTGCATGTTTCCGGCCACGCCTCGGCCGGTGAACTGCTGTACTTCTACAACATCTGCCGACCGAAGAACCTGATGCCGGTGCACGGCGAATGGCGCCATCTGCGCGCCAACGCCGAACTCGGCGCTCTGACGGGCATCCCGCACGACCGGATCGTCATCGCCGAGGACGGCGTGGTCGTCGACCTGGTCGAGGGCAAGGCCAAGATCTCCGGCAAGGTCCAGGCGGGCTACGTGTACGTCGACGGTCTCTCCGTCGGCGATGTCGGCGAACCGGCCCTGAAGGACCGCAAGATCCTCGGCGACGAGGGCATCATCTCGGTCTTCGTCGTGGTCGACTCCTCCACCGGCAAGATCACGGGCGGTCCGCACATCCAGGCCCGCGGCTCCGGCATCGAGGACTCGGCGTTCGCGGCCGTCGTCCCGAAGATCTCGGAGGTCCTCGAACGCTCGGCCCAGGACGGGGTCGTGGAGCCCCACCAGCTGCAGCAACTCATCCGCAGGACCCTCGGCAAGTGGGTCTCGGACACGTATCGCCGCAGGCCGATGATCCTCCCGGTCGTCGTGGAGGTCTGACCCGCGAACGGGGCCACGAACGGCCCGTCGTACGCGTGCACATGGAGCGGGGGGGGGGGGGGGGGGGGGGGGGGGGGGGGGGGGGGGGGGGGGGGGGGGGGGGGAGGAGGGGGGGGAAAGGGGGGGGGGGGGAGG
>NZ_JBVIKO010000057.1:0-10369 GCF_055580905.1 Streptomyces sp. NPDC031497
ACGAGGAACGATTTCAAGGCGACTTCCGCACCCACCGCAAGAAGATCAACAACTACAACGCGTGTCCGGCTCACGGAACTTGTGCCAGACCCTTGAGTTGGCCCCGGCTTCCGGCTCGGAGTGGCCCCGTCGGTGACGGACAGGCCCATGAGGACTTGGCTGTGCTGTCGTGTCGGATCAGAGCGGGTCGTTGTCCCAGACTCGTGCCCATTCCTCGCGCGGCCGCAGACGCGAGAGGATCCTTTGGGCCTCGTCCCGGACCCCGGCGTCGTCATCCGCGGCCAGCTCGTGCAGCTGCTGGATCAGCCGGTCCGGGCCTTCGGTCGTCATCCACTCGGGGTCGCAGTCCAGAGCGGCTTCAAGCTGATCTGCAGTCGAGAACTCGACAGCCTGACTGCTGGCCAACAGCACGCAGCGGAGACCGGCGGTGTCCTTGCGCGCGAGCAGGGCCTCGGCCGTGTCCTGGGTGACCCCGGTGTCTTGGAGATCCAAGAGGAGGCGGTGGAGGACGTCCGCCACTTCGTCGATCTTGTCCGATGTCGCGAGCCGCCGACCGACCGCCGCGCGAACGGACCAGTCCGGGGAGTCGGCATCCTGAACGGCTGCGCTCAGCTCTTGATCGTCGGGAGACGCCATGCTCCCAGCCTGCCAGGGATGTCGTGGATCTCCATTCGATTTCTAGCCGCGCTGTTGCTTGGCTTTGGTCTGGGCGAGTCGGTAGGACTCGGTGCCGGTCTCGATGATGGTGCCGTTGAAGGTGAGGCGGTCCACGATGGCCGCGCAGAGCCGGGGGTCGGTGAAGGTCTTGGTCCAGCCTCCGAACGATTCGTTCGAGGCGATCGCGACACTGTTCTTCTCCTCCCTTTCGGTAAGAACCTGAAACAGAATCTCGGCGCCTCGGCGGTCCAGTTCGAGGTAGCCCAGTTCATCGATGCAGAGCAGGTCGACGCGTCCGTAGCGGGCGATGGTCTTGGTCAGCTGTTTCTCGTCGGCGGCCTCGACAAGTTCGTTGACGAGCTTCGCGGCGAGCGCGTAGCGGACCCGGAAGCCGGCCATCGCGGCGGCGGAGCCGAGACCGATCAGGAGATGGGATTTGCCGGTGCCGGAGTCGCCGATCAGGCAGAGGGGTTCGCCTTTCTTGACCCATTCGCAGGTGGCGAGATTGTTGATCAGGGCCGGAGTGACGTTCTGGTTGGCGGTGTAGTCGAAATCGGAAAGCCACCACTTGGAGCGTGGGAAGCCGGCCGCGCGGATCCGGCGTTCGGACCGTCGGCGGTCACGGTCCTCGCACTCGGCCGTGAGTAGTTCGGCGAGGAAGCCGCGGTAGGACAGGTGCTCGCGTTCGGCGCGGGCGACGGTATCGGCGAACTGGGCCCGCATGGTCGGCAGCCGCAGGACCCGGCAGGCGGTGTCGATGGCGGCGTCGGAGGCGGGCTCGGTCAGGGTGTGGTGCGGGCCGGTCATCGCGATTCCCTTCCGGGGCGGTGCAGGAGCTGGTCCCAGCGTTCGAGGGCGGGCAGGGGTCGTTGGTCGGCGGGCAGGCGGGTGGCCCGGCGTTCGGTCAGGCTGGGCAGCGGCAGGTCCGGCGGCGCGACCGGCTCCGACAGCACGGTGGTGGCGGCGACGGTCGGGGACCGGCCCTCCATCTCGGCGGCCTTGCGGGCCTCCAACGCGACTACGTCCGCGGTGCAGGTCCCCACCGCGAACACGGCATTCTCGACTCCCTGGCCGAAGCCGGCATCCGCTGCTGGGCCGACAAGGGATACCAAGGAGCCGGCGGAACCGTCCGCGTGCCCTACCACGGTCGCTGGGAGAAGCTCTCCGCAGGCCAGCAGGCGGTCAACCGCGCCCATGCCAAAATCCGGGCGCTGGGCGAGCAGGCCATGGCCACGCTCAAGACCTGGCGACTCCTGCGCAAGCTGCGGTGCAGCACCACTCGCATCACCAGCCTTGTCCAGGCCGTCCTGACCCTCCACCTGACCTGCTCAAACCAAGGTTGAAAACGGCTCAGTGCCGCTCTAACCCAAGCGCACAGGGTGGGAGATGTCGGCCTCGGGAAGAACGAGGCCGGGTGGGTGCCATAGCGACCTGCGGCTTCCTATGGTCCGGCGCGGCCTCTGCCATCGGCTGGGCGTAGTCCTGGAATGGGCGGATATACTCGACCAACACCCCATTGAAGTGCTGTAGTACCGGCGGTAGCCGTGGCCGGCAGTTCCGGCGGGCTTGACGGACAGATTGACGACGGTGGCGACCGTGCTGGGCTCCTGGCTCATCTCGATGCGTTTGCGTAGCTGAACGAAAAGCGTGGGCTGACGGGATTGTCACAAGGCGATCCACGGGCGCAGCTCACCCCCCGCCAGAGGAACCCACACAGCCTGGGTCGGTCCGTCGCGCTCGATGTCCTCCAGGAGCGCGGCTCCGAGCCGCACTTCGCGGGCGAAGGCCGCCACGAGGGGATGCTGGGCGACCATGGCCCGCATGTCGCTGATCCGGTTCCTCAGGGTGTTTCGGGAGGCTCCGGCCAGTACGAACAGGACCCTGGGAAAGACCGGGTACCAGCGGAGCCAGACCGCCCCTGTCCCGGCCGGCTGCGAGGAGCGCTGACGACTGACGGCCTGAGGCTGGTATGACCACAGTCGTGCATAGTCGATCAGCTTGGATGCGAGCCGTTCGCTGCTCATCGTCGCCCGGTCCACTTCGATGAAGGCTCGTAGTTTCGTGCGTTGGTCCCCGTCGATTCGGGTGTAGTACATCACGGCATCCGCGATGATCCTTTCGCCGTCTCCGAGGGGGTGGGACACCTCCGGTGTCCAGTCCAGATGGCCGTGCTCGTCGCCGTGGCGACGAGCGTCAGCGGCGAAGACGAGATGTGTGCGGACCACGGTGAGCGTATGCGACGTCTTCAGCGAGGCGGCCGTGGCAGAGGTGATCGGATACGGTGGACGGCCCCGCAGCGCGGGGAAGTCCCGGGTAAGGCCGGCCCCCTCGCCAGTGAGGTACCAGGCACGGGTGGCGTTGGACCGGGGCAGCACCGTGTAGTCGATGAGTTCCTCCTGTCGCAACTTGCTCAGCGGTCTGGAAATGATCCGGCGGCCGGCGTTGGGCCGCAGCATGATGTGGAGCTGGCTGGTGGTGGCCATTCGGTGCAGGGCGAGCGCGGCCAGTAGCTGATGAGGGAGAGGCTCGGCGAATATGGCGGAGCCGGTCGAGGCAGAGTCGTTGGCAGGGGTGGTCACGGGGATTCCTTCGGCTTCGGCAGACAGAGGGCCGCAGTGGTTGCGCAGATGCGCTGGGACGAAGCCACTCGCCGGGCGGAGGCTCGCGGGCCGCAGTTTGGCGAGGACGCACCTGGTGCGCGAGGACTTCATCGCGATGCGGGCAGTTGATGTGGATGCCGGTACAGCCGTACGGTCCGGCAGAGCGCCGTGCGGCGACCGAGCCGACCCGCGCGACGATGTCCAGATCGGGTGTACTGCCGCAGCGCGGTGACTGGGCCGTGGACGTCGGTGCCTGGACGCGCTGTGCCAACGGCGGCCGCACGGCACGGGAGACGCAGCGGTAGTCGAACTAGGCCCTGGCAGTGCCGGCGGTATGCGCCGGCCATGCGCCCCGTCGGCTCCCTTGCCGATGGCTGATGTGCAGGATGCATGGTCAAACTCCCGGTCAGGACGGGCTGTTGCTGACCTTGAGGAAATCCCCCACCCCCGACCGGACCGCCGACCATGAGGCGCCGCCAGGGTCACGATGGGGACACAGCGACCGTGGTCAGACCTGAGGTGGGCCCGACCACGTGGGCACAACCATCCTGGCCCTCGGTTCAGCGCCGTCCGACGGTGCTCCCGCAGCTGCAGGGGCCGGCGGCATGGGCGACGAATGCATCGAGCCCGCCGGCGAGTCAACCGCCTGAAATGAGCGATGGCCGGCCCGGGATCCGAGGATCCCGGTGGGAGGTTGACAGCCTCCTCCGGCCACCGGCCGACACACCCGGCCCGCCAGGGCTACACGAAGGAACCCACAGCCGAGTGCCGTACACCGGCAGGATAGCGACAACGTCGCTCTACCTGCGCTCTCGAAGGGTCAGCCCGCCTGGATGGTGCGGCGGGCCTCATCGATCGTCTTCTGCCAGGCGGTGGTGCTGCCGTGGCCCGGATGGGCCTCGGCCAGTGCCGATACGGCGACCATGCCCGGTTCTGCAGCCGCGCGCAGGGCATGCAGAGCGGCCTCCATGCGCTGTTGGGCCAGTACGGCACTGGCAGGCGCCTGCTGGCGGGCTCGCGCGAGAGCGATGACCCGCCGGCGCTTGTACCGGTTGCTGGTCAGACCCTTGTCGCTGCGCACCAGCTCGTCCGGCTCTGCGAGCTCCGGCAGGATGCCGCGGGCGATGGCCCGGTTGAGATCCAGGTGGCTGCTGTAGCCGAGCATTGGCGCGGCCTGCTTGGTGTCGAGCAGCTCATCCGGATCCCCGTCTTCGGCCGGCGCCGCCGCCTCCGTCCGGGTCTTGCTCTGGGTGTTGCCCGGGCCGGGCCGCTTATTGATCCAGTCAGTCACGGTGCCCAGGTACCAGGAGCGGCGAAGGCGGCCGCCCTCGGTGGTCTCCACGACGTCGGGTTCGGGGAAATACCCGGGCCGGTCCTGCAGCCAGGCGAGGAGGGTCACGGTCCGCTTGTGGCCGAGTGCCTTCGCCACATCCGAGGTCGACAGCAGCTGGTCGCGGGGGCCGGCGAGCAGGCTGTGGCGCACAGCCGACTGAGAAGACTTCGCCGCGCGGTAGCTTGTGAGGAATGGGCCGATGGTGCCGCGCTTCCACCAGCGCTGCCGGCCCTCCACATGGTCCGGTTCCGGGCATCCGGTAGCGCCGCGGTCCCGATACAGCTCGCTCAGGCGTGACGGGCTGAGACCGAACTCGGCATGGATCTCCTTGGCGGTCAGGAGCTCGTGCTCGTCGAGTTCGTTCTTGTCGGTGCCGGTCATCGTCTTCCTCCAGGAAGGCGTTGTGAGAGTGGACGAACTGCGTGCCGCGGACGCGGTGAAGGGCGGTGGGAGCGGAGGGTACCGTCAGCCTGCATCATGGAGTGTCTCCTCTCGGGCGGCGCGTGGTCTCAGCAGACTTTCGTTGGTGCCGGCACTCTCCGAGATTCGATACTAGATAGCGATACTGTGAGTTGGCAAGCCACCTGAACCGAAATTCTTGCCGCTGGCGATGAGCCGCATGTACCCGCACCACGTCCACTCGCCGTCCCGGCAGGCCATTGGGGCAGGGCGGTGTGCTGCTGGGGGACAGGCCTCGGAGACAGCGAGCGCAGTAAGTCGTTGGCTACCGACCTTCAAGTGGCCTCAGGCTCCGGGTCGACACATTTGGGATAGGGCTGTCGAGCGGGGATGCCGAGTTCGATGGACTCCCGCTCCTGGCGGGTCCGGCCGAGCCGGAATACGAACCGGTGGGCGCCGCGGTGCCGGATCCGGCGGGCTCCGACTGCGGCCAGGGCTTCGCGCAGCCAGACCGCCGGGTCGCTGCCGTCCTTTGGTGGGGGAGCCCCGAGAGCGACGAGTTGAGCGGCCGCGTATTGGTGTCCCTGCTCCTGGCGGCGGCTCTTCTGCGCGGTGCGGTCGTGGAACGTGGTCCCGTCCGGGAGGAGCTTCACCGTCCTCGGGGTGGCTCGGCCGGTGTAGACGGCGTTAGTCGCGGCAGTATGGGAGTCCTTCCCTTCTGTCCGTTGTCCGTTCTTGTAGCCCCAACTCAACCCGCAGCCCGCACACAACAGCCCTGACCACTAACCGACAGGACTGTTCGCCTTCCTAGCCCGTCACTCTGCGCAACCGCCGCATCGGTGAGTGCAGCACCGTCTACCGGCCCGCAAACGGTGGCAGATGGCCAACTGGCCCGGCGGGTTGGACCGCTTCCGCAGGTCAGGGGTTTTCCCCCGGATCAGTCGCTGCCCTGGAGCGTGAAGAGCCCCGGCCCGGGCATTTTTCCTATAACGCTGCGCACAGCCGATCCGGGGCCGTACCGTTCTGGCGAGATCACTGCTCTTGGGGAGGGCGAACGGGGATGCTGGAACAAGCGTTGACGGCGTTGGCCGCGGCCGGTGGGGCAGCGGTTGTACGGGCGGCAGGGACGGACGCGTGGACCGGGTTGCGGACGGCGGTGGCACGTTGGTTCAGTCGAGGTGACGCACAGCGCGAGCGGGCGGAACTCGAACGCCTGGACCAGACCGCTGGTGAACTTCAGTCCGCGGAAACAGCCCAGGCCGAGGTGGTGCGTATCCGTCACGAGGCAGCCTGGCAGGCTCGTGTCGAGGCCCTGCTGGAGGGCCTGGACCAGGACGAACGTGTGCAGGCCGCCGAAGAACTGCACACCCTGCTGGTTCAGCACGCCCCCCAGGGTGGGGCGTCGGCCGGACCGGGAGGACTGGCCGTGGGCGGAAACATGGACGTCCGCGCCGAGAAGGGTGCGATCGCGGCGGGGGTTATCCACGGAGGTGCGCATATCGGACGCCCTCAGAAGCCGGATCCGTCCCAGGGCTGAACGGACCGGCCTCCACGAGCACACCACTGCCCGCTGCCGGCACCAGTGATTCAACAGCCCTCACACGACCCGCCCAACACGCAGGGGCGGCCACCCGAGGCAACCCGGGGATATCGTCCGCAGCTAGGCTCGCCGCGAAGCTGAGCCTGCCCGGAGACGTGTACGCGTCCTCACTGCCAGATGTCGCCGAGCAGCCCCATGTCCTCGCCGTTGCCGGCGGGGTGGCGGCGACCTACCTCGCTGGTGGAATTCACTACTACGCCGCCGACGCCGCAGACTCGTCGGCTCTGGGGAACTGGCAGCCGGTGGCCGTCACCGACCTGCTAGGCCTCGGTGTGCACCGTGCCCGCTCGGACGGCGGCGACGGATCGGCGCTACCGCCCTACGTCCTGCGCGACGTGGACGGCCAGGTCCGGGACGAGCTACGAATCGCGGCCGAGTCGGGCGGGTTCGTGCTGCTTACCGGCGACTCGACCGCAGGCAAGAGTCGCACCGCCCTCGAAGCCGTGCGGGAGGTGCTCCCCGGACATCTGCTCCTCGCCCCGCCTTCGGAGGCCGATCTGCGGCCGTTGCGTCGGGCACCCAACGAGCCTGCCTATGACCGGCACGTCCTGTGGCTCGACGATCTCGAGCGTTACCTGGGGCCGGGCGGCCTCGAACCGTCGTTGCTGACGTCGCTGATCAGGTCCCACCTTGTGGTGCTGGCCACTCTGCGCGACGAGCGCTATGACACCCTGCGGGAGACTGCGGATGAGCTCACCGGTGAAGGCGGCTCGACCCGCATGACGGCCGATTCTGGACGGCGGGTCCTGAACATGGTGGAGCCCATTGTCGTGCGGCGGCTGTGGAGCGACGCCGAACTCGCCCGCGTGGCGCAGGCGGACGACCGCCGCCTGCATGAGGCCCATGCCCGTCATGGCGTCCACGGCATCGCCGAGTACCTGGCAGCCGGGCCCGAACTCCTCGCCGAGTGGCGCAGGGCAGCGCGAGCCACGGCCAAGGGCGGCCATCCACGGGGGGCGGCCCTCGTTGCAGCTGCTGTTGACTTGGCCCGCGTCGGCTTGATCGGCGACCTGCCAGTGGCCCTGCTGCAGGAAGCGCACCACGGCTACCTCAAGGCCCTGGGCGGCGCCGCGCTGCGGCCGGAACCGTACGCCGACGCCTTGGTCTGGACCTCGCAGGTCCGCTTTGGCGTCGCCAGCCTGCTGATGGAGGGCGAGCGGGAGGGCACCAAACGCCCATTCGACTACCTCGTCGACTCTGTGGCCCGCGACCCCCACGCACCGGACGTGCCGGACTCGGTGTGGCGCGCCGCCCTGAAGCACGCCGACGACGGGACGCGCCCGCTCATCGCCCGAATCGCTTCGTTCAGCGAGCAGTGGGCGATTGCTGAGCAGGCATGGCGGCCCCTTGCCGAGTTGGGCGACGAGGAAGCGGTCATCAACTACACCTCGGCACGGCTGTTCCAAGGCGTGGATCCGGTAGAGGTCGAACCGCTGCTGCGTCCTGTCGCCGAGGCTGGGATTGCGGTCGCCCAGCTCAACCTCGGCGCACTCCTCAAGATGAAGGGAGCGGAGGAGGAGGCCGCGGGATGGTGGCGGAAGGCGGCGGAGGACGGCTTGGTCGTCGCGTCCTTCAACCTCTACCTCCACTACCGGGATGAAGGGGACGAGGAGGAGGCCGAAACATGGTTGCGCCGTGCCGCGGAGGGCGGATACGTCAGGGCCATCACCACTCTGGCGAAACTCCTGTACATGCGCGGCGACAAGACCGAGGCGGAGCCGTGGTGGCGGGCGGGAGCCGCAGCCGGAGACACCGAGGCGATGTACGTATACGGGCACTTGCTCCGGCTGAGCGGTGCCGAACAGGCTGAGCTGTGGCTGCGCCGAGCAGCCGAACGAGGCCACGACCGGGCCGCAGAGATTTTGGGCCTCGCCGCTGACGAGCGCGGTGATCTCGCGGAGGCCGAGAAATGGTGGCGGGTCGCCGCCGAGGCCGGAAACGCGGAGGCTGCCAACCAACTCGGCGTGCTCCTCAGCACACAGGGCAAGCGGGCCGAGGGCAGGACCTGGTATGTCAAGGGAGCCGAGGGCGGCCACGAAGTGGCCATGTTCAACCTCGCTGTACGGCTGTCCGAGGAGGACGACCTCGAAGGGGCCAAGGAGTGGTACCGCCGGTCGGGCGCAGCCGGACACATCGAGTCCTTCAACAACCTCGGAATCCTCCTCCGCCTGGAGGGTGATCTCGTCGGAGCCGAGGCCGCGCTTCGCCGGGCCGCGGACGTCGGTGACGCGAAGGGATGTCTCAACCTGATTGATCTGCTGACGTGCGAAGGGCGTTCCCAAGAAGGCCGGTCCCTGCTTCTTGAGTTGCTCCGCGACCCCGAGGACGCGGAAGAGGCCATCTCATATGCCATTGCCCGGCTGCAGGACAGCCCGCGCGTGGCCCGGACCATCATGCAGTGGGCCGCCGAGGCCGGTCGCCCCGATGCTGCACACAACATCGGGAGGGAGTACTACGTTCAAGGGAAGCTTGAGGAAGCCGAACACTGGTGGCGTATCTCGGCCCCCGTGATCCCTGCATCCGCCTACAACGTCGGCATATTGCTGTCCAAACGCGGTGAAGCAGAGGAGGCGGCATCCTGGTGGAGGAGAGCGGCCGAGGCCGGCCACCAGGAGGCGGACCTCAGGCTCGCGGAGTGGCTCATCGACTCCGGGGAGACGGAACAAGCGGTGGAAAGGCTCCGTCGCCTGGCGGGTGGTCTCCCCGAAGCCGCCTTCGTGCTGGGCCTATTGCTCTTCGAAAAGCCCGACAGACAGGTAGAGGCCGAGTACTGGTGGCGGCAGGTCGAGGAGCACGGGGACGCGGACACCGCCTTCGGCTGCGCGTCCTATTTTGCCGAGCACGGCGACGAGGAGCGGATGGAGCTGTGGTGCCGTATAGCGGCCGAGGCCGGGCACTCGAGGGCAGCGCTCAACCTCGGAGCTCTGCTGGCCGACCGGGGACTGCTTGCGGAAGCGGAGTCCTGGATGGCTGAAGCCGTGCGGAGAGGTCTTGAGGAGGCGGCCCAACCATTGGCGCAGATAAGGGAGTTTCTGGCCTCCCGGAATTCCTGACCGCTGCCGCCTACGGCCAGCCCCTGGCGACGGTCGGATCCCGGCGCATACGGCAAGGTCGCCTCGCACTCGGCCTGGTGGCGGCCGCGTACACGGCGGAGACGATCCGCGCGGGTAACCAGGCGGTGCCGAGCCGACCGGCGGTCCAGGTCATGCACTAGTGCCGCATCAAGCAACGTTCACCCTGTTCACGACCTCGCGTAAACGTTCGTCGGCGGCGTGCTTGTTCCGCCATATGAGGTAGCGGCGGATCATGCTTCCCTGCTCCTTGTGGCTGGCGTGGTCCGTTCCGTCCAGTGCGAAGTAGCGCAGGGCGGTGAACTGGGCTTCGATGCGGTTGAGCCAGGAGCTGTTGGTGGGTGTGTAGGCGAACTCGACGTTGTTGGCTGCGGCGCAGTCGCCGACCCGGGTGTCCTTCTTCGTGGTGAGGTGTGGGGAGAAGTTGTCGAGCACGATCGCGATACGGATCTTGGGCGGATAGAGGGTGCGCAGGTAGCGACAGAACTCCAGGAACCTCACCCGGTTCTTCTTCGGTTTGATGTGGCCGTAGAGCTTGTCCTGGGTCAGGTCGTAGGCGGCGAACAGGTGCCTGACCCCGTGCCGGGGGGGGGGGGGGGGGGGGGGGGAGGTCGCCCCCCGGGGGGGCCTCGGTTCCCGGTCGGGATCCTTTTTCCAACCCCCCCTTTCGGCCCCTTTCCGGCCCGGGTGGGGTTGGAGATTGAGCGGG
>NZ_JBVIKO010000058.1:0-10308 GCF_055580905.1 Streptomyces sp. NPDC031497
GGTAAAGAGGAGGAACGCATAGCAACCTGGAGCACTGTCCCCCCTTGCTGCAACCCCCCCACCACCCCCCCCCCCCCCCCCCCCCTCCCCCCCCCCCCCCCCCCCCCCCCCCCCCCCCCCCCCTCCGTGCTGCTGTGGCTAGACCGCGCTGAAGCCCACCTTGCGCACCGTCGGCTCGCCGAGCTCGATGTACGCCAGGCGGTCCGTCGGGACCAGCACCTTGCGGCCGCGCTCGTCCTCCAGGGACAGCACCTGCGACTTACCGGCGAGCGCGTCGGCGACGAGGCGCTCGACCTCCTCGGCGTTCAGACCGCTCTCCAGCACGATCTCGCGGGGCGCGTGCTGCACGCCGATCTTGACCTCCACGGCTATGTCCCTCCGACGGTCAGTGAAGTGCGCGACCTTCCGCGCCGTACGCAGCACACATTAGCCCGGTGAGGGGACGTACACGCTCCTGGCGTGCACGCCAGGAGCGAACAGCGAACGGGAATGCATGGACGATACCGGCGCGACGGGCCCGTGACGCCTCAGTGGTGGTCGATGCCGTGCAGCGGGAAGCCGGCGATGCCCCGCCAGGCCAGCGAGGCCAGCAGCTGTACCGCCTGGTCGCGCGGGACGCTGCGGTCGCTGTGCAGCCAGGAGCGCGCCACCACCTGGGCGAGGCCGCCGAGACCGGAGGCCAGCAGCATCGACTCGGCGCGCGAGAGGCCGGTGTCCTCGGCGATCACCTCGCAGATCGCCTCGGCGCACTCGTTGGTGACCTTGTCGACGCGCTCGCGCACCGCGGGCTCGTTCGTCAGGTCGGACTCGAAGACCAGGCGGAAGGCGCCGCCGTCGTCCTCGACGTACGCGAAGTACGCGTCCATGGTCGCCCGGACCCGCTGCTTGTTGTCGGTCGTCGACGCGAGCGCCCCGCGTACCGCCTGGATCAGGGCGTCGCAGTGCTGGTCCAGCAGGGCCAGGTAGAGGTCGAGCTTGCCCGGGAAGTGCTGGTAGAGCACCGGCTTGCTGACGCCGGCGCGTTCGGCGATGTCGTCCATCGCGGCCGCGTGGTACCCCTGCGCGACGAAAACTTCCTGGGCGGCGCCCAGCAACTGGTTCCGACGGGCACGGCGCGGCAGGCGCGTGCCCCGCGGGCGCGCCGCCTCTGTCTGCTCGATGGCTGTCACGCCGCCTCCCAAAATCGTCCACATGCGGATTACGCCGCCCGGCCATCGTACTTTTCGGTAACCGTGCTGTGCGCGGTGCGAGCGCAGAATTTCACGTACCGGACGGCGGCGAAAGCCGCACCGGGAAATGCGGACAGGCCAGGTAACCCCGCCGGAGCCTCCGCGGTCAGCGGTAGTCGTCCTCGTCGAGGGAGACGACGCGTGCCTGTTCGATGAGATCGGCCTCGTTCGCGCGGTCCTCGTCCACACCGGTGAGCGGGTCGTCACGGGACGGTGCGATGTCCGTGTGCTGCTCGGCTGCGTCGCCCTCCGGGGCCTCGACGTCGATTTCCGGGGCGTCCTGCGCCTCCGGCTCCAGTTCGTCGAGCACGTCGGGGTCGGTGGGGTCATAGGCCATGGTGGGCTCCCTTCCATCGAATGTCCCTGGCAGAAGCAGGGGGCCATAAACGGGTGCCCTCTTTATGAGCCTAGGAGACACCGGATGCGGACGCTATGCCATCGACGGCCGTTCGCCCGGGATGTCGCCGACGGCCGCACCCTCGCCCTCGACCTCGCCGACGGCTCGTCGGCGCACCTTCCGTGGCGCGGCGGGGCGGCTGGCCCGGGTGCCTCTGTGATGGCGAACACACGAATCACTGTGTGATCGTCTCGTAACATTGGCCCATGTCTTCGACCGACCTGCCGTCAGTGCCGCCCACGAGCGTGCTCCCGAAGGTGGCGGCCGTCAGAGTCGCGGAGGGTGAGCGGCTGCGGACGGTCGGGCTGCCCGGCGTGACCCTTACGGTCCGGTCCAGGCCGCCCGCGCGCACGGGCCTGCCGCCCGCGCTGTACGTCCACGGGCTCGGCGGCTCCTCGCAGAACTGGTCGGACCTGATGCAGCGGCTCGAAGGCGTCGTGGACGGCGAGGCGGTCGACCTGCCCGGCTTCGGCGACTCCCCGCCGCCGGACGACGGCGACTACTCGGTCACCGGGCACGCGCGCGCGGTCATCCGCTACCTCGACGCGGTCGGCCGCGGTCCGGTCCACCTCTTCGGCAACTCGCTCGGCGGCGCGGTCAGCACTCGCGTCGCCGCCGTCCGCCCCGACCTCGTCCGCACGCTCACGCTCATCTCGCCGGCCCTGCCCGAACTGCGGGTGCAGCGCACGGCGATGCCGACGGTGCTGCTCGGCCTGCCCGGCGTCGCCGGACTGCTCACCCGCGCGACCGGCAAGTGGACCGCCGAACAGCGGGTACGGGGCGTGCTGGCCCTCTGCTACGGCGATCCGGGCCAGGTCACGCCCGAGGCGTTCGAGTACGCGGTGGAGGAGCTGGAACGGCGTCTGCGGCTGCCGTACTTCTGGGACGCGATGGCGCGGTCCGCGCGCGGGATCGTCAACGCGTACACCCTGGGCGGGCAGCACGGGCTCTGGCGCCAGGCCGAGCGAGTCCTCGCCCCGACCCTGCTGATCTACGGCGGCCGCGACCAGCTCGTCGGCTACCGCATGGCACAGAGGGCCGCGCGCGCCTTCCGCCACTCCCGGCTGCTGTCCATGCCGGACGCCGGGCATGTGGCGATGATGGAGTACCCGGCGGCGGTGGCCGGGGCGTTCCGTGAACTCCTCCAGGATGCCGACGAGTTGGGCGCCGGTACGGTCGCGCCCGGCGCGGGGAGCTGAGGGGCGGGTGGGACGCCACAGCCGCCGCGGCCCGGCACCCAAGGGCGACACCGGCGACATAACCGGTATAGGTCCGAACCGGAACGGCGACCCGGGAGAGAGTGACCGCGGGGGCGCCGGGCCGGCAGTGCCGCGCCAGTCCGGCGGCACCCCTACGGGAGGGGCTCCGCGCCTGCCGGACGGCACGCCGGTGGGCGGGGTGCCGCGATTCGCGGCCGGTACGCCTGCCCGTGGTGTTCCGCGCTCCGCGGACCGCACGCCGGCTCAAGGGGTCCCGCGCCTGGCGGACGGCACGCCCGAGCGTGGGATGCCACGTCTTCCCGGCGGGGCGCCCGAGCAGGGGGCGCCCCGGTTCCCGGACGGCACGCCTGCCCACGGTGTGCGCCGGTACCCCGACGGCACCCCGGCCCACGGTGTTCCCCGCTTCCCGGACGGGACGCCTGCCCACGGTGTGCGCCGGTACCCCGACGGCACCCCGGCCCACGGTGTTCCCCGCTTCCCGGACGGGACGCCCGCCCATGGAGTCCCCCGGGTCCGAGGCGGTCACCCCCAGCAGCGGGAGACGGGCGGTGGCTGGGGTGAGGTGGGCGGGCAGGCCGGTGCCGCCGCCCCGGGGACGGCCGGGCCGTCGATACCCCGGCAGCGGCGCGGCGGGCCCGGTGGGCCCCGGCAGGACTACGTCGACGCCTTCGGCGAGGACGTCGACGTCTTCACGCGCCGCCCGGGCATCGGCGCCCAGCGCGCGGAAACGTATCCGCCCTCCTCCGGCCCGAGTGCGTCCCCGCTCGACTCCGACCCGCACACCTCCTCGCTCGCCTCCGAGCCGTACGGCGGCGATGACGATGACGACGCGCCGCCCACCGGTGAACCCGCGCAGCCCAAGGGCGGCAAGGGGCGGGCCTTCGTCGGTGTCGCGGCCGCCGCCGTCACCACCGTGCTCGCGGTGATCGTCGCCGGGCAGGTCGCCGACGGCGGCGACAGCGGCGTACGGTCCCAGTCGGCGGCCGGCGACGCGCGGGCCACCGACGGTTCCGCCTCGCGCGGCAACGGCCGTACGACCCCGTCCGCCACCGCCTCCGCCTCGCCGGGCGTGGCGACGCTCTCGTACGAGCAGGCGATGGGCGAGAAATACCCGCTCGGTGCCAAGCTGGCCGGGTCCGGGAAGTTCGACGCCGTGCCCGGGGTCGCCAAGGCGCCCGGCACGGGGCGGAAATACACCTACCGCGTCGATGTGGAGCAGGGGCTCGGGCTGGACGGCGAGCTGTTCGCCGCGGCCGTGCAGAAGACGCTCAACGACGACCGCAGCTGGGCCCACAACGGCGCCCGTACCTTCGAGCGCGTCTACTCCGGCAAGCCCGACTTCGTGATCACCCTCGCCAGCCCGGGAACCACCGCCGAGTGGTGCGCCAAGTCAGGCCTCGACACGACCGAGGACAACGTGTCGTGCGACTCGGCCGCCACCGAACGCGTCATGATCAACGCGTACCGGTGGGCGCAGGGCAGCACGACGTACGGCGACAAGATCCACGCCTACCGCCAGATGCTGATCAACCACGAGGTCGGCCACCGGCTCGGCTACGGCCATGTGACCTGCGACAAGGACGGCGAGCTGGCGCCGGTCATGCAGCAGCAGACCAAGTTCCTCGACCATGACGGCATCCACTGTCTGCCCAACCCCTGGCCGTTCCCGAAGAGTTGACAGGTGACTCATAGGCCACATTGACATGGGCAAAAAGTTCATACATATTTCTGGGCATGTCGCCCCGTCATGCCTCCCCGCGCGCCGCCATCGAGTTGGCGCTCATCGGCGTGACCGCGCTCTGCGTGGCCGACATCCACTGTCGCTGACCCTCGCCCCTGGGCGTTCGCGTCGCGATCTCTTTTTGTTTGCCGTGACTCGGTCACGGCTCTTTCGACGACCTGGCGCCCGGGCAGACGTCTGTTCACTTTCGTCTCACTCCTCGTCAATCTGTCTCGCCCATCGAGACTCGCCTTCCGAGAGGTCGTCATTCCGATGCGTCAACCGTCCGCCATAGCGCGCCGCATGGCCGTGGCATCCGTCAGCCTGGTCGTGGCAGCGGGAGCCGTCGCCTGCGGGCCGAAGGACAACGATGCCAAGGGCTCCAGTGGCGACTCCACGCCGCACAAAGGCGGCACGCTCACGGTCCTGAACTCCGACCCCCAGTCGGACTTCGACCCCGCCCGCCTCTACACCTCCGGCGGCGGAAACGTGCCCTCCCTGGTCTTCCGTACGCTCACCACCCGCAACCGCGCGAACGGCGCCGCCGGTGCCAAGGTCGTCCCCGACCTGGCCACCGACACCGGGCGGCCCAGCGAGAACGCGACCGTGTGGACGTACACCTTGAAGAAGGGCCTCAAGTACGAGGACGGGACCGCGATCACGTCCGCCGACATCAAGTACGGCATCGAGCGCTCCTTCGCCCCCGAACTCTCCGGCGGCGCGCCCTACCTGCGGGACTGGCTGGTGGGCGCGGCCGACTACCAGGGGCCGTACAAGGACAAGAAGGGGCTCTCGGCGATCGAGACGCCGGACAGCCGCACGATCGTCTTCCACCTGAACAAGCCCGAGGGCGAGTTCCCGTACCTGGCCACGCAGACGCAGTTCACGCCCGTCCCGAAGGCCAAGGACACGGGCACCAAGTACGAGGAGCACCCGGTCTCGTCCGGCCCCTACAAGGTCGTGAAGAACGAGAACGACGGCGAGCACCTGCTGCTGGAACGGAACACGTACTGGTCGTCGGCCGTCGACGACCAGCGCAAGGCCTACCCGGACAAGATCGACGTCAAGTCCGGGCTCGACTCCTCGGTGATCAACCAGCGGCTGTCGGCGTCCCAGGGGACGGACGCCGCCGCGGTCACCACGGACACCAACCTCGGCCCGGCCGAGCTCGCCAAGGTGACCGGCGACAAGGAACTCGCCTCGCGCGTCGGCACCGGACACTTCGGCTACACGAACTACATAGCGTTCAACCCGAAGGTCAAGCCGTTCGACAACCCCAAGGTGCGGCAGGCGATCTCGTACGCCGTCGACCGGTCGTCCGTGGTCAACGCGGCGGGCGGCAGCGCGCTGGCCGAGGCCGCCACCACCTACCTGCCCAACCAGAAGTCCTTCGGCTACACGCCGTACGACCTCTTCCCCGCGGGCGACACCGGCAACGCGGCCAAGGCCAAGGAACTGCTGAAGGAAGCGGGCTACCCGAACGGGCTCACCGTCACGCTGACCCACGACAACGCCCAGAACTTCAAGACCAGCCCCGAGATCGCGACCGCCATCCAGGACGCCCTCAAGAAGGCCGGCATCACGGTCAAGCTCCAGGGTCTGGAGGACAACAACTACTCCGACACGATCCACAACGTGAAGACCGAGCCGGGCTTCTTCCTCTCCGCGTGGGGTGCCGACTGGCCCTCCGGCGGTCCCTTCCTCGCCCCGATCTTCGACGGCCGGCAGATCGTCAAGGACGGCGCGAACTTCAACTCGGCCCAGCTCAATGATGCTTCGGTCAATGCCGAGATTGACGCGATCAACAAGTTGACCGACCTTGACGCGGCCGCCCAGCGGTGGGGCGCACTGGACAAGAAGATCGGCGCGCAGGCCCTGACCGTGCCGCTGTTCCACCCGGTCTACAAGCGCCTGGTCGGCAAGGACATCAAGAACGTCGTGATCAGCGACTGGACCGGTGTCCTGGACATCTCCCAGGTCGCGGTGAAGTAGCGCCGTGAGCGAGGCACTTCTCGCCGCCCAGGCCCCCGAGGCGCCCGCCTCGGGGGCCTCGGGGGCTCGTCAGTTCTGGCGGCGGCTGCGCACCCGGCGCGCCGCCCTCGTCGCGGCCGCCGTCGTCGCGCTGCTCGTCCTGGTCGCACTCGCGGCGCCGCTGCTCACCGCGCTGGAGGGCCAGGACCCGACCACCTACCACCCGTCCCTCATCGACTCCGCACGCGGCGGCGTCCCGATCGGCTCCTTCGGGGGCATCGGCGCCGACCACTGGCTGGGCGTGGAGCCGCAGACCGGGCGGGACCTCTTCGCCCGCCTGGTGTACGGCGCCCGGGTCTCCCTGGGGGTGGCGCTGGCGGCGACCGTGATCCAGGTCCTCCTGGGGCTCGTCATCGGGATGGCGGCCGCGCTCGGCAGTGGATGGGTTGATCAACTGTTGAGCCGGTTCACCGACATCTTCGTCGCGATGCCCTTGATGGTCATGGCGCTGGCGCTGCTCGCCATCGTCCCGCAGAGCTTCCCGCGGCCCGTCCTGGTCACCCTCGTCATCGGGTTCATCGCCTGGGGCAACATCGCGAAGATCGTGCGCGCCCAGACGCTCACCCTGAAGGGGCTCGACTATGTCGCCGCCGCGCGGCTCAGCGGCTGGGGCACCTGGCGCATCGCCCGCCGCGAACTCCTGCCGGGGCTGGCCGCGCCGGTCATCACGTACGCGTCCATCTTGATCCCGGTCAACATCAGCACCGAGGCGGCCCTGTCGTTCCTCGGCGTCGGCGTGAAGCCGCCGACGCCGTCCTGGGGGCAGATGCTCAGCGCCGCCGACGTCTGGTACCAGGCGGCCCCGCAGTACCTGCTGCTCCCGGCCGGCGCGCTCTTCGTGACCGTCCTCGCGCTCACCGTCCTCGGTGACGGCGTCCGCATCGCCCTCGACCCGCGCGCCGCGTCCCGGCTGAGCGTCGGCACGGGGCGCAAGCGGGAGGCCAGGGCCACCGGGTCCACGAGGCCCGGCGGGACCGCCGGCTCCGACAGGCCCGCCGGGTCCACCGGGTCCGCCGCGTCCGCCGCAGCCGCCGAGGAGGGGTCCGCATGAGCGGCTTCGGTGGGTTCCTGGTCCGCCGTGCCATCGGCATCGTCGTGACCCTGCTGGCCATCTCGGTGATCGTCTACGTCGTCTTCTACGCCACCCCCGGCAACGTCGCCCAGATCACCTGCGGCCTGCGCTGCTCCCCGGAGCAGGTGCACCAGGTGGCCCAGCAACTGCGCCTCGACGACCCCCTGTACGTGCGCTACTGGCACTTCCTGCTGGGCCTGCTCGTCGGCCAGGACTACTCGACCGGTACCTCCGTGGAGCACTGCTCCGCGCCCTGCCTCGGGCTCTCCTACCAGACCGACCAGCAGGTGCTGAGCATCATCCTCACCAAGCTCCCGGTCAGTCTGTCGCTCGTCCTCGGCGCGATGGTGCTCTGGCTCGTCCTGGGCGTCGGCACCGGCGTGCTCTCCGCCTGGCGGCGCGGCCGGTTCACCGAACGCGTCCTGACCGCCCTCACGCTGGCGGGCTGGGCCACCCCGGTCTTCGTCATCGGCCTCGTGCTGATGATCGTCGTCTGCGGAGAACTGCAACTGCTGCCCTTCCCGCAGTACGTCAACTTCACCGACGACCCCGAACAATGGGCGTGGAACCTGCTGCTGCCATGGCTGTCCCTGGCTCTCATCGAGGCCGCCTCGTTCGCCCGGCTGACCCGGTCGTCGATGCTGGAGACGCTGGCCGAGGACCACATCCGCACCTTCCGCGCGTACGGCGTCGGGGAACGGGCGATCGTCGGACGGCACGCCCTGCGCGGGGCGTTCGCGCCGGTCATCGCGCTGAACGCCAACAACGTCGGCTCGGCCGTCGGCGGCGCCGTGCTCACCGAGACGCTGTTCGGACTGCCCGGCATCGGCCAAGAGCTCGTCCACGCCGTCAACGTGGTCGACCTTCCCGTCGTCGTCGGAATGGTCCTGGTCATCGGCTTCTTCGTGGTCATCGCCAACGCCGTCGCGGACGTGCTGTACGCGGTGGCCGACCGACGGGTGGTACTGAAGTGAGTCTCGTCGAAGTCACTGATCTGACCGTCGAGTTCGGCGACCTGCGGGCCGTGGACGGTCTCTCCTTCAGCCTGGACGCGGGCGCCGCCCTGGCGCTGGTCGGCGAGTCCGGCTCCGGCAAGTCCACCGTCGCCTCGGCCCTGCTCGGACTGCACCGCGGTACGGGCGCGCGGGTCGGCGGCACGATCGAGGTCGCCGGCACCGACGTACTGGCCGCTTCCGACGAGGAACTGCGGCTGCTGCGCGGCGCGAAGGCGGCCATGGTCTTCCAGGACCCGCTGTCCTCCCTCGACCCGTACTACGCGATCGGCGACCAGATCGCCGAGGTGTACCGCATGCACACGCGCGTGTCGCGACGGGCCGCACGCGCGCGTGCCGTGGAGGTTCTGGACCGGGTGGGCATCCCGGACGCGCCCCGCCGGTCCCGGTCGCGCCCGCACGAGTTCAGCGGCGGCATGCGCCAGCGCGCGCTGATCGCCATGGCGCTCGCCTGCGAACCCGACCTGCTGATCGCCGACGAGCCCACCACCGCTCTCGACGTGACCGTCCAGGCCCAGATCCTGGACCTGCTGCACACCCTGCGCGAGGAGACGGGCATGGGCCTGCTGCTCGTCACGCACGATGTGGGCGTCGCCGCCGAGAGCGTCGAGCGGGTGCTCGTCATGCGGCACGGGCGTGTGGTCGAGCAGGGCCCGGTCGCCGCCGTGCTCGGGGCGCCCGCGCAGCCGTACACGCGCGAACTGCTCTCCGCCGTCCCGCGCCTGGACGCGGTGCGCGCGCCCTCACAGGCGACCCAGGAGGCCGTGCTGGAGGCGTCCGGCCTGCGGCGTGAATTCGGGCGCGGCAAGAGGGCGTTCGCGGCCGTGGACGACGTGTCGCTGACCGTCCACCGAGGTGAGACCCTCGGCATCGTCGGCGAGAGCGGCAGCGGCAAGACGACGCTCGGCCGGATGCTGGTCGGGCTGCTGGAGCCGACGGCGGGGGAGGTCCGCTACGAGGGGCACGCGCGCGTGGGCGTGCGGCCGGCCGTCCAGATGGTGTTCCAGGACCCGGTGTCGTCCCTCAACCCCCGGCGCAGCGTGGGCGAGTCGATAGCCGACCCGCTGCGCGCCGGGGGCGAACGGGACCAGGGGCGCATCCGGCGGCGCGTGATCGAACTGCTGGAGCGCGTGGGGCTCGAAGCGGCGCACTACGAGCGCTATCCGCACGAGTTCAGCGGTGGTCAGCGCCAGCGCGTGGGCATCGCGCGGGCGCTCGCGGCTGACCCGCGCGTCATCGTCTGCGACGAGCCGGTCTCCGCGCTGGACGTCACCACCCAGGCCCAGGTCGTCGCCCTGCTCGGCGAGCTCCAGCGCGAACTCGGCCTGGCGCTCGTCTTCGTCGCCCATGACCTCGCCGTCGTCCGCCAGGTCAGCGACCGGGTCGCGGTGATGCGCCGCGGCCGGATCGTCGAGACCGGACCCGCCGACGAGGTCTACGACAACCCTCAGGACCCGTACACCCGGCAACTGCTGGCCGCCGTACCCGCCCTCGACCCCGAGGCCGCGGGGGGGGGGGGGGGGGGGGGGGGAGGGGGGGGGGGGGGGGGGTGGGGGGAGGGGGGGGGGGGGGCGGGGGCGCCGATCAAATTGTCCAACGCAGCCTGGTAGTCGCCGTTCTCGTCCT
>NZ_JBVIKO010000059.1:0-9665 GCF_055580905.1 Streptomyces sp. NPDC031497
TCAGCCCCCCACTCTCCCCCTCTGTTTTCTTTCTTTGCCGCCACCCCTGGAGAAACCCCTCTCCCCACCCCGCCCAACCTCCCTCCCCCCCCCCCCTCCCCGCCGACCCCGACGCGGCTCCGCCGGGCCCGCCCCTGTGTCCGGGGTCAGGCGGAGCGCAGTGTCCGCCGGGCGAGCTCGAACGCGGGGAGCATCTCGTCGTGCTCCGCGCTGTCGAGCCCGCCCAGGTGCAGTACCACGGGTCCGCGGGGTGTGACCACGGCCAGCGCGGACTCCCTCTTGGTCTCGTCCAGCAGTGTGCTCGTGTAGACGTAGTCGACCCGTACCCCGGCGAGCCCGCCGGACGTGAAGGTCCGGTACTTCGCCTCGCTGGTGCCGTCCTCGGCGGCCACGAAGGCCCGCAGCACCGCGCCGGCGTCGCCGCTTCCGGGCTTTCCGGTCGACACCCGCAGAAAGCCGATGGCCCCGGCCGGCTTGGCGTCGATCTCGCAGACCAGGGTCACCGGACCCTGCCGCAGCAGGCTCTCCGCCAGGTCGCCGTCCGTGCCCTCCGAGGCGACCGCGGCCAGGCCGTCGACGGCCTCCGCCTGCCAGCCGCGGGCGATGTCGAACGTGACCGGCAGCGCACAGGCCGAACCGGCGGCGCCGATCGTGCCCCCGCTCTGCGCCGCCCCGCTGGAGGTCTGCCCCGAGTCCGTGACGTCGGTCGCGCGCGCCGACACCCCGCACCCCGTCAGCAGCCCCGCGAGCAGTGCGAGCGGTACGGCTCTTCTCCCCAGGGTCCCCACCCGTTGCCTCCCCTTCGGCGTCCCCGGCGGGTCACTGTAATCGAGGCCTCCGACAAGGCTGGACGGATATGCGTCCGTGGAGCGCTGGACGGATGTCGGTCCGGGGAGCGCCAGTTGACCGGCTGTCATATTACTGAACCGTAACCTGACGGCTGCTACCGCGGGTAACACGCTGCTCGCTACCGTCGAGGAAGCCGCACCCGTCCCCCGGGCCGCACCGGGGACGCCGCTCCGCGCTCCTCGCACCACCTCCCACGTCCCGCACGTCAAGGAGGTACCCCCATGCCCGTTCGCATCCGCCTGCTGGCCACCGCCGTCGCCGCTGCCGCCTGCCTCTGTGTCCAGACCGCGCAGGCCACGGTCTCCCGAGCGGAGGTCTCCCGGGGCGTCACCATCCCGGCCTTCTACGACCCGCCCACCGGCCTCCCCACGGTCGACGGCACCCTCATCCGCACCGAATCCCTGCCGCTGGCCCTGAGTCTGCCGAGCCTGCCCGGTCCGCTGCCGGGCCGCGCGACCCGGCTGATGTACAAGTCCACCGACTCGGCGGGCGGCCCCGTCGCGGTCACCGGCGCCTACATCGAACCGACGCTGCCCTGGCTGGGCCCCGGCGCCCGCCCGCTGGTCGCCCTGGCGCCCGGCACCATGGGCCAGGGCGACCAGTGCGCCGCCTCCCTGGGCCTGGAGCACCCGCTGGTCCTCAACGGCCGGACGGTCTCCGTCGGTTACGAGGACCTGTCGATCTACCGGCTGCTCGCCGAGGGCGTCGCGGTCGTCGTCACCGACTACGTCGGGCTCGGCGCGACCGACCGGCTGCACACCTACGTCAACCGGCTGGACGGCGCCCACGCGGTCCTGGACGCCGTACGCGCCGCCCGAAGCGTGCCCGGCGCCTCGGTCACCGCCGCCTCGCGGGTGGGCCTGTTCGGCTACAGCCAGGGCGGCGGCGCCACCGCGGCGGCCGCCGAACTCCAGCCCGACTACGCCCCGGACGTCACCCTCTCCGGCACCTACGCCGGGGCGCCGCCCGCCGACCTCACCGCCGTCACCGCGGCCATCGACGGCACGGACCTGGCCGGCGCCCTCGGCTGGGCGGTGAACGGCTTCGTCCAGTCCGACCCGGCGCTGAAGCCGATCGTCGACGCCCACCTGGGCGCCGCGGGCCGGGCCGCCCTCACCGACCTGTCGACGATGTGCGTCGGCGACGCGCTCCTCGCCTACGGCTCCCAGCACAGCACGGCGTGGACCACCGACGGCAGCTCCGTCTCCGACGTCATCGGCGAGGAGCCCGCCCTCCAGGCCTTCCTCGACGACCAGCGCATCGGCCGGACGGCACCGGCGAGCCCGGTCCGGCTGGCGACCGGCGTCAGCGACGACCTCGTCCCGCACGCCCAGGCCCGCCGGCTCGCCGTCGACTGGTGCGACGAAGGCGCCGACGTCACCTATGTGCCGGTCGTGCTGCCGGACGCGGGGCGCGCCCTGCTGAATCACTTCGCGCCCCTGCTGACCGACCAGGGCGACGCCGTCGCCTGGCTCACGGCCCGGCTGTCCGGCCTGCCGGCCGTCTCCAACTGCTGGACCATGCCCGTACAGCCCTGACCGGCGGCCCCGCCGTTTGCCGTCGGCGGGCCGCGCACGGCAGGGTGCCGGTGTGCCTACCTTGCTGATCGTCCACCACACCCCCTCGCCGCACTGCCAGGCCATGTTCGAGGCCGTGGTCTCCGGGGCGACGACCCCGGAGATCGAGGGCGTCCGGGTCGTGCGGCGGGCGGCGCTGTCCGCCACGGCATCCGACGTCCTCGCGGCCGACGGCTACCTCCTCGGAACCCCGGCCAACCTCGGTTATGTCTCCGGCGCCCTCAAACACTTCTTCGACCAGATCTACTACCCCTGCCTCGACGAGACACAGGGCCGCCCCTTCGGCGCCTACCTGCACGGCGGCAACGACGTCACCGGCGCCCTGCGCGCCCTCGACTCCATCACCACGGGCCTCGGCTGGCGCCGGGCGGCCCAGCCGGTCACGGTGACGGGCGAGCCAGGCAAGGCCGACATCGAGGCGTGCTGGGAACTCGGCGCGACCGTCGCCGCCGGCCTCGCCGACGACGCCTGACGTGCCGCAGGGACGAAGGCGCGCGCGGTCCAGGGCACCTGACGTGCTCCGCGCGGCGCCCTCCGTCACCCGTACGGACGAAGGTGCGCGCGCCCGGTCCAGGGCACACGATGGGACCAGGCCGTGTCGTCGATCCGAGGGAGCGTCGGATGGCAGCGCATCGGCATGCCTCCGGGCCGCCCGCGGACGAACTGCTGCGGGAATGCGCCCGTGACGTCGTGGACGTCGCCGAGGGCATCCGCGAGGTGTGCGCACGGACCAGCTCCGTCCTGTTCGCCCCGGCGCTGACGAGTTCCGCGCGCCGCCGCCCGCGCACCGGCTGCGCCGCCCGCTGGGCGCTGCTGCGGGCGCTCACCAACAGTCAGGGGCTCGGCGGTTCGGCGATCGTGGCACCGGACGGCGTCGGACGGCTGCTCGGCGCGGCCGGGGAGGCGCTGGGCCGGGAGAGCCTGGCCGCGCTGGTGGCGGTCACCTCCCTGCGGCTGAGGATCGCCGCCGTCCTGCTCGACCACCCCGAGTTCGGCCGCGACCCGGGCATGCGCCGGCTGACGGCCGCGGTCACCGCCGACCGGGACCTGGAGGCCGTCCGCGCGCTGCGGTCCCTCTTCAAGGACCGTGGCGCCCAGCGGGCCCTGTCCGGGCTGGCCCCGATCCTGGCCGAACTCCTGGCCATCCGCGGCCTGCTGGGCGAGGACCCGGTCAACGACGAGACGGCCTGGGCGCTCGCCGCCGGCCGTGAGCTGACCACCGGCCCGGTGCGGGGCATCAGCGCCGCCCACCCCTCAGCCACGGACCGGGACGAAGGCGCCGTCCAGGCCGTCGAGCCGTCCGCCCGGGAGGCCAGGGGCATCGCCACCGAGGGCTCCCTGCTCGCCTTCCTGCGCAACCTGGACGTCCTCGACGCCGGGGGCCGCGTCCTGGTCCAGGAGGTGCGCGGCCCCGACGGGGTGCTCCGGTACGTCGTCCAGGCACCCGGCACGGCCACCGGCCGCCCCCGCGACGACTCCCCGCGGAACTTCGCCGACGCCTGGCGCAACCTGTTCATGACCGACTCGCCCTACACCCGCTCGATCCTGCTGGCGATCCGGGACCACGGTGTCCCGCGCGGCGCCGACCTGGCGCTCGTCGGGCACGGCGAGGGCGGGATCGCGCTGCTGAACCTCGCCCAGGACGAGGAGTTCTGCCGCGCCTACCGGGTCACCCACGTGGTCACCGTCGGCTCCCCGACCGGCGACAGGAGGCCCGCCGACCCGCGCACCTGGGTCGCCGGCATCACCAACCGGCACGACATCGTCCCGGCCCTCGACGGCCCCGGCGCGGGCTCCGCCTTCGACCCCCGCCTCAACGGGTACCGGGCCGACTACACCGGCCCCGACCACGAGTTCCCGCACTGCCACCTGCTCCGCGTCTACATCGACCACCTGGAGACGGTGATCCCGCAGGTCACCCAGGACGTCGACCAGGCCCTCACCCCCTACCGGGGCCCCGTGGAACGCACCCGCGTCTACCGGTTCGAGGACCGCGCCCGCCCGCCCGAGGGGTACCCCCTGCTGACCGTCCCCACCACCAGCGTCCCCACCTCGGCGGGCCCGGTCGACGTGCCGGTCCGCTACTACGACTCCTCCGCCGCCCACCTGTGCTACCCCGTCGACACGGACGTCGCCCGCAGCCTGCTGCCGGACGTCACCTGGATGGTCCCCGCCCGCTTCGGCCGCCGCGCCCTGGCCGTGCTCTCCCTCTACGAGCACCGCTGCACCACCATCGGCCCCTACACCGAACTCGGCCTGTCCGTCCTGGTCGACGACCTGTGGCGGCCGCACGCCTACGACCTCGCCAGGGACCTGCTGCGCCGCGTCGACCTGCGCCGCACCGGGCGGTACGTCGTCTCGCTCGCCGTCGGCACCGAGGAGGCGCGGGCGGTGGCCGAGGAGCTCTGGGCCCAGCCGGCCGTGCACGGATCCGCCGAGGTCGCCCTGCAAGGACGTGCGCTGCGGGTCGAGGCACCGGAGCTGGGCCTGAGCGTCGAGGGCGGTCCCGGCCCCGGCGTGCGCTGTCCGGAGGCGGACTGGGTGCTCTACGGCCGCCGGGGCGACAGCACCGTACGCACCTTGGTCCGCGCCGCCGGCCGACCGCGCGTCCACGCCCGCCCCCGGGTACGGCTGCGGCTCGACGGCGGGCACGGGCCGCTCGCCCGCCACCTCCAGATCCTCGAACTCGACACCGTCCGGCCCGGGTTCGTCCTGACCAGCCCACGGTTCGTGGCCCACAGAAGCGCCGGCGCGCCGCTGCCGCGCTGAGCCCGAGAACAGGTGCGCCCCATGGTGACCGAACCCCGTCCCGCCACCGCCGCCCCCGAACTCCTCGCGTACGTCAACGACCTGAGAGTCGACGCCGACCGGATGGACGGCTACGCGCAACGGCTGCGCGGTGCCGCCGTCACCCTGGCCGGCTGCGCCGAGGCACCGGAGTGGAGCGGGACCACCCTGGAGCGGCAGGCGACGGCCTGCGCGGCCGCGGCAGCCCATCTGCGCTCCGCGGCCACGGCCCTGCTGACCCACGCGACGAACTGACCGGCGGCCGGCCGGCGGCCGGGCGTACCGCGGGCCGGCGGCCCTCAGCCGCGCAGCGCCGCCTCCAGGACCAGCAGACACGTCTCGCCCGGCGCCGAGGGGTCGTCGGACAGCGCGTACAGCCGGAGCCGGTCGGCGTCGGCGATCTCGAGGTCCACGGCCCGGACGGTGACCGCGCGCCCGGCGGGGGAGTGGGCGGTGACCGCCGCGCAGTCCTGGGCGTCGACGTGGCGGCTCGGCACGGGGGCCCCGCCGACGGGTTCGCCGTCCGTGGACAGCACCAGGACCCGCCGGCCACCCCAGGTCGCCGCGTGCAGCAGACCGGTCTCGGGGTCACGGGCGATGCCGCGGAGGTGGTCCGGGTACCGGAACATCTCCTCCACCTCGCCGGTCGCCGGGTCCAGGCGGTACACGATGGACCGCGAGTCGGGCCGGTCCTCGGCCACCGTGACCCACACGAACTGCCCGTCGTGGGTGAGACCGCCCGCGTGGTAGACCGTGTCCTCGCCGATCTCCCAGTGCCGCAGCAGCCGCCCCCGCCGGCTCATCTCGAAGAGGTGCCCACGGCCCGTGCCCGGGGTGTACGACGTCCCCTCCGGGCCGGTGGTGGCCTCGGCCGGCCGCAGGATCTCGGCGCTGCTCACGAAGAAGCTGCCGTCGGCCCGGTCCATGCCCTGCGGGTGGTGGCAGGCGAAGTCCAGCGGAACCGTGTCCACGAGGACCCACTCGGCGGCTCTGGCCACGCGGGCGATGGCCTCGTCGACCGTCGGTTTCATCGAGGTGCCGCCTTCCGCCGCGGTCCCCTTCCTCCGATCATGCGGCGCGACCCCGGCGGCCGCATCCCGTGCCGCACACCGGCCATGGACACACGACGGCCCGGGCCTCGCGGGAGGCCCGGGCCACGGGACGGAACAGGGAGCGGGGTCAGCCGGCCGCGACGGTGCGGGGTTGTCCGGGGCCGGGCTTCGGACGGGTGCCGGTCCAGGAGGGGTCGGCGGTGAGGACAGGCGTGGGGGGATGGTTCATGAGAGGACGTGCTTCCTGGGATGTGGGGGGGAGGGAAAGACGGAAGGTCAGGCCGGTGCCGTCGACAGCTCGGCCCAGACGACGCGTGCGGAGGATCCCTCCGGCGCGACCGTGACGCCCCAGTCGAGGCTGAGCGCGTCGACCAGGAACAGCCCGCGCCCGTTCTGTTCGTCGGGTCTGGCCTGCCGGGGCGCCGGGAGCGCGAAGCTCCCGCTCTGGTCCTCGACCTCGATACGGATCCGGTCGGGGACGGCGTGCACCCGGCATATGATCCGCCGGCCGGCCGAGTGGACGATGGAGTTGGTGACCAGTTCGGAGGTCACCAGGACCGCGTTGTCGCAGGCCTCCTCGCACACGCCCCACGAGGCAAGCAGCTCACCCACGCTGCGGCGGGCGTTGCCCACCGCCCGGGGCGTCGGCGCCAGGTCGAAGGCCAGGCTGTGCGGGACGGGCCGGTCCCCGGAGGCGAACCGGTCGAGGCCTTGCGGCCCAGGGAGTCGACCGAGGCGTTCGCCTCCGGGTGGTCGGGGGATGCCCGTCGAGTCCGACGGGCGGTGCGGGCCCTCGGCGCCGGCCGCGAGGGCCGGTCGGGGCAGGCCGGGTATCCGGTCCTCGGGCAGTCGGTCGAGCGGCTGGGGGAGAGAGGGCGGGGCCATCGCCGTGCGCCTTTCGTCCGGCTTCGCAGCGTGGGGGGCTGAGCGGTCGCATCCGCCCCGGGCCGCGCGGGGGCAGACGACGACCCGTGCCTGGACGACACCGGATCGCAGCTCAGTCTCCCCCAACTGGACTGCTTCGCCTGCTCCTTGGTCGACCGGAGCAGTAGGTCCACTCTGGCATCTGCCAACATCGCCTCGCAACCGGCAAGTTGAAAATTGCAAGAAGTGAAGTGCATGCTGCTCCCGACAGGAAGTGATCGAATGAGTCCGTGGACCGATCACGAGCGCGTGAGACGGTGACCCTGAAACCTTGTGCGAGGGGGTAGGGCGTGACCTCGGAGACCGACTGGGGCGGGGCCCCATCCGTCCTGCGCATGATCCTCGGCCGGCAGCTGGAGGAGATGCGGACCCGGGCGGGCCTGACCTACGAGCAGGCCGGCACCGCGATCGGCGTCAGCCACTCCACGATCCGCCGGATGGAGGCCGCCAAGGTGGCCCGGCTCCGGCTGGCCGACGCGGAGAAGCTGCTGCAGGTCTACGGCGTGACGGACCGCCAGGAGATCGACACCTTCCTGCAGTCGGTGCGCGAGGCCAACAAGCGCGGCTGGTGGCACACCTACCGCGATGTGATGCCGGACTGGTTCGCCGCGTATCTGAGCCTGGAACAGGCCGCGTTGCAGATCCGCGCCTACGAGAACGAGTTCGTGCACGGCCTGTTGCAGACCCGGGAGTACGCCGCCGCCCTGCTGGGCGCCGGCAACCCGCACGCGCCGGCCGAGGCCACCGAGCGCCGGGTGGCGCTGCGTATGCGCCGTCAGGAACTGCTCACCCGCCCGGGGCCGCCCAGGCTCTGGGTCGTGATGGACGAGACGGTGCTGCGCTGGCCGGTCGGCGGCGCCGGGGTGATGCGCGCCCAGATCGACCATCTCATCGAGATCAACCGGCTGCCCAACGTCACGCTGCAGATCATGCCGTTCGCCAACGGCCCGCACCCCGCGATGCGCGCGGGTGCGTACCACCTCTTCCGGTTCCGGGCTCCCGAACTGCCCGACATCGTCTATCTCAACGGCCTGGTGGGCGCCGTCTACCTGGACAAGAACGAGGACGTCGTGGTCTATCGCGAGGCCCTGGACCGGTTGGGCGCCCAGGCGGCGCCCGCCAGAAAGACCGAGGTGTTCCTCGGTGCGATTCGCAAGGAGCTCTGACGTGCACCACCAGATACACAACGGCATCCCGTCCCGGCAACTCGGCGCGCGCGGCTGGTCCAAGCCGTGGAGCGACGACGCCGGCGGCGCCTGCGTGGAAGTGAAGAAGCTCGCCGACGGGCGGGTGGCGGTACGCCAGTCGACCGACCCGGACGGCCCGGCGCTGGTCTTCACACCCCGTGAGATGACCAGTTTCCTGTCCGGTGTGAAGGCGGGTGACGCCGACTTCCTGATGTGAGCTGTCTTCCCGGAACTTCCTTGCTATAGCTGATCGTTCACCCAACCCCCCACTTGTATCCCCCTGAGCACACACCCCCGCATCCCCCTCACCCCTCACCCGAATGGGAGACACGGCGTTGCCCGACAACGGATGGCCGGCCGACCGCATCGACACCGAGAACGCGCACTCCGCGCGGATCTACGACTACATCCTGGGCGGCAAGGACTACTACCCCGCCGACCAGGAGGCGGGTGACGCCATGGCCCGGGAGTGGCCCGCGCTCCCGATCCACATGCGCGCCAACCGCGACTGGATGAACCGTGCCGTGCGCTGGCTCGCCGAGGAGGCGGGGATGCGCCAGTTCCTGGACGTGGGCACCGGCATACCCACCTCCCCCAACCTGCACGAGATAGCCCAGGCCGTCTCGCCCGACTCCCGGGTCGTCTACGTGGACAACGACCCCATCGTCCTCACCCTGTCCCAGGGCCTGCTCTCCAGCACGCCCGAGGGCAGGACCGCCTACATCGAGGCGGACTTCCGCGATCTGTCGGACATCTTCGACGCCCCCGAGCTGCGCGAGACCCTCGACCTCGACCAGCCGGTGGCGCTCACGGTGATCGCCATCGTGCACTTCATGCTGGACGCGGACGACGCGGTCGGTGTCGTACGGCGGCTGCTGGAACCGCTGCCCTCCGGCAGCTACCTGGCGATGTCCATCGGCACCGCCGAGTTCGCACCCGACGAGGTGGGCCGGGTCGCCCGCGAGTACGCGGCCCGCAACATGCCGATGCGGCTGCGCACCATCGACGAGGCCGAGCAGTTCTTCACGGGCCTGGAGCTGGTCGAGCCGGGCATCGTCCAGGTGCACAAGTGGCACCCGGACGGCAACGGCGAGGAAGGCATCCGCGACGAGGACATCGCGATGTACGGAGCGGTCGCCCGCAAGCCGTGACCCAGGGTTCCGGGGGGGGGGGGGGGGGGCCCCCCCCCCCCCCCCCCGGGTAGGTTCCCGGGGAGGGGGGGGGGGTGACCGCAAACGCGGGCCCCCCACGGGGTCGGAGGCCCCCAGTCCCATTTCCCCGGAGTCTCT
>NZ_JBVIKO010000060.1:0-9342 GCF_055580905.1 Streptomyces sp. NPDC031497
CAGGGGGGTGTTGACGGGGCGGCTGATGCGGTGGTTGCGGGGTTGAGGGCTGGGTCGGGGGGCGAGGTCCGTGGTGTGCTGCCCGGTGGTATGCCGCGTCGTGGTGGCGGTGTGGAGGCCGCGTCGGGTGGGGTGCGTGGTGGGGTGGTGGAGGTTCCGGCGGACTTTGTTGCGCGGGTGGATCGTGCGGTGCGGGAGTTGCGTCTCTCGTCGGATCAGGTGCGTCGGGTGCGTTCGGTGGTGGGGGCTGCTGCCCATCGTGAGGGGTCGTGGCACGAGGAGTGGCCGGTCTATGCGGTGGCGCAGTTGGTGGCGAAGGCCCGATGGCACGAGCAGCATGTGCCGACGCTGGTGTCCATGGCCCGGCCCGGCCGTCAGCATGTGGCTGACGCGGCTGCCGCGAATCCGGTTCTGGCCGAGCTGATGCACCGGCATCCGGACCTGCTGGACGTACTCACCGACGCCCCCGGCATGCTCGAAAAGATGACAAGCATGCAGGCTGTCTTTCTGGGGGATTTTCTTTTTAATCCTGATACCGTCCGCACCCTGATTGCCAAGGACGGCAAAAGGCGCCCTCTGGTCGACGCTATCGAGAGCAAGAAGATATCTGTCGCCTACTTGCTGTACTGGTCAGATTTGATCCCGGCCCTTCAGAACGTCTGGCAACTCATCCAGGAAATGGCGGGTCCGGGCCCGGTCGCTCCCGCTCTCATAGCAAACAGGCCTCTCGCTGAGGCTCTGGTGCGACAGTTCCGCCATCAGGAACAGGACGCGAAGCGGTTCGCCGGCGAGTGGGCTCTTGTCAGGGCCCTCGAAGCGCTCCCAGAAATCAACTACGACGAACTGCTCGGCAGTGTGGAATTTCGGCGCAAGCTGCAGTCGCATGCCAATCAGGCACAGCTGTGGGGAAGTTCTCCCGACTTGCTCCGCGCAGCCATGAAGAATCCGGGTCTGATCGACGTGCTGGCACCTGGCAAGGTGCATTTGATTGATGTGCTGGAGAGTGTTCCGGGGTTTGCCAGCCGTCTTGCGGGCAATGTCGAGTGGGTGAGGGCTGCTGCGGCCAACCCGGCGGTGGTGGAGGTCCTTTCGCTCGATCCCTCGGCGTTCGACGCGGTCGGTGACGATGAGCTGGAGGGTGCGCTGCTGGGTGCGGTCGCTCCGGAGTTGCCAGCACCGGTCGCCGTCGATCCGGCAGCGTCTCCGCTGGAGCAGGCGCGTATGGCCCATCCGCCGCTGGCAGCTCTGCTCGGGAGAGAGCCTCATCTGGCTGTTGTGCTGAAGTCTGATGACGCGTTCACGCGTACATTGGCTGCGCATGGTGGCCTGCTGCGGTATCCCCATCACTTCCGCCGGCTGCTGAGCGAAACCGGTCGCGCACTGAGGCCGGCGGTGCGTGAGGGGTCTCCGCTGCTGGCCCCCCACCTCCTTGCCGCCGCACTGCGCTACACACAGGTCCAGGACTGGCTGCTCGTCGAAGGGCACGACACGCTTGTCCATGCCCCGGGCAACAACATGCGCCGTCGGTTTGCCCTCGATGCGCAGGACCACCCGACCGTGGGGATGGTGCTGTACGACTCTCCGACCCTCGTCGAGATCATCGACTTCATTGTGATGCCGGATCCCGAAGGACTTATAAACCTGTATCACGCGATCTCTACCAGCGAGCTGGCCTACCAGTACATGACACGCTCGGTCTACTTCAACGCACTGGCCGCCCGAGAGAATGACCCGAGTGCCTTCGTCACGATGGTGCTGCGTGACGATGCGGCTCTGCTCCGTCTGGCCGGTGATTACAGCAACATGCTGGACCACCTCAGTGGGAAGGCATTGGAGAATTTGCTGCCGTATCCGGGGTTGGTGCGGTATCTGGCGTCGAAGTCGGGTGTGGTCATGTCCGATCAGCACTGGCAGCGGTTTTTCGAGAGTGATGAGTTGCTTGCGGCGCTGGGTGAGCCCAGTGGTGAGCCGTTCCGGAATCTTCTGGCTTCGGCTCCTGAGGCTTTTGCCGAGGCGATCGCGCGGCCGGGTTTCGTCGGGGCGCTGAGGTTGCCGGAGTTCCGGGAGAAGCTGTCCGTACTTAACCGGGAGCGCACCAGTAGTAAGTCCAAGGCGAAGACGCCGCCGTGGGCAGAGAAGCTGATGGCTCTGGTGACGGATGGGAAGGTGACGGGTCGGCCCACTCTGTCGCGTGAGGGTGTGCGGCTGACGCAGCGTGATGTGGTGTTGGCGGGGTTGTGGCGTCTTGATCCGCAGGCGGACCGAGCTGTGTTCCTTGAGGCCGCGGGTGGTTCTGCGGAAGTCTTGGCCGGGTTGCTGAGTGTGGATGCCGAGGTGCGTGGTGACGGGCGTCTGCTGGAGAAAGCTGTGAGCAGTCCGGCTCTTGGAGCGGCGCTGCACAACCACCCGGAGCTTCCTGCTTTGCTTGCCGAACGGCCCCAGCTGCTCGACTGGCTGCTCGATCCCGCCAGGAGTCTTCTGCTCGCGATCACCCAAACGCCGGCCTTGATCGGGGCACTGCGCACCAACGACGCCCTCTACCAGCTCGTCGGGGAAAGCGCCGTTTCGACCCGCCTGATGGCGACACGTAAAAATCAGGCGCGCGAATTCATCGCCAACAGCGAGCTGGCGCGGTTGTTCATTGCAAACGTAGAACAGTGGCAAATGGTCCAGTCCAACGAGAGGCTGAACAGGGCGGTGATCAGCGCCGCACCTCTCGCCCGTGTCTTCGCTGACGACGATCCGGTATCCATGGAGTTCCTGTCCCGGGACGCTGAGGATCTACTCACGGTCTTCTCGATGATGTCGACTTTTCCTGACTACGAAGGGGTAGTGGCGGCAGCTGTGAGTGGCCCCTCGATAGCCCAGTGGCTGAAGCGCAATCCGGAGGAGGCCTTCACCCTGCTTGACCGGCCGAAGATCGCCGCCGTACTCAGCGACCATGCACGTGTGTTCACCAGCGTGCCGACGGTCGAGAAGTTCATGAAGGCGGACAACCTGCTGACGGAGCTGGAGAAGTATCCTCAGCAAATCGGTGTCGTGCTTAGCAACAGCAGCCTGCTCGAGGCGGCCACACGCGACCCCGGCCTGGTCAGAGCGCTGGGTATTGAGGGCGTTCACGACCTTCTGACACGGCGTCCCTCAATGCTTGGCCTGATGCGCCGATGGCCCGAGCTGACAGACATATTGGAACGGTCCACCACGGTGGGTCAGGCACTGAGACTGGTACCTGGCCTCATTGAGAGACTGTGGACCGATCACAAGCTGCGGGGAGAGCTTCAGACGGCACCTTGGGCCGCCGGCGTTCTTGCGCGTGACTACCGGATGTTGTCGGAACATGCGTCCGCCGACAGCGTGCTGTGGCGGGCCGTGGTGGCGAGCCCGCAACTGGCGGCAGCTCTTGGCCCCGGGCTGAAGAAGAGGTTGCGAAGACTGACGGGTCTGCTCGAGGCCGTCCCGCGAGTCGCTGAGATTTTCCTGAACACACCCCGACTCATGGAACTGGCAGTCACTCATAGCGCCACACTGGCGCACGTGCTGGAACAGCACTCGAGGGACGGGAGCCTGCCCGCTTCCGACCGTCTGCTGCGGGCGGTGGAAGAAGCTCTCACAACAGCATCGGCCGAGACAGAGCCAGCCGCAGCGCCCAATTCGGAACAACGCACAGGTGTCTCCGCGGCTACGGCACAGGCGGGTGGGCCAGTGAAGGGCAAGAGGGGTCGAAACGACCTGTCCGGACAGCGAGCTCACATGGAGGCTGGAGACCGAACTCGCGCTGGTACGGCGGAGCCAGGGCCGGAGGCGGTATGGGCTGCCGTGTTGCGATCCAATCAGGAGGCCCACCGTCTCCTGCTGAACCCTGAACACGCGGAGGTCCTGCGGGAACTGCCGGAGCGGCCCGACGTCTTGGCGTTGCTGTTGAACTCCGACATCGCCGACAACCTCAGTGTTGATCCGAGTTTGTGGCGAGAGTTGTCTTTTAGCGAGTTTTTGTCGTCTGCTGAGGGACGGGCGGAGGGGTTCGGTGGTGTTGAGGAGGCTATGTCGGGGTTCTTGCATCGGAATGCGTTGGTGTTGGAGGGGGGTGCGTGGGATCGGGTGCGGGGGGAGTTCGTGCCGGTGTGGGAGGCGCATCTGCAGGAGCGGGAGCGTCGAGCTGCGCAGTTGGTGGCCGAGGTGGAGCAGCGGCTGAGTGTGTTGCGGGTTGAGGAGCCGCAGACGTGGGAGCGCAGTGGCCGGGTGCATTTCCATCCGGTGTCTTTGGAGAGGGATCTGAGGTCGCGGCAGGATGATCGGGACATGCTCGATCGTGCGGCTTTGGGGACGCCGGGGCCCCGTGAGCCGCGGTATGCGCTGAACAGGTCTGTGCACTATCACCTGCCGAACGGTGGTGGGGCTTCGGCGGTGTGGGTGCTGGCTGAGGACGGCCGGGTAGATCTGCTGGTGATGGGGCTCGCGACCAAGCGGATTGGTGACGGTTATGTGTGGGGTGGGGGTGCCGCTGTTCCGGGGGCGTTGGATGTCGGTGTGGTGCGTAATCACCCGTTGGTGGTGAGGTCGCGGGAGTTGGTGGAGCGAGTGAAGGGGCTGCGGGCTGAGGTGTCTGCGCGCAAGGAAAAGAAGGGGAAGGGGAAGGGCAAGGCGGGGGTGGCTGAGGGTGTGGCGGTGTCCGCGGGTAGTGGTCGGGCGGAGGCCCGGCCGGCTGGCGATGCAGGTTTGGCGCGGCTGGCGGTTTTGCTGGGGGCTTATCATTCCGCGGTTCGTGATCACCGGTCGGCGCAGGGTTCTCGTGCGGTGGGTCAGGCGCTTGGCAGGCTGAATGACGTGCAAAGTGCGCTGCGTGGTCTGGGCCTGCTGGACGGTGAGCGTTCGGTGCAGGTGCAGGTGCTGCGGGCTGATGTCGGGGCGGTCATGGAGCCCGGTATGCGGCAGGCCTATGAGGATGCTGTCGCTGCGGGGCGTCCGGCTGAGGTGGTCGACCGACTTGCCGGGCTGGTCCGCCAGCACGAGACAATCCCACCGCGAGGAGCGCCCGTGACGCATGATGCGGGGCATACGACGCTCTCCCAAGACACCGACGATCAGGTTCGTGCACATGTTCGTCTGGCGCTGCGCCCCCTGCCCGGTGAGGGCGCCGCGGCGCTGGAGGCACTGACGGGCGTGCTGAGCCGGGGTCCCTCCGGCGCCCGGGCGATGGTGTGGGTCAGTGACCGTTACGTCTACGCAGCCAACGTCCGCGGCCGAATGACGTTCTACGGTGCGGACGACATGCCCGTTCCGATGGCCGATGTGCAAGGAACCCTGTGGTCCTTCGAAATTGATGAGCAGGGCAAGTTGCTGGCCCGTGAGCCGCACGTCGCGGATTCGAACGGGAATCCGATTGAATTCCCGCAACTGCGCCTCGGCGCAGACCTGTTCGACTTCATGCGGCGCTATGGGCGCGATGGCAGCGAATCCTTTGGCGGAGCCCAAGAGGAAGCTCCGGCCGACTGAGACTCACGTTGGTTGCCTATCTCGCAGAGCCCTACCTGCCTAAGCTTGGCGTTTAACCTCGCCGGGTCACCTGTCCTGCTGATCTTGGCTTCTTCCTGGGACAGAGGACGGCCGTTCTTCACGCTTCGAGGTGTCGAGCAACGTCGCGTGAAGGAACGGCCGCTGTGAAGAGTCTGGCCTCTGCAGGTCCCACTGACGCCGCGCTGAGCGTGCTGTCCACTTTCGTGTCGAGTTCTACGACTGCCTTTAAGGCCGTGCAGATGCGCTCTTTGAGTTGACCGACACAGTGCTGTGCGCCGATGGTCCGGTCACCTCGCTGGTCGAGCTGACGCTCACGGCCGAGCACCGGCGCGGGCACGGAGCGATGTAGGGACGCGGTCAACCACGGCTGGCTGGAACCGCGCCGGCTGCGCTGGCTGCTGGCCGCCACCCCGCTGCCTCGTGCTGCCGACGGCCGGATCGTCCTCGCGGTCGATGTGAGCAACTGGCTGCGGCCCGACGCTCCCACCAGCCCGGAGTTGCCGTTGTGCCACGTCTACGGGCGGGGCCGTAGCGCGGATCAGTTCATCCTCGGCTGGCCCTACTCCTTCGTCGCCGCCCTGGAAACGGGACGCACGTCGTGGACCGCCGTGCTGGACGCGATCCGACTGGGCCCGGCCGACGACGCCACCGCGGTGACCGTCGCCCAGCTGCGCGACGTCGTCGTCCGGCTTGTGCGGGCCGGGCAGTGGCGGCCCAGCGACGCAGACATCCTCATCGTCATGGACACCGGCTACGACGTCACCCGCTTCGCCTACGTCCTGGCCGACCTGCCCGTCGAGCTGGTGGGCCGGCCCGGCGATAAGCAGAAGGAGGATGCACAGGTCGAGGGACCGTTCACAGGGTCTTCACGTCGAGCTGATCGACGGGACCAGGATGAGGTTGTCCGCCGCGAGCTTCTTGGCCCGCTTCCGGACCCGGCGTCGCGACGTCTGTGCCGACGCCGGAACAGCGTCAGCCGGACCAAGCCGAGGCCAGAAGCAACCCACCCGGCGGGGATCCACTCGTCGGTACACCGGGGGGCGCGTCACCTGTCGCCGAACTGAAGTCGACGGTGCCGCCGGAGAACTCCGCCTGGCTCTGTTCATGTCGTAGAGCAGCGTTTCGACAGCAGTTTGGGAGGCGCCTGCCCGCCTCCGATGTTCACGAGAACGGGTTCTGGCTCACTTTCCGTGGAGAGCTGACTGAGTGTGATGTCGGTGGTATGTGGTGGGATGGCCGGACTCTGCTGTCCTGACCTGCTGGGAGACCGCATTGATGCCCGTGTACTCGTCTCTGACCCACGCCCTGGCCGCGGCCTTGGTCGATGTCCTGTGGTTCATCGAGGGCAGTGAAGACGAGCAGATGGATCCGGACGATGCCGTCAAGGTCTTGGAGGGCGTCGCCCACCTGGTTAGCCAGCTGTCGAGCGACCAACGCAGCGAACTGATCGGTCTGCTCGGGGCGATGGCTGAAGCCGAGTCCGACCCCGCGCGGCGGGAATTCCTGGAAGGGTTTCCGGAAGGCTTCGGCCTCGTTGATGATGCGGTCTGACCTGCGCATCACGAGTAGAGCAAGACGCGCTTGCGGAGAAGACGAAAGCCGGCTCGGCCGAACATCTGGCGTTTGAGCATCTTGATCCGGTTGACGTGTCCTTCGACGACCCCGGAGCTCCAGGGCAGGGTGAGGCCGGCGATGACTGCATCGCGGTCACGGTCGATGCCTGCGGCGAGCGTATGGAGGCCGGGGAGGTCATCTTGCCGGACGGCATCAAGCCACTGCGGCAGCCGTTCGCCCTGGCGCTCGGTGAGCATCTGCCCGAAGGAGCGGACGTGGCCGGTGAGGGCGTCCAGTTCAGGGCAGTGGACCAGAATAGCCTTGAGCCGAAGGTGCTCCGTCTCAGTGAGGGTCTCCGGTCGGCGGAGGATCCATCCGGCGACGACCCGGGGTGACGGTGGCCGAGCCGTGACGGGGCCTGGCGAGAGCCGCTTCTCACGGAAATAGGCGCGGACCCGCTGGTAGCTGCCCTGATAGCCGAGCGGCACGATCTCCTCCCACACCCTCCAGGCGTTCGTGCAGCCTTGGTTCCAGCGGTCATCCAGGTAGGGCTTGAAGGCGTCGAGTTTGGATGGTCGGCCCTGCCACTGCCCCTGGAACAGTTCCTCCGGGGTGGCTGCGTCAGCGAGGAGCTTGACGGTGCGGGAGGTCATACGGAGTTGGCGGCCGATCGCCCTCCGGCTGAGCCCGGCGGCCAGCACTTCGTGGACGGTCGCGTGGTTGGTACGGGTGCGGTCGGCGAAGCGGTGTCCCCTCGGCCAGGGCGAGCCGGAGGGGTCTTGGAACTTCTCCGGCTCGGGGGCAGGCTGGGCGGGATCTGGCGCCAGGACCTGCAGGCATCCGCGGTGGTCTGCGACGCACCGCTCTGCAGCCTCGCTCAGGTTGTGCCAAAGGTGCCACCGGTCCGCGACCTGCACCGCCTGCGGTGCCCCGGCCGTGGCACCTTCGGCGAAGAACGGTGCCCGGTTGCGGCAGACCACCTCCACCCCGGGCCGTTTCGCGAGCCAAGCCGCGAGGCTGGACGCCTTCCGGTCGGGCAGCAGGTCCACCGGACGTCGGCTTTCGACGTCGACCAGGACAGTCCCGTCGTGACGCCCTTTGCGGGTCGCGTACTCATCGACGCCGACCACCCGCGGGGCTGGAACTTCGGGGTCGGGTAACGCTTCGACCAGCCTGAGCACCGTGCTGCGGCTGACGGACACGCCGAAGACGCGTGCCAGGCGGGCACCGGCTCGACCGGCGAGCGCGAGGCCCACCGCGGTCAGCGTCGACCGCAGGCGCTCGGTCCGCCGGCCGTACCGACGGGTCAAGCCCGGTAGCTGTTCGGCGAAGGTCCGCCGCCCGCACGAAATGACCGGGCAGAGGAACCTGCGGACGCGTAAACAAAGAGCGACCCGTCTGCCTCCGCTGGGCACATCAGCGGGAAATCGCAGGTAGGAGCTGTGAATCCGCCGTGACCAGATCCCGCGTCCGGGACATACGGCCCCGGGCACCGTGCTTCGGGCCTCTATACGGACCGCCTCATCGTTCACGGCCACGGACAGCACCGCCACGTCGGCGATCGACGGGAACAGCAACTCCTCCAGTCGGAGCACCATTTCTTTCACGGGCTGAACTGTCAGCTACACCGCACCCGGTACGGGCCCGTTCCGGGCAACTTCGCCAGGGCCTACTCGCCCCACAACCGTCACGCAGCGTGCATGCTCCACGGAAAGTGAGCCAGAACCCGAAGTCGTGAACAAAGCCACAACGGGCCTCGGTCTGCACGGGAGCTCGGACGGCTCGGGCGTATCAAGAGGTCACCGTGCGGCAGGCTCGCACCACCAATACCAACGAGTGATCAAAGGCCGGTGTTGACGCTCGACGGCCCCGGACGTCGCCGCTCTGGCTGGAGGCATCAAGGCCCAGACCAGCACAGGCGTCCCTCCAGTGTCGACGAGCACCAGTGCTCGTCGACGGTGGTGGCGGCCCCGCTGCACCGCATGTCGCTGCTCTGCCTTGAGACGTCGCCCGCCAGGGCCTCTTGGGGCATCCATACGGCGCCCACGCGACCGCCACCACCATGAGCACCAGGACCGCGCACGCTGTCTAAAGCGAGGCGTTGCCCGCCTGGCAGCCACGAGGTGTCGCGGTCCGGCACTCGAATGCTCCTGGAACTACCCCTCGGAACGCCTTACTCATGGTTTCAATATGAGTTGAGTCCATGCTCTTGCTGCGATCGATCTCGGTCGGCAGGCTGTGCGGGTGCGTGTTGATCTTGTTCCTGACGCTCTC
>NZ_JBVIKO010000061.1:0-7957 GCF_055580905.1 Streptomyces sp. NPDC031497
GAGGTCGCCCGTGACGCCGAAGATGACCAGACCGGACGGTCCCGCGATACGCGGGAGCCGTCGGTCTGCGGGGTCACGCAGCGGGTTGCTGCTCGGCCTGCTCATCCAAACACCCTCCTCCCGCGACGTCATGACTGGTACTTCTCAACCTGGGACACCGTCCGGGCGTGCGCCTCGTCGGGATTCTCACCGAACTCGGCCTTGGCGCGGCGCTGTCGGAGAAGATCCCAGCACTGGTCGAGTTCCCGCTCGATCACGACGAGCCGTTCGCGCTCCGCAGCACCGTCTGCTGTACTTGTCGGCAGAGAGTCCCGCAGTCTGCGTTCCTCTTCGGCCATCTCAGTAATCCGGTGCAGGATCCGCTGATCGTTCTCCACGTGTTTCATCGCCTCCTCATTCGTCACTGCCAATTCCATGCGCGGCTCGCGGCCGCCGCAGGCGGTGGCCGGGCCTGCCAGCGGTCATCGGCGGTTCTCCGCCTGGAACATCCAGCTCTGCTTCTCCAATTCGGCGGTGAGTGAGATGAACAGATCCTGGGTCACAGCGTCCGGACCCCCGGTGACCTTGATGCGGGTGCGCATCCGACTGATCAGAACGGAGAACACCGCGACCAGCGCCTCCACGGCCTTGCCGTCCTCGATCCAGCCAGCGTCGAAGGTGGGAAGCCCACTGCTGGCGGCGATCGTGGCGGCACGGCCGTCAGGCTGACCCCCAGTGCGGCCGCTCGCTCGGCTGCTTGATCGGCGTAGTCATGGGCCGTGGCGACGACTTCGTCGAGTTGCTGGTGGATGGCGCGGAACCGCTGGCCGTAGATGTTCCAGTGCGCCTGCTTGGCCAGCAGAGAGAGATCCAGCAGGTCGACCAGCGTCTCCTGCAACGCGGCTCCGGTGACGCCGCGGTCCTCGTCGGCAAGTGGACTCGTGATGATGGTCATGACTGCGTGTGTTCCTTCCCGAACCAGATCCGACCCTGGCCCTGCCCGAGCGACCGTGGCTCGGTCGGGCCCCGTCGGCGGAGGTCATAAAGGCCTGTTCCCAAAGTCTTCGGGCCATGTCCGTCCGCGCGATCCGTTGTTTGACTTAGGAGATACGCAGGAGGGAGCTGACACTTGTCTCACCGTGACCGCCGCGTCATGCGGCCGGCACCGGGCCGGCCCCCAGCAGCGAACCCGCGGGCATATCCGGCATGTCCCCCGAACGCCCCAGGGCGCCACGGAGTTGGGCGCGATTACTAACGCCCAGCTTCGGAAACACTTGGTAGAGGTGGAAACCGACGGTGCGAGCGGACAGCAGCAAACGCTCGGCGATCTGCCGATTGGTCAGACCGGTCGCCGCCATCCGCGCGATCTGCAATTGCTGAGGGGTCAGCCGCTCCAGCGACTTGGCGGCCTCTCCCCCACCGCGCACATCCACCCCGCACGGCCGCAATTCCCCCGCAGCCCGCTCCATCCACACACGTGCCCCCAGCCACTCGAACACGGTGGACGCCCGGGCCAGTTCCGCGCGGGCCTCGCTCATCCGGCGCCGTCGGCGCAACCATTCGCCGAACTCCAGCGACACCACCGCCCTCTCGAACGGCCACTGCTCCCCCGCCGGATCCGCCAGAACCGCACGGAAAAGTTCCTCGGCTTCCTCCCCCTCACACAACAGCGCTCGCGCCCGATCGAGAATGTGCCGCAGGCGAGGCGACATGTCCTCTCCCGCATACCGCTCAACCGCGTCCACCACCGCGGCCGCTTCCCGTTGACGGCCTACCCGCATTGCGGCCGCGGCCAGATCGCCCACTCCGTACAGAGAACCGTGGTAGTGCACGGGCTGCAGGTCGGAACCTCCTGTGAACAACCCCCGCAACAGCTCGTACTCCACCAGGTAGTTGCCTTCCCCAGCGGCCAGAGCCGCGCGGACCATCGCCGCCCGCGTCCCCAGGACGAGGCTGTCCGACCGCTCCACCCCGGCCACAGCACGTCCGACCAGGCGGCGGGCGCCCTCGGTGTCTCCACGCAACGCCAGAATCCTCGCACCCACACACATGGCCTTGCGGGCAGCGGGCTCCAGACCGCTCTCGGTCGCCACTCGCCACGCCTCCTCAGCGGATGTCCAGGCCGCATCCCAGGCACCGGCGTCGAATTGCGCCGACGCCAATGCCTGTCCCGCGATCGCGCGAGAACCTGGCGACGCCGTGACCGGGATCCGTTCCATCGCCGAGCCCAGAAGCCGCACCGCCGTCGCGGTCTCGTCCAGCATCCAGGCCGCACGCCCCGACAGTGTCAGCGCCTCGGGGTCCTCGGCTGATTCGGCTGCCCGATCCGCCAGTTCCAACAGCGTCCTGCGGCTGTCAAAGGGGGCACACCAAGCACGCGCCCACGTGTGCTCGAACGGGTTGCCCGCGTCCTCGGGCAGGAGCGCGAGCACCCCGAGAAGCCGGCGTCGGACGTCCTCGTCACCGCTGTCGTAGGCAGCTCCCACGGCGTGCGCAACCGCCTTCAGCGCTTCACCGGGAGCACCCTCGGCAAGGGCTGCCGACAGCGGCAGGAGATGGGACAAGGCCGCCTTCTGACGGCCGGTCGCCGCCAGCGCCCACCCGGTCCACAGTGCCGCTCCCGCCAGGAGTCCCGTATCCTCCGTCGTCGCGGCGACCTCGCCGGCGAGCGACTCCACCCACCACGGCTCGCCCGCCCGCATCGCGAGATCGCACGCCCTCAGCAGCCGCTGCGCCCGCTGTTGCCCTCTCACACTCAGTTGGGCCGCCCGCTCCAGGGCCAGGGCAGCGACCCGATGTCCGCCACGCTGACAGGCACGCCCCGCCGTCTGCTCCAGAGCGTCCGCCACAGACTCGTCGGGGATCAAGGACGCGGCCGCCATATGCCACGCCTGCCGGTCGGGCTCGTTCGTGAGTCTGCCGGCCAGCAGCACATGCACCGCCCTCCTCTCGGTGAAGGAAGCCGTCCGGTAAACGGCAGCCTTCATCCACGCATGCCGAAATGCCACCTTCCCGCTGTCCAGACGCACCAGTCCGGCGGCCTCCGCCGCCGCCCATGCGTCCACTGACCCACCCGGTACCGACTCGGCCGCCGCGAGCAGCGCCGTCGGCATATCCGCCTCGTCGGCCGCCGCCACGAACAGCAGAACCCGCTTCGTGGCCTCCGGCAGCCGGGCACATCGCTGAGCGAAGTGCTCCAGCAGCGATGTGGGCAGCGGCATGTCAGCCCCCGTCTCCCACAACCGCGGGTCCGCCTGGGCGAGCTCCGCCAACAGGAGCGGATAGCCCTCGGCCAGCCGGAGGATCTCCGTGCGCGCGCGGCCTCGTGGCACCACAGGCTGCATGTTCAGCAGGTCATGGGCAGACTCTGCCGACAGCGGTCCTACCCGCAAGCGCTCCAGTCCTGACCACACTGCCTCGAGCCGGCTTCCGTCTCGGATCGCGGCAAGCAAGCTCACCGGTTCATCGCCGATCCGGCGGGCGACGATGTGCAGTGCCTGGGCCGAGGCCGGGTCCACCCACTGCAGGTCATCGATGACAACCGCCACTGGTTGCCGCCGTGCCGCTGCCAGCAGCAGATTCAAGGCGCCGAGACCGACAGCCAGTCGGTCATCGGTCTCGTCCTCCAGCCGGACAGGCCCCTGGTGAAGGCCGAGGGCGCGTACCAAGGACGCACGCTGGGCGGGCGGAAGGCTAGAGAGATGGGGCAGCAGGGGTTTCAGCAGCTGATGCAGAATGCTGTAGTCGAGCGTGCGCTCGTCGGAGCTCCCAGCGCACGACAAAACGCAGAGTCCCCGGTCGGCCGCCTCCATCTCCGCATACTTGAGCAAAGCGCTCTTACCGATCCCCGCCTCTCCCGCAAGAAGAAGCGGTACTGATTTTTCGAAACGCTCCGGAAATACCCGAAGACGTATCTCATGTATCTCCGAGTCGCGCCCGACCAAAAACTTCCGGCGCTCGCCTTCAGCGGGTCCTTGGAACATCATTCCTCCAGTTCCCCAGCCCATCAAGATGGAATCCCATCGTCCACAAGCCTGCCCGGCAAGGCCGCGTGGAGGCCTGCCCGCCCCCCTTCACCAGGCCCTCCCTGCCGTGCACGGTCGGAGAGAAGACGGAGCAGCTACGTCCGCCTTCGAGCATCACAGACAGCGACGTATCGCTTCCTCGGTCATGGGCCGACGGCGCCATAAACCTCAGGATGTCCAACCGCATATTTTGACGCTACCAGGGATGACCGTCGCACCTGAGCCAGAATTTTGGCGATGCACGGAAAAGGCAGCAGGATTCCACGATTCCAGAAACATTCCACACTCATTCCAGAAGAATGAGGGTTCTTTCCAGATGTTTTCCAGTGGTGAGCGGGGTGCGAGCGCATGAGTAGAGTCGCTGGTGCACAGGGAGGCAGCACAGGTCCCCTCACCCGGGCAAGTCTCCGCAGGATGCCGCTTCTTGGACCGCTCAGACCCGCAGGGCGTTGAGTGCCATGGACAGTGACCGCATGGCGGCGGTGCCGTCTCCGACAGCCTTGCCTCGCAGCCCCGCGCCTTCGAAGGCGTCGATCAGAAAAGCTGCCAGGTCCTCTGCTGGCTCGTCCGACCGGATCTCCCCAGCCTGCTGTCCCTGCTCGATCACGACCGCGAGCACTTCGATCCACTTGGCGATGCTGAAGCGCACGGCCGAGCTCACTTCATCACCCGCAACCGGGCCTTCGCTGGCCATCGTCATCAGCAGGCACCCGTACTCCACACCGGTGGCCTCCGTCCGGGCGGCCTGGGAGGAGAAATGGGCATGCAGCCGGTCGATCGCGGTAGGAACGCTCTGACCGAACATGCTGACGTCGGTGCCACGAGCGTATCGACGGACGATCTCAGCGGCGAGTTCCTGCTTGCTCTTGAAGTGATTGTAGAAAGATCCTTTGGGCACACCCGCGGAGTTTGTGATGTCCTGCACACTGGCGCCGCTGAAGCCTTGCTGGCGGAACACGGTCTCGGCGTGCTCGATCAGCTTCCATTTGACGCTCACCTGTGGCATTCCTCAAATATGGCCGGTCTGCTTGACCTTGTCAAAGCCCCCGGGTTTACATTCACTGCGGCCGTCAGACCGCGACGACCGCCTCAGGCAGGTTCCAGACGTCGGGGTGTGCGAGACACAGACTCGCGGCAGCGGCTCGGCACGACTCGACAAAGCCCTGAACCGCCGGCAGTCCGTCGCCCTCATGCCACACCACGCTCATGCGATGCTCAAGGTCGGGGACAGGTACAAAGACGACACCGGTGTAGCCACCGAACCGGAAGGACGCTGGTACGACGGATAGCCCCAGTCCAGCTGCCACCAGGTCGGGTACAGCGGAGGGGGCCGTGGGTACCGGCGTCAATCGGACGTGCGACGCCTCAGCGCATCGGCTCAGCGAGTCCCAGCAGTGGCCGCGTTCACGCAGCGGGAACAGAATCGGCTCGCCCGCCAGCGCGGCCAGCGGCATCTCGGTCGCTTCGGCCCAGGTATGGTCCGGACCGAGCAGAGCGCTCGCCCTCTCCACGAGCAGCACCTGCTCGTGATCGGTGCCCAGGTCCTCGCCCCAGGTCAACGCCACGTCGGCACGGCCGTCCCGCAGCGCCCCAGCGATATCGCAGTCGTCCAGTCCCACCACAGAAACCTGGACGTCGGGGTGGGTGGCACGAAAGTGCCGGACCGCCTCCGCCAGCAAGCCACCGGGAGGGCTGGGCAACGGCGCAGAGACCGTCAGCGTCGTCGCCTCCTGCTCGGCGACCGCCGTTCTAGCGGTACGGACGAGTCGGCGGTTCTGAGCGATGACACGCTGGGCATGCGGCACCACGAGCCGCCCGGCAGCCGTCAGCTCGGCGCCCCTCGAGGTACGCACGAACAACGGCACACCCAAGAGCCGTTCCAACTGCTGCACCTGCCTGCTCAACGCTGACTGCGCGACCATGAGGCTATCTGCAGCATGTCCGAAGTGACCGTCTCGGGCGACCGCCAGGAAGGCCCTGAGCAGCCGAGGATCGATATCGGGCTCTGATCGGGGTGCCAGAAGATCTGTCAGATCGGGAGAAATAGGGTCTGTCACTTCGAACCTGCCTCACTTTCGAGTACGGAAGCCGCCTGCCGGATAGAGGGACCGATCAGGTCAACCACGCGTCCGATGGGCACACGTTGCAGGCATCCCGGTTCGGCATGGGCTGATGACGATTCGGTCTTGGACTGCGCACCCGGCGCTCTGCTCGAATGTTGAGTGAACGCATTGGAAGCGAGGAGAACAGTGACTTCCCTGTCCGGCAACATCAGCGCTCCCGTCATCACGGAGCCCGAGACGCAATCCGTAGTGCAGTTTCTCGGCGGTCTGGTGCGGATGCGCGCCCGGGCCACCGACACCGGGGGGGCCTACGCTCTGCTGGAGCACAACGGTGAACGCGGTTACATGTCTCCGCTGCACCTGCACGACAACGACGAGGAGACTTTCCTGGTCCTCGACGGCACTCTGAGGGTCGAAGTCGGCAATGAGGTGCGGAGCGTGGGCGCGGGCGCCCTGGCGCTGCTGCCTCGCGGACTGGCCCACGGCTTCGTCGTGACGTCCCCGACGGCACGTTTCCTGACGCTGCACACGCCGGGCGGGGGGTTCGACGCCTTCGTGGCGGACATCGGCGTGCCCTTCGACGGAAGCGCCACGCCTGAGGCAGGACCGGGACCCGACCCGCAGGAGCTGACCCGGCTGGCGGCTACACACGGTATCCAGATCGTCGGCCCGCCTCTGCTGCCCTGATTCTCGCGCAGTGAGTGCCTCGGCGACAGCCATGCAAGGCCTTGGCCGGGACACCGCGCAGCGACAGCCTCGCCCGGGCCGCGCGAGGTGACAGGGCCACGGACTCCGCTGGCCTTCGACGACACTCTGTCGCTCCGGCACCGCGCATCTCCCCTCTTCCGAAGCGGACTGGTCCCTTCGGTGCCGGCTGCCCGGACGGATGAACCACCTGACCGGGCATGCAGGAGGGTGGCCGGAGCGGCCGACACGTCGGGCCGGCCGCTCCGGGCTCACGCTAGGAAAGTCCGATCGTCCAGGCATCGGTCGTCTGACTACCCTCGTCGGTACACTCACGGGACGGTTGGTCACGGTTGATGGCGCTCTCCGTACACCTTCCATCATGGTGGAGGGTCTATCATAACAAGACGACCGGCCATTTTCAGACATGGCGTGATCCCTCACCGGGGAAGCGCGGAATCTGTACTTCGTACGCACAGATCTTGTCTCTTGCGGCAGGGCGCAGGCGAGCCTGCGCTCACTGCCTCGGCCGCTCGGCACAGTTGGGGGCGGAAGGTACATCGCCCGTGCGGGCCTCCGGGACCGACCGAAACCGCACTGCAGAAAAGGGACGTATCACATGTTCAAACGCATCCTGGTGGCCATAGATCCGAGTGAGGCCCGCCGGGCCGCTCTGTCCACAGCCGGCGGTCTGGCACGTCTGATGGGATCCCAGGTCCACGTGGTGCACATCGTGGCCTCCACGGTGACAGCGGGCACCGTGCTGAACCTTGAGGAGGACGCCGAGGGCAAGACCATTCTCGCGGAATCCCTCGGTGCGCTGCACAGCCTGGGGGTGGAAGCCGAAGGCCACCTCGCCCACGGCCTGACGCAGGAAGTGGGGCCACTGATATCCGCGGCGGCCGCCGAATTCCAAGCCGACCTCCTGATCGTCAGCCCCCACCACCGCAGTTCAATCGCCGCGTTCTTCCATCCCCGTGTCAGCGACGCACTGGCACACGCTGGCAAGATCGCGGTTCTCATGGTCCCTGAGGGAGCCGGGAACGAGTAGAAACCCCTCCCCCGCACGCCCTGCCGCTGATGCCGGTGCGGGGGGGGGGGGGGGGGGGGGGGGGGGGTTTCCCCCCCCCCCCCCCCCCCCCCCCCCCCCTCCACCCCCCCCCCCCCCCCCCCCCCCCCCCCCCCCCCCCCCCCCCCCCCCCCCCC
>NZ_JBVIKO010000062.1:0-7453 GCF_055580905.1 Streptomyces sp. NPDC031497
CCGCCCCACCATCAAACCCTCATCAACATCCGGCCACTCCATACCCGTCAAAACAGCAAACGCCCTACCCAACGACGAATCCGGATCCAAACGCACACCAACCACCCTTCCCGCGACGACCTGACCGCATACGTATATGTATACGTATGCTCACCCGTAACACACGCGGCACAAGACGGTGACAGAGCCTTCTCCGAGAAAGCAGACACACGTTCGAGCAATCGCGCGGCCAGGGCGAGCTTATCGGGCTCCTTCTGGGCCGTGCCATGAGTCAGGTGTGAGCTTCCCCTGGAGAAGTCGCCTGACGAGCACAAAGGTTGGTCACTCGATTGAGGCGACGGCCGGTGTGTCGCTTGCCGGAGGGTGCGAACGGCGTCCGGCTGGAGCCACCTCCGGGCAGGAAGGCATCTCCAGAGTGACAGGAACGGACACCGCAGCAAGGAACGTCGCGTGACTGGCCGCCGGATAGGAACGGAGCAGTGAACCGGTGTCGCAGTCAGCGGTATTGACGGGCGCCCGTGGGCGTCTGAGTACGGTTCTCAGAAACGGTATTTTTCTAGGCACGATCGACAACGGGTCGCCGAACCCCCGCCGATCCTCGATCGCTTCTCAAGGTCGCGGACCGGCTGACCGAGCACGGCCTGGTGCTGGTGATGCCCGCCGGACGCTGCCCGGCATCTATGACCCCACTGGCCCCGGCAAGCCGCTGTTCGACCTTCGCCGCGATGGCCGAGACGGAGCGGGAGAACATCCGGCAGCCGACCCTGGAGGGGCTCGGCACCGCAGCCCGCGAGGGCAGGTACGGCGGCCGGTCCCCGGTCATCACCGACGACACGCTGCACACCGTGCTGCGGCACAAGGCACTCGGCGAGTCCGTCGAGCAGATGCAACCCGCCTTCATCATCCGCACCGGCAAGCGCAGGGGACAGAACCCGTCCGTCGCCAGCACCTACTGTGCCCGCGCCGAACACGAGAAGACCCAGCCGTACCCCGAGGCCGTCGACGCGGCCCGCGCCGGCTTCGCCGCCCTCCAGCAGCACGACCACTGCCCCAAGTCATTACTCAGCGCCACACGCCACTTGGCGGCAGCTATACGAGAACAGGGCCGTGCGCTCCGGCTCCACGTGATCCCGGCCCGCCGATTGCACCTCGGCTAGGACGGCGTCTTACTCGCCGATGCCGACGCGAAGGGCAGATCCTCGGGCAGCAGATTGGTGAGGGCGTCCAGGTCGGGAACCGCCATGCTGCCGAGGCGGCTTGCCTGGCGTGTCATCATTTGCTCGACCAGCTGCCGGGCCAGACGCGCGTTGCCGAACGACCGTGTGCGGGGCAGCGAGTCCAGGTGGACGCGTAGTGCCTCCAATGTCTCGGGAGCGCAGGAGTAGCCCGCGGTGACCGTCTGTTCCTCCACGATCGCGAGCAGTTCCTCCGTCGTGTAGTTCTCGAACTCCACTCGCCTGGTGAATCGGGAGGCGAGACCCGGGTTGGAGTCAAGGAAGCGGCCCATCTCGTCGGGGTAGCCGGCGACGATCACGACTGCCTCGTCACGATGGTCCTCCATCAGCTTCAGGAGCGTGTCGACGGCTTCGCGGCCGAAGTCCTGCGGTGCGTTCTCCGGGGTGAGGGTGTAGGCCTCGTCGATGAACAGCACACCCCCGATAGCCCTTTGGAAGGCCTCGGTGGTGAGCTGAGCGGTGTGCCCGATGTACCGGCCGACCAGGTCGGCTCTGGCCACCTCCACGAGCTGTCCGCGGGGGAGTATGCCGAAGGAGCGCAGCAAGTCTGCGTAGAGCCGGGCCACCGTGGTCTTGCCGGTGCCCGGAGGCCCGGAGAAGATGAGGTGGTGGCTGATGCGGGGGGTGGGAAGTCCTACCGCTGCCCGCTGTCGGTAGGCGGACAGCAGGTCCACGATGCCGCTCACTTCACGCTTCACGGCCTCCAGGCCGGTCATGGCCTGGATTCTGGCCAGTGCGTCGCTGTCGCCGGGCTGGCCTTCGCCGGACGTGGTCATGGCGGCGGCTTCCTCTCCGACATCCTCCGGCAGCATCAGGGTGAGATCGGCTTCCCCGGCGTCGGGCAGCGAGGCGAGCCGGACGGACTGGCGGTCCACCATTTCCTCGAACACCTTGCGAGCGGCACGTCCGTTGCCGAACGTCGCGTCCCGGCGCATGGCGGAGAAGTGGTGCCGTAGGGCTTCTTGGGTCAGCGGATCCAGAACATAGCTGTGCCCGGCGCACATGTCCTCGGTGATGGTGACGAGTTCGTCTACGGAATAGTTGTCGAACTCGATGGTGCGGGTGAACCGCGACGCCAGGCCGGGGTTGGCCGTGAGGAAGTTCTCCATCTCCTTGGAGTACCCGGCGACGATGACCACCGCCTCGTCCCGGTGGTCCTCGATGAGTTTTACCAGCGTGTCGATCGCCTCTTGTCCGAAGTCAGCCCCGGATCCCTTGCTGTCGGACAGCAGGGTGTAGGCCTCGTCTATGAAGAGCACGCCGCCGAGGGCTTTGCGGAACGCCTCGGTGGTTTTGATCGCTGTGCCGCCGATGACCTGGGCGACCAGGTCGGAGCGGGACACTTCGACAAGGTGTCCCGACGGAAGCATGCCGAGATCGGCGAGGATGGAGCCGTAGAGCCGGGCAACCGTGGTCTTGCCGGTGCCGGGAGGGCCGGCGAAGACCAGGTGACGGCTCATGGGCGGGGCGGGGATGCCCAGCTGAGCGCGCCGCTGGGTCAGCCGTCCCAAACTGACCAGCATGTTGACCTGCTCTTTGACATTGGCCAGTCCGACCAGGGAATTCAGCGCCGCGAAGGGGCCGGTCGGCTCGGGACCGCTGTCGGTCGTGCCCGAGCGCTCGGTGGATGCGGCGTCGGCGTCGGGTGCGGTGTTCTGCCACGAGTCGGGCAGACCGTTCTCCGAACTGTCCAGGCGCTCGACGGTCAGCGCCGGGCCGGGCTTGGCATGACGCAGTCCGGCGCCCTGGTTGGAGTGAACCGTGCAGCCGCCGACTGTGATGGGTGCGGTCCCGTCGAGGCGTATGCCGTCGCCCGTGTTTGCGGTGGAGACACAGTCCGTCAAGGTGGCCCGGCCGCCGGACGTCACCAGGACGCCGTGTGCCTTCGAGCGGGTGATGCGTACTCGGAGCATGGTGACCTCGCCTCCGTCGTCCACGGCGACGCCAGCTCCCGCGCTCCCGCTCACCTCGCAGTCGCGCAGAGATGCGGTGCCGCCCCGTGCCACGGACACGCCTGCCTGCGCCGCGCCGTTGAAGCCGCAGCCGCTGAACTGGGGATGCCCCCCCGTTTCCACGCGTACCGCCGGCCCCGCGCTGTCACGTACCTCGCAGTTGTCGAATCGTCCCCGGCCCCGGTCGCCGACAGTGATCCCGGTGCCGCGCGGTGCCGTCACACGCACGTCACGCAGCAGCGGCCGTGCTCCGGAGCGCAAGGCGATGCCGGCACTGTGGGTACCGGTCACCTGGAGCCCGTCGAATTCGCCCTCGGAGTCGTCGGTGAGCAGGACACCGATGTCGCTCCCTGTCTTGATCCTGGTGCCGATCAGGGTGGGCGAGCTGGCCTGCCCGATGTGCACGGCCGGCTGGGAAGCGTCGGTGAACGCGCACTCGATATATCTGCCGCGGGACCGCTCGGTCACGAACAGCCCGCTGCCTCCGGTGCGTTCGCTGACACACCGGGTCAACTGCGGTTCGGAACGATTGGCGACGGCGAAGCCGTGGCCCGTGGCGTCGTGCACGCGTACGTCCGTCAGCTCGGTGCGGGCCGAACTTGCCAGGTAGACACCGAGAGCGCAGTCATGGACGGTCGTCCGGCTGACGCCGAGAACGGTCGAGCCCTCCAGAGCGAGGGCCGGCCTGTCTGTCGCGGAGATCCGGCAGTTCTCCACTGTCCCGCCGGACCGGCCGTTGGCGAGGATGCCGTTGCCCCGGGCCTCGTGCAGTGTGCTGGCCCGGACGATCACCCGCCCGTCCTCGCTGATGACGATGGCCGAAGTGCCCATGTTCTCCAGCGTGCAGTTCTCGAGCACGCTGTCTATCGCCGAGGTCACCACCACGCCCGCGCCCGCGGGATTCGTCACGCGGCAGTTGCGCATCGCCAGGGAGCCGGTGCCGCGGCTGAGTAGCGCCGCCCAGCCGGATCCGACCACCTCGCAGCCATCGAGTGCCACTTGCCCGCGGGCCGCGTCCACCACGGGCAGGTCCTCCTCGCCGCCCCGTAGCGTGAGGTCGGTCAGCAGTACCGCGTCCGCGGCCAGTGTGATCGCGGTGCCGGTGCGGGGGGCGATTTCGACCGAGCCGCGTGGTCCCTCGGCGACGAGGGTCACTTGTGCGCGAATGGTGAGGTTTTCGGCGTACACGCCGGGTCGGACCCGGATGACCGTGCCGGCGCGTGCCCGCGAGAGGGCTGATGCGATCGTGGGATGGTCACCGCCGTCGCCCTGTCCCACGGTCAGTGTCGTGCGTGCCACGGCCGATCCTCCTCATTGTGCAGCCGCCGGCCGTTCCGGCCTCCGGACCGGGGCGGGCGTGCGGTTACCGGGCAATCCGCATCGCGGTCGGGCTTCGTCGAGCCGGTCCCGTGGCTGCCGCACATATGTGCCTGGCCCCTGGATGCGCTCCTGAGGGTACTCAAGGAATACGTGTCACAACGAGTTGGTCCGGCTGTTGGGTTTACCAAAAGCTGGGGCTCACATGTGAAGTTCGTGGCGGGACCTCTCAGTGGTTGGGGGCGCGCGGTCTGGGAGCTGACGTGCGAGTGTCAGGCGCGCAGCCTGGAGAGTGCGATGTTCATTTCGGCGGCCAGGAAATTCTGGTCGTCGGCGACTTTGGCCCGCAGTATGGCGCCCTGGAAGAGGTCGAGCAGCATGACAGCGAGGATGGAGGACGACTGCTCGGCGGTGATCTCGCTCGTTCTCTGTCCCTCTTCGATCGTCGTACTGAGGGAGCAGGCCCAAGAGGTCATCGCCTCGCGTACCGCTGTGCGGACCTTCTCACCCGCCATGACGCCGTCGCATGCGAAGTTGCCCAGTAGGCAGCCGAATTCCGTACCGAATGTTTCGATTCGCTCGATATGGGCGGCGAGGTGTTGACGCAGGCGGTCCAGCGGGGAACCGTCCGAGCCGAGGCAGGAGAAGTCGATGCCTTGGGCGTAGTGCGCCACGATTTCGGCCGCGAGGTCCTGCTTGCTGCCGAAGTGGTTGTAGAACGAGCCCTTCGGTACTCCGGCCGCTTGGGTGATGTCCTGGACGCTTGCCCCGCTGAACCCTTTGCGACGGAACACGTCCTCTGCGTGTTCCACGATCCTCTTCCGAGCGCTCACCTGTGGCATCTTCACTGTTCCTCGACGGTTTCGGGCGGGACGGCCGGTGTGCCCGCGGAGGGAGGAGCAGGAGAGCGACCGTCGCCGGTCCATAGCGGTGCCCAAGGGCGTGTCCCGTCGAGGGGGAACGCCCGCGCATGCGCGACGGCAATGCCTGGGGCAGACGCGGAGCGACGGATGAAGGGAGGCGGCCGGGTCCTGCTCGTCTTCACCGTCATTCCTTCGTTGTCCGTCGAGGGGGCTGCCTCCGGTTGATACACCGTCCCGCGCACGCAGAACAGCGGGGCGCGGTATCCAGGAGTCATCCGGGCCGCGCCTTCCGCGTGAAAGTCCCCGCCGTGTCGGGAACGGGCCGGTGGGGTCGAGGCCGCCACCACCGCCTCAGCATATGAATATGTCCAGTCGTCTTTGAGATGTCAAGCTGCTGGGGGGCATACCCCGTCGTGGGTCCGCTCCGGGGCGCTGGAATCCTGTGCGCCCCGGAGCGGAAGACGTTGTCAGAATCCCGTGAGTGTGATCTTTCCGATGGCCTTGCCCGACTCGAGCACGCGGTGGGCTTCGCGGAGGTTCGTCGCGTTGATGGGGCCCAGGTCCTTGGTGGCGGTGCTGACCAGGATTCCCGCGTCCACGAGGCGTGCCACCTGCGTGAGAATCTTGTGCTGCCGGTCCTGGTCGTGTGTCTGGAACAGCGAGCGGGTGAACATGAACTCCCAGTGGAAGCTGATGCTCTTCGGCTTCAGTACGCCTATGGGCAGGTCCTCGAAGTCGTCGATCGCGACGACCTGGCCGAACGGGTTGAGAGCCTCGGCGTACGCGGACAGATTGTGGTCCGTACCCGCTGTGCTGAATACGTGGTCGAGCCCGTGCGGAGCCACCTCCGCGAGCTGTGGCATGAGCGGCTTGTGGTGGTCCACGATGTAGTGAGCGCCCATGCGACGGGCGAAATCAACGGTCTCCGGTCGCGACGCCGTGCCGATCACCGTCAGGTCCGTGAGTGCGTGGGCGAGCTGGCTGACCATGGCCCCGACACCGCCCGCGGCCGCCGTCACCAGCAGCGAGCCGGTCTCGGCGAGGAGGTCGTGGTGCAGTTCGAGTCGCTCGAAGAGGCCCTCCCAGGCGGTGAGTGAAGTCAGCGGCAGCGCTGCCGCCTCGGTGAAGGTGAGAGTGGTCGGCTTCAGCGCGACAAGGCGCTCGTCCACCGTGTGGTACTCGGAGTTGCTGCCCGGCCGGTCGATGGCCCCCGCGTAGAAGACTTCGTCTCCTGGCTTGAAAATCTCCACCTGTGAGCCGACCGCGATGACCGTACCGGCGGCGTCCCAGCCCAGAACACGGTCCTCCCCGGCCGGGTCGTCGTGCTGCCGGACCTTGTAGTCGACCGGGTTGACGGCGATGGCTTCCACACGCACCAGAAGATCCCGCGGGCCGGGCTCCGGGACCGGTACCTCGATGTCGAGAAGGCACGCGCTGTCGGTGACGGGCAGGCACGCGCGGTACGCGACTGCGCGCATCGTGGTGGTGGTCATGACTTCTCCTGGTCGGGTTGTGATGGATGAGTGCGAAGGCTGTCGCTCACACGCGAAGATCGCGTTACGTCCGGGAAGGGGCTGCGGCAGCAACTCCGGCCGGCCGGAAAGGAAACGATCCGCTGCCTGCAGGGGCGTGAGCCCCCGCTTATTGATGAGGGCGTCGATCTGCTCGATCCCCTCGATGCCCAGGTACATGTTCTCCAGTCGTTCGAGAACGACGGGAGTGATGTGCGGTATCACCTCCCGGAGGATCACCGGGCTGGCTCCAACAACCGGTGTGCCTGCCCCTTCGGGCTCCGCCAGTTCCCGGAGAGCGAACGTCCGCATCAGATAGTGGGGCCGCCATAACCGGACGACGAACCACTTCCGCGCCGTGATCCGGTCCCGGACATGCGAGATGAACTGCCGCCAGGTCATGGAGGCGAAGGAGTACCCGAGCTGGTCCAGCCGGCTGAGGGCCAGCAGTTGTCGGTGTGTGGCCGTTGCCTCTCCCCAGGGAGAGGCAACGGCCACACACCGACCCCCCCTGGTGACGGCACTCGGGTGGGCAAGAGTTGTGCGGGTCTCCACCACGGGGGGGGGGGGACAGG
>NZ_JBVIKO010000063.1:1638-4824 GCF_055580905.1 Streptomyces sp. NPDC031497
GCGGGGTGATGGGTGGCTGGTCGTTGTTTGAGAACTGCACAGTGGACGCGAGCATCTGTGGCCAAGTTTTTAAGGGCGCACGGTGGATGCCTTGGCACCAGGAACCGATGAAGGACGTGGGAGGCCGCGATAGTCCCCGGGGAGTCGTCAACCAGGCTTTGATCCGGGGGTTTCCGAATGGGGAAACCCGGCAGTCGTCATGGGCTGTCACCCACTGCTGAACACATAGGCAGTGTGGAGGGAACGAGGGGAAGTGAAACATCTCAGTACCCTCAGGAAGAGAAAACAACCGTGATTCCGGGAGTAGTGGCGAGCGAAACCGGATGAGGCCAAACCGTATGCGTGTGAGACCCGGCAGGGGTTGCGTATACGGGGTTGTGGGATCTCTCTTTCACAGTCTGCCGGCTGTGAGGCGAGTCAGAAACCGTTGATGTAGGCGAAGGACATGCGAAAGGTCCGGCGTAGAGGGTAAGACCCCCGTAGCTGAAACATTGACGGCTCGTTTGAGAGACACCCAAGTAGCACGGGGCCCGAGAAATCCCGTGTGAATCTGGCGGGACCACCCGCTAAGCCTAAATATTCCCTGGTGACCGATAGCGGATAGTACCGTGAGGGAATGGTGAAAAGTACCGCGGGAGCGGAGTGAAATAGTACCTGAAACCGTGTGCCTACAAGCCGTGGGAGCATCCTTGTGGTGTGACTGCGTGCCTTTTGAAGAATGAGCCTGCGAGTTTGCGGTGTGTTGCGAGGTTAACCCGTGTGGGGTAGCCGTAGCGAAAGCGAGTCCGAATAGGGCGTTTTAGTAGCGCGCTCAAGACCCGAAGCGGAGTGATCTAGCCATGGGCAGGTTGAAGCGGAGGTAAGACTTCGTGGAGGACCGAACCCACCAGGGTTGAAAACCTGGGGGATGACCTGTGGTTAGGGGTGAAAGGCCAATCAAACTCCGTGATAGCTGGTTCTCCCCGAAATGCATTTAGGTGCAGCGTCGTGTGTTTCTTGCCGGAGGTAGAGCACTGGATAGGCGATGGGCCCTACCGGGTTACTGACCTTAGCCAAACTCCGAATGCCGGTAAGTGAGAGCGCGGCAGTGAGACTGTGGGGGATAAGCTCCATGGTCGAGAGGGAAACAGCCCAGAGCATCGACTAAGGCCCCTAAGCGTACGCTAAGTGGGAAAGGATGTGGAGTCGCACAGACAACCAGGAGGTTGGCTTAGAAGCAGCCACCCTTGAAAGAGTGCGTAATAGCTCACTGGTCTAGTGATTCCGCGCCGACAATGTAGCGGGGCTCAAGCGTACCGCCGAAGTCGTGTCATTGCAGCAATACTCCCAACGGAGGCTGTGATGGGTAGGGGAGCGTCGTCTGCCGGGTGAAGCAGCCGCGTAAGCGAGTTGTGGACGGTTGACGAGTGAGAATGCAGGCATGAGTAGCGATTCACACGTGGGAAACGTGTGCGCCGATTGACTAAGGGTTCCTGGGTCAAGCTGATCTGCCCAGGGTAAGTCGGGACCTAAGGCGAGGCCGACAGGCGTAGTCGATGGATAACCGGTTGATATTCCGGTACCCGCTGTGAAGCGTCAAACATCGAACCAGGCGATGCTTAGTCCGTGAAGCCGTTCCGGACCCTTCGGGGAATGGAAAGTGGTGGAGCCGACGAACCAGACTTGTAGTAGGTGAGTGATGGGGTGACGCAGGAAGGTAGTCCATCCCGGGCGGTGGTTGTCCCGGGGTAAGGGTGTAGGACGTCAGGTAGGTAAATCCGCCTGGCAATAGTCTGAGACCTGATGCCGAGCCGATTGTGGTGAAGTGGATGATCCTATGCTGTCGAGAAAAGCCTCTAGCGAGTTTCATGGCGGCCCGTACCCTAAACCGACTCAGGTGGTCAGGTAGAGAATACCGAGGCGTTCGGGTGAACTATGGTTAAGGAACTCGGCAAAATGCCCCCGTAACTTCGGGAGAAGGGGGGCCAGTCCTGGTGACGGAATTTACTTCCTGAGCTGGGGGTGGCCGCAGAGACCAGCGAGAAGCGACTGTTTACTAAAAACACAGGTCCGTGCGAAGCCGTAAGGCGATGTATACGGACTGACGCCTGCCCGGTGCTGGAACGTTAAGGGGACCGGTTAGTCACATTTCGGTGTGGCGAAGCTGAGAACTTAAGCGCCAGTAAACGGCGGTGGTAACTATAACCATCCTAAGGTAGCGAAATTCCTTGTCGGGTAAGTTCCGACCTGCACGAATGGCGTAACGACTTCTCGACTGTCTCAACCATAGGCCCGGTGAAATTGCACTACGAGTAAAGATGCTCGTTTCGCGCAGCAGGACGGAAAGACCCCGGGACCTTTACTACAGTTTGATATTGGTGTTCGGTTCGGCTTGTGTAGGATAGCTGGGAGACTGTGAACTCTGGACGCCAGTTCAGGGGGAGTCGTCGTTGAAATACCAGTCTGGTCGTGCTGGATGTCTAACCCGCGCCCGTGATCCGGGTGGGGGACAGTGTCTGATGGGTAGTTTAACTGGGGCGGTTGCCTCCTAAAGAGTAACGGAGGCGCCCAAAGGTTCCCTCAGCCTGGTTGGCAATCAGGTGTTGAGTGTAAGTGCACAAGGGAGCTTGACTGTGAGACCGACGGGTCGAGCAGGGACGAAAGTCGGGACTAGTGATCCGGCGGTGGCTTGTGGAAGCGCCGTCGCTCAACGGATAAAAGGTACCCCGGGGATAACAGGCTGATCTTCCCCAAGAGTCCATATCGACGGGATGGTTTGGCACCTCGATGTCGGCTCGTCGCATCCTGGGGCTGGAGTCGGTCCCAAGGGTTGGGCTGTTCGCCCATTAAAGCGGTACGCGAGCTGGGTTTAGAACGTCGTGAGACAGTTCGGTCCCTATCCGCTGCGCGCGCAGGAATATTGAGAAGGGCTGTCCCTAGTACGAGAGGACCGGGACGGACGAACCTCTGGTGTGCCAGTTGTTCTGCCAAGGGCATGGCTGGTTGGCTACGTTCGGGAGGGATAACCGCTGAAAGCATCTAAGCGGGAAGCCTGCTTCGAGATGAGTATTCCCACCCACTTGATGGGGTAAGGCTCCCAGTAGACGACTGGGTTGATAGGCCGGATCTGGAAGCACCGTGAGGTGTGGAGGTGACCGGTACTAATAGGCCGAGGGCTTGTCCTCAGTTGCTCGCGTCCACTGTGTT
>NZ_JBVIKO010000064.1:0-3714 GCF_055580905.1 Streptomyces sp. NPDC031497
GGGTCTGCTGCACGATCGGGTGACATCTGAACTGGCCTGCCCTGTGGGGCGGGTGGAAAGGATGTCGCTGTGCCCAAGCCGTATCCCGAAGAGTTCCGCCAGGACGTCGTGCGGGTCGCGAGGAACCACGGGCCGGGGGTGACGGTGGAGCAGGTGGCCACCGACTTCGGGGTTCACCCGATGACGTTGTGGAAATGGATGCGTCGCGCGGACATCGATGACGGGACCAAGCCCGGAGTGACCAGCGAGGAGGCCGCCGAGCTGCGGGAAGCTCGGCGGCGGATCAAGCTGCTGGAGCAGGGGAACGAGGTTCTCCGCCGGGCCGCGGCCTATCTGTCGCAGGCGCATCTGCCGGGAAAAGGATCTACCCGCTCGTGAAAGAGCTGGCCGTGGACGGGGTGCCCGTCACGGTGACGTGCCGGGTGCTCAAGCTCGCCAGACAGCCCTACTACTGCTGGCTCGACAAGCCGGTTGCCGACGCCGCACTGGAGAAGTCGTACCGCGCGAACGCATTGTTCGACGCCCACCGCGACGACTCGGAATTCGGCTACCGCTTCCTGGCCGATGAAGCGCGTGGTGCCGGGGCTCGGATGGCGGACCGAACCGCGTGGCGGATCTGCCGGGACAACCGCTGGTGGAGCGCGTTCGGCAAGAATCGTGGCCGGGGCAAGAAGGCCGGCCCGCCGGTGCACAATGATCTCGTGAGCCGCAACTTCACCGCGACCGGCCCGAACCGGCTGTGGCTCGCCGACATCACCGAACACGCCACCGGTGAAGGCAAGCTGTATTTCTGCGCGATCAAGGATGTGTTCAGCAACAGGATCGTGGGCTATTCCATCGACGCGCGGATGAAGTCCCGCCTGGCCGTGACCGCCCTCGACAACGCCGTGGCCCGACGTGAACACGTCGACGGGTGCATCCTGCACAGCGATCGCGGCTCGCAGTTCCGGTCCCGGAAGTTCGTCCGGGCCCTGGACCGGCACCGCATGGTCGGATCGATAGGGAGGGTCGGGGCAGCCGGCGACAACGCGGCCATGGACTCCTTCAGCAGCCTGCTGCAAAAGAGCGTCCTCGACCGCCGGAGGTGGGCCACCCGCGAGGAACTGCGGATCGCGATCGTCTCCTGGATCGAGCGGACCTATCACCGACGCCGCCGACAAGCCGCACTCGGCCGGCTGACACCCGTCGAATTCGAGACCGTCATGACCAAATCGGCCCTCCAGGCCGCGTGACCGAACCTGTCACCTGAACCTGCACCAGACCCTTCTGAAACGATCAGTTAAGGGGCTTCATCGACGCCGTGATGGAGGTACCAATCACTGCTGGCTAGCCCGTAGCGCAGGGCTGTATCCCAGGCGTTTGGCCCATGTGTACGGGCGTGCTGCTTAGCGGCCTCATATAGGTGATCGGTCAGGGCGGGTATGCCTCCTTCGCTTCGTATCTGCTGGTGCAGCCACTGGTCCGCAGTCACCACGGACACGCTGAACTCGGCATAGCGGTCAGCCAGTTGGAATGTGTCGAAGTGGTACTCCACGCGGGCACGGAACTCAGCGTCCCAGTTGGGCAAGGCCTGGATGCGGAACTGCACGGGCCAGCCCGTGATGTCCGCAACGAGATACCGGCCAGTTTCGCCGGGGCGGTCGTAGTAGGGATGCAGAGTGCGCTGGCCAGCGGTGATGCCGATCCGATCGCCTTTCATCTGGTTGCACTTGCCGCAGGCCGGCACCAGGTTGACCGGACAAATTGCGTACAGCGGCAGCGCCTCCTTGGGCAGGTGGTGATCGAGCGAACCGATCTCACTGTTGCCGCACAGGAGGCAGCGCCCGAACGGTGCGCGGGCCTTGAGCTCGTCGTACTTCCTTCTCCCGTCGCGACGCCCCACCAGCCCTGTACTGTAGAGGGCCTTCAGATGTGCTCCGTCACGGTCCGGTGTCTTCTTCTCGGCGTCCCGCTCGTAGATGGCAAGTGCGTAGAGCCGGTCCTGCTCGGCGAAGTAGGTGTACTTCTTCTCGGCTGCGGACAGGTCTGCTTCGCGGGCCAGGAGCCGCTTCTTCAGGACGGGGTCCTGCAGGCGTCTGCAGACGGCCGTCAGTGTGTCTTTCACCGTCATGGCCGGAGGGTCGATCGGAATCATGAGGTGCTTCCCTCCCGGCGGAGGGTGAGGACACGCAGCAGACCGCGGGCTTCGCTGCCCAGGGACTCGAAGTCCGCCAGAATGTCCTCGTAGCTCCGCCCCGCGTCAACCTCCCTGGCCAAGGCGGCGTAAAAGCCGGTGGCGGCGGACTCCAGGCCGAATGCCTCGTGCGTGAGTGCGCTGACGTTCTCCCCGTATGTCTCCATCTGGGGCCGCTCGGCTTTCACCACGTCGCCGTAGCGGCGCAGCGTGTAGACGCACGACCGCGGTACCTCCTGCAGGACGACCGGTGAGTGCGTAGCCACGACCGCCATGCCGTTGACGTCGGACAGGAAGTCCGACAGGGCGCGGATGAACGCCGAGAGCAGGGGTGGATGAAGGTGGGCTTCGGGCTCGTCCACGAAGACAACCGTGCGCTCGGTCACTTCCTGTACCAGCCGTGTCAAGGTCAGCAAAGCGATCTTGTGGCCAGAGCTCATCGGCTCAAAGAGCTGCTTCGCAGCGGCTTCGAACCGGCGGTCAGATCCCTCGGACAACAGCGCTTCGAGGTCGCCTTCGTAGTCGTCCAGAAAACCGGACTCCGGATACCGGAGCGTAGCCATGATCTGTTCCCAGCGGCTGCGCCGGGCACCGATACGGGCCGTGGCAAGACTGCTTGCGAATTCCTCGGACAGGTCCTCACCCGTCTTCAGACGCTGCGGATCACTGCCGTCCCGCAGCCCGATGTACGCGAACGCCGCAGGAGCGTCCGGGTGGTGAAGTAGTTCATCGAAGGCGCTGAAGGACACCAGCACCACGTTCGGTGTGACCTGGGCCGATCGGGACGTCGTGAGCTGTCTGACCTCGATACTTCCCGAGGCCACCCCGGCAGCCATCGCACGCATCATGCTGGTCTTGCCCACTCCGTTACGGCCGATCAGCGCGTGTACGTTGCTCGGCGGCAGTGACGCCGGGATGGCACGGAACTGCAACTTGGGCGGTTCACGGCCAGCATCGGGAGGTCGGGGAGGCGTATAGTCCCACTCGAAGGTGACGACCCGCTCTCGGCCTCGAGCGATGAGGTGCAGGCGCTCCAGTTCCGCTTGAGGATGGCGGACGTCCCGCATCAGGGAGTCTCTGAAGACACGCAGATCCCGCAAACGGTCCACAACCTCGTCGCTGTAGTCGTATGCGACGTCTCGCAGGGCAGTCAGCACGCTGACTCTCTCGCTATCAGTCAGCGTGCTGAGCGCCTCGTAGTACCGGTCATCGACGCCCAGGCTAAAGAAGTCCTCGTCAAGAGCTGTGAATCGGCGTGGCAGCCGATCCTCCGTGGCGTTGAACTCACCACGGGCACCTGACCCCATCTCAACATGCCCGATCCGGACACCGCCAACGGTCTGCGAAACACTCCCGCGACGCTTGATGCGCAACTTGTACAGCGTCACGAAGCCGTAGTCGTTCCAGTTGTCCGGCACCAGAAAGGCGCCGTCGAACCCCGCAGGTAGATCCCGTGACCCTTCCACCACGACGAACTGCATGACGCCACCTCATCCCCCAGCTCACCCTTGATCACACTGTAGTCCTAACTGATCGTTTCA
>NZ_JBVIKO010000065.1:0-3344 GCF_055580905.1 Streptomyces sp. NPDC031497
CCCCCCCCCCCCCCCCCCCCCCCCCCCCCCCCCCCCCCCCCCCCCCCCCCCCCCCCCCCCCCCCCCCCCCCCCCCCCCCCCCCCCCCCCCCCCCGCCGTGCCCCTGGGCGGTACAGGATCCCTGGATCTGCTGATGACGCTCTTTGAAATTGGCTCTGACCGCAGTTCTCGTCGAGTCGCTGTGGATCGATGACGCCGTTCCTCGGCGCATCAGCTCGACCAGTTCGTTGATCTCGACGCAGGCTCCCCGTGCCGGCCCCCACGGACGCCCCGGATGCTTCGCGTTGCCCCCTACCGCAGTCCCCCCACCCCGGTTATGGCGGGGGGGTCCAGCGGTTCCTCCTGTGTCCGGGCCGGCAACGCACGGCGCTAGCCCGCCTGCGGCACACGGCACAGCGCCGTGACCCGGTCCCGGGCCGCGGCGTTCAAGAACACCTCACTGCCGCCCCGTAGAGCCCCGACGACGCCCTGCTGGCCGGCCACTTCGGTAACCGACGACAGCAGACTCCGCACCGTCAGGCCGTAACCGTCCGCGATCCGCCCCAGGAACGACGGTGTCATCTCACCTGCAGGGGGCGCCACCCGAAAGGCGCCCGCAGCCAGCAACAGCTTCCCCGCCCGTCCCGTGGCTGTGACAACTGTCGTGCTTCGGCTCAACAAGTGTGACGGAGCGCTTCAGTTGGCGAGTTGGGCGTTCGACGAGGTGAGCCCGAGTTCTTCACCCAAGGGACGAGAGGGCGGCTGTGGTCCGCACCGGCGAGAACTCAGTGGGGCGAAGGAGTTCGGGCGCCCGGTGTTGGAGCCTGGCCGGCCGTGTTCTCGGTGTTCTCGGTGGCGGCGATCGTCTGGCGCAGCAGGCGGCGGGCGTTGTCCAGCTCGGCGGCGCGCTGGTCGAGGATGTCCAACTGCTCGCGCAGGCTGGTGAGGACTCCGGGGCAGGGGCGCAGCATCGCCGCGTCGTGGGTGCAGGGCAGGACCTGGCGGATGATGCGGGTGGGCAGGCCGACGGCGAGCAGGGCCCGCACGCGGCGTACCGTCTCCACCGTCTGGTCGTCGTATTCGCGGTAGCCGTTGGCGCGGCGCTCGGCATGGATCAGTTCCGTCCGCTCGTAGTAGCGCAGCAGCCGTTCGCTGACTCCGGTTTGGCGTGAGAGCTCCCCGATCAGCACCGATCCGTTCCTTTCGGCTTGACCTTCCAACGGTGTCAGGGAGCAACAGTGCCCTGACCGGCCGAATTCCGGACCGGTCGAGATGGAGGGAACGAATCAGTGATCATCGATGCGCACAGCCACGTCCACGAACCGGTCGAGGCGCACGTGGGACTGCTGAACGAGGCCGGAGTCGACCGCGCCGTCCTGTTCGCCACCCGACCGCACCCGGAGCGGGCCTGCGACCTGGCCGCACTGCGCCGGGAGATGGCCGTCCTGGCGAAGGCGCTCGAAGGCCGGGCCGGCACGGTCGAGGCGTACCGGGGGGCGTGGCGGGAACTGGACGCCGCGCTTGCCGCGCTGCCGGACCGGTTCATCGGCTTCCTGTCGGTGCCGCTGGGTCTGGGGTCGCAGGAGACAGCCGAGATCGTGGAGCAGGAGGTGGTCGGGCGCGGACTGCGCGAGATCGGGGAGCTGACACCGCCGCCGGGAGGGGCAGCGCTGATCGAACCGGTCCTCCAGGCGGCGGCCGACCAGGGGCGGCTGCCCGTGGTCGTGCACGGATCCGCGCCGACCACTGCGGAGGACCTGGCAACGCTGGCCGCGCTGGCCCGCCGGTACCACGACGTTCCGCTGGTGGTCAGCCAGTTGGGAGGACAGCACTGGATGCAGGCCCTCGAACTGGTGCGGGACACTCCGAACATGTACCTGGAGCTGTCCACGGCCAACATCGTCTTCGCGGTCCGGATGGCCATCAAGGAGGTCCCGGACCGGACCCTGTTCGGCTCGGACGCACCCTACGGCGACCCGGTCCTCGCCCGGGCCCTGGTGGAACGGGTCACCAGCCCGGGCGAAGTACGCGATCGGGTCCTCGGCGGGACGATCGCCGAACTGGTCGGACTCGGCTGATACGGGACCGGCCCTCCAGGCGCTTGCCGGACGGACTGAGCACTTCGGTTCGCGAGCCGTGCGTGGGCTGGTCGGGCATCGGTGGAGTCGGTCCGGTGAACCCGCAGGCTCAGCTCGCCAACTCAACCGCTCATCCGCCAACTGAAGCGCTCAGTCACTGTGCCGAAGCACGATAGTTGTCACCACCGGCATCGGCTGGCCTGCGCCTTCAGCAGGACAAAGCATGGTGGCTGTCACCGATGCGGCGCGCTACCTGTCACCAGCGGCCAAGCGAAGCAGGGGCGATGTCACCGCGTTCGGCTTCTGGTGGGCAGGGTGCCGAACGGCGGCCCTTGGCGATCACGGGCCATATTTCGCGCGCCCTACGCGAACCCCGCCCCTACGATCACCTGGTACGACTGCTGGAGGGGCGGGAATGCTTGAGGACACCGAGGACGGGACAGCGGCAGCGACGCGGCTCGCGGGAGGTACGCCGCTTCACAGCACGCTTGATGTCGCCGACCCCGCTGACTGGCTCGCGCTGGACGCAGCAGTGCGTGAGGTGGCCTGGCACCGCCCGGAGGTCCTGCCGGGGCGGGAGCACTTAGCCCCACTGCCCGCCGACCTGACTCAGCTCGGCGAGTCTCGGCTCGCACTCGCCCTCTGCCACCGCGACGGGAGGATCCGCCAGGAGGCGGTGCGTCAGTCGGTCCGATACCCCGGTCTGCTGCCGTTGGTCGTGATCCGCTGCGCCGACTGGGTCGGCCCAGTGCGCCAGCACGCCCGGAAGTTGCTGCGCGAGGCCCTGAACGTGGACTCTGCCCTCGACCTCGCGCCGCTCATCCTCCGCGTCGGCCGCCGCGACAGAGGTGCCTTCGGCGTCGATGTGCTCGGCCAGATCCTGCGACAGGCATCCCACGGGCAGCTCGCTGTTCTCTTCGCTGACCCCGACCGCATCGTCCGGCGGTTCGCGTACCGGCTTGCCATCGAGGGCCAACTGCTCCATCCCGCTGAGCTGGCCCGCGCGGCCGCCGGGGACCAGGACACCGTGGTCCAGGACCTGTGTGCCACAGCGGCGCTCACGGCTCTGGGGGATGAGGATGCCTACGAGGGTGTGCTGCCTCCACTGCTGTCCGCACGCAACCCGCGTACCCGTTCGGCCGGCGTCACCGCGCTGAGACGGGCGGGGCGGGCAGAGCAGGCGGAGCCGTTCCTCAGCGACCGTTCCGCGCTCGTGCGTGCCTGCGCCCGGTATGTCGTACGACAGCAGGGTGTTGACCCGGCGGTTTGGTACCGGGAGCGGTGCAC
>NZ_JBVIKO010000066.1:0-3256 GCF_055580905.1 Streptomyces sp. NPDC031497
CTTCCCCCCCCCCCCCCCCCCCGCCCCCCCCCCCCCCCCCCCCCCCCCCCCCCCCCCCCCCCCCCGCCCGGCGAATCCCCTGTGTCAGACGCGGGACCGGCGGATCACTTCCAGCGCGGCCACCGCGACGAAGCCGACGAACAGGTGCATCGTGATCAGTGTGGCGGCGGTGCCGCCGTCGGTGTCCAGGGTGAGCGGGCCGATGGCGGTGAGTACCGCCACCGCGCCGCTCACGAGCTGGCCCACCCGCAGGAACACCGGCTTCCAGCGGGCCAGGAGCACGATGGACGTGATGCCGATCACCGGCGCGACGATCGATATGAAGATCACGTCACCGGCGCCGATGTCGTCGGGCTTGCCGTTGAGCTTCAGGGCCAGCGAGGCCCCGGCGGCGTCCCCGATGTACAGGACGATCAGATTGACGACCGCGGCGAGGACGGCGGCCCCTGCCACGGCCTGCCACGCGGGCAGTGCCCGCCGCCTTGGAGCGGTGTTGGTGGCAGCGGGGTTACTGCTGGTCATTGAGCCCTCCGGGCTGTCGTGCCGCGCCGGGAGCGGGTTCGGGCCGGGCCCGGCGCGGTGCTCGTCGAGATGGGGGGTGTGCGCTTCCGACGCGAGGACGGACCACCCGAGCGGTGTGTCAGGAAGGGTCCAGGGACAGACCGTGCCGGAAGACGTTCTTGGGGTCGTAGGTGTTCTTCACCTGCTGCAGCCTCGGGTAGTTGCCCTTCCAGATGAGCGAGTACCAGGGCACCCCGGACGTGTTCTGCGCCGGGTCGCGCATGTCGACGTCCGGGTAGTTGATGTAGCCGCCGTCCTGCTGGTCGTTGGGCACCGGGAAGCCGCCGGTCGCGCCGTGGACGTTCTTGCGGAGTGTGCGCAGCCACTCGACCTCGATCGCGTCATCGGCCGGCTCGGACCAGTTGTTGGAGTACCAGAGCTTGATGACGGAGTCCCGCTGCGCGATCGCCCTGGCGGACGACGACAGGGTGTTGATCTGGCAGCCGTACGCCGCCAGGTACACCAGGCCGACGCCGTTGTGGTTCGGGTCGGTCAGCGAGCGGTAGACCGCGCCGACCTGAGTCGTCGTCAGCGGTTTGCGCAGGTGGCCGCCCATGGACTTCTGGCGCGAGTACGCGCCGTAGCTGGCGGTCGGCTCCAGGGCGATCTCGAGCCAGGTGCCTTCCTTGACGTCGATCGTCGGCTGCACCCCGACGCCCGCGTTGACCGCGCTGATGTAGTCGTCGTGGAGCTTGGCGGTGTTCGGCAGCGTGGCATCGATACGGATCTCCAGCTGGACCGTCTGCGCGAGCGACGAGTGCAGCTGGAGCGAGCTGTGCATCACCTGGTACGGGGATCCCGGAGCGCTGTTCGCGGCGTGCCAGGCGCCGTGGTTCATCACCAGACGCGTGAAGGCGGCCTCGGTCAGCTGCGCCCAGGGCCAGGTCACGATGGTCTCGCGCATCCGCGCGGGCGGCTTGGGCAGCAGCGAGGACGGGCTGCCCGTGGCACCCGGGCTACGGAACCAGAACCTCGTCACGATGCCGAACCCGCCGCCGCCACCGCCGGTGTGCGCCCACCACAGGTCGCGGTGCGGGTCGTTCGCCTCGCGGGTGGCGACGATCGTGCAGGCCTTGCCGCGGCTGTCCGCCACGACGATCTCGATGGCGTACAGGTGGTCCACGACGAGGCCGAAGCGACGGGAGAGCGGGCCGTAGCCGCCGCCGGAGACGTGGCCCCCGACGCCGACCTCCGGGCACACGCCGCCCGGGACCGTGACGCCCCAGCCCTCGTACAGCGCCTTGTAGACGTCGCCGAGCTGGGCGCCGGCCTGGACGGCGAAGGCGTTCAGCGCCGGGTCGAAGGTGACGCTCTTCATCTCGGACATGTCGACGAGAAGCCGGAACTGAGGGGCGTCGACCAGGTTCTCGAAGCAGTGACCGCCACTGCGCACCGTGATGCGCTGGTTGTTGGCGATGGCCTGGTTCACCGCCTTCTCCACCTGGGAGGCGGAGTGCACGAGCCAGATCTCGTCCGGGGTGGCCACGAACCGGGTGTTGTAACCGCGGTGCGTGAGCTCGGCGTAACGGGCGTCGCCCGGTCTGACGATCACCTCCGGGGCGGCCTGGGTGGCGGCCTGGGCAGCGGAGGGCAGTGCGGCGAACCCCGCGGTGGCACCGGCCACCGCTATCGCGGAGCCCAGAAACTTGCGTCGCGAAAACATGTTGAGCCCTATCTGTGCTGGGATGCAGACAAATCACCGCATTGACGGATGCGTGCCGGGGGTGGACTTCAGCCAATCAGTTCCGGGGAGTCGTCAGCACGCGCTTGACGTGGATCTGTCGTGCGTCGATACCAAAATTGAGGTTCCGGACACTCAGGTCAGGTGTCCGAGGCGGTCGGCGCCGCCTCGCGGAGAGCCGCGAGCAGCGCGGCCTCCGGCTGGGATCCGGTCAGGGGCCGTGCGCCGTCGATGAAGAACACCGGCACACCGCTGACGCCGAGCCCGCGCACGCGGTCGAGTTCGGCCTGCAGCCGCTCCGTTTCCGTTTCCGATGCCGATGCCGATGCCGATGCCGATGCCGCCGGCCCCGAGCCGGAGTCGTTCGTCGTGACACCGACCTCCTCGGCGAGCCGGGCGAGCGTGGCTCGGTCGCCGATGTGCAGTCCGTCCGTGAAGTGGGCGCGGAAGAGACGCTCCACCATCTGTTCGGCCCTGCCCTGGCGCGCTGCCCGGGCGATGAGCCGGTGTGCCTCGAAGGTGCCGGTGGCCACCGCGCGTTCGTAGTGGAGTTCCAGCCCCTCCGCGGCCACCTGCTCGGCGAACTGGAGCGTCTGCCGTACGGCCTGCGGGCCGAACATCCGCTCCAGTACGGGGAGCAGGGGCTGCCCTTCGGTGCCCGCGCCCGGCGCGAGTTCGAAGGGCAGGAACTCCACCTGGACCCGGTGGCCCTCGGCGCGCAGCCGGTCCGCCGCGCGGGTGAAGCGGGTGTAGCCGAGATAGGAGTGCACGCAGATCACGTCCAGCGCGATCCGTACACGCACCGTCGTGCTCATCGGCGGTTGCTTCTCCACAGGGGTTGCCTCCCTTGGGCTGATGCGGTCAAGTTCCCTTTCACTGTGGCTGATTGCCGTGTTTGCGGGAGGGCAGGTCGGCGTGTTTGGTGTGCAGCATCGCCAGCGACTTGGCGAGCACCTCGCGGGTCTGGGCCGGGTCGATGACGTCGTCGACCAGGCCGCGCTCGGCCGCGTAGTA
>NZ_JBVIKO010000067.1:0-2598 GCF_055580905.1 Streptomyces sp. NPDC031497
GGTGGCCGACGGTGCGTGGACGGCGGAGCATGTGCCGACCATCACGGAGCTTGCGCGGCCCGGACGCCTGCACCTGGCCAAGGCGGCAGCCGCCGCTCCGGCATTCGCCAAATTGCTGCACATGCATCCGACGCTCCAGGAGGCATTCGCCGATGCCCCTAAGGCACTGCAGCGTATGGCGAAAATCCATAAGGTCCGACTTGAAGAATTTATATCCCTTCCGAAGGCCGTAGAGGGTCTTTTGACGGTCGTGGGCAAGCGGCGCCCGCTCATGGAGGCCCTCAACAGCGATTCGAAATCCGTCTACTTCCTTCTCTCCTTTCCGCGGCTGATTACTTCCCTTGACGGGATAGTGGACCTGATCATGCATACGGCAGGGCCTGGGCCAATGTCGTGGGCTATTTCGATGAATCCCGATTTTGCTGCGGCCGTAGTCCACGTGCACAAAAAATACGGGCCCGCTTACACGGAATCCCTGAGTATGGAGTGGGCCCTCGCCTGGGCTCTCGCACCCGTACATAACATCGACTACGTCAAAGTGCTCACAAATCGTGAATTGCGGAGGACCTTCCAGGAGTTTTCCAACCAGGTCAGCATGTGGACTGGGACATCCACACTCTTGAATGCAGTGGCCGATGACATGCAACTGATCGAGATTCTGGCAACCGGCACATCGGAGCTGATCAGTGTCCTGGAGGACAACCTTCGTTTCGCCGAGCGTTTGATGAGCCGGAAGGCGTGGTTGCTCGCTGCGGTTGATACGCCGGCTGTGGCCCATGTGCTGGCGCTGGATCCGAACCGCTTCGACGGTGTGGCGGACGACCTGTTCGAGGACGCACTGCGGGAAGCGGTGACTCCCGCGCTGCCCGACCGCGTCGTGCTCGGCCCGGAAGCGTCGCTGCTCGACCGGGTCCGTGCGGCCAACCCGGCTCTTGACGTGCTTCTCAAGCGCGAGAGCCACCTCACGCGGACGCTGGTGGCAGACCCGGAGTTGATGGCTGTGCTGGCCGGTCACTCGGATGTGCTTCAGCGGCCTGACCAGTTCCGCTGGCTGCTTACCGGGCGAGGCGCTCCGGTCCGCCCGTTTGTTCGTGAGGGATCGCCGCTGCTCGCTCCTGGACTGCTGTCGGCAGCACTGCGATTCCCCTACTTCGGCTACTGGCTGACAGCAGACAAACAACTGAACACGGCTCCTAACATCGACCGGCGCCGTCGACTTGCCGAGGTGTTGTACACGGATACCGATGCCTCGGAAATGCTGAATGAAAGCGTTACGATCGGCCAGCTTTACGTGCATATCGAGACGGGCGCCAATGTGCGGCAGCTCGTGCGGCTCTGGACCGAACGCCCAACCGACGAGCGACCTATTGTGTACACCCTCAATAATGGCTATCTGAACGCCGTGGTCGGGGCGGACGACCTTACTGAATTTCTCGACGTCATGCTGCTCGGCGACAGTGCGCTTTATCGGCTGTCCGGGGAAGGTGGGGAGATGCTTGCTGCTCTCACCGATGATTCGTACGCCAATCTCGAGCCTCATGAGAGTCTGCTGAAGGAGCTTGCCTCGAGGAAGTCCATTGATCTTCCTCCTCATCACTGGAGGGCTTTCTTCGCCAACAAGAAGCTGCTTGAGGCGTTGGACGCTCCTGAAAACAGGCAGTATTTGGGTCTGTTGGCCTCGGCTCCCGCGGCTCTTGCTGAGGCGATTGCGCGTCCTGGTTTTGTGGGAGCTCTGGAGAAGGAAGATTTCAGGGCCGAGCTGGACGCGGTGGCCGCCCTCAAGAAGGCGAAGAAGACCAGCAGGCAGTGGGTCACCAAGCTGGTGGATGCCGTATCCGATGGGCGTTTCACCGGTAACCCGAATATTTCTCCGGAAGGTGTCTCGATAAACGACCGGGATGTGTTGATCGGTCGAATATGGCACAAGGAACCTGATGCGGTCAGGGGTGCGCTTTCTGCGGCCGTCGACGGGGATGAGGAGGAAGTCGCACGACTTCTGGAGGTAGATAAGCTGGTTCGTGCGAACGCAGATCTGCTCGCAGCTGTCCGAAAGAGCGTTGCGCTGGGCGCGTTGATTTATTCTCTGGATGGTCTGGCTGTCTTGCTGAGTGAGCGTCCAGCACTTTTGGAATCGGTTTTGAGCCGTGATTCCGAACTTCTGAACGCGTTCACATTGGAGCCTGATCTTGTTGCGGCAGTGCGGGGAAATGACTCGCTCTACCGACTTGTGATCAATGACCACAACATCGGACGACTGATCCCGATGTACCCGCACTGGGCGACTGCGATGATCAATAACCGGGAACTTGCTTCTCTTTATCTCAACAGGCCCATGTGGGTGGTGATGCTCGAGGACGTGAACCGCGACACGGTGGTGCGGAGCAGTGAAAATCTCACCCGCTCCTTCAACGCGAACGACCAGGTTGCGCAAGAAATGGTGTACTCGGACGCGCAAGCCTTGGTTCTCGCCTTGGTTAATGTGGAACCCAGATCGCTGAGAATTTTGGTGTCGGATGCTGTTGGTAGCAGTGTTTCGGTGGTGCGTTGGTTGAAGCGGAATGTGGGTGATGTGGGTGTGTTGGTGGGGAATCCGGTGGT
>NZ_JBVIKO010000068.1:0-2555 GCF_055580905.1 Streptomyces sp. NPDC031497
GGCATACCACCGGGCAGCACACCACGGACCTCGCCCCCCGACCCAGCCCTCAACCCCGCAACCACCGCATCAGCCGCCCCGTCAACACCCCCCTGCACCGCCCACGCAACCGCAGCGACATCACCCGCACGCTGCTCCCGCAGCCCACGGGTCTCCGGGTCATCACCCACCAGCACAACCGGCTGCACACCCTCCTGATAAAGCCGCAATCCCTCCCCGATCGCCCACGACTCCACCCCCTCAAACACCACCGGATAATCCTCACGCACCGCAGCAGCCAGACCATCACCACCGGCAACAGACGACACGCCGTCACGCGTGGCGGCAGCCCTGCTCAGCCTCTGCGCCATATCGACCCGGCCCTCAAGGAAGAGGTCCGTGGCCAGCCGCGCGACACCCGCACCGAAAGACTCACCGAGATCGGCCATCCTGACCTGAACCTGCGCCCCGGAAGCCTCGCCGGCCGAAAGACCAAGACGCTGCAGCTGCTGACGGGCCTTGTCCACCCTCGCCTTCGCCTGGACACCCTGACGGGCATTCACCGCAGACGCCTGGGCCTCACCCACAGCAGCGTGATACTCGGCGAGATACCCCGCCAGCCTCGACAGCCCAGGATCACCGGCCCACTGCCCCCGGTTCCGACCAGAACCAGTACTGACAGCCCCCGGCTCCGACTGACGAACAGCCTCCTCGCTCTTCCCCTTCCCCTTCTTCGTCTTGCCCTTCCCCTTGCCCTTGCCCTCGACAGCCGAAGAACCGCCCTGAAGAGACCTCGCCTCCTCAAGCATTCTCCGAGAAGTGACCATATGCGGATGATTGAATTCAACGTCCGCATCAAGCGGCCCGGCAGTGGCCACACCACTGCCCCACACATACTCGTTCTTATCATTCCGCGAGTCCGCGACCGCGAACACGAAAACCGCCACCCGGCCATCCGCCATAATCACCGGCGCATACGACGCACCACGAGACCCTCTGGTCAGATGAACGTGCGCACTGCGGTTCAGCACATGCGCCTGCCGGGCCTCACGCGAACCCGCAAACTGCTCCGCCAAAAGCCTCCGCAACACCAACTCGTCCTCGGAACGAACATCGCGCTCCACCCTGCCGGACGCATAAAGAAGATCCTCACCCAACTCCCACGTGCTGTAATCATGAGCACGCAGCCTCGCCAAACGGGCCGTCACCGTCTCCGCCGCCACAGCAGCCGCTTGCCTGCGTTCCTCCCGCACGGACTGCCACACCGCCCAAGACTCCGCCCGCACCCGCTCACGATGCTCAGATTCCAGCACAAGCGCCAATTCATCCAGATAGTCCTGGAAAACCGCTTCGAAATCCTCCGAATCCAGCCTCCCCTCACCCGCGGTGAGGAACCCCTCAAAACTCCACTCCCGCCACTTCGAAGGTTCCACCCCGACACCCTCCGCAACAACCTCCGAGGAAAGCATCAAAGCCAGCAACGGCCTGTCCTCCGCCATACCACTAAGCAAACCGGCCTTTTCAGGACTCAACAACAAAGCCGCAGCCGACGGCGCCGACAGCAACTGATCAGCCCAGACCTGCGCCGGATCGGACACAGACCGCACCGGCGCCACAGCCCCCGCCGGCTCCTGCCCCACAGCCCCCTTCCCACCAGAACGCACCGGCTGCCTCTTCCCCGACGACTTCACCGGCCCCTTCGCCACCACAGCAGCAGAACCCTGCCCCTGCCCGACCCCCACCGAGGCACTGCCATCCACCACAGCCTCCTCGACCAGACCCACCAGCTCCTGCCACCGCGCCGGCTCCTCGAACACCTCCGGCCGCTGCCGCCTGAGCACACGCAACTGATCCGCCAGCACAGAACCGTGCTCCACCGCCAACTCCGCCAACCGCGCGGTCGCCACGAAGAAACCCACAAACCCCTCGGACTGCGAACCCAGGAAATCAAACAGCCCATTAAGCCGCCACCGCAACGAAGGCGTCAGCGCATCAGCCAGCGACTTACTCCCCACCACAGCACGCCACAACACCGTGTTCTCACTCGCATGCCCCACCAACCCCCGATTCCGCGTCAGAACACCAACAACCCACGGAGCCCGCACCACCTCCCCAAGAAGCCGCCGATCCCCCACCCCACGCACCTCACGCACCAACGCCCCAGCCAGACCCGGCACCACACGAAGCGCATCACGCAACTCCCCAGAACCCGCCAGAAGATCAGGACCCACCCGCCAGGAACGCAACAACTCATGCAACTCCGGACGACGCTCCAGCAACTCCCGCACCCGCGGCTCAGCCTCCAGCGCAGCCACCATCCCAGAATTCGCAAGCACCGTCTCCAGCACCTGCCCATCACCCAGCACCACCTCCGCCAACCCAGCACGCGACTCCAACTCAGCCACCAACCCCGACCGCAAAAACCGCTCCACCAAACCCTCACTCGAGAAAACCTGCCCCCGCCTCCCCATCACCCCCGCCACCACCGGATTCCCCACCAACACACCCACATCACCCACATTCCGCTTCAACCAACGCACCACCGAAACACTGCTACCAACAGCATCCGACACCAA
>NZ_JBVIKO010000069.1:0-1888 GCF_055580905.1 Streptomyces sp. NPDC031497
GGGGAGGGTTCTGCCCCCCCCCCATTGTTGGGGGCGGGGGGGCCGACGGCCCCCCGCCCCAGGCCCCCGGTCCCGGGGGGGGGGGGGGGGGGGCCCCCCCCCCCCCCCCCACCACACGCTCACTTCCTCTCGAAGAAGCGAGCGACTGCCTTTGCCACGTTCTCTCGCTCACCTCGGGCGCGGCCCTTTTGGTACGCGTAGCACGCGACTACTGCTATAAGCAGGACGATTACCTTGAAGCTCATAGCTTCCCCTCACGGATGAGTCTTCGGAGTGGCTCGGGGCTGCCGTCCCTGGGAAAGCAAATGGGCGCTTTCCCAGGGACGGCTAAGCGCGGTTACACGATGCCGTAACTGAGGTCGCCCTCAGGGTCGCCCCAGCGCTTCATTCCGTCGACTCGATGCGGGTGGAACGGGGCCCAGAAAGTCGGGGTCACGCGTAGGAATTCGCGGGCCTCGTGCAGTTCTATTTCCATGATCTTGCCGAGAACTCGGCGGTACAGTTCGACGTCGTCGCAGTCGGCGACCACGATGCGGAATTCGGCCCACGACCCTTCGGTGAAGCGCGGGTAACCCTCCTCCGCGAAATTCCGCTCGGAGTGGTAGGCCGGAAACACGAACTTCACGGTCACGGTTCCCTCAAACCGCTTCGTGTTGTCTTCAGCCTCGATCATCCAACCGGGCTTGTACTTGAGCTGGTTGACCAGCCGTACCGCTGACGTGACCTCCATGGCCAGGTCCCTTCGTGTGTTGTTCGGCGTGTCCGCTCCGGCGTCACCCGGGGCGGCCCCATGAGTTCGATACTAGATACTATAGAGGGTCTCCGCAACCCTTGCGGGTCACAATCTGGCGCCGAATCTGGCGCACTACCTGACGCATAATCAGGCGCGCAATCTGGCGCACCCCCCGAAGGCGCCATGGCGCGGGAGCGCAGGTCACACCCTGCACCCTGACGTGGTTGGGGTGCTGACATCCCCCTCTGCTGCCACTCCCCCCCGCCCGACCAAGAGAAGAGAGAAGGGGGCGGGGTTGCGGGGGGTGTGGCGGGCGTCGGGGGCTTGGGGGTGGGGGGTTGGTGTTGCGCGTCGCCTGGGGGCGCCGCGCGGTGGTGTGGCGGCCGTGGGGGCCGCTGTGGGGGTGGAGCCGGGGTGCGGGCCTCTAGTGTGTCCCGTGCCTGTCTCCGAGCGGTCTGTGGTGCCCGTGCTCCGCGTCTGTCGTCTGTCTCCTGCGGTCCTTGGTCCGGCCGGAGGCTGGACCCTGCTCCGTGTCCGGGGGAGTTTGGGTTTCTGACGGTCTGTCACTCTCGTTTTCCCGCGCCCGCATTCGGCGCCAGGTGTAGCCGCTCATTCCAGAATTCATCCCGCCCCGGAAATGACGCACAAAGCCTGCCCGTTCGCCCCTGCCGGAGGCACACCACCACCCCCCGACAACTCCCCACCCAACCCCCCCACTCAACCCCCCATCCTCACCGCCGAATTCACCCCTCTCATCGCACGCCGGAGGCACGCAATACTCGCCGCCGTCTTTTCGCAGTTCGCGCGGGGACGCGCAAAACGAGCGGAGCGGAATATTCGGCTGCCTGAGGCAGAGCGAAGGTATGCAGGGACTCACCTTAGAACCTATCCGGTTGTCATTTTTTGACGCACAGACCGATGCTGACAGTCCGTCAGTATCGGTCAAGGGTGCTGGATCCGGCACCCTCCCCCTACTGCTGCCGCTTTTCCTGACTGCGGAGCTGTCAAGCCCCGGACCAACGCGGAGCGTTGGTCCGGCAGGGGCCAGGCACGGAGTGCCTGGCCCCTCCGGGCGGAGCCCGGAGGCCTCCGGCGCGCAGCGCCGGGAAGCGTTGCGTAGCGACGCCGCGTCGTGTCTGCGGAGCAGACCGCGCG
>NZ_JBVIKO010000070.1:0-1524 GCF_055580905.1 Streptomyces sp. NPDC031497
ACCCTCATCAACATCCGGCCACTCCATACCCGTCAAAACAGCAAACGCCCTACCCAACGACGAATCCGGATCCAAACGCATAAACCCACCTACCCGTCCGCTGCCGTGGAGAGCCAACGCGCACTTGGGGTGCGTCGGCTGACGCACCTGTGCGAGCTGCACCGCTAGCCCACATATGTGGAGGTCACACCACGGATTCATGGCCTTGCCCACGTTCCCTGCCGACGATGGTCGGCGACGGTGAACGTTGGTTCAGACGGCGATGAACAATCGATGTGAGTAGCTACTGATTGCCGATAAGTATGTGTCTTTCAGTAACCAGTGACCGCGTCGCTGACGTCGACCGGTAGATACGTGTTCGCCTAGGGTCGCGCAGCGAGTCAGAGGATACCTGCGCCACCCAAGTGCTACCAGACCTTGCACAGTGACAAATGGGCGTCACTGGTGTGTCGTGACCACAGTCGATAGACAGGAGCGGTACTCGCTTGCGAGCCAACTGAGCTCTTGCCTAGGGCAGTTGCTCACCTAGCTCGCTTCACGCTGTTCGGAACGATCTGGGCCGTTGCGTTTGGATCATCAGATCGCTGCTCAGGGTGTGTCGTTGAGGGGCGTGCGGTGGACGTGGATCGGGCGGTTGCACCCAGACCGTATGCCGAAAGGTGGTGACTCTTGGAGGAGGTGGTCAACGCGATGGCCTTGCCTGCCCGAGAAGTACGGTTGCGGATATGGGCTGTGACGGCATCGGGGACAGCGTCTCTACCGCGCTGGTGACCAGGCCGATACCGACATGAACCTTGACTGGGCTGTGTCGGTGGATTCCACCATCGCGTGAGCCCATCGGCGGGCTGTCGGGGCCCGGGAAAATGGGAGCTCCGGCCTCCCGCCCTCACCTATGCGATGGCCCGCCTGCGTGTCCCCCAACCACGTGGCCGGCCGCGCACCAGGCCGGACACGGTCCCGACAGACAAGGCGAATTCCTCCCGGACGATCCGCGACCACCTATGTCGGTGCGGCATCCGCACGGTGATCCCCATCCCTACGGACCAGCGCGGTCACCCACTGCGACGCAGCGGACCCCTGGCCTTCAACCGCGAGACCTACAAGCTGCGCAACACCGTCAATCGGTGCATCAACCGCCTCAGCAGTGGCGAGGCATGCCACCCGCCGCGAGAGAGTGGTCCGCCCGATGATCCGAAATGAGCCTGAATGGTACCGTATAATACTTTAATCCCAGTATATCCCCTGCATGGGCTGGGTGTTGAGGACTCACCGCGTGTGGGCGGAGACGTTCACGAGGCTGTGGGTGACGCAGTTTGCGGGTCTGTTGAAGGTGGTGCTGGAGCGGAGCAGGACCGGCACGTTGCGGGGCCAGCCGTCGTCGCTGCCGCTGGCCGAGCGGGAGCTTCTGGTCGCAATGTACTACCGCACGAACCTGACCATCCGGCCGCGGGGGGGGGGGGGGGGGGGGGGTGGGGGGGGGAGGGGGGGGGGGGGGGGGAGAGGGGGGGGGGGGAGACGTGCGCT
>NZ_JBVIKO010000071.1:0-1489 GCF_055580905.1 Streptomyces sp. NPDC031497
ACCGCTCCCCGAAACCCGACACACCACCCACACCATCCCCAACCCCACCCAACCCCACCCGCCCAACAGAACCCACCGACACCACACCACCCACAGCCCCAGCACCAGCCCCAGCCCCAGCCCCAGCCCCAGCCCCCACACCATCCCCCGACCCCACACCACCACCAACCGACACCCCCGACATCACACCATCCACCGACACCCCCGCCACCACAGCACGCAACCGATCCGACTCACCCTGCACACGCACCAAATCCCCAACCACCGACCCAGAACCACCCCCCAACACCTCCCGCACCACACCCGACCCAGCCACAGACTCAGAAGCCAGCGGACCCGACCCGCCCGCAGACTCCTCCCGCACCGGACCGGAACCCGCAGCGGACTCCACCCGCCGGCCCCCCACCAACGACCCACCCACACCCACACCCGCGCCTGCACCCGTGGCCGCCGCAGGCTCAGAAGCCAGCGGACCCGACCCGCCCGCAGACTCCTCCCGCACCGGACCGGACTCCATCACCAACCCCGAAGACACCGAACCCGACCCAGCCGCAGGCTCAGAAGCCAGCGGACCCGACGCGGCCGCAGACTCCTCCCGCACCCGACCAGAACCCGCAGCAGGCTCCACCACCGGACCAGAACCCGCAGCAGACTCCTCCCGCCGGCCCCCCACCAACGACCCACCCCCACCCACACCCGCACCCGCACCCGCGGCCGTGGCCGTGGCCGTGGCCGTGGCCGTGGCCGTGGTCGTGGTCGTGGCCACCGCAGACTCCGAAGCCAGCGGACCCGACCCGGCCACAGACTCCTCCCGCACCACACCCGACCCGGCCGCAGGCTCCACCACCGGACCAGAACCCGCAGCAGACTCCTCCCGCCGGCCCCCCACCAACGACCCACCCACACCCACACCCGCGGCCGCACCTGCACCCGCACCCGCACCCGTGGCGGTGGTGGTGGCGGGAAGGGACGCAGCAAAAGCCGTGTACTCCCTCAACCGCTCATGCAACACCCCCCCATCACCCGACACATACGCCTCCTCCACCCCCGCAACCCGCCCCTCCCACACACCACGATCAACCCCCAACCCATCCAACCCAAACTCCACAACCGAAACATGCTCCCGAAACGCCTCAAACCGATTCACCAAATCCTGCCGAAACACAGCCTCCCTGAACCCCTCCAACGCACGCCCCACCCCCACCCGATCCCCCCGCACCACCGCATCCCCCACCAACCCCACATGCGACGCCACCACATCACCCGGCAACCCCACCCGCACACCCAACCCCTCCAACACACCCACACCCCCACCCCGAACAACCCCCACCGGCACCGACCCCACCCCACCCACCACCGGCACACGACCCACCCCACCCACCACCGGCACACCCGACCACGACACACCCGACAACAACTCACCCACCGGCCGGAAAAGCCGATCCCCCTCCACCGGCACCCCATTCACCACACCCACAGCACCCGCACC
>NZ_JBVIKO010000072.1:0-1190 GCF_055580905.1 Streptomyces sp. NPDC031497
TGGGGTCTGGCACAAGTTCCGTGACCCGGTTGCTGACCGTGATGTCAGCGGCATGTGTTGAGATGACGGGACTCTGTTCGCCGACTTGCTGGGAGATCGTCTCGATGCCTGGTGCGTACCCCTCCTTGACGCGAGCTCTGGCCGAGGCTCTGGTCGATGTCCTCTGGTTCGTCGAAGGCTGTGAAGACGAGCAAATGGATCCAGACGACGCCGTCAAGGTCCTGGAGGGCGTCGCTCACGTCGTGAGCAAGCTGTCGCGTGAGCAGCAGGACGAGTTCCTCGGCCTACTCGCCACCATGGCCCGCGAGGAGTCTGATCCGTCGCGGCGAGCGTTTCTGGAGGAGTTCCCGGACGGCTTCGGACTGGTGGAGGGCGCGGTCTGACCGCACCCTCAGGAGAGAAGGACCCGTTTACGCAGCAGGCCGAAGCCGGCGCGGCCGAACATCTGCCGCTTGAGCATCTTGATCCGGTTGACTGCTCCTTCGACCGGGCCGGAGTTCCAGTCGGCGGTCAGTCCGGCGGTCACCGCGTCGAAGTCGCTGTTCAGGCCGACGGCGAAGCTGCTGATGCCGGGCAGGTCGGCGTCGGTGGCCTCGGTAATCCACTCGGGCAGACGGTCGCCGCTGAGGGTGGTGAGCATCTCCGCGAACGAGCTGGTCAGCTCTGCGGCGGAGGCCAGCTTCGGGCAGTGGTCGAGTACAGCCTTGCGGCGCAGCTTCTCCTCTTCGGTCAGGGTGGCGGGATGCCGGGTGAGCCAGCCGGTCACCTGTCGTATCGACAGTGGTGGTGGGGCGGGCGTGAAGCCTTCCTGCTGCGGCAGGTCGCGGCGGATCCAGTCGCGGACGGTGGAGTAGTGGCCGCGGAAGCCGCGCGCGGTGATCTCCCGGTGGAGACCGAGAATGGTCACGTGCCCGTCGGCCTCGGCCCAACGGTCGGCCAGGTAGGGCTTGAACGGGTCGAGTTTGCTGGGGAGTTGCCGCTTGCGGCCCTTGACCATGTCCTGCCAGCGGGCGGCGCGGGCGTACCTCTGCACGGTGTGCCGTCCCCAGCCCAGGTGATGGGCAACGCCCCGCAGACTCATGCCCCGGGCGAGGAGATCGTGGACGAGAGCGTGGTGAGCGCGGGCCCGTTCAGCGAACTTGCCGGTCGGCTCATCCGTTTCGGCCTCCTGGCCGGGTGCCGCCTCGGCC
>NZ_JBVIKO010000073.1:0-1034 GCF_055580905.1 Streptomyces sp. NPDC031497
GCGGTTGTCGATCTCCAGCTTCACGGCCGCGTAGGTGTCGGTCTTCGACTTGGCGTCGATGCCGTCCTCTTCGAGGTAGCCGATGACCTTCTCGCCGCCCTGCCAGCCGGCCGCGTACTGGCCGCGCACGGTGTGCCTGCCCAGGTCGTCCGGCAGCCGTACCGCGCCGAGCACCTTCTCCTTCTCGGCGGCCAGCGCGTCCGCGTCGAAGGAGGCGGGCTCCTCCATCGCGGTCAGGGCCATCAGCTGGAGCAGGTGGTTCTGGATGACGTCACGGGCGGCACCGATGCCGTCGTAGTAGCCGGCGCGGCCGCCGATGCCGATGTCCTCGGCCATGGTGATCTGGACGTGGTCCACGAAGGACCGGTTCCAGATCGGCTCGAACATGGTGTTGGCGAAGCGCAGCGCCAGGATGTTCTGGACGGTCTCCTTGCCGAGGTAGTGGTCGATCCGGAACACCTGGTCCGGTTCGAACACCTCGTGCACGACCTTGTTGAGCGCCTCGGCCGACTTCAGGTCGTGGCCGAAGGGCTTCTCGATGACCGCGCGCCGCCAGGAGCCGCCGCTCTGGTCCGCCAGGCCGTGCTTCTTCAGCTGCTGGATGACGACCGGGAAGGAGCGCGGCGGGACGGACAGGTAGAAGGCGAAGTTGCCGCCGGTGCCCTGCGCCTTGTCCAGCTCCTCGATGGTGGAGCGGAGCCGCTCGAAGGCGTCGTCGTCGTCGAAGGTGCCCTGGACGAAGCGCATCCCCTGGATGAGCTGCTGCCAGACCTCTTCACGGAACGGGGTACGGGCGTGTTCCTTGACGGCGTCGTGGACCTCGGCGGCGAAGTCCTCGTTGGCCCACTCGCGGCGGGCGAAGCCGACCAGGGAGAAGCCCGGCGGCAGCAGACCCCGGTTGGCGAGGTCGTAGACCGCGGGCATGAGCTTCTTGCGGGAGAGGTCGCCCGTGACGCCGAAGATGACCAGACCGGACGGTCCCGCGATACGCGGGAGCCGTCGGTCTGCGGGGTCACGCAGCGGGTTGCTGCTCG